>JAJCYQ010000087.1 GCA_029262835.1 Bacteroidota bacterium
CGCGCCGGCCTCCAGGCAGGCGGAGACGACGGCGGCTTCGGCGTGGCGCTCGGGGAGGCCGGCGCGAACGGCCCGCATGCCGCGCATGAGCGCCGTAGCGGAGTAGAGCGCGTTGCGGCGCATCTGCTCCCGTTCACGCGGCGATTTGGCCCAGCGGAGCGCGCTGATCGCGCCAGCGGCGGACGAAATCTCTGCTTGAGGGAACGCCGATTCAACGGCGTGATGCCAGAGGTTGGCGGCATCGGTGAGCGGGGGCATGCCGGGCGGCGAGCCAGGAGGTACCGGGCGCCGGGCCGTATCCAGATACAGGTCTGCGCCGCTTTGCAGGCGCCGCTCGACGTGCGGCACGAACTCATCCCATGGAAGCACCCGGTCGACGCCCGTACGCTCGGCCAGTGTGGCATCTGCCGGAAGGGCGACATCCGTTGCCGGCGCGCCGAAGGCGCTCGGAGCGGGGCCGACGAAGAGCACCGACTCGCCGTGCGGCGCATCCATCAGAAGTACGGCGTTCGTGCCCTCCAGCAGTCCTGTGAAGTAGAAAAACGACGCATTCTGGATCCAGCCGGGCTGTTCCATGGTCTTTGCTGACGGCTCAGCCGTGAGTAGAATGAGCCCTCGGGGTAGTGCGGACATGAGATCGCCACGCCGCTCGCGGAGCGCACGGACAGGTGTCTCGAGCCCAGGTTCTGCGCCCTTGGGGAGCGGCGGACCCGGCAGGTCGGTGCCCACGCGCGCCGGGCCCGGCGCCTGGCACTGCAGGCCAGTGACCGCGACGATGGCAGCCAGAATCAGGGCGGCGAAGCGGGGCAGCGGGAGACGGGTCATGGCCGGTGTGGGTCAGTTCTTGAGCACAATCCGGTAGCGGGCATCGCCCGATTTGAGGTGGTCGAAGGCCACGTTGATGTCCTTCATGTCGAATGTCTCGACAACCGGGGCAATATCGTGGCGCTCGGCGAAATCCAGCATGTGCCGAATGGTAGCCGGGCTACCGACGGGCGATCCGGATACCGACCGCTGGGCGGCAATAAGACCAAAAGCGCCGATCCCCATGGGCTCAAGCGCTGCGCCGACCATGTGCAGGCGACCCTTGGGCGCGAGCGTGCCGATGTAGGCGTTCCAGTCGAGTGTGACATTCACGGTCGAAATGATCAGATCGAACTGACCGGCAGCAGCGGCAAGCGCCTTGTCGTCGCGCGAATTGAGCGTGGCGTGCGCGCCCATGCGGACGGCTTCCTCTTCCTTTTCAGGTGTTGACGTGAATGCGGTGACGTGGCACCCCCAGGCGTTCAGGAACTGGAGCGCCAGATGGCCGAGTCCGCCAATCCCGATGACGGCGGTGCGGGAAAGCGGCGAAATATTGTACTGCACGAGGGGGTTGAAAACCGTGATGCCACCGCAGAACATGGGGCCCATCTTGAGCGGATTGAGTCCGTCCGGAATAGGAATGACGCTGGCTGCCTGCGCGCGGACGCGATCGGCGAAGCCGCCGTGGTGTCCGACAATAGTGGCCTGCGCCGTCTGGCAGAGGTTCTGATCGCCCGACTGGCAGGACATGCACGTGTTGCAGTAACCGGCGTGCCAGCCGAGTCCGACGGTCTGTCCTTTCGTGAGGTGGCTGACTTCACCACCCATTTCACGTACGCGCCCCACGACCTCGTGGCCACCAACAGCAGGGTATGCGGAAAAGCCCCACTCATTGTTGATTACGCTCAGATCGCTGTGGCAGATGCCGCAATAGAGCACGTCAAGCTCCACGTCGTGCGGACCGAGGGGGCCCGGATCGTATTCAAATGGGGTGAGGGATCCTCCTGCTTCGTGGGCGGCCCAGGCAGTAATTTTCGTCATGGATGTATTGGAATTGAAGGTGGGGAGGGGCGAATGCTGGGCTTATGGAGCGTGCCAGACGGTGCGGCCGCCAACAACTGTACGTCGTACCGTAACGTCCTTGATGCCGTCGGGATTCATTTCGATCAGGTTGTCAGAGAGTACGACAAAGTCAGCCAACTTACCCCGTTCAATGGACCCTTTGATATGGTCTTCGAAGGCGGCGTAGGCCGTTCCCATGGTGTAGGCATGGATGGCTTCCTCGACCGTTATCCGCTCGTCTGGAAACCAGCCCTCGTCGGGCTCGCCGCCCAGCGTCTTCCGCGTGACGGCCGCATAGATTCCAAGCATGGGATTCAGGAAATACCGGGATGCATTCGTGCCCGGTGAATCAGAACCGAAGCTGAGCACCATGCCTGCATCGAGCATGCTGCGGAAAGCGTAGGCGCCCTGTGAGCGCTCGTGTCCAATACGCTCTTCCATCCAGCGCATGTCGTCCGACGCATGGAACGGCTGCGCTTCGGCCACCACATGGAGCGCGCCCGCCCGCCGGATATCGGCAGGCTGCATGACCTGGGCGTGTACGAGCCTGAACCGGCGGTCCCAGGATCCATTCCTGTCTTTGATGCGCTCCAGCATATCGAGCAGGTATCCGTTGGCCTCGTCGCCGATGGCATGGACGGTCAGTTGGATGCCGCTGGCATCGGCATCCAGGGCCAAGCGCTCGAGACGACTCTGCATGCGTTCGGGGTTGTCCGGTGAGCGCTCAAACGGGAACATGATATCGCGCCATATACCCCGACTCGACGGGTTATGCGTGTAAGGTTCATAGAACCGGGCGCTGCTGTTTCCCATGATGCCGTCAATCCAGGCCTTCACGGCGCCAAACCGGATCCACTCGTCGCCAAAGCCAATGCGTATACCCAGGTCGGCCATGGACTGCCACCGGTCGAGCGGCGGACGGTACCTGACGCGGGCTGTCATTTCGCCCTTTTCGCGCAGTTCGCGGTAAATATCCACATAGATGGGATGGCTGGTGACGTCCGAGTAGCTGGTGACGCCGACACGCGCCATCTGCGCCCAGGCCCGGCGGGTCTCTTCGGTTCGTTGCGCGCGCGTGGGCGCGGTAATCAGGGGACCGAAGAGCCGTATGACGTTGTCGCGCACAAGCAGGGTCGATGCGACGTCCTGCGCCACGGGGTTGTAGAGCACTCCGGTCGGTGTACCATCTTCCCGTCTGTCCACGCGGATACCCTCCGGGTCGGGCGAGCGGCTGTCAATGCCAGCCGCAGCGAGTGCGGCTCCGTTGGCAAAGTAGACCTTGCGGTCGAACCGGCGAACGAGAACAGGGCGGTCTGTCGTCACATCGTCAACCATGCGGCGATCGGGCGTGAACAGGTTGCCATAGGGGTCGTCCGGGTCTACCTGGCGCCCTGCCTCGGCGACGTCGTTGGCGTTCCATTCTTCATAGGCCGACCAGTCGCCACCGGTAATCCAGGTACCGTCTGGATAGCGGGCGTCGACGGCCGCAATACGCTCCCGGAAGGTGGCTTCGTCCGATACGTCCAGCAAATTGAGTCCGAATAGCAGCCGGCCTGTCGATTCGAAGTGAACGTGGTTGTCATTGAAGCCAGCGGTCACGAAGGCGCCGCCTGCGTCGACTACTTCCGTGCCCGGACCTCGAAGTGGATCAATGTCCGTATTCGCCCCGACCGCTATAAACCGGCCATCCCGGACGGCGAACGCTTCCGCCCAGGGCATGTCGGCATTCACGGTCCAGACACGGGCGTCACGGACAATGAGATCGGCGGGTTCCGCCTGTTGGCGGGCATTGGCCGTCGCTGTGACGGCCATCAACAGTAAAAAGGGAAGTAATCTTGACATGGTTTTTCCGCGTGCTTCTGACATGGTTTCAGGACACCAGACTCTCTGCGGGGACCGGATCGTCCGCCGGTTCAGCCGGCACCTGGCTCGCTGGCGCGGCCCATGCCGCCAAATGGGCGGCGGCTCTCCACGCATGATAGCCGACACGATCCATCCACGCAATCCGCTTCAGAACGCCTTCGGCCCGGGAGGCCGGCATTTCACCGACTGAAACAGCATCGAGCAGGCGGACGCGAGTCTCCGCGCGCCAGGCTGCAACACGTCGTGAGATCTGTTCAAGCGCGGTGGCCACGTCAGCCGGTACCGCGCTGCAGGCATCGAGCCTGGCCGCGGCGGTGTGCAGGGCGGCTGTCAGGTCAGCGGCCGTGTCGTTCGTTGCAACTCGGCCGTGGGAGCCGTCCTCGAGCGCGCCGTGTCCGAGCGCGCCGGACGGGATACCTCTGAGCGCCCGGATGAGCCGTGTAAGGTGATCGCAGGCGTGTGACAGATTCGTTCGGTCCCGCGGGCTACCCGCTGTGTGGGGCACCTGGGCCATGAATTCAAGTGTTCGGGTGACGCCCGCCCGGAGCTCCGGCAGTTGGCGTTCGAGGGCAGCGTGGTTCCTGGCGGTCCCTTCGAAGAGCAGCGCCGCCATGCGGCACAGGACATCGGCGCTGGCATCGAGGGCCGCGGCCGGAACGGAGAGCAGGGATTTGTCCAGATGCCGGGTCAGGCTCGGTTCGCGCTCCGGCACGAGCCGACGGACGGCACGGGCCAGCAGCGGTACAGCAGGTAGCATGAGGGCCGCCCCGACTACATTGAAGAGGGTATGGAAGAGGGCAACGCGGATGATGTCTGGCGCATCTGGAGACAGCATCCAGTGTACCGCCTCCAGGAACCACGGAGCCGCTCCGAACGCGATGGCTCCGGCCAGGACATTGAACAGGATATGGCCGAGGGCTGTGCGCCGGGCGGGAATCGTGGCGCCGAGCGATGCCAGCACGGCCGTGATGGTTGTCCCAAGGTTCTGGCCAATGACCAGGTATGCCGGCCTGCGACAGGTCAATGGCGCCGCTACCGAGGGCGGTCAGCGACAGGGCCACGGCCACGCTCGACGACTGGACGAGAGCGGTTATGACCAGGCCCGCACCGACCAGCAGGATCCTGCCGCTCCACGACGCGGCGCTGTACCGGGAGAAGTCGATGTGACCCGCCAGTCCTCCCATGCCATCCTGCAGGAAGTCGATCCCCACAAAAATCAGGGCGAATCCGGCGAGCGCCAGCCCCAGGTGCCGCTTACGGGTCGTGACCACCAGGTGAAACAAGGCGCCAAGACCCACTACCGGCAGCATCCATGTGCCCAGGCTGACCTTGAAGCCAGCGAGCGTCACGAGCCAGCCCGTACTTGTCGTACCCACGTTGGCTCCAATGACGACTCCAAGCGACTGTCCAACCGTCAGCAGTCCCGCGCTCACGAAGCCGATCGTGGCCACCGTCGTCGCGCTGGAGGACTGGACGAGCGCCGTGAAAAGCGCGCCCGACACGAACGCCTTCATGCGGGACGAGGCCGCGCGCTCGAGTCCCCGCCGGAGGCCATGCCCGGCCGCCGCCTCCAGCCCATCGGACAAAAGGCGCATGCCGACCAGGAAAAGGCCTATTCCACCAAGTACGGTCGCAAGTGAATACAGCATGGGCGGAGGTGGCCAGCCGAGCCCGCTGCAACCGCTTCCCGCCGCCCGGTCTACACCTTCAGGGACTCGATCTCGGCCTGATTTACTCTTCTCAGCTCCATGATACGCATTGCGTACTGCTGAAGGCGCCGGTCGTGGTCTGTTTCCGGCTCCCAGGTCGGAATTTCGACGGGATGGCCCTCTTCATCGACCGCGATGAAGACCATGATGCATCGCACGGACCGCTCCATGTCGCACGCTGTCGGGACGCACGAATACAGATCGACCACGATATGCATGCTGGTCCGGCCCGTATGGATGATTCTGGCGCGCGCTTCCACCAGGCTGCCTACCCGGATGGGCTTGTGGAAATTGATATCGCCGACGAACGCCGTCACGCAGTAGCGACTGCTCCACGTTGTGGCGCATACATATCCGGCCTGGTCGAGCCACTTCATGGCCGATCCGCCGTGCACATTGCCGCCAAAATTCACGTCGGTTGGCTGCGCAAGGAAGCGGAGTGTAATCTCGCCTGGGGTCGTGTTCATGATGATGGCAGTGATTCGTGGGGGACAGGGCCACTATGGCCCGGTGGTCGGACCTGCTCCGAAACGTTGCTGTTCAGGTCCGGCTTCCTGCCGGTAATAAGGCGGGCGCCGCGCTGGAATGTGATGTACGACCACGCCCACCCGAGCATGACCTGGAACCGGTTGCGGAATCCGACGAGGAAAATGACATGCACGAACAGCCACATCACCCAGGCCAGCCATCCATGAACGTTCCAATTGCCCACCCGCGCCACCGCCGCTGCCCGTCCAATGGTGGCCATGGATCCTTTGTCCCTGTATACGAATGGATGCGACGCGGTCTGCTCGATGCGTGACACAACGCCCCTTGCTGCGTGGATACCCGCCTGGATGGCGGCGCGGGCCACTCCCGGGACGGGGCCGTCGGCTCCTTCAATATGTGCCAGGTCACCCGCCACGAAGACCTCGGGGTGTTCGGCGAGCGAGAGGTCAGCTTCGACGTTGATGCGACCGGCGCGATCGCGATCGACCTCCATGGAGTCTGCGATGGGCGACGCCTTTACCCCCGCGGCCCAGAGGATGGTACGGGCGTGGATAATGCGGTCTCCGACCTGCAGGCAGTCGTCCGTGAGCGAAGTAGCGTAGGCACCTGTCAGTACCTCGACGCCGAGCTTTTCCAGGTGTTCTGCGGCCTTCTGGGACAGCTTTTCAGGGTACGCGTTAAGAATCCGCCGATTACCTTCGACAAGCATGACGCGCACCTGTGTCGGATCTATGCGGCGGAAGTCGTTCGCCAGCGTATGCTTTCCGATTTCGGCCAGTGCGCCCGCCAGTTCGACGCCCGTTGGACCGCCCCCGACGACGGCAAACGTGAGCCACTCGCGGCACACGTCCATGTCGGGCTCCAGTTCGGCGGCTTCGTAGGCCAGTAGAATGCGCTTGCGGATATCGAGTGCATCTTCAATGGTCTTCAGGCCGGGTGCAGACGACGACCATGCATCGTTTCCAAAGTAGGAATGCGTGGCGCCGGTAGCCAGGATCAGGTAGTCGTAGGATATGGGGCCGAGGCCCGAGTGGACGACCCTGTTGTCCAGGTCCACACGACGGGCCTCTCCAAGAGCCACACTCACGTTCTGTTGTTTGCGCAGGATGGCTCGAAGCGGAACGGCAATATCGCTCGCATTGAGCGCTGCGGTCGCCACCTGGTAAAGCAGGGGCTGAAACAGGTGGTAATTTTCGCGGTCAAGCAGCGTAATACGCACGGGCGCGCCGCGGAGTGAGCGGGCCGCATTGAGGCCGGCGAATCCTCCGCCGACAATGAGAAGGTGGGGGAGTGCCGCGGGGGCGTTGGACATGGAGCGTACGGTCAGTTCAGGAACAGATGTCGGCTCCTGTGTGCTCCCGGATGTCGGCCCGTTTCGTACTACGCATGGCATTCATCCAGAATGCAAGTAATGCAGTCAAAAAGCGATCTGGGCGTTGAAGTGCAGGCGGTGATCCCCGAACTCCGAACCGCTGTCGACCGGCATGATGTAGTTGACCTGGAATTTGGTCACCGACGTCGGGAAAAACGTATATCCGAGCAGGATGCGGTCGCGGGCTTCGCTCCCGTCGTCCTGGTCAAGGACATCCCAGCGGGCATGGGCCACATGGCGGCCCGGGACGACGGCATATCCGGCTGTCAGGTGTCCCCCAATGGGTTGGCGGTCGTCTATCGTGTCGTCTTCCGGGTCGAAATCACCTCGAAGCACCGCGCCGGAGAGCGCCCATGGACCTGTTTCAAAGCGCGCATCGGCTGTGAGCAACACCTTGTTGCCGGTAAAGGCGGTTCCATCGTCCTCGGAGAACGCGGCCGCGACGCCCGCCGTCAATGTTCCAGATTCAATTTCCGGCCGGGCCCAGACGCGCCCGACGGTCAGGAACGAATTATTGTCGTTACCCCGGTTTATGCCGTTGCCGTTGAAAACGCCAGCACTGTACCCAATCTGGCCTGATGTAGCCTGACCGCTGAGCTGTACACCTGTCTGGCGCCCCAGGCCGAGCGCGCCGTCGGCCGGTGTACGATCTATCAGATCAAGGCGCGTCGCCGATCGAAGCGTCTCCTCGGTGAACGGTGCCTTGAACTGTCCCGCCGAAAGCGTGAGCCCGGGCTTGTGCGTGTAGCTGAGCTTCGCATCCAGAATAGGAGTCGAAGAGCGGAGCTCCGTCTGCATGTCATAGGCGAACCCGCCATCCAACGTGCCCTGCACTCGGAGCCGGGTGCGCCGGAGGAAAAACTGATTCACAGGGGGGCCGGATTCAGGGGGATCGACCTGGAAGGTGGCCTGCGACTGCAGAACGAGACGAAGCTTCAGGTAATCATTGGAAAAAGTTTTTTTCAGTGCTTCGAGCAGAGGCTCTGTCGTTTGCTCCCCGTCGCGTCCATTCTGCGCGTGTGCTGCGGGCACGAGCAGTAGGGCTGCGACCAGAGCTGGTAGCAGGTATTTCATGGTATGATTGTGTGGATGCGACGGGCGTGCCCGCCAGGGTGTCGAAAACGGCCGCACCCAATTCGGCTCAAACCGGGCGGGTCGTTTCCGCCAAACTGTCGTTGGCGGACAAACAATATCGCCACACTCCGGGAGCATTGCCAGGCGGATGTTGCCCGGAAGTCCTACATTCCCGCATGAAAAATGAAGAATTCGACGTGTGCATAGTCGGGTCGGGTGCCGGTGGCGGCATGATGGCCCACGAACTCACAAAGGCAGGAGCGAGCGTGGTCATGCTCGAAGCGGGCGGCGACTGGGACGCGGTCCGGGACGGCGCCATGCTGACGAACAACTATGAGTCCCCTCGGCGCGGAAAATCGACACCGGACCGGCCGTTTGGCGAGTTCGATGCGTGCATTGGCGGCTGGAAGCTGGACGGGGAGCCCTACACGACGGCCGAGGGTACGACCTGGGACTGGTGGCGCGCCCGCATGGTGGGCGGCAGGACCCATCATTGGGGGCGCATTTCGCTGCGGTTCGGGCCGGACGACTTCAAACGCAAGACCATCGACGGCAAGGGAGACGACTGGCCCATCGGGTACGATGATCTGAAGCCCTGGTACGATCGACTCGACCGGATGGTGGGCATTTTCGGGGAGGCCAACGGCGTGTACAACGAGCCGGATGGTATTTTCATGCCCCCGCCGGAGCCGAGGTGCTACGAGAAAATGTTGGCGCGCGGCGCCGAGCGGGCGGGCGTTCCGGTCATTCCGTCCCGGCTGTCCATTCTGACGCGGCCGCTCGGCGACCGTCCGGCGTGCCACTATTGCGGACAATGCAACCGTGGCTGCTCGACCCGATCCAACTTCTCGTCCCAGTCGGTGCTCCTGCCGCCCGCCTTCGCGACGGGCAATCTGACGCTCATTACGCACGCCATGGCCCGAGAGGTGCTCACGGGCGATGACGGGCGCGCTACGGGCGTAAGCTATGTAGACACGACAACCCGACAGGAATACCAGGTTCGCGCGCGCATTGTTGTGCTCGCTGCGAGCGCGTGCGAATCGGCCCGGCTTATGCTGAATTCGAAGTCCACCCGGCACCCGAACGGCATTGGAAACTCGAGCGATATCGTAGGGCGCTATCTGACCGACTCCACGGGCGCGGATGCCATGGGCTACTTCCCGCAGCTCGTGGACATGCCGAACCACAACGATGACGGCGTGGGCGGCATGCACATCTATATTCCATGGTGGCGGGAAAAAGATCGCAGTCTGCCCTTCTCACGCGGGTATCACATCGAGGTCTGGGGCGGGCGCAGTATGCCCGGATATGGCTTCGGAGGTGGTATTCACCGAACAAACGGCAAACTGGAAGGCGGCGACCGCTCGCGCGGTGGCGGCGGGTACGGCGCGCAGCTCAAGGACGATTATCGCCGCCTCTGGGGCACGTTCGTAGGCATGTCGGGCCGCGGCGAGATGATTGCCAGACGGGAGAATTACTGCGAAATCGACCCGGACGTGGTGGATCAATACGGTATTCCTGTCCTCAAATTCAACGTCACATGGTCGGACGAGGAACTGTTGCAGATGAAGCACTTCCATGAGACGGCGCGGGAAATCATCCATGCCGCGGGCGGCGAGAGCGTCTGGGACATGCCGACGGCTGGCGACGACTGGGGCATTACGCGGCCCGGTCAGATCATCCATGAAGTCGGTACGGTCCGAATGGGAAGCGATTCCCGCACGTCGGTGCTCAACGCCAACTGTCAGTCCCACGAGGTCGACAACCTTTTCGTGGCCGATGCCGCGCCGTTCGTATCACAGGCCCACAAGAATCCGACCTGGACCATCATGGCGCTGGCCATGCGCACGGCCAATCATATAGCAACCGAAGTCAAAAAGCGGAATCTGACATGAGCATGGATCGACGGGAATCGCTCAAGCTCATGGCCCTGGCGTCTGTCGCCCTGGCCGTCCCAGGATGCGCCCGGAGCGACGTGGAGCATGCCGCTTTGCACGCCGCTGACAGGGTAGCCAGGCAGTTGCCGGATGTGGACCGCGCGCCGACCACGTTGACGCCCGCCGAGTACCGGACCGTCGAGGTGCTCGTTGACTGGATTATTCCGGCCGACGACCGCTCGGGTAGCGCCACCGACGCCGGCGTGCCTGCCTTCATTGATTTCATGCTGGAAGATGCGCCGGACCTCGCCGTACCCGTCCGCGGCGGCCTGGGATGGCTCAATGCGGAAACCACGCGCCGCACGGGCGTCCTCTTTGCCGATGCGGCCACGGCCGATCAGCAGGCGCTCCTGGACGAGATTGCATGGCCCGAGGTGGCGGCGCCGGAAATGGAGCCTGGCGTCCGGTTTTTCACTCTCATGCGGGATTTGACGGCATCCGGATTTTTCTCCAGCAAAATCGGGTTCGAAGACCTCGGCTATCTGGGAAACAGGCCGCAGGGCGGCTGGGACGGATGTCCGCCCGAAGCGCACGAGCATCTGGGACTCGACACGCCCTAGTCCTCTCAGGCGACACGGCCGAAGAGCACGGCCCCAATACGCGCCGCGCCGCGTGGGGAAGGTGCCCAATCAGTCGGTGTGTGCCAGCTCAATCCGGTCGCCGGCGGCGGCCCGGGCATCGGCCTCGTCGTGTGTTACGAGCAGCACGGGCAGTCGGCGTTCACGGGCTCGCGAAAATACCAACTCGCGGATGTGGTCGCGCAGCGCCGCATCGAGTCCGGAGAAGGGTTCGTCGAGGAGGAGGGCGCGGGGCTCGGCCAGGAGCATGCGCATGAGGGCCACCCGCGCCCTCTGCCCACCCGACAGGGTGGCAGGGTCACGGTTCTCGAAGCCTTCCAGACCAATGTCGGCGAGGGCGCGAACGACCCGTTCGCGGCGCGCCGAGCGGCCGCGCACGGCAGGCGGCAGTCCAAACGCCAGGTTGGCGCCAATAGACAAGTGCGGAAACAGCATGTCGTCCTGGAACAGAATGCCGACGCGCCTTTTCTGGGGGGGGAGGTGGGAAATATCCGTGCCGTCGAGCACAATGCGCCCGGACACGGTGAAGGCTGGCGCGGTGGTACCGATGATGACCGAAAGGAGCGTGGATTTGCCCGATCCTGAGGGGCCCATGATGGTCAGAATACGGCCGGGCGCGATGTGCGCATCCAGATCCACGAGCACCTTGCCGGCAAGACGAATGCAGAGACGACGGAGCGCAAGTCCTTCGGCGTCATCGGATCCCTCGGTAGTATCGGGGTGGGGGGGACTGTAAACGGGATTCATGGCATCAGCGGTGTTGCAGGCCGCGCCGGTGGCGCCAGACGAAGCGCGGCAGGGCGATGGCTACCATGAAAGGTACGGCAGCGGCGAGCGTCTGCGAGAGGGCATAGACGCCGATCACGCGGCGATCTCCCCCCGATGCCAGTGCCACGGCTTCGGTCGTGAGCGTCTGCACGCGGCCGGCGCCGACGAGCAGCGTCGGCAGGTACTGACCTACCGACACCGCGAACCCGATGGCGGCGGCCACCAACAGCGGTCCCAGCAGCATAGGCAGCCGGATGCGCCAGAGTGTGCGCTGCGAACCACTGCCCATGGCCGTCGCAATTGTGGCGTAGCGATCGTCCCACGCACGGTAGGGACCAGCCATCGAGAGGAAGACGTAAGGTAGCACGAAAACGATATGGGCGACAGTGACAGCCGCCATGCCGGCATCGAGGCCCGACTCGAGGGCGAGCGTCTGAAGTCCCACGAGAAACGCAACCTGCGGCACGAGGAGCGGCGCGTAGAGCAGCCCCAGGCGGCGCGTCGTGAGATTCAGGTTGAAGCGCTGCTCGGCTTCGAGCGTGACAATGGTGAGAACGAGCGAGACGCCGACGGCCAGGAGGCCAATGCGGACGGTCTCGAGGATGGGGTCGCGCAGATCCGACGCGTGGCGCAACCAGGTGGTCCCGGTGAAGCTGCTCGGCAGTACGTCCGGCCAGCTCCAGAATCCCGCCAGTGACCAGACGGCGAGGCTCAGCAGTCCGACGAGTACGGCGGCAATGGGCATAGCCGCAGCGACGAGCGCCCCGACGCGCAGTGGGCGGTCCCGCTGCATACGGCGCCCGCGGTAGGCCCACCGACGGGCGACGCATCCAACGGAAAGCTCGGCCATTCGCCAGAGAATGAGCGTCACGCCAACGAGGCCGAGCTGCGCGGCGGCACCGGCCGACGCGCGGAAGCGGAGCGCAAGGTCAGGGTCGCTCATCCAGGACACGACCTGCGCGGACAGTGTGGCCGGGGCGTTGGGACCCAGTATGATGGCGACGTCGACGACCGACATGGCGTAGGCCAGGACGGCGTAGACGGGAAGGCGGATCTGCTCGTAGACACGTGGGAGAACGACGGTCATCCAGGCCCAGGTGCGGCCGTAGCCGAGGGACTGCGCAATGACGCGGCTCTTTACCGATTCGGTCTGCCCAAGCGCGGCAATGGTCATGAGTAGCAGAAAGGGCACCTCCTTGGCCACGAGTCCGGCCATCATGGTCAGTCCCCATGGATCCTGGGGAATGAGGACGTCGGGAGGTGTGGTCCAGCTGGTTGCCCAGGGTGAAATGACCCGGGTCATCCACCCTGACGGAGCCAGCAGAAAGGCGACGCCGAAGGCGGCGGCGGCATGCGGAACCGACAGCAGGGGCGAGAGCAGGCGCTCGGCGGCAGAGAACAGCCGCGTGCCCTGCCAGGCGGCCGTGAAGAGGATTACGATGGCGAGCGAGAGGATGGTGACGCCCACGCCGGTCGTCACGGACAGCGCGCTGGCCCTCCAGAAGCCGGGCCATCGTAGCAGATCCATGATGGGGCCGGGCGAGATGGAGTCACCGCCGAGCGCCGGAAAATAGCCAATGGCGGGCAGCATGGTGCCGGCGAGCCCGGCCATGACGGGCACGAACATGACGCCCAGCATGACGAGCGGGGCGTAGCGAAAGGGCGATCTGTCCTCGTGCCGGGGTGTCACCGGCCGACTCCAAAACGGGCGTCCCATTCGGCTTCGAGACGCTCGGTCCAACTCGGGTGGGGCTCGGGCAGCCGCGTGCCGAGCGCGTCGGGGGGGAGGGTGGCCGCGCCGCGCTCCATTGTTTCAAACAGACGGCGGTCCGCGGCCGAGAGCTGGTCCAGATCCAGTACCGTTTCTGCGCCCCAGACTTCGGGGTCCAGCTTGTGCGCCTGGGCTTCGGGCGAGAGCAGGAAGTTGGCCACGACCTTGGCGCCTTCTGTGGCCGACGCATTGAACGGAATGGCCAGGAAGCTGGCGTTGGCCAGCGATCCGTAGTTCATCACATACGTACGCACGGTGGGCGGCAGTTCGTAGCGCGAAATGGCGGCCGAGGCTTCTCCCGGATTGAAGCTGATGGCCAGGTCGATTTCGCCGTCGGCTACGAGCTGTAGTTGGCGCGGTCCGCTCTGGGGATAGGCGCGGCCCTGGCGCCAGAGGAGTGGCGTCACGCGCTCCAGGAACGACCAGAGCGGCGCCGTAACGCGGTCGTAATTGGCGTCGGTCGCGGGCGCGGCCAGTTCGTGTGCGTAGGGCGTCAGGCCGTAGAGGGCCTGCTTCAGGAACGTCGTTCCCAGGAATTCCGGCGGCAGCGGATAGGTGAAGCGGCCGGGGTGCTCCACAAGCCATGCTTCAAGCGCCTCGATGGTGCGCGGCGGGTCGGAAATCCGTGCAGAATCGTAGTAGAACACCATCTGGGCACGACTCCAGGGGACCTCCAGGCCGTCTGTCTCGATGGTGAAGTCGGTCGTCAATTCCCGATGATCGGGCGCATTCAGCAGGCGCCAGTTGGGGATTGTTTCCGCCCATGGGCCATAGAGCAGGCCGTTTTCCTTGAGCGCGCGGAAGTTTTCCCCGTTGATCCAGACCAGATCAACAGCGCCGCCTTCCGTGCGTCCAGCGGTTTTTTCCGCCAATATCCGGCTCACGGCCTCCGACGTATCGGAGAGTTTGACGTGCTCGACGCGGACGCCGAACCGCTTCTCTACTTCCCGTCCGGCCCACGCGATGTAGGCATTTATATGGGTCGATCCCGCCCACGCGTGGAAGTAGACCGTCTGGCCACGTGCCGCATCGAGGGTCCGCACCCACTCGGCATTGACAACCGGCTGCGCACTGGCTGGCGTTCGGCCCGATACCAGGACGATCTGGAGAAGGCCGATCAGGATCACTACGGACTGGCGAGCGCACCGCGGGTGATTGCGGGCGACCTTGAGCGGTGTCATGTCAACGCGGTCGCCTCCCGCTTCTCTTCGCGCGCAGCGAGTCGCTCTTCCCGAATGCGCTCCAGGATGGGTGCGAGCACCTGCTCGTGGAACGCATCGCACCCGATACAGAGGTTGCGGTAGGGTTCGCCGTCGGGCCGTGTCGTGCGTGAAGCCTCGAGAAACTGCTCCACATCCCATCCATAGGTAATACCCATCCGCTCGGGATGCCCCATGGAGATGGCTTCCATGGCCGGGTGGCCCTCCAGGCTGTCCAGAATATCATCGAGCCGCTCCTCCTGGAGGTTTCCAAGGGCTTTCTTGGTCTTCAGGCAGCACGGAAACACGTCGCCGTTCGGGTCGATCGAGACTTCCGAACCGGAGACGCCCCGGTTCAGGAAGTTCAGCCCGCCCGACCAGGCATTGCAGAAGTTGTCCTGGATCGTGGCCTTGGAGAGGGAGTTTTCCCAGGCCCGGCCGCGGGGCCAGATCTTGCCAATCCAGGCATCGTCCGTGGCGCCGAAGAGCGTGTACACGGGCTGCGAAACGTCTTCCAGGTCGGCCTGGTGTTCGTCGGCGGGGAGCGCCGCATCGACCATACCCGCCTCCTGGAACATGGCGCGCAGGCGGTCAATGAGCGGGAGGCGTTTGTCGCCCTGCATGCCGACGTGGAAATCGTCCATGCCGGCGCACGAAATCTGCCACACGCCGCGCGAGAGCAGTTCCTGGATGATCTCAGGCGTTACCCGGTCGCCCGTCGTCTGTACAATGACTTTGACGCCCTGCCCCTCGTATTTTTTCTGGATGGCCTCGAGCGCAGGGTAGAGCACCTCCTCCCGCACTGGATCGAGCAGCACTTCGCCGCCCGCCATTATGATGCGGCCGGCGCGGCGGACATACCCTCCGGGCAGCGTTTCGCTGGGTGACGACGTGTCGAGGTAGGACAGGTCATCCGGCAGGTTCGCGATAATCCGGGGCGATGCGTCCCGGGCTTCCTTCACCACCCCCTGGAGCTCGTCCTTGATGTACGGACGGAACCGGGGTTCATAGCAGTGGACGCACTTTCGGTGGCACGCCCAGCACAGGACGTAGTAAATACTTTCCAAGTCGACGGGGGGTTTTCTGATGGATGCGGCGGCCGCGCGCTGAATGCACGGACACGCGGTGTGGGCACGTGAGAGACACAGCGCAGCGCTCTGTTTCAGAAACCGGTACGGCGGGCGATTGTTGCGCCGGGTATGGGGTTGAGGATCCGGGTCAGACGTATTTGTCGCCGCGGGCCACCTGGGCGTCCTGTACGTAGGCGATGAGGGCGTAGTACTCGAAGTAGGTGTCGGCCACATGCGTCATGATGCGCTCGGCGACATCCGCGCTGACGAGCGTCTCAATGCGGATGTCGGGCCCTTCCCATTCGCTGGCACGGACGCCGCGTGAGCCGCGGCCACGGGCATCGGTAATGGTATGTCCCGTGGCGCCGAGGCGCGTGATCTCGCGGATAAGGCGATCTTCGAGAATCCGTTCGGCGACGATGGTGACCAGTTTCAGCGTCGTCGTGTTCATGTCAAATACGTGTTCATGTCAGATACGTGGCCATGGCGTAGTAAAGCGGAATACCGAGCGTGATATTGAACGGAAACGTGATTCCGAGCGATGCGGTAAGGTAGTATGTCGGGTTGGCCTCCGGCAGGGCAATACGGACGGCGGCGGGCGCCGCGATATAACTGGCGCTTGAGACCATGGCGCCGAGTACGGCGCTGCCACTTGTGGAAAGGCCGGCCAGGCCGCCGAGCCACACGCCCAGCGCGCCGTGCAGGATCGGCACCAGGACGCCGAAGGCTACCAGAAACGGGCCCACCGTACGGAGGTCACCGAGCCGCCGAGCCGCCACGATCCCCATTTCGAGCAGGAACAGTGTCAAGGCCCCCTGGAAACCGGCCTCGAAGAAAGGGGCCACTGGCGCAAAGCCGCTCTCGCCAGCGGCCAGTCCCATGATGAGCCCGCCAACCAGCAGGATGACAGAGCGGCCGGAGAGCACTTCGTGGAGCGCCTCCTGCCACGACCCGGCCCGTTTGTCGCGGGTAAAGGCGATCATGAGCGCCACGACGATGGCTGGCACTTCGAGAATGGCAACGAGCGCCGGAAGGTACCCCTCGGGGGTCTGGCCAATGCTGGTGCCATACGTGATGGCGACAATGAATGTGACGGCCGAGACCGATCCGTAGTGCGCGGCAATGGCACTGGCATCGACCCGGGAAAACCGACCCAGCCGGCGCAGGATGTTGTACGCCGTGATGGGCGTCACTATGCCCAGTCCGAATGTGGCCAGTGCCGGCAGGGCGAACTCGGCGAAGGGCGTGCGGCTCAGCCCGACACCACCCTTGAGCCCAATGGCGAGCAGCAGATAAATGGAGAGCGCGTCGTAGAGCGCCGACGGCAAGCGGAGATCGCTTCGCACGACAGATGCGAAGGCTCCGAGCAGGAAAGCCAGGATGACGGGCGAAAGCAGGCTGTCGAGCGCCATGGGTCGTCGATGTTTCGGGTCGTCAGCGGTTTTGGGTCGTCAGCAGTTTTGGGTCGTCAGCGGACGGAGAGATCGGCCACGGCGCCGAGGATGATCTGTTGTTCACGGGCCAGGACCGCCTCCAGATCCCGGAAACCGTCCAGGCGGCGCATGGCGTGCCACCATGCCTCGTATTCTTCGAGTGAATTGAAGGAAACCATCCGCAGGAAGTGCCAGCCGTCGGAGACCATGAAGCGTCCGGTCTCCGAGGCCACACCGGTACGCGTCTCCCAGGGCAACACGTGCTCCCGGAGGAGCGCTTCGAAGCGTTCCTGGTCGCCGGGTGTTGTCTGGTAGCGGAGGAAGGCGGTAAGTCGCTTGCTGCCAAGTGCCCCTCCCGTGCGCAGTTCGGGAATAATGCGCACGAATTCGTCCGTATGACCGGAGGAGAGGTCTGAAATGGCGCCATAGAGCGCGCCTATGCTCGTGCCAGCAAGCCTTGCGAGTTCCCGGAGGGCGCGATTCGATGCATCCATTCCCTGCATGCCTCGGAAACGGCTCACGACGAGCAGATCGAGCGGCACAGGGCTTTCGACCTCGCGAAAGGCCCGAAAGGACACCATGTCGGTATTCTGACGATAGAGCGGCAGCGCCTCGTCCCGGTACAGAGCGAGGGCTTCAGCGGACGCGCCTGGCAGAAAAGTGAAGGTGACGAGTTGGAGCACATCGTCTGCCCGGGCGCTGACGGACTCTATAAGAGCCACCACTTCTTCGACGGTACTGGCACCGGCGTCTTCTTCATACCACGCGAACTTCTGCGCCATGAACGTGGTGTCCCTTGGCGCCGACAGCGCCCAGGCCTGGAGGGCCCGTGGCCGTTCCACCCAGGCACCCAGCTCATTGAAGTCGGCGTCAAGCAGGAGGACGGTCGGCGTGGCTGTGCGGCCGTCCGGTGTGAGGTGGCGCATCTGGTAGCGCAGCGCATCTTCCGGGCGTACAATGCGAAGATCCAGCCCGTCCACCTGACGGGCCAGGGCGGCCAGATAGGGAATGGTATTGGCCGAGTCGCTGCATCCGTCAATGGCGATGGCAAGCAGGTACATGGGGCCGCCGACGCGGCGGGCGCGAGCGAGTATGTCGTCCGGCACGGCGGCGGCGGCGCTGTTGCGCTCCCACATGTCCTTACGGTGCGTAGCGGCGGCCAGGAAATCGGCGTACGTCTGTCCGCTCTCGTAGAGCCGTCGGAGCTCCGCGTCTCCTTCGGCGCCCGCCGACTGGGGGGCGCCGAAGGGCGCGACAACAATCAGCAGAACGCTGCACAGGGCAATTCTCCGCAACAGCGGACGTGCCAGGACCCTCTTTCGGGCGCGCGCCGTCACGATCCGGAGGAAGCCAGCGCCCGGACAACATCCGCGAGCGCTCCCTGCTTGCCGCGGCCGCCGAGATCCGAGGCGAGGCTCGTGAGCGCGGAGCTTCGGGCTGTTCCCGAAGCACCCTCGGCCCGGTCAAGTGCCGTGCGTGCGGCGCGCACTTCAGCCGCCGACATCTCGCCCGAACGCTCCATCTGGTCCACGTAGGCGTGTGCCAAGTGGAATGTGTTCGGCCATACGTAGCGCGGCTGGCCCTGGGCGTTGAGGTAGTCGAGCTGGACGGTATTGGCCGCCGCAATTTCGTGTTCGCTCAGGAACGGGCTCGGCGTGAGCTCGAAAATGTCCAGTCCGCGGGCAATTTCCGAGCTTACGATCAGGCCGTTGTACCAGTACACGGACCAGCTGCCGCCGTTACCCATTTCATCGGGACTGACCGGGCCGCGGTCGTGGTAGGCAATTTCAACCGGATTCGTAATGTCTGTCCAGTCGAAAATGGAGATCCCTCCCTGGTACCAGGCCTGTACCATGATGTCACGGCCCGGAACCGGAATGAGCGATCCGTTGTGGGCCACACAGTTTTCGAGCGAGGTCTGAGGAACGGGGAGCTTGTAGTAGGACTGGAAGTCCATTTTGCCACCTTCGAGCGTAAAGAGCGCGTTGGCGCCCCACTCCATCGGGTCGGTGTCGCGGCACTTGGGCTGGCCACCGCCGCCCCACTCGTCTGTAAAGAGGACCTTCGAGCCGTCGTTGTTGAACGTAGCCGAGTGCCAGTACGAGAAATTCGAATCGGCTACGGCATCCATCCGGACGGGGTTGGCCGGATCGCTGATGTCGAGCAGCAGGCCATAGCCCTCACAGGCACCACCCGCGAGGCCGATTTCCGGATAGAGCGTGATGTCGTGGCACTGGGTTGGACCAGGGCGCGGCCCGTCCTGTTCAGCATCCGGATCAGGCGCGCCGAACCGCTCCGCAATAATACCAGGCAGTGCCTCGCGGAAGGCGGCGCTGTCCGCGGCCGTTGCGGTATCGCGACCACGCTCCTTCACGAATGCGGCGAGCATGGGTCCTACGAACTGCGGCGGCAGGACACGCTCCTGGCCGAACAGATCGACCACAAACTCGCCACGCGCCTTGGCAGCCTCGATGGCGGCAATGTCGGCCGGCGCTGGACCGTGCTGCGGTGGGGCCACCAGGTTCTCAAAAATACGTGGTGAGCTCACAATGGCGGCATCCTGCGGCCGGTCGAGCGGTACCTTGATGACTTCAATGCGGAAGAGCGCCGAATTGGGGTCGTCTCCCGGCATGGCCGAGACGCATCCAGGAAGCTCTTCGGCCGGCCGCACGCCGGCCGAACCGGAGACGTAGACGTACACATTATCGTTATCGTTCGGGTCCTTGAGTACCGAGTGGGTGTGGCTGCCGCGGCAGGTCTGCACGTTCGATACGTATTTCGGACTGCGGATGTCTTCGATATCGAAGATCCGTATTCCGCGCAGCCGGTCCTGGCTCACGGCCTCCTGCACGCCTTCTGTTCCACAGTCGAGGCGTCCACCGAGCCCTTCGCCGGACACGAACATCAGGTTTCCGTAGACCGAGACATCACTCTGAGATGCCGGACACACATAGTCAACCACGACTTCGGGTTGTGCCGGGTTCGAGATGTCCCAGATGATGACGCCGTTGTAGTTGCCCTGGAAGGCGTAGTTGCCCTGGAAGGCGAGATCGGAGTTCGTTACGCCCACGAACGCCTCGGGCGGCGTGGTGGTAGAGCGCTTGGTCATGTTCCAGATGGCCTCTTCAGCGTCGAACAGGCCTGCTTTGAGACCAATTCGGGGATCGGGCATGGGTTTTTCGCCAGCGTTGACGGTAATGGAACTGCTGGCTGTGCCTCCTGGGGCACCGACGGGTTTCTGTGAGCAACCGGCGAGCAGCAGTATGGCTGCGAACGACAGGGTGAGAACGTTTTTCATTGTATTGATTCTGTTCTGGTAATGGGTGAGACGGGCATCGCGTACTGACGCGGCCCGTCACTCGGTCATGGCGCGCAGCATGCGCTGCATGCGCTCAATTTCTGTGATCTGGTCGACGTTGATATCGGTTGCCAGGCGGAAAGAGCCTTCGTCCTGACCGGCGCCGTCGGTGGCGAAGAGTGTTTCCACCATGGTAACAGCACCCTGGTGGTGCTGGATCATGTACTCCAGGAACAGGCGGTCGAAATCTTCTCCCTGCGCCGCCTCCAGTTCGTCGAGCTGCGCCTGGGAGAGCATGCCCGGCATGGTGTGGTGGTCGTGGTGGTCGCCGCTCTGCATATCGCTCTGCATATCGCTCTGCATGCCGCTCTGCATGCCGCTCTGCATATCGCTACCAGGCACGTCCTCGCCCCGGTCCCGCAGCCATTTTTCCATGGTGGCAATCTCATCCTTCTGCGCGTTGATGATGCGCGCCGTCAAAACCTGTATGTCGGGCGACGCGCCGTTTGGTTCGGCCCAGGCTGACATCACGAGCGCCTGTTTGTGATGCGCTATCATCCCGGTCATGAAATCCACGTCTGCCTGGACATAGTTCTGCCGGGAGGCCTCTATGCGCTCCCAGTATACTCGTTCAAGATCCGATACCTCCTGGGTCGATGCGCAACCGGAGAGCAGAAAGGCGACGAGCAGTAACAGCCGTGTTGGTCGCATGATGGTCATCTACTTGTGGATGTCACAGGTGTCATTGTGCGAATGTACTGAATATTTCTTTCACGCAGGCCACAGCCAGGCGTTGTAGTGTGGCATTTCTGAGCAAACCGGAACACTCCGATTTGAAGCCGATACCAAATCGATGCCCCATGAAACCCGACGATTGCTTGACCTTCACGAACGCCTCCTTGATATCAGCCTCAAGCTGAACGCAGCGGGCAATCAGGAGGAGTTGCTGACGTATATCATTGACACGGTCGTGGAACTGCTCCGCTGCGAGGCCGGGGCGGTCCTGCTGTTCGATGAGGCATCGGGATCACTGCGGTTCGCCGCATCGACAGGAACCAGCCAGGAGGAACTGGCCAGCATTCCGGTTCCGCTCAACAACAGCATTGCGGGCAATGTCTACGTGCGCGAGCGGTCGGTGATTGAAAACGCCATCGCCACGTCGCGCCAGCACTACGATGGCGTGGCCCGTGAGATGCGCTTCGAGACGCGGTCTCTGCTCGCGGTTCCGCTCACCATTGAAGGCATGACGATTGGCGTGGTCGAAGCGCTCAACAAGCGTGACGGCGGGTTCGATGATGACGATGAGCATACGCTCCGCATGTTCGCCAACCAGGCGGCGCTCGCCATCCGGAATGCACGGCAAATGGATTTTGTGCGCTCGGCGTACCAGAAACTGCACAATTTCGAGAAATTCCGATCCGACTTCATGGCCATTGCCAGTCACGAACTGCGCACGCCGCTCTCCATTATCCAGCAGAGCCTGGAAATCCTTGGCGAGGACGGATCGGATCTGCAGCGGGAATTCGCGGGCGATGCCAGGCGGGCGGCGGCGCGCCTGGCGGCCGTCATCGAGTCCATGACCCAACTCGAGTCGCTGCGGCTCAGGGACGACGTTTCGGAGTCTGGCTGCATTGCGCCCGGCCAGATCGTGGCGGAGGTCCTCGGCAACATGGATTCCGTGCTCCGTGCAGCCGGATTGCGCGTCGAGCACCGAGTGCCGCCGGGCGTACGCGCAACAATGGACGGAGATCGCCTGCGCCGCATTCTGGGCAACGTTCTTCTCAATTCGGTAGATGCGACGGGTACAGGTGGGACCATAACCGTCGCGGTCGACGACACGGCAGAGGGTCCGGTTCTCCGCGTAGCCGATACCGGCCGCGGGCTCGCGGTTACTGAATTGGACCGCGTCTTCGATGAATACTACCAGGTGGAAGACCACCTGACGAGGCGCCAGAGCGGCCTCGGAATTGGGCTCAGCGTGGCGCGGAAGCTCGCCGAAATCGACGGGTGTTCGGTCTGGATGGAGTCGGACGGCCCAGGCCGGGGCGCCTGCTTCTGTCTGCGTTTTGGCCGTTGATCTATGCATCGCCGCTGAGGCGCTGCCGCCTGGCCTTGAAATCCACCGCAGCCATGGCATAGCCGCCCCCGGATCCGTCCACGAAATGTACCTGGTCGCCGAGCCGCTCGTACACCAGGCAGGTCATGATGGCGCTGTCCGAGACGTGAATGCCCCAGGCGAGCTGCCCCGCCGCGTGTTGCCCGGCGAGCCATTTCTCGAGGCGCAGCCGCTGGGCGGTCGTACCGGTGAGTACCATGCGAAGCGTCCCGTCATATTTCTGGATGTCGGTCGTCGCGGAGAGCGTGGGCAGATAGTTCTTCCACCGGATGCCGCCCACCTGCATGTCCCTCTTCACGAACAACACAAGCAGGAACTGCTGGATCCAGATCCGGATTGTGTAGAGCCATCGCCGCCCGGGTGAAGAGCGAAACGCGGGCTCCAGACGACCCAGGTGCCGGAGTCCGAACGACGGCCGAAGATCGGCCGGGAGCACCGGTCGACGTTCGGAATCGGGCCCGTAGATCTCATTGAGGCGCGCCAGCAATCGCCTGTAGGTGTCCAGTCCGCCCGCCTCCACAATCAGGCTGACGATTTCTCCTCGTCGACTCTCAACTCGTTTCCACCGGCACTCGAGGCCGGTAAAGTCGGGGGGCGCGGGAGGCACATCGTCGAACAATGTCATTCCGGGCTGTTCAAGCGCCGCGCCCGTGCCATGCCGACCTTTTACGCGCGCTTCGGATTCGGCAATGGCCGTCCCTTCGTAGATCGCCTGGTGGTATCCCTCACTGGCTTTGAATCGGGCCACCGAGAGCGTAAAGCCTTGCTCGCGCAGCGCCCCGACATGTACAGCACCCACGCGAAGGACCATGTCGAGCCCGTCCCGCGTCGTCCTGGCGGCACCTTTCAACGCCGCTCCGACCGTGCCGACGTCATCTGCTGGAACGAGAAGCGTGGCTCCGTCACCACCGAAAACATAGGGCACGTCCTTCGTACGGGCGGCGTTCCGGGCGGCCGCGATGGAACTGGCGCCCACGAAATTCACATCCCGGTAGCGCCCTTCGGCAATCAGCGCGGTCGATCCCTCGATGTCGACTACGACAATCCACCAGTCGTCGGGCACGGGATGAAACACCTCTTCGGAAAAAATCGCATCGAAGGTAGTGATTTCTGGCAGCTGGCTGTAGAACGAAGCCGCGCTCATGGTATCACGTACCCAGCGCCTCGAAGCGCCGCCAGGGCGGACGTCAGGTCGTCGGTCTTCACGAACAGGTAGTCCGTGTCAAAGGTTGACACGGCGAACAGGCTGATGCCAACCGCTGCCAGCGCCTGCGACAGACCAGCCAAAACGCCCGTCATCGTAAAAGGAAGGGGGCCTTCGACTTCCAGGCAGGACCAACCGTCCTCTGTGTGCTCGGGTGTTGTGTGCTCGGGCGTTGTGTGCTCGGGCGCTGTGTGCTCTGGCGCTGTGTGCTCGGGCGTTGTGTGCTCGGGCGCATCAGGATGCGCCCGAGGGCGGGCGGACGCGTCAGGTGGAGACCCGGGGGGCTGAGGCGCCGTGGCGGAATGTGACGCACGGCCGCCGAGGAGCCCCGACCGGCACACCACGGAGAGTTCGCTTGGCGTGCGCGTCACCGAGAATACATCCGACGTCAGCACGCGGCCGGGTACCTGCGCGTCCGGCGGAAATCGGTGGATGGCGAACAATCCGGCGATGTGTCGGAGTGCGATCACGGCAACGGGTAATAGTTGATATTGAGCGCGCGCCAGCGGGCGGTGTGGGCGGCGAGCCGAAGAGCGTAGGACTCCCAGCCCAGGTGGTTCCGAGCCGCCCATCCGAGGTCAGCCACACCGACGAGCCGTGGGAAGGCCAGCCACTCCAGGTCGGCCATGGATTCGGCCGTTTCCGTCCAGAGCGGCGCCTCGATGCCTTCGATGGCACTCTCGGGAATTCCTGCGACGAGCGTCGCCGGGTCCCACTCGTAGGCCTTGCGAATACTCGTCGGCCCAGCCCATGTCAGTCCGATCCGACTGTCCGCGTCGTACTTCATATCGAGGTAAATGTGGTTGGCGGGCGAGAGAATGAACCGGGCACCGCGTGCGTAGGCGGCGCGCAGGTGCCTCCCCGTTTCCGCCGTCTGTGGACGCCAGACCTGAACGAGGGCGCCGTCGGGCAGAGGCAGGCCGACCTCGGCCACTTCATCCCACGCAAGAAACTGTTTGCCGTGCCGGGCCACGATGGGCTGAATACGCAGCATGAAGCGCCGGTACTCCTCGGGCGAAAGTTTCTGGACCTCGTCGCCCCCGACGTGGAACCACGCACCGGGGGTGCGCTCGGCAATTTCCCGTACGACATCCTCTACGAATTCATACGTCTCCTCCCGGTCCACACAGAGCGTACTGAAGCCCACGTTCATGCCCGTATAGAGCGGCCGCGCCTGGCCGTCACAATTCAATTCCGGGATGGATGCAAGGGCCGCGTTCGTATGCCCGGGCATGTCAATCTCCGGAACGATGGTGATGAAACGTTCCGCGGCATACCGGACAATATATTCGTAGTCGGACGTCGTATAGTATCCTCCCGGGCCGCCGCCGACCGCTGTCTGTGCGCCAACGCGTACGAGCGCTGGCCGACCCGGAATATCCACGCGCCATCCCTGGTCGTCGGACAGATGCAGATGCAGCCGATTCAGTTTGTAGAGCGCCATCAGATCCACGTACCGCGACACGTCCTCGACTCCGAAAAAGTGTCGCGCGACATCGAGCATGGACCCGCGCCACGAGAATCGTGGCGCATCGACAATGGAAACAGGCGGCACTTCAAGGACAACATTTCCGGGTATACCGCTGCGTTCGAGATCGGCCGGTAGCCACTGGCGCAGCGTCTGCAGGCCGTAGAACAGCCCGGCGGGCCGAGCCGCCCGGATACGGATGGCCTCCTGGTCTATATCAAGCAGATAGGCCTCGTCAAGGTGCTCCGTGGAACGGATGGCCGCGTCCCCCACGCCGGGAGAAGGCCCCAGGCCATCGCCGGCCTCAAAGAGGGCCTCCTGCAGCGCCTGTTCAGCAATCAGCTCCAGATGAACGGCGGGCGCCTGCCCATTCGCCGGCGGGCGGTGTCCGAGGTGGTCGCGAAGCCACGTGGCCAGGCGCTCCAGTTCGCGGGCATCTGATGCGGCCTCCGCGTCGCCCCCGTCCGGGTCGCCGGGGGTCGACGCCGGGCTGACATGCACGCGAACAGGCGTTCGGCTGTCGAGCAGGAAGGGGGCGCCATTGCCCGCATCCGGCAGCGAAATCGATAGAGGGTGAGGAATCAGGGCCGGAGTACTCGCGTCAGGCGCCTGCGCGTTCGCTCTCACCGCGAGCACACTCACCGCGAGCACACTCACCGCGAGCGCACAGACGAGTACCGGCAGGCAGACGGCGCCGCCTATCCAGAGTATGCCGCGAATCCAGGCGGCCACTCGCGGCCAGCGGTCCACGTGGTGAGCGGTGGTTCCTGTCATACGCTACCCGTGGTCCGCCGTTTTTGCGGGTCGCAGCAGGAGCCAGGCTATAAAGCTGAGCGGGAAAGCGGCGAGCGCCACCAGCACCACGGGGAGGAGTGGCATAACGCCGCGCGCTTCGGCGTCGCGGTACACGAAAAAGAGGCTCCAGATGTAGAGGGCGAAGCCGCCAACAAGGATGATCAGAATTCCTGCGGGCCCAAGATTTTCCATGAGGCGTGCCAGTTGGTCAAGGGATGGGGAAGGCGT
Organism: Bacteroidota bacterium; assembly: GCA_029262835.1. Classification (GTDB taxonomy): domain Bacteria; phylum Bacteroidota; class Rhodothermia; order Rhodothermales; family UBA10348; genus 1-14-0-65-60-17. The sequence continues at coordinate 26,239 of JAJCYQ010000087.1, forward strand.
GTAAAAGTATAGGAACTCAGAAGCGGATGTGCGCAAGAACGGGCAGGTGATCGCTTGCAAAGCGGCCATTTGGCCGGATACCGGGCAGTATGGCGTGTTTTTCAACGCGCACCCGCGCATCTATAAATATGTAATCAATGCGGCGCTCGATGTCGATGGCGCGGAAGCCGTTCCAGGTGCCCGTCGGGCCGTGATGGGGCGTGGCGGTGGCGGTAAACGCATCGTGCAGGCCGGCGCCGGAGAGTGCAGCAATGGGCGCGGAACCTGGCAGCGTGTTCAGATCGCCAGTCACGACGACGGGGTCACCGCCTGCATTCGCCCTGGTCCACGCCGCTATGAGACGCGCGCTCTCGAGGCGGGCCTGCTCGCCGCGATGGTCAAAGTGGGTGTTCAGGTGCACGAGACGCTTGGACGTGGACGCCGCTGCTGGGTCGCCGCCCGGTCCGCCATCACTGCCGAGCTCGGCTTCGGACCCCAGGACTTCGAATCGCGCCCACGTGGCAATGCGCTCGAGCGCCGCATCCCATCCACGGGAATAGGGGGTTTCGGGCGTCTCGCTGAGCCAGAACGTCCCGCTTTCCACCACGCGGAGCCGGTCGCGCCGGTACAGGATGGCACTGTATTCGTTGCCGCGCTCCTCGCGGCTGCGGCCTTCACCTATCCAGGCGTATTCGGGCAGCGCATGCGCCAGATCAACGAGTTGCCCGCGCAGCGCTTCCTGCAGACCTACCACGTCGGGCGCATGATACCGGATGAGCGTTGCCACGTCCTGACTGCGCTCCGGCCAGGCATCGAGGCTGTCGCCTGGGTTGTTGTAGCGGATGTTGAACGACATCACGGCGAGTGCCGCCGTGTCGTGCGGCGCCTGCGCGTCCCGCTGCGCCGACGCGGCGTGCGCTGCGAGGAAGAGCAGGAGGGCGACGAGTGTCACAGCGATGAGGGCTCGTTTCATGACGATGAATCTACGCACGAAAAGCGCACAGAACACGGCGCACCGCGCGCCGTTTGCCCGGCATGAATATTCTCAACGTCGACGGATTGCACAAAACCTTTGGCCTGAAGCCGCTCCTCGAGGGCGTCACGTTCGGTCTGGGTGAAAGCGAAAAAATGGGCCTTATCGGAGCCAACGGCTCCGGCAAGACGACCCTCATGCGTATTCTCGGGGGGCTCGAGAAGGCCGACGGAGGCCGCATCAGCATACCGTCCTCGGCCCGCGTGGCCTATTTGCCGCAGACGCCGGAGTTCGATCCGGACCTGTCTGTACTCGATGCCCTCTTCGACACGGATCATCCCGAACTCCGCCTGCTCCACGACTACGAAGAGGTGTCGCGGCAGCTCGAAACCGTTCTGGATCCCGACGAGCAGGAGGCCATTCTGGCGCGCATGTCCGATCTGAGCCACAAACTCGACGTGACCGGGGCCTGGGATCGTGAGGCGCGGGCGCATGCGCTTCTGGACCGGCTGGGTATTGTCGATACGACGGCCCGCGTCGGGACGCTCTCCGGAGGTCAGAAAAAACGGGTGGCCCTGGGACGTGCTCTACTGCTGGAGCCGGAACTGCTGCTCCTGGACGAGCCGACCAACCATCTCGATACGGAAACCATTGCGTGGCTCGAGGTTTGGCTGTCCCGGTTTTCGGGTGCGCTGTTGCTCGTGACGCACGACCGCTATTTCCTGGACCGCGTAACGAACCGCATGCTCGAGGTGCGTCCGGGCGCCGGTGTCATGAAGTACGAGGGCAACTATACGCGTTATCTGGAACTGAAAGAGGAAGAAGAGCGCCTCTCGGAGGCCACCGAACAGACGCGCCGGAATCTGGCACGCCGGGAGCTGGCCTGGCTGCGCCGGGGGGCGAAAGCCCGCACGTCGAAGGCCAAGTACAGGGTGGAGCGGGCCTGGGCGCTGCAGGAGTCGACCTCGGACGAACCCGGTGGGGGTGTGGAACTGAGCGGTGCATCGACCCGACTCGGAAAGAAGGTGATAGAACTGGACGGCGTGACGAAAGCCTGGGATGGCCGGACGGTGGTCAATCGGTATTCGCGCCTTGTGACGCGGCACGACCGGATTGGGATCATTGGGCCGAACGGCGCCGGAAAAACGACGCTGCTGGACATGATTTCGGGGCGCATTATGCCCGATACCGGGAGCGTCGAGATTGGTCCGACGGCCGTGATCGGCTATTTCGACCAGGAGGGGCGGCCGCTGAACGATGCACTGCGCGTCATCGATACCGTCAAGGAGGTGGCCGAGAACATACCGACGGCCGATGGCGGCGTGATCACGGCCAGCCAGATGCTCGAGCGCTTTCTGTTTCCGCCAGCCGTTCAGTATACCCCCGTGGCGAAGCTCTCTGGTGGCGAGCGGCGCCGTCTGCATCTGCTGCTCGTGCTCATGCAGGCGCCCAACGTGCTTATGCTCGATGAGCCGACGAACGACCTCGACATTGCCACGCTCACGGCGCTCGAGGAGTACCTGGATTCGTTCCAGGGAGTCGTGATCGTGGTCAGCCATGATCGGTGGTTCCTGGACCGGACTGTTGACCACATCGTCCTGGTGGGAGAGCAGGGCGAGCTTCGCAACTTCCCGGGCAACTACTCGGCGTACCTGGAGAAAAAGGAGGAGGAAGAGGCTGTTCGGGCGGCCGAGACTCGGGATCAGGAGGCGCGGGCCGCCGGGTCTTCGCGTTCGAACTCAATGGCGGCTGGTGCCGGGTCGGGGTCCGAGTCGGGGTCGTCGGCGGGCGCTGCGCCGCCGTCCAAGCCGGCCAGAAAAGGGCTCTCATGGACGGAGAAAAAGGAGGTCGAAGCGCTGGAAGCGCGCATTTCAGAAGCTGACGAGCAGAAAGCGGCGCTGGAAGCAGAGCTCATGGCCGCGGCAGACGACTTCGAGGCGGCGCGCCGGCTGGCGGAGGACCTGGCCGCACTCGAAGCCAACCTGGAGCGCGCCATGGAACGCTGGGCCGAACTCGCCGAGCGGGCGTAGTAGGCGCCGCTGGCCGGGTGGGCGCCGCTGGCCGTGACTATGTCTTCTGGAACATAAGGACGAAATGTCGCGATTCACAATTCGGAAGGAGTTGTAATGCACTGTCTACCAACGGATAAAGGCATTATGTAAGATTCTTTTGGATCTTCAGGATGGCGCCAGCTCAAAGGAGCACACGACATCTCAAGATTTTCGCTTAGAGCGAAAAATACTTATAATACGTTGTTAGACAATGTATTATAAGCACGATAAAGATCAGAATCGCGACACTTCAGCCGTATGTCCTGAAGCACATCCACGACCTCTTATCCCAACAGCGATAGGGCCGCAACGCGCGCTGCAGGACCGCAACTCTTGCCGCAGGATTACCGTCACCCCGAAATGAAGCGCCGCAGGGACGGATCCACGTCCAGCAACGTCGAAGCCTCTGAAGTACCAGCCGTCATGAGCGTGAAGTCGCTGAACTCGAAGCCCGGGCCGACCGAGCAGCCGCACAACACATCACCCCGGAAGGGCTCGGCCGCCTGCCACACGCCCGCTGGCACGACGTGGCAGAAGCGGTTGGCCGCGGCGGAGAGCTCAATGCGCTCAACCAGAAGCGATGACGGGTCCCAGAGGTAGAGGTGCAGTCCATCTCCCGAATACAGGTTCCAGACCTCGTCCGACGCTACACGGTGGAAACTGCTGTTTTCGCCTTCATCGAGAGCAAAATAGATATGCGTAAGGGCCGAGCGACGCTTCCCCGCACCGGTCACGACCTCGGCGCCAGACCGGAATACCTCCCGGAAACGGCCGCCTTCAGGGTGCTCAATGAGATCAATCGGCTTCATGGAGTTTGCGCATGAGCGCCATGTTGCGCTCGGGTATGAGGTGCACATCCGGATAACTGTCCACGGCTTCCGCGAGCCGGTCCTCGCGAAGAACATGCAGCAAGGGATAGGGCGATCGGTTCGTCCGGTTCGCGGGATCGTCCGTCTCTGTACCCTCGAACCGGTATTCGGGATGGAAGCTGGCAACCTGGTACACGCCGACAAGCCCCATCTCCTCGAGCAGCGCGTCGACGCGGTCCAGGAACTGGTTGTACACGTCAAAATCGGCAAGCACGCGAGGGTGGATGAGGAGCGTGGTCTCTTCCACACGTCCAAGCTCAACGCGGAGCGCACCGAGCAGCGCCGGCTCCGAGTCGGCGTCTGTCACTACATAGCGGATGGTGTTCTCCCGGGACACCTTTCCGGCGAATGGGCAGAGCCCTAAACGAATGACGGTGCGCTCCACCCAGGAGCGCACCGTCAACGCAATCGTGAATTCTTCGTCTGTCACGACAAAAAATCTATTTCCGACTGGATCAGGCCGGTACCACGTTGTTTGCGCAGGGGCCTTTCGGGCCCTGGCCAACTTCGAACTCGACCGGCTGGCCTTCGTCGAGGGTTGCGAAACCGTCGACCTTGATTTCCGAGTGGTGCACGAAAAGGTCCTTACCGCCATCGTCAGGCGCGATAAATCCAAAACCCTTGTCTGCGTTGAACCACTTTACTTTGCCTTTGCTCATTCTGTCCTACTTACTTTATCGTTGGTAATGAACTGCAGTATACCATGCAGTAAACTGGTATATGTGTAGAAATTCTATGTAACATGCCCGGCCATGGCTCCGTAGTGAGCGAAAACCGTTCATTCTGGAGGCAGATACATGGCCGACGACGCGCCCCGGCACTTCGACAGCGACAGCTTCGACAGCAACTCCTTCGACAGCGACAGCTTCGAAATAGAGATTGCCCTTTCAACGTGGCGACAGTTCCTCTCGCGCGACCGCGCCATCCTGCCGGAAGATCTGGATGAGTTGGAGTCGCATCTGCGCGACGAATACGCAGCCGCGCTGGCCGAGGGACTCCCGCCGCGAAAGGCCTACGAGAAGGCGCGCGCCAGCACGGGGAATCCAGGGGAGTTGCACACTGCCTACCGGCGCGTGGAATCGGAGAAGCGCTACTCGCGCCACGGTATGGGTCGGGAGGCCCGCTACATGTCGAGCCTTGCCCGGAGCTATGTGACGAGCGGTGCCCGGTCACTGGCCCGAAGCTCCGCCGCATCCATCATAAATATTGTGGGTCTGTCCATAGCGGTGGCCTGCGCCGTTACGGTCTATCTGTTTCTCGGCGTCTACTGGTCGCTCGATGCGTTTCACGAGAAAGGGGAGCGCATTTTCATGGTAGAACACGTTGTGGAGCGCAATGGACGTATGGAGACGCGCGGAACGGTACCCGAACCTCTCGGGCCGGCCATGGCGGTCGACATGCCGCAGGTACTGGGAGCGGTGCGCCTGGATCATGCAGGCACCACCGTCTCAAACGGCAACAGGTCGTTCCAGGAACGATTGACCTATACGGACGACGGTTTCTTCGACCTGTTCACGTTTCCCCTGGCCACTGGGAGTCCGGATGCCTTGACCGATCCGACGGCGGTTTATCTGAGCCACGAAACGGCGCAGCGACTGTTCGGGCTGCATGACGACCCTGTCGGCGAACAACTTACCCTCACCTTCGGTCCGTCCGATTCCAGGGAGGTCATCGTGGCTGGCGTGGCGGAGCCCTTTCCGGCAAATGCGGGTTTCGACTTTTCGGTTCTTGCTGGATGGGCGGCTCGAACCGCGGCCGCCGACCAAACGGCTGGTGGCCCCACAGATGGTGAATGGGGCGTTATGGTAAGCGGCCTTTTCGTGGAAGTCGCCGACGCATCGGAATTCGCTACAGCTGCTCTTGCCGGGCAACTCGCGGACTACATTCCGCGACAACGCGGAGCGCGCGACGACTATCCCATAGAGCGGTTTGTCCTGGATAACCTGCGTAACCCGATGCCCGGGGCCCACAAAGTATTGTTCAGACCCACCGAGGCTCCGCACCCTATTCTGGCCGGTATGTTCGTGTTGTTGGCCGTCCTCATGATGGCCTTGTCGTGCTTCAACTACATCAATATCTCCATCGGACTGGCACTGCGACGATTGCGGGAGATCGGTGTGCGAAAGGTCATGGGCGGTACGCGTGGACAACTGACAGCCCAATTCATGGTCGAAAACCTCCTGTTGTGCTTCGGCGCCCTGGTGTTGGGCGTAGCAGGTGCCTGGTATGCGCTCATTCCCATCTTCAACAACCTGTTCGTGCTGCAGATCGAGTCGGGATTCTTCACAGAAGGGACGTTCTGGCTGTTTCTTGTGGTGCTCCTGCTGGGCACGGCTGTCCTGTCCGGTGCGTATCCAGCCTGGTACGTGTCCTCCTTTCGTCCTGTATCCATTCTGGGAGGCCGTACGCGTCTGATGGGAAATGCCTGGCTCACGAAGATCTTCCTGTACACCCAGTTTTTCCTTGCCTTCGTCACAATCCTCGTGGTTGTTCTCGTTGCCGAAAATGGACGCTTCATGCGCGCCCTCGATTGGGGTCCAGAGGAGGCCTCGTCTGTACTCTACGTATCTGTGCCTCAATCAGACATGGTTACCGAAGTCTCCCAGTGGATTACGGCACGTTCGGACGTCGAACGTATGGCGGGCGCCGTGCACCATGCAGGCCGGTCCATGCCGACGACAGAAATTGAGATCGACGGGCAGGTCCTCCTGACGCTGGTCTACCGGGTAGGAAGGGACTACCTGTCGGTCATGGGCCTCGATGAAACCGAACTGACGGCCGGGCGGGTGGTAGTGAACGAGACGTTCATGACGAGTGCGGGTTGGACTCTGGGAGATGGACACCGGGTCGCCCTTGACAGCACGACATACGAGGTCGCGTCCGTTATTCCGGACTTCCATATCAACCCACTCAGCATTCACCGCCCTGCACTTTTTGTGCTGGTCGATGATCCGGCCGCCCATACCTGGCTGGTTGCCCGAGCAGGCCGAGACGGCGCGCCTGCGATGCTGGATGACATCGAGGCACGTTGGCAGCAACGCTGGCCTGCCACCGAGTTTGACGGGGACGTTCAGGCACGCGTATTCAACCCATTTCTCGAGTCGTATGACAATCTTTCGAAGTCGCTCGGTTACCTGGGCGCGCTCGCACTGCTCATTGCCGCCATGGGGCTCTACGGCCTGTCCTCCCAGAACATCAGCAGGCGGATGAAGGAAGTCGCCATCCGGAAAGTGCTCGGTGCATCGAGTGGGCGCACCCTTCTGACTGTGAACAGCGCCTGGATTCGGATGGTTATCGTGACGGGAGTCGCGGCGACGCTGGCATCGCTCGCCATGCTGACCGCGGGATACTCCCTGGCGCCCGAAGAACTCCTGCTGATGCCCATTACGCCCCGTCCCTTCATCATCGGCTATATGACCGTCCTGGCTGCGGCCCTTCTGGCCATGGGGGCGCATGCCCGCAAAGTGACCTCCATGAACCCGGCCCTTATCCTTCAATCTGCCTGACGAGACCTCTGTACAGAACAAAATGTCCACAAAATCCCTGAACGGCGCATCGATCACGGCGATTGTCCTCTCCATCCTGCGGCGCGGCGACAGCTATGGCTACGAAATCATAAGCCGCGTCCGCGAGCTCTCGCAGGGCGATGTGGAATGGACGGCCGGCTCTCTGTATCCGGTCCTGCACCGCATGAAGACCAATGGGTGGATCCGCGATTACTGGCATGAGCCCGACGGCGAGCGCCGGCGCCGCTACTACGCCATTACGCCGGCGGGCGAAAAAGCGCTGGAGACAGAGCGCCGTAAGTGGATGACGTTCCACCGCGTGCTGACTACGCTCTGGGAAGGGGCGTAACCGCACCTTCTGTTGGCATTTGATGGGGACATTTTATACTATTACCCGGCACGCAATGCCAGGCACGCATTTTCTACCAGCCAAACCCCACCGAGCGCCCAAAAAAACAGCTACCATCCTTTAACCCAAGGCCTGCCAGCAGGCCGAAATCGCGGCGTCCGCGGATGCCCGGAGGAATAGCTCAATGCGCTCGTTTTTTGCTCTTGTCATCGTTCTTTTGGCTCTGCCCGCCCTGGCCCTCGTACCCGTCCCTTCTGCCAGCGGGCAGGAATCATCTATCGAGATCCTGCTTCGGCCTGTGGACACACCGACGGCGCTCGATGAGGCGGTGCTGAACGCCTTCCGGATGTCCTTCCGCTCGCGCAATGTCGATGTCGGACCCTCGCTGGCCGTGCTTCACGTGTCAACGGGCACATTCACGACGCCCGACGGCGCGACCTACGGTATGCTCTCCGTCGCTGAGTCGAGTCGGCTTGGAAAGAGTATGATAGATGCGGGCGCCGAGCACGAAATCTGGTACGCAGGCAAGAACGTAACCTCGTTCACGCCCGATGCGCGCGAAATCCGGCAGTACATGACGCGCGAGGTGCTCTCGGACGTTTCGCAGGTGACCGTCATGAGATCGATTGCCTTTGAGCTGGACAGCGCGAGCAGCGCCGTGGAGTCCTACGTGGCCGACTACATGGCGCGGCACACGTACAGGCGCGAGTAGTTCACGGCGCGATAAGGGGCTCTGACGTAGTGTTCACAGCCCCTAGCACGCTCATGCACGTCAGGCCCGCCTCGGCTTTCAGGAATTCGGAGATGTCGAGCTCGCCCACGTCAAAGCCCCGGCGGCGGATGCGCCCTGCTGTCCGGGGGAAACTGCTCGCGATCGCAAGATGGCCCTTCGCGCGGAGTACGTTTGCGGCGAAGGGTTCACGCGGGTCGACGGGCAGGAGGTCGAGGCCGTCGAAGGGCGCCGCATCGACCCAGTCCGGATTGATGAGGAGCGTTTCATCGCTGAGCGCCGTGCACGCCGTTTTCAGGTGCAGGCAGCCGGTTACGCGCACGGGTGTTACCGTATAGCCGAAGTCCGCGACTATGCGGGCGACGGCGTCGAGCCCCTGCTGGTCGGTGCGCGGCCCCTGTCCAATGAACAGGTGCCGGCCAAGCCGGAGGACGTCGCCGCCCTCGATGCGGGCCTCTCCGGCGAGGCGGACAACAGGCTGCGCGCGGACGGCTCCCAGGGCACGTTCCATGAGATCGGCCTCGGCGCTGCGCGATGTAGCGCCGAGCGGCGTGACGAGGGCCACTTCGGGCAGGACAATGGCGGCGTCTTCCACGAACACGCTGTCCGGCAGGGTGGGCTCGGCCGGGAGCGTCGTAACCGCCAGGCCCCAGGCGCGCAGCAGGTCCACGTAGGCGGCGTGCTGGGCCTCGGCTTTCGTGGTGTCAATGGGCGTCCGGTTCAGATACGTGCGTTCGCCGTCGGCAAGACGGGGCGCCGGTCGGCGGGTAATGGCCATCATGGCCGGTCCAGGATGACGACCTGCTTCATGACAGGGGCCCGGTCCGGGGCGCGGAGCGCGAGCATATAGACGCCTGCCGCGAGGCCCGAGGTGGGAAACGTGAAACGGCCACGGTTGCCCGCGGGAACGAACTGCGGGTCGGCCCGGACCACGCGTTGCCCGTTGGCGGCGAAGAGATCGGCCTGCACAGCGCCCGATACGCCCGCCGTGAATTCGACCTCGACGCGCTCTGCGGCCGGGTTGGGGAATACGGAGACCTCGATCGCACCGGGCAGCTCGTTCGATTCGGACGACTGTATGAGGCCGAATGCAACCTGCCAGATCCGCGCCTCTGATCCGAACTCCAGCACATAGAGCGCGCCGCCAATACGGACGGCATCGATCGGGTTCTGGAAGCCGGAGGCCACGCGCTGGACGCCCACGACGGTGCCTGCGGCCGGGTCTTCAAACGACAGCAGGAGCAGGTCCTCCCCCTCGCCCTCGAACGGCGCCAGGAGCGGGCTTTCGGGTCCCGTCCAGCCGAGCACGAAGGCCTGCCCCGTGAACGGATCGGGCAGGCTGTTTCCGGTGTCGAACACGAGGCCGAGCGGCGAGCGGTGACTGGTAAACGTCCCGAAGGGGGCGCCGGAGCCCGTGGCATCGACAATCTGGCCCGTCTGAGGGTCGCGGAAGAGGTCGGCGTCGGGTCCGACGTTCGTGACCGGATCGGTGAACGTGACGCCGCTCGGCGGCGGCGGGTAAGCTGGATCGTTATGGAAGTAGCCGCTGGCGACGGCCGTTGCGGCGGGGTTCAGCAAGAGGTCCGACGATGGATCGTACCCGGCGAACTGCATGGGCGTGTCGCTCATGCCCATGCGCCACGGGAATCCATAATGGGCCCCTCCGACAATCAGGTTCAGTTCCTCATTGTCGTCGCGGTCTCCGGAATTCTCGGTCCCATAGAGACGGCCCTCACCGTCGAACGCGAGCGAGAACGCGTTGCGGACGCCGTCGGCAAAGAGGTAGCCCCCCTGGCGCAGCGCCTCCTCTTCGGCTGGCAGCACAAGATTGGTGGCCGACGCCGGCACCCGCAGGATGGCCGACGTCAACGCCACCTCCCGTACGCCTGGAAACTGCCCGCCGTTTGACTGCTCTTCACCGTGGTCCGTGCGCGATCCGCTATTGACGTAGAGGAACTGGCCTCCCGGCCCGAGCCGGATGGCGTTCATGTTGTGGTCGAACGGCGTGTTGCTTTTCGGGTAGGGCTCCGTCACGGCCACTGTTTCCCAGGTCCGCCTGCCGCCGCCGTCCAGCACGCCGCGCCGAATGACGCCGATGTTGTACCCCGGTTGCGTGGCGGAATCGTTACCGACCAGGTACATCGTTCCGTCCGGCCCGATGTCGAGTCCCATGACGGGCTGCGGCGTGCCGTGGTCCGCCGCGGTATAGACGCGCGTGACGGCCAGATTTTCTGTCGATGGATGCGCCGCATGGAGGTCCCCATTCATGGATGCGACAATGATCTGTCCCGAGATAGGGTCATGCGCCATGCGGATGCCGCTCACGCCGGTTGCCGTCTCCTGGATGCTCAGAGCCGGATGGTGGGCCACAGGCTGGGCTGCGGCCGACGTCGGCGAGAGCAGCAGGAGGGCGGCGGTCGAGGCTGCCGCGAGTGCCAGAAGGAGTGTGTGGACGTGCATATGGGTGGGGCGCAGCATGGACAGGTGGTTTTATGTGGTGGGTTTTATGTCCTGAAGACTGTGCTTCAGCATGTCGTTCCATGCCAAGCCTTCTGCGCTCCGCGCCAGCCGTAGGCTCCCCGCCTGAAGCGGGCTGGGAACGTCCATTTGTGACTGCTTTTCGGCATGGTCAGGTACGTGTTCGGTGAGGTTGAGCGTAATATAACGTAGTCAGCCTGCGTATCAGGGCGCTCTTGGGTAGTGTTGACACGCCCCAGTCCCGTACGGTAAAAAATAATTGCAATAACAACGGCCCGTCTATAACTTATCCCGTACGGTAAAACGCGAAGGGTCAGAGGGCATGCAGAGAGACAGTCATAAAGGAAGGGACAGTCATAAAGTACCGGACAGTCAGACAGGGAACGTCAGGACGGCTGCCGAACTGGGGCGCCTTGTTCGCGCCCACCGGAATCAGTTGAACCTGACGCTCGAGACGGTCAGTGGTCTGAGTAACCTTGGCGTTCGGTTCCTCTCCGAATTCGAACGCGGAAAGGAAACGGCGGAACTGGGTAAAGTATTGAAAACCCTGCATGTACTGGGGCTGGATGTCGTTGTGAGGCCGAAAGGAGCCGCTGGCGAATGAAACGGCGTGACGATATCGCTGTCTGGCATGAAGACCAGCAGGTGGGCACGCTCTGGCGCTCCCCATCTGGAACGATCGGCTTCCGCTACCACCCGTCGTGGATCCAGAATCGCGGTTTCGCGCTCTCGAGGTCCATGCCTGTCACTCGCCTGGAGTACGATCCGGCAGGCGGCACGGCGCACCGCTTCTTCGCAAATCTGCTGCCGGAAGGGGCCGTTCGGGAGCGGATTGTACGAGATCTGAAGGTTCAGAACACCGATTATGACCTGCTGTGCGCACTGGGTGGGGAATGCGCAGGGGCACTCTCTGTGGGCGAGGAGCCGGCGGCAACCTCCGGGTACCGCCCGCTCGACACGGAAGAACTGGAGCGAATTATTGCGCACCGTGGATACGTCTACACGTCCCTGGCCGAGCGGGACAGGCCGAGGTTGTCGCTTGCAGGTGCACAGGACAAGATCCCCGTCTATATCAAAGACGGCACCATGTATCTGTCAGAAGGAGATGCGCCGTCGAGCCACATCCTGAAATTCGAGTCGGCAGATTTCAGGAATGTCATCCTGTATGAAGCGTTTACCATGCGTCTGGCCCGTGCCGTGGGCTTGCCGGTCGCGCGCGTCGAGTTGAAGGGGTCGGCGCGGAACAGGTATCTGGTCGTGGCCCGGTACGACAGGCACGTGGATCGTGATGGATGCATCCGTCGCATCCATCAGGAGGACTTCTGCCAGGCGCTCGGGGTAGATGCGGATGCGAAGTACGAAGAACACGGCGGTCCGTCGTTCCCGGACTGCCTGCGCCTGGTGCAGGACATGTCGACCGAGCCGACGACCGATGTACTGCTCCTGCTCAAATGGCAGGCGTTCAACGTGTTGGCGGGGAACTCGGATGGGCATGCCAAGAATCTGTCCATGTTGTATGGACGCGACGGTTCGGTCCGGCTGGCCCCTTTCTACGATCTTGTGTGTACGCGGGCCATTGCGCGGATAGATCACCGACTCGCCCTTTTCGTGGGCGGTGAGCGGGATCCCGGGCAGGTTTCCCGTCAGCACTGGGAGGCGCTCGCTGAGGCGTGTGATCTCCGGCCCAAACTCGTGATGGACATGGCGACGGGTATCGCGGATGGGCTTGAGGCGCGTCTGGATGACGTCCTGGATCAGTTCGAACGCCTACCCGCCCTGCAGCGCGTATCCAAGGTCGTGCGAACGCAACTGCGCCGCTTTTCGCGGTCGTGACGGTTCGTTGGAGGGGGAAGTTGGAATAAAGGTTGCAAATCCGCGTTCTGTATTCTAGATTCTAAAATATCGATCGTTTACCACCCACGACCATGCTGTTACCGCTGGATATCGTCGTTGCCGTCAAATTGGCGACGTTGAAGGAAGAGCCGACGTTTGCCTGGTTGGCCCATGAAATGGGCGTCAGTGCATCGCAGGCGCACGTGGCCGTTGGCAGGTGCGTGGAGTCAGGGCTCATTCATGCCGACTCGAAGCGTGTCGTCAGGGCATCGCTCCTGGAATTCCTGGTGCATGGTGTCCAGTATATGCTTCCAGGGAAGCTGGGTCCGGAAGCGCGTGGTATCGCGACGTCGTTCTCGGCAGCTCCTCTGAATGAGCAGATTGATGCCCAGGAAATCATTGTATGGCCTCATCCGGAGGGTAACCTGCGCGGTACTTCCCTGGAACCGATCTACAAGATCGTTCCCGACGTTGCACGGAGAGATGCGCATTTTCATTCCATGATGGCCATGGTCGATGCCATCCGGATAGGACGAGCGCGGGAGCGAAACCTGGCAAAAGACCTGCTTCGGGGGCTTGTGTATGACGGCAGCTGATCCGAATCGCGCACGGCTTGTTTCGGACACGTAATTGACCCGGGGCGCACGTCGATTGTCGTTGAGCGGATGCGCACATATTGACTCGTTGGGCACGTGCACATAAGTTGCACATATGCCCGAGTCACCCCGATATTCCGTTCCGTTTGTGCATCTGCACGCGCGCAGCTGGTTCTCCTTTCTGGCGGGCGCATCGCCGCCGGAGGCGCTGGTGGCGGAGGCGCATGCCCAGGGCGCTACGGCGCTGGCCCTTACCGATGTGAACGGGGTCTATGGGGCGGTGCGTTTCCAGAAGGCGTGCAAAATGGTGGGCATAAAGCCGATTTTCGGGGCGGAAGTGACCGTCGAGGGCCGGCCGCTCGTACTGCTCGCTGAAAACCAGGAGGGGTTTACGAACCTGAACGGGATGCTGACGGCGGCGCATCAGCGCAGCCGGGAGGCGCCGAGCGTGAC
>JAJCYQ010000088.1 GCA_029262835.1 Bacteroidota bacterium
GATGGCATTAGAAACGGATGTCATCAATCAGGGCATGGGCTTAGCCTTGCATCAACAAACGCATGTGAACTTCCAAGAGCTTGGCGAGAGTCTTGCCGATAGTGTCGTGACGACGGAGACGGACAGTGTGCTTGCGGATGCTGGGATATCGCAGCGTGCTGAAGCGGCGGTGGCGAATACGCTGGATACGCCGGTGACCGATGTCCTGAATGCCGAGATAGCGCATGGTAATCTGCATACATTGAGTGCTGAGACGATGGGCGTGCAGCTGATGGGTACGGACGTGGGCGATGTGATGTTACAAGCCGAGGATGCGGCATTGCATCATGATACGCACCATGTGGATGCGAGGAATCGAGTACGCGGTGAGAAGGTTCCCAAAAAACCTCGCCAACTATTCGGCCATCAGACAGCCCATCCATTGGCGCAACACCGACGTGTGAGGCAATCGACTGCGGATAGTGCTTCAGCTTCAGCCTCGTCTTCAACGTCCTCCAGCAAATGGGAAGCATTATATGACAGTCTGGCGGAAACAGAGACGGCGGCACTCAATAATGCTGATACGCCGGTGGGGTTTGTTTTAGGGCCGGTGGCACGAGAACAAGCGACACAGCGACATCACATGGTGCGACAATCCCAAGCGAACTCGAGTCATCAAAAACAATTGAGTCGAGCCATAACAAGAGGATTAATGACGCTTGCGCATCCTTCTGCGCTTGGTGTTTATGCACAGCGCCTAACTGCAGATATGCGAAGCTTTTTTGTTACACCTGCTGTCGTTGCGTGGGGTGAGCTTGATGATTATGTTCATCATCCTATGGCCGTTTATGGTGCAGAGCAGAATCCCTTCAATGTGGTGAGCCGAGTCGTTGCGAGTAGTATACATACGATTGGAATAGGGCAAGCGGTAAGTTATGATGTGCATGAGTGGGAGTATGGTGGAGCGCAAGGTCATGCCAGGGTTTATGCTGATGTAACTGCGATTGCAGGTATCATGGTCAGTGGTCTTGTGAGTGATGGCGCTTTGCTTGCTCGTGTGAGCACTATAGGTCGAGATGTCAGTAGAGTTAGTGTTGATGCATTACGTAGGGTTGGATTTTTTAGTAAAGGCAGGGAAGAACATTTATATGGAGAACCTTTTAACCGTAGAACCCTAGTAAAAGGTTTCCAAGACCATCACATAATTAGTCCTACCAATGCGTTAACAAATGATCACGAACTATTGGATCTTGCGGGATTTAATTTGGAGTCAAGAGCAAATAAGATCTTTTTACCGACAGATGAGTCACTTCATCTTACTCGTTCAATTCATCTGGGTAGGCACACAACGGCAGCTATACGTGATATTCAAGAAAGAATGCGAAATATTGTAGACATTGGTAAAACACAAGGTTGGGAACAGAGTGAATATCAAGCAGCATTAAGAAACATGTTACAAGATTTAAGAAAACAATTAAAAGCTGGTAATATTGCATTAAACAAAAATATGCGGCCATGGTCTAAAAGGCCATAATTATGAAGGAGGAGCTATGACAGTATATTTATGGGAAATTCCAGAAAACTATCCAGAAAAACTAATAGGTAGGTATGAACGAGAACGATCTCCGGATAGTTATTTGCTAGAGAAAGGGGTTAAGTTAAAACCGGCTCAAATGATTGGTACGCCAATAGTTAAGTTTTCAGTTGAGAAAAGAGATATAGAGAAATATGACTGCTTAGTTAATAGTACTGCTATACCTCTAGTCAATGAGCGGTTGGCAAAATTATTAGAAAATATTGCGGGTGATGAAGTGCAGTTCTTTTGTATCAAAATTGAGTGCACTGATGGGGAATTAGATGGATATAAAATTTTGAATTTGACACAAAGTCTGGATGTTGTTGATTATAATAATTCAGTATATACCACTATTGATTTGCCAAGGGGAAACACCATTTTAGGAACTATTAAAAAGTTGATTTTGAATTCTGGTTGCTTAAAAAATCATTCTTTAGCGCGAGATGAAAAATATAGACGGAAACTGTTTGTTTCACAAGCCATTTATGATGCGTTTAAACGTGAAAAAATCACAGGTGTATGGCTACCAACCCCAGATGAATTTTATGACTTGGTTCATGGTGGAAAGTAAGCAGTAAATAGCACATTAAATGAAATGTCAGATGCTATGAATTGTCTGAAATCGAAATTTAAATTAACAATAGGAATTAATTATGAAAACAATCAACAGAAACAATATAAAAGCCACAAAGTTTGTAGGCTTTATTATTCCAAACATGACTTCAGACAAGGACTCAAAATCACTGAGAATTGAACTGAGTAAACGTGTTGGGCAATCAGCAAGAAAATGGATTGAAGAAGAAAGCGGGTATATTGACATTAACCAATACGATGCTATTCACGTTACCTCGTATAATCTGCGGAGCAAGACGACTCAAACCCTCTCAGAAGATGATTATGAGCAGCTTGGTGAGATAAGTGAATTAGACATAAGCGATAATCAATTAGTGATACGTGGTTTTTCTAAGAAGACATTTTACTGGCTGGAGTTTGTTATCACCGGCGGACGTGTTAATGGACAGATTTCAAAGAACCTTGAGTGTTGTTAGTTTTATTGGTGCTGTTAAGCATTGCTAGCATCATCAAATAATACCTCATCGAAAGATATACATACACCGCGCGTTATCTCCTATAAAAAACGCAACACCCTCCAGACGTGAATGCAGCGGGTGCCGCGGCGACCATGGGCAAAGCCCGACTGTGTTTGGTGAATTAGGCGCGGTGCCTGGCACCTGGTTGGACTATTACCGCAATCAAGGCGATGTCGCCTTTCTGATAGTAAATGGCGCCACAGGGGTTACGGATTACATTGTGCATGATGCCAGCCTGCGGCCTGTTGCGCGTTTTGTGTTTGCGCCGGGATTGAATCACATCCGTTATGCCACCCGCGGCAGCTACAATCCCTCAGGCGCACTGAATGCGTTATCGTTATTATTCGGCCAATGGGCGCAAGCCGAAGGCGCGCGCGGTAATGTTCGGCGGCGACGCTTTACGGGCGAGGTTGCGGGTACGCCGCATCAGATGGATGACTGGTATAGCCAAACCAAAGCGGGGCAGCGTATTCTCGTTTTGGCGGGTGCGCTGAAAGATGGGACGATACAGTTTATCCCCAGCCAAGGGAGTAAGTTTGCGTATAACGCCTCAGGCTTACGCGAGTCGGTAAAGAATTATCTTACCCATGCGGGGCACTCGCAGCGGGTTGTGAATTATTATGCTTATATTCTATTTGCGTACCAGAATGGTTGGCGCTTGGTGTATCACAATACGGCAGAACGACGGGTGCAAGACAGTTTTGCGTATGGGGTAAATCCTGGGGGGATACATGAGAGTTTGACGCATGATGTGCCGAAGGATTGGACGACCCAAGACTTTACCCGCACGGTGACGACCTGGGCTGCAAGCAGTCCTGGCGTGGTGCATGGTCAACACATCCGAGAAGGACGCTCAACGACCAACGTTTCGTATAACGGTATGAAGGCGAATGGATTGCCGGTAGCGTTAACGACGACGAATGGGGATTACCATAAAATAACCCATATAAGCTATGCGGGCTTTCGGGCCTTATTATTTTCGACCTTGAGCGGCATGGTGCGGCTACCGCATGAAAAGTGGCCTATCGTGGGACATAGCCATCTATACTATGATTCTTTAGGCAATATCATGCAGCAACTTACGTCGAGTTATCCGGGTATGGGGTACGTCGACGCACTTTATCAGCATGTTCGCCATAGCCCACCCGCTCAGCGTCTTGGTATTATCCAAACGTTTATAGCATTCTATGTGATACAACGCAGTGCCTTAGGGGGGCAATACCAGCGTCGCGGGTATCATACGCAGACAGGAACG
>JAJCYQ010000089.1 GCA_029262835.1 Bacteroidota bacterium
CTTTGGGTTCGGGCGGCATGACAGCATCTTTTGTGTCGTCACTCCTATGCGTAGCTATGGCTATGCAGACGTCGTGACTCCTTGAATCTGCTGTCATGGCGCTCCGAACGAGAGGTCCGCTACTTCTTCAACGGGCTTCTAAGCGGCTTCGCTCCGGGATACGCACGTCTTGAACTGCTGCGCAGCGACAGCATAGCCGCCCTGCGCTCCGTCCACAAAATGGACCTGGTCGCCAAACATCTTCTCGACCAGGCACGTTACGATGGCGGCGTCCGATACATGCAGGCCGTAGCACAACTGGCCCGAGCGCTCGCGTTCACGCAGGTAGGCCACGAGTTGCAGCCGCTGCTGGGGCGAACCGCTGAACACCATGCGCAGCGTGCCGTCGAACTTGCAGACGTCCGAGCACGCGGTGACGAGTTCCGGGAGCGCTGCCAGCGGCGAGGCCATGCCGGCCGTGCGGCGAAGGAAGAGCAGGATGTGCATCATGCTCTGCTGCATGAGGATGAGCGCCGTGCGCACGGCCTGGCGCCAGGCTGCCGGATGTCCGTTCGGCCTGGCGCGTGGCACGAGACGGGAAATCAAGCCGGTGTCGAAGGAGGGTTTGAGGCGCTCGGCCGGCAGCGGGTGGCGGTCTGTCTCGGCTCCATAGACGAGCGAAATGTGGGCAATCAGGCGGCGGTATTCCTCGGCGTCCGGCGCACGGGCTACCAGGGAGACCACTTCACCCTTCGTCGCTGGCACCCGTTTCCAGCCGCACCGGATCCCGGAGAAATCAGGATCTGACGCATCAAGGTCATCCATACGGTAGACAAGTGAATCGCCCGGGTCTTTGACCGCGCGTTCGGCGCGCGCAATGCCGGTGCCGGAGAGCACCATCTGGTCGTAGTGTTCCGATACGCGGTAGCGACCGAGCGACACGTCCGTTCCCATGGCTCGAAGTTCAGATACAGGCACCATCCCGACATGAAGGTCCATCTGGTACGCGAGTCGGACGGACTCCACGACGCCAAGCAGGGCGCGTCCAACGGGAACCCTGTCCCGATCTGACACGAGAAACGTGGCGCCGTCGCCTCCGAACACGAATGGAACGCGGGGCGAGACGGCAGCGTTTCGCACAGCGGCAATGCTGCTGGCACCCACGAAATTGACATCCCTGTATCTACCTTCAGCTATCAGCCCCGTCGAGCCCCGGACATCAACGACGACGCACCACCACGTGGCCGGCACCGGACGCAAAAACGCGTCACTGCACAGCTCTTCGAGCGTTGGAATGACCGGGAGCGTCCTGATGAACTGATCCATGCTGTATGTTGGGTCGTTACGTGTTCGTTGAGAGAGTCGCGGTTCCGTTTCGGGGCCATCCCGTCGTATCTTCCCAGCAGGCCATACTGCCGTCCAAACCGTACCCATGATGCTGCCACTCGCTGTAAACCTGGCCTTTCTCGGCGAAATTGTCGTCCTTTTTGTGGCGGCGGTGGCCATGGCGTATCTGTGCTACAGGATTGGCCTGGTGCCCATTGCCGGCTTTCTCATCACGGGCGTCCTTATTGGCCCCACGGCCCTCGGGCTGGTCTCGGACCAGGAGCTCGTAGACGTACTCGCCGAAGTGGGCGTGATTCTGCTGCTGTTTACGATCGGTCTGGAGTTCAGCCTCGAGAAATTATCCCGTCTGGCGCGGGCCATCTTCGTGGCCGGTTCCCTGCAGGGCGCGACGGTCGTCTTTATCGTAACGGGCGTGGCCGTGGCGTTCGGAACGAGCCTGAACATCGGCATTTACACGGGCTTTCTGGTGGCACTCAGCTCAACGGCCATTGTGCTTGGGCTGCTCACCGATCGCAAGGAAACCGATACGCCCCAGGGCCGGCTGTCCCTGTCCATCTTGATTTTCCAGGACTTTTCCATCGTAGGTATGGTGCTGCTCGTTCCGCTCCTCTCGGGGGAAGGCGGGTCGACACTCGAGCTGCTATGGATTCTGCTGCGGGCCATTCTGATCATCGTTGCCATCGTTGTGCTGGCGCGCCGGATTGTGCCCTGGATCCTGGAAAAGGTTGCCCATACGGGGCGACAGGAGATTTTTTTGCTGACGGTTGTGACCATCTGCCTGGGCACGGCGGCTCTCGTGAGCCTGTTTGGAGTGAGCCTGGCGCTCGGTGCGTTCATGGCGGGGCTCGTCGTCAGCGAGAGTCACTACAGCGAGCAGGCGCTGAGCGAAATCCTCCCGCTGCGTACCATTTTCAACGTGGTTTTCTTCGTTTCGGTGGGCATGCTACTCGACATATCGTTCCTCATCGACAATGCGGGCATTGTGCTCGTCGTCGCGCTGGCCATCCTGGTGCTCAAGATTGTGACGACGTCGGCCAGCGTACTCGTACTCGGGTACCCGATGCGGATTGCGGCGGCCGTTGGTTTTGGGTTGGCACAGATCGGTGAGTTCTCCTTCGTCCTCGAGCGGGCGGGCCGCTCAGCTGGACTGTCGCCAGCGGGCATGGGCGAAGCCGGAACGCAGATTTTCATTGCCGCTACCGTGCTTCTCATGCTCGTCACGCCCTTCCAGATTCAGGGGTCAACGCGCTTTGGAGACCGCGTGGCACGCCTTATTCCCGGGTCGGGCAGAGCCGGTCGGCGAACAAAGAACGTCCAGACGAATGGTGGCGAGGATACGGTCAATATCGATACGGACGCTTCGTCATCCCAGACAGGTGCTTCCACCGCGACCGAACCGCAACACATGGAAGATCACGCCATCATCGTGGGATACGGCCAGGCCGGGCGCCGCCTTGTCCAGGTGCTACAGAACAGGGGCATACCATTCATTGTCATCGAAATGAACCCTGAAGCCGTTCGGGAAATGCGGGAAAGTGGTATTCCGACCCTTTACGGGGATGCCGCCGGTGCGCACATCCTTGAGGCGGCGGGTATACACGAAGCCAAGATGTGTGTGATCGTTATCAATGATCCGGCCATCACGCCTCGAATTACCCAACAGGCCCGCTACCAGAACCCGACGTTGCAGATTGTGGTCCGCACGAGGTACCTGGTCGATATGGAGCGACTGCAACGCGTCGGGGCCGATATCGTGGTACCTGAGGAGATGGAGACGACGGTCCGCATTTTCTCCCATGTGCTTGGCGCCTACATGATTCCGCCCGATGAGATTGACCGGCAGGTCAAACTGCTGCGCAAGGAGGACTACGGCATTGTGCGCGGATCCATCCAGGAAGCCCACCTGATGGTTCTCGAGGGGCTCGATGAGGATGGCCTGCATACCCGGGCGGTGGCTGTCCGCGAAGGCGCCATGGCGGCTGGACGCACGCTCAGCGAACTTGAACTGCGCCGCCGGTACGGGCTCACGGTTCTCGCGGTCCGCCGGGACGGAAGGACCACCGCTTCGCCGTCCGGAGAGTTCGCGCTCCAGGCTGGCGACCGCCTGGTCATGGTGGGCTCAGCGGATCGGTTTGCACGTTGCGCCGATATATTCCGCGTGTCGTCTCAGGAAAAATCGTAGTACGGCACGCGCGCTTGGCCGGGTGCACTGTCCTGGCCGGGTGCACCCTCGTGGCCGCTGGCACGCTGTTGACCGACGGGTCCGCCGCGCAACTCGACGAATCCATCGGCTGCCGTCATCGCGACCAGGTCACCCGATCCGTTCATCGGTACGCGCACGGCCACACCGTCCGTCCCCAGCCGCACGGGCACAAACTGCGTCCATCCGGGCCTGGCGGCCGGAATGTCACGCGCGGCTACAAGCGGTCGCGCCGTGCGGAAGGTCTCGGCTGCGCGGTCAGAACCCGCCGGTCGCGCCGTCTCGAGGGCGGACAGGAATGGCAAAACATACCTGTAGACACTCACGAGCGCCGACACCGGGTTGCCGGGTAAGCCGAATACGAATGCTCCAGACGCGGCCTTTCCAAACCAGAGTGGCTTGCCGGGTCGCTGGCGGACCCTGTGGAAGACCTGCCGAACGCCGCACGCGGCGAGCACGCCGGGAACGAGGTCGAAGCGGCCGGCCGAGACGCCGCCCGTGAGGATGATAACGTCAGCGCTGCCGAGGCCGGAATGCACAGCCCGTTGAAGGGGCTCCGCCTTGTCAAGTGCGTGCTCCAGGTGGATGTTCCTGTAGCCACGCGCGCCAAGCGCCGCCGCCAGAGCCGGGCCGTTCGACTGTCTGATCTGATGATCTTCCACGGGAGATGCGACCGGAACCGCTTCGTCGCCCGTTGTGATGACATGTATGCGGGGCGCGGCCGCGACGCGCACATGCGTGCAGCCGACCGATGCCAGCGCGGCCAGTTCCGGCGCGCGGACGCGCTGGCCAGATGAAAGAAGGACGTCGCCCGCGCGCCCGTCGCTCGCCCGCGCATGGATATTGCGGCCGGGGGCCGCACGGAGAGCGTCCTGCAGGTGGGCCGCAGCGATGCGCGCCCATCCATCGTCCACTCGCAGCCACTCAACTGGCAGCACAGCGTCGCATCCATGGGGAAGAGGAGCGCCTGTCATGATTTCCAGACACGATTCGGGGTTGGAGAGCACGCCCTGCGGCTCGCCCGCCGCCTGTGTTCCGTCTATACAGAGCGCGTACTCGCCGCGCAAGAGGCGCCGCTTCATGGCATCTGTGTGTACGGCGATGCCGTCCATGGCTACACGGTCGAACGGTGGAAAGTCGCGATCCGCTACGATTTCCTGCGCGAGCACGCGGCCCGATGCCTGGCCCAGAGGCAGCGTCTCGACGTGGTCGACGGAGCGTGTCTCATGGCGATTGACAGGCGGGCTGTCGAAGCCCTCGACAGGCGCGGCGCCGCGAAGCGCCGCCTCCAACAACTGGTCGGCTTCCTGGACGGAGATCATGGGCTGGGTACGGTTTCAGGGCGCGCCGACGGCCTGCTGCCCGCCGACCGCCTGTTGAACGCCGGGCGCGTCCAGTCGGCGAGGCGGACGAGGGCGAGCATGATGGGCACTTCAATGAGGACACCAACTACGGTCGCCAACACCGCGCCGCTCGTGACACCGAACAGGACGATGGCGACGGCCACCGCCATCTCGAAGAAATTACTCGCTCCAATGAGTCCCGCCGGAGCCGCGACAGCGTGCGGAATACGCCAGGCATAGGCCCAGCCGTAGGCAAGCGCGAAGATGAACAGAGTCTGGACAACGAAGGGCACAGCAATGAGCGCAATGTGCAGCGGACTACCCAGAATCTGATCGGCCTGGAATGAAAACAGCAGGATGAGCGTGACGAGCAGCGCCAGGATGGTGACCGGTCCGAAGCGTGTCAGGAAGACGCCCTCGAACCACGCCTGTCCTTTTTTCCGCACAACGACAGTACGCACGAAATAGCCCCCAACGAGCGGGACCACGATGTAGAGCAGCACGGAGTAGAGCAGGGTCTCCCACGGCACAATGACATCGGCAACGCCGAGAAGCAGCGCGACAATGGGAACAAAGGCCACGAGCATGATGACGTCGTTGAGAGCGACCTGGACCAGCGTGTACGCAGGATCGCCCTTCGAGAGGTAGCTCCAGACAAAAACCATGGCGGTACACGGCGCCGCGCCGAGCAGGATGGCACCGGCTACGTATTCCCGTGCCAGCGACGTCTCAATAAGCGGGGCGAAGAGGATCTCCAGGAAAAACCAGGCGAAGGCGAACATGGTGAACGGTTTCACCAGCCAGTTCACGGCGAGCGTGACCGTGAGGCCCTTCGGCTGTCGCCGTACGCCAAGAATGCTGTGGAAGTCAATCTGGAGCATCATGGGAAATATCATCGCCCAGATCAGTATGGCGATCGGCACATTGACCTGGGCCACAGAGAACTTCGACAGCGCAGCGGGCACGGACGGAACCAGAACGCCGATGGCGACGCCTGCCGCCATGCAGAGTGCAACCCACGCGCTCAGATACCGCTCGAAGAACCCGAGGTCCCTGTTCCGTCCTTCTTTGGTTCTACTCATAGTGAACCTGGCCTACGGCGGCAGCGACTCGTCCGCGGACGGTAATGCTGAAAAGGGGCGATTCCGTTCCGCCAGACGGCTGACATGTCGGGAGTTCACCGTCCTGCTGCTCTCTGTTCTGCTGCTCGCTTTCCGGCTGCTTGCTTTTCGGCACCTCGCCGTCCAGTCGGTCGCATTCCACCAGCAGTCCTGCCGGCAGGTCGATGGGGCGATGCTGGACCACTTCGACGCCCACGAAACCGGCATGGACCAGCAGGGCAAGGTAGTTTCCCTTCTCAAGTGCGCCTGCCACGCAGCCAGCGTAGAGCTCGGCCGATGCCCGAATGCGCTCTGGAAGATGCCCTTCGCTCACGACGTCAGATATACAGAAATGCCCCCCAGGGCGCAGGACCCTTGCCATTTCGGCGAATGCCTGGGCCTTGTCAGGAACGAGATTCAGAACACAGTTGGAGATGACGACATCTACACTGTCGTCGTCGAAGGGGAGCGCTTCGATGTCACCATGTTCAAAGTGGACGTTGTCATAGCCAAGAATCCTGGCATTGTCCCTCGCCTTTTCCACCATTTCGGGCGTGAAGTCGACGCCGAGCACGCGGCCGCTGTCGCCTACGATGCGGCGCGCCACGAAGGCATCGAGCCCCGCTCCAGCACCCAGATCAAGGACGGTCTGACCTACGGACAGGTTGGCATGCTCAACAGGAAGCCCACACCCCAGATTCAGGTCGGCATCGGCTACATAGCCGTCGACGCCGTCATAGGCATCACCAATCATATTGATGTCGTCGCACGATCCGGTGTCACCACAACAGGAGAGCACGTCACCACGGGCAACGGACGCATACTTTTCCCGGACGGCGGTGCGAAGGGTCTGATGTGTATCCGCTATTTCTGTCATTTGATTTAAGAAAGGAGTTTTGCTTGTACTGTAGGGAAGGTGGGCGAAGGTCCGTCAGCATGCTTCCGGCGACGCCTGGGTCACGTCCTGGAAATAGCGGTCCAACGAGTCCTTCAGGCGGCCGGCGGCGATGCGGTCAATGCAGTAGCAGGATCGCGGGCCGTCGACCTCACCCTGGACCAGGCCAGCTGCTTTGAGCACTTTCAGGTGCTGCGATACCGTAGCCTGCGCGAGCGGCAGAACATCCACGATATCGCCGCAAATGCACGTGTCCCGTGCGGCTAGATACTGCAGAATGGCCAGACGCGCGGGATGGCTGATCGCTTTGATCTGTTCGGCCAGTTCGGCCAGCGTGTCAGGGAAAAGCTCAGATTTTGTCCGCATGCAGATCAAGGGGTTGAAGATGCTCGCATCATCGAATATCGAAATTATACGATTAAACATCAGTGGGTTCACTGATCCACGTTAAGTTGCCGTGAAGAAGCCGTACTCGGGTACGGTTCTCATCCTCCCCCGGGGGAAAATAAACAGAGCACTCCAGGCCGAAGCCTGGAGTGCTCTGTTTGGCTCCCCGGGTAGGATTCGAACCTACGACCCTGCGGTTAACAGCCGCATGCTCTACCGCTGAGCTACCGAGGAGTGGAGAGCAACAAATATACGGAGACGTTCGCACTCGAAACAACCCTCTTTGCTGTCTTTTCAATGTCGACGGTTGTTTCGCGGTGTGCCATTCGGCGCACAGGTACGAAATGCCATCGACTGAGTTTTCTTCTGTATCTGGACGGACGCAGGCTGAGCCTTCAATGGCCGGAAGACCGGCCAACGCACAGGTGAGATACGCGGTGCGGGCACGTCCCACCCAGGAAGCAGGCTCAGGTTTCAAAGTCTGAAGGATGAGCTTGCGTCTTTGGTCCACCTCCGCCAGCGCAATATGTTGGTGTTTCGAAATCGACAGGCTCAGCTTTCAACGGCCGCGAATCCGGCCATCCGAGCACCCGGCCAGCAGGAACGCCACCGCCCAGAGTGCCTTCGCGCACGCCGCACCGCACGGCGCACCACCCTTCGCGGCGAACGGCCCGCGCCAGCTACTCCTGCATCATTACGTTATTCGATCGGTTTACGTCCGGAAGAAATCGGTCGGGGTCAATTTCGGCGCGCTCGACATCGCCTGCGGGGAAGGAAACGGTCGCGCCTCGCGCGCCGCCAAGCCATGTCGAAACCGGAATCCACTCATCGGCCGTGCGACCGTCGCGGTAGGTGACGCGGACAGGCGTCGGAAAGGGCGAGAGCCCGAAATCCTCTACGGTTACTTCGACGCCCGTTTCGAGCGAGACCACACTCGCAATGCCCTGGTCGAGCGTCCACGTTTCGTACAGCATGGTCGTCCAGATCCAGTCCAGATCCATACCCAGAACGTCCTCGAACGTGTTGAACAGGTCGTGTGGCTGTGGGTGCCGATAGGCCCAGCGCCGTGCGTACTCCGTGTACGCCTCGTAGAAGCGCTCCTGGCCAATCATACCTCGCAGGGCATTGAGCGCCACGGCCGGCTTGTTGTAGGATGCAATGCCGCGCGCTGCGGTCCCGACTGGATACCGGTCTCCATGACGCATGGGCTCGACCTCCTGGCCCGTTCCGGCAATAAAATAGTAACTCTGGCTCGCCGGGTCCCAACTGTCATCGCCCCAGAAATCCGCCGTCGCCTCGGCCGTGTTGAACGACGTCAGCCCCTCATCCATCCATGTGTACTGCTTCTCGTTTTGTCCGACCATCATCGGAAACCACATGTGTGCAATCTCATGGAAGGTCGTGCCAAAGAGCCGGCGGTCATTTCGCGTGCCCCCGATGAGCGTAATCATGGGATATTCCATGCCGCCTCCGATGATGCCTTCGACGGTCGTCATGTGGGGCCATGGGTAGGGCATGTCCAGCTGCCGCGACAGGAACTCGATGGAGTAGCGCGCGAATTCTGCCGAGCGGTCCCAGGCCGGCGTGCCGTCGCGGTAGAGCGCGTGGATCATGGACGTGTTGCCCGCTTCGTCCACGACGGCGTGCGTCGCATCCCACACAAATCGGGTCGATGCGCCGAACGCGAAATCCCGTACCTGATCGGCCTCAAAATGCCAGGTCAACATGCCCGTCGGGCTGCTCACGAGCGCCGAACCGGCTTCGAGATCGGCTGCGGTCACCACATGCACGACCTCTTCGCCTTCGGCGGCCTCAGCCAGCCGCGCCAACGTCTGCTCCGAGAGCACATCGCGCCGGGAAACCAGATCGCCCGTTGCCCCCACAATCATGTTGTCGGGCACGGTGATCTGCACGTCATAGTCGGCAAAATCCATGTAGAACTCGCCGTTGCCCATGTACGGATCGGCGGTCCAGCCATTGACGTCGTCATAGACCGCGACCTGGGGATACCAGTATCCGAGGTAGAACACCTCTCCGTCTGTTCCCATGCGCGGGGCGCCGACTTCAGGGACCTCGAACGTCCACGAAACGCTCACCACGGCCTCGTCTCCGGGTGCGATCGGCTCCGCGCCGCGGAGCGTCATGAGGGTGCCTTCGATCTCGTAGCCGACCTGACGGAGCGACGTCCGCTCAAGAAGCGGCGCCCCGTCCCAGGCCACACCCGTTACGCGGATGCCCCCGGAAATCGTCTGCGGCCGGTTTCGCACGACACCCTCTGCATTCAGATTCTGTCGCAGGTGGATGGGCAGCACGAAGAGCGTATCGGGCGATGCATTGAGGTACGTGATGGCGACGTCTCCCCGAAGCATGCGCGTGTCTGGCGAGAGCGTGGCGCGGATATCGTACGAGACACTATTCATCCAGTAGGCGGCGCCCGGATGCCCTGAGCGCGTCCGCGTGCCCGCGTTCACGGCGGCCGTGAACCCCGGCTCTTCAAGCACAGGATAGGGAACGGGGCGTGGGGCGGGCTCGGACGCCATCCAGGATTGGGCCTGGGCCACGTGAGGACCGGCCGGAAACAGGCCGCCAAAAAACAGGCCGCCCGGAAAAGCAGGCATCAGGTTTGTGGCCAGGACGACGACGAATGCGGGCAGGAGCAGCTTTTTCATGGCGAAAGGATATCTTTTCGCCTCAACGTAGCGGGTTCGCGCGTCACAAGCCGTAGGGCGGGCATGGACCCAGCCGTAGGGGTTATCCCGGGTGCCGCCGAGGCGCCATGTCCGAGGCGCCATGTCCGAGGCGCCATGCCACGCGTCAGAGCAGGACCAGGTACGTCAATTTCGCAATGGCTACGCGGTTGTTGAGCAGCAGATCGGCCCGCGGATCGAATACGTCACTCCCGTCAGCCGGCACGTGATAACTCGTATTGAAGACCAGGAAGAGGTCCGAGCCCGGCGTATGGATCCAGTCAATCCGGATGTTTGCCGTCACGTTGCGCGAAAAGTTGTCATACTGGATGAGCGCCTTGGCGAACAGCTTACGGCTCACGCTTCCCAGGATATCGATAGATGCGGTCGTTGCGTTGAACTCGCCCCCCGAGATCGGGAGATCGACGGTCGAATAGCGCAGGCTGCCGCCGAGTGTGAGGTGCTTCGATTGCCGAAAGCCGCCGGATGCGTTCCAGTCCGTGCGCGTTCCGTGGAAAAAGTCCCCGGTCTCCAGTCCAGCTGAGAGGGAGAGGCGGCGACCGGGATCGGACGTGAAGCTGACGCCGACCCGATTGAAGGTGTAGTCGCCGGGCACAATTTCGGCGTCCGGACGGATGAAAAAGGACGCTTCAAGACGCTCGAACTCCCGGCTGCCGGTAATGCGGAAGCTGTCGCGCTGGCGGAGCTGAAAGCCCACGGACGGGTTCACGCTCCAGGACTGCTTGTCGCCGTCCTGCCCGGTGATGTATGTGCCCATCGTGTGGCCGGTGATTTGCCGGAAGGGACCGTTTTCCAGGAAGGGCGACCATGTCAGCGTACTGACGGTCTGGCGCATGTCTCGGCGGCGGACGAAGCCGAGGCCCGGATTGAAGTCTGTACTCACGCTCGTGTAGGAGAGGCTGCCGCCGTAGACGGCGTTTCGCAGGCTGAGACTCACGCGGCCTGCCTGTTCGCCGTCCGAGACGTCATCCGATGCGGCGACGCCTGTGTACCAGGCCTCGAACTCACTTCGGCTCCAGAAGCGGACCTGGGTGTCGGCGCCATAGGCCCTGTTCCATTCGCCACCCCGATCGAGCGAGGTGAATATAGCGCCGGCTGTGGCGCGCGGGCGGACCTCGGTCCGCGCGCGCGCCACAAAATTGTTCGCCGAGCGCGATCCGAGCAGATCGCTCATTTCATCGCCCGTTTCAATGTTGAGTACGCCCACCGACACGCGGCCTACCTGGCCTGTGGCCCGCGCGCCCGCCAGAATGCGCTCGGTCAGGCCAATGCGCCGTGAGAAAAACGTCTGCGTCGAGCGCGAGGAGCCGTGCTCGAAGAGGCCCGAGCGCTCCAGGAAGAACTGCCTTTTTTCCGGAAAGAACAGGCTGAAGCGCGTCAGGTTGACCTGGGCGTTGTCAGCTTCGACCTGGGCAAAATCCGTGTTGACCGTCGCATCTATCGTGATATTCGACGTCATACCATACTTCACGTCGAATCCGACCTCATTGTTGAGGTCCGAGTTCGTGTTGTCGACCGTCAGGTCGGGGCGGACTTTTTGCGCGCCGCTCACGATATACGGCGTGAACTCGATGTTCTTGCCGCGGCGGACATTTTTTATTCCCGTCAGGCGGCCATACTCGCTGACAGTTCGCATGTCGTCGCTGTAATCCGAACCGTAGGAGAGCGGAATGAGGGGCCAGTTGAGCGTTTCGTTTTTGCGGTTGATTTTTCGGCGCATGAAGAGGCCGAACTCCAGTTCATCGCCGTCCGGAAAGCGGAGCTGGCGGAAAGGGATGGAGACCTCGAGCGTCCAGCCCTCCTCGTTGATGACCGTTTCACTCGTAAAGACGGCATCCCACGAATAGGAATCGAGCGTGATCGATTCGTCGGCGATCATGGCATCGTCCTGCGTGCCGAGCGCATTCATTTCGAACAGATAGGCATTCCGGCCATCGAGGAACGTATCGAGGCCGATGTACGCGTGGTCGTCGCGGTCATTGCGCCCGCCGCGTTCCATGTTCTTGGCGCGGATGAGCTCGGGATTCTTGTCCTTGAAGCTGAAAGCGAAATAGAGAAAATCGCGGTCATACGCCACTTTGGCCCAGGTTTCTTCTGTCGGAGCGGCCCCTTCATTCGGCCAGCGCTGCACGAAGTCCGTGACCGGGTCAATGAACTGCCAGGCGTCGTCGTCCAGGCGACCGTCTATCCGGGGTGCGTCTTCAACGAAAACAGCTTCGATGGATGGAAGCGCACGGGAGTCCGTGTCTGACGTGGCCTGGGCATGCGCGGACGGGGTCCCGAGCAGCATGGCGGCGACGGCAATTGTCGCGATAGCGGCGAGCGGTGAGGGAACGCGCACTACTACAGCAGGCGCCTTTGCGGCGGAATGGAAGGGCATACGGCTCGTGTTCTTGGGTGAGCCGGGAATATATGACACGGGAAGGAGCCCCACGAAGGGAGATGACACTTTTCCGCCGGACTGCACCCATCCGTCGTTTCAACACGCTTTTAAATCAGGGTGAAATGACGGGAAGGGATTGAACGCTCTGCGCCGCTACCGTATTATTGCAGTCTTGTCACCGAATTGCCCTGGTGGCGGAATTGGTAGACGCGCTAGATTCAGGTTCTAGTGAGCATTACGCTCGTGGAGGTTCGAGTCCTCTCCAGGGCACCTGGCGCATTCGCCTCGCAGCGAAGCGTTCGTTCGGCCGGGCCATGTGGCCCGGCCGAACTTTTTGTATGCGGTGGCAGTCCCTCGATGGGCGCTGTGACTACGTGCTCAGCGGCCCGCTATTTCCATTTGATGCTGCACCCGATCGGGTCGGTCACGGGTGTCGGCGCGGGGTGGCCGTCGAGGACCGCTTCAATGGCATCGTCCAACTCGTGTGTTGTGGCGCGCCCGGCCTGCTGC
The DNA here is from genome assembly GCA_029262835.1 of Bacteroidota bacterium. Taxonomy (GTDB): domain Bacteria; phylum Bacteroidota; class Rhodothermia; order Rhodothermales; family UBA10348; genus 1-14-0-65-60-17. The sequence goes on from JAJCYQ010000089.1 coordinate 12,853, forward strand.
GGCGTATCGACGGCCCGGCCCCTGTAGGCGAGCTTGTGCGCCGCATCGAACAGAAAAAAGTGCGGCGTGCGTTCGGCGCCGAATGCGCGGGCCACATCCTGGCTCTCGTCGCGCGCATAGACCCACGGAAAGCGGAGCTGCTCCATGCGCGCTTTCATGTGCGCAAAGTCGTCGGCCGGGTGGGTCAGGGCGTTGTTCGAGTTGATGCCAATAAAGCGGACGCCGCGCCCCGCAAACGTCTCGGCAGTGCGCCGCGTCGATTCATCCGATCCAATCACGTACGGGCAGTGGTTGCACGTGAAGAACACGACCAGTGCACGGGCATCGTCAAAGTCAGAGGAGGCGTAGGTGCGGCCGTCGGTCGCGGGAAGGTTGAAGGTGGGGAGTGGATCGCCAATCTGGAGCATGGTTGTTGTCTGGATTTGCAACGGCAGAAATGTTGTGTGCGCGGCTGGCGCGTGTCACCAATCGGATACGATCGGATGCGCCGCGTGTTCGCCCGGAAGCCCGGAGCATCTACGCTGTGCTTCTATGGGGATTCCCCCTACATCCGGATCGTAGCTCCTCCGTCATGCCGCGCCCTATCGCATCCGTATAGTAACAGTGGATCAACAGCGAGAGGTACCATCATGATGCGCACAATTCTGGTTCCCACCGACTTCTCATCGAGCGCCGACAGCGCGCTTGCCTACGCCTTCCAATTCGCGGAGGTTTACGATGCTGACGTGCATATCCTGCATATCGTCGAGCGTCCCATGGCGACGATCCCGGACCTGCCGCCAGAAGTCGTTACGATGGCCCAGGACAAGGCGATGGATGCCATGGCGCAGCTTCTGCGGCGTCACGGGAAGACCGAGAAGGATGTCACCATCACCGTCAAGCCCGAGCGTCTGACGGCGTCCATTCCGGAAATGATAGGTGCTTTCGCCGAGGAGAACCGGTGTGATCTGCTCGTGCTCGGTACGCACGGACGTCGCGGCGCCCGCCGACTGCTGCTCGGCAGCGTAGCTGAAGAGGTCATACGGCATGCGCGCATTCCGGCGCTCACCGTGCGGGAAGGGGAGGAGCCCACTCCCGGAGACAGGCAGCGTCACATTCTGGTGCCCATTGACCTGTCCGACAGCACGGATGCCGCCATCCGCGTAGCGACCGACGTAGCCCTCAAGTTCAAGGCGCGCATAGAGCTCCTGCATGTGGTCGACATCGGATTCTACCCGTACTACGGCCTGTTGGAAGATCCGGTCGCCGAGCTCGAGCAGAAGGCGCTCGACGTGGCCGGCAAGGAGCTCGAGAAGCGAGCCAGTGCGCTGCGGGATGCCGGCATCGATGTTGAGGTGCATCGCCGCAAAGGCCATGTGGCCGAACGTATTCTGGCCTTTACGTCGGAAAACGATCTGGATCTGGTCGTGATGGCCTCACACGGCCGCTCGGGCGTGGACCGCGTCCTGCTTGGCAGCGTAGCCGAACGCGTGTTGCGGGCCGCGCACGTTCCCGTCATGGTCGCGCCGTCGGACAGCAAGAAAGAGGCCGCGTTCAATCATGAAACACCAGCATTGAGGGCTGATATATCATAAATATATCTATGATATATCAGTCGCGACGCGCTTCTTCGTAGTCGATTGACAGGATATGAAACTGCGGGGATCGGGGGTCCGGGGAAATACGCACGGTATCGCCAGGTGCATGGCCCGTGAGGGCCCTGGCAATGGGTGAGGTGAACGATACGTCCTCCGTGCGCGGACCGGCTTCGTCGACGCCAACAATGCGAAGTTCCTTCTCCTCACCGTCCATGGGGCCGCCCGAGATGCGCACGCGCACACGCGCTCCGAAGCGGACTACGTCCGCAGGCTGATCGGCCGGATCAATGACGCGCGCCGTTGCCATGCGCTCGCGCAGCGCGGCCAGTTGGCCATTGACAAGGGTGCGCTGGCGAATCCGGTCGTGGTCGTGGGGATCGCCCGACTGCAGGGCGTCGCGTTCGGCCTCAAGCCCAGCACGCTCTTCTTCAAGCAGGCGCATGCCGCGCGGGGTCACATAATTGGTGGCACCCGGAGGCAGCGGGGCACGCGGTGCGATATAGACATCGCCCAGTTCATTGTCTTCACTACGGAAGGCTCTGTTCATTCTTGGTCAATGCGCTCCAGCCATATACTGGCCTTCATATTCGGGTTGTCCAGATCATGGGCAACGAGCCGGCCCTCCTCCTGGATCCATACCGTGTCGCTACCGGTCGAAAACGAGTCGGTGTCGCCCATCAGCAAGTTGCCGTCCTCATTGATGGACCAGGCGCTGTACTCCACGTCGGTCTCGACCTGTACGTCGGGATCAGTCACAATACGGAGTTCACCATTTTCTTCAAAATAGAACTGGATGTCCACTTCCGAGATGAGCGACGTGGCCATGGCAAGCGCGGCGCGGCTGATGGCATTTCCGCCGTCTCCGTCCTCGTTGGCGTCGGTATTGGCCTTGCCGCCGAGCTCGATCTGCATGCGCCATACAGTGCCAGTGAGGTCCTTGTCGCGCAGGCGCTGGGCGTCGGCCGTGGAGGCAGTAAAGAGCGCTGAGGCAAAAATGAGGAGGGCGCTGACCATAGAGAGGAGGATCGGCGCGAAGGCGGAAGGGGTGCGTGTCATGGTATCAGGAGTGTTTGGACTCCGCCGTATATCGGACCTCGGCGCCGGAAAGTTGCACCCTCAGCATGAGCAGGGCGGCGACGACGAAGGAGGAGCCGCCCGTAATGAGGACGAAGATGGCCTGGCCGCCGAACACATGGTCGAGCAGCGCCCCGTAGATGGTGCTCGCCATGATCTGCGGCAGCACGATGAAGAAATTGAAGATGCCCATGTAGATGCCGAATTTGCCCCTCGGCAGCGCATCTGTCAAAATGGCGTAGGGCATGGCCAGGATGCTGGCCCACGCCATGCCGACGCCGATCATGGATATGAAGAGCGCGTTTGGACCCGGCATGAAATAAATACTGACAAGGCCGGCGCCGCCCGCGAGCAGGCCCACGATATGCGTCCGCGATCGTCCCAGTTTTCGGGCCAGCACAGGAAGGGCAAAGGCGAAGAGCGCTGCCACCCCGTTGTAGGCGCCGAAGAGCACGCCCACCCAGTCGGCGCCGTCGTTATAGGCCTGGCTGGTGGTGTCGGTGGCCGCAAAAATGTGGCTCGTGATGGCGGGCGTCATGTAGATGAACATGGAGAAGAGCCCGAACCACGAGAAAAACTGCACCCACGCGAGCTGCCGCATGGTTGGTGGCATCTGGAAGAGGTCATTGAAGACCTCAACGAAGCCGCCGGTACGGCCACGACGCGTGCGCGCGGCAACAAGCCAGAGCAGAGCGGCGAAGATCATGAGGCCGACGCCAAGGATATAGAGCTCCTTCTCCAGACTGCCGCTGACGTACACGAGCGCGGTCAAAAGCGCGCCGCCCATGAACCAACGCGGCGCGAGGCGGCTGTAGTGCTCGGCCGGAAGCAGGCCGTGGGTGGGGGCGCGCGGCGCGCTGTCGGCCGCATCGAAGGCGGCCATTTCTTCGGGCGAATATTCCCGTACGCTGAATACCGTCCAGGCGACCGCGGCCAGGAAGACCGCACCTCCCACGTAGAAGGCGTAGACCACAGAAGGCGGAATGGTGCCAGCCGGCGCGGTGTTCGAGACGCCGAGCCAGTTCGTGAGCATCCACGGAAAGAGCGATGCCACCACGGAGCCGAATCCAATGAAAAAGCTCTGCATGGCAAAGCCCATCGTGCGCTGCTCGCTCGGAAGCATATCGCCAACGAAGGCCCGAAACGGCTCCATGGATACATTGATCGACGCATCCAGAATCCAGAGTAGTCCTGCCGCCATCCAGAGGGTGGGCGAGTTCGGCATGGCAATGAGCGAGAGCGATGCCAGAATGGCCCCCACCAGGAAATAGGGCCTGCGCCGCCCGAGCCGGCCCCACGTCCTGTCGCTCATGTGGCCTATGATGGGCTGCACGATGAGGCCCGTCACCGGCGCCGCGATCCAGAGGATGGCAATGCTGTCGACCTCGGCGCCCAGCGTCTGGAAAATGCGGCTCAGGTTCGCCAGCTGCAGCCCCCAGCCGAACTGGATGCCGAGGAATCCAAAACTGATGTTCCAGATCTGCCAGAAGGACAGGTGGGGTTTGTTCATATAGTGCGCCGGAAAGACGGACGAGCGGGGGGTACAGAGATTATTCGGAGCCGATTGTGCGGCGGTAGTGGGCCTCGTCGCCGGTCATTTCCCAGCGAACGAGCGACGTGGGAATGATGCCGGAGGCCATGAAGCCGTCCATGAAGCCTTGCATGGTGAAGTTGTCGCCCTCTTGGCGGGCCACGACGCGCATGAGGTCTTCGATTTCGACTTTCCCGGTGATGTAGCTCGAGCCGTAACCTGGCTGCTGAAGGTAGAGGTGCTGCTCGAACGCGACGAGCTCACCGTCGGCGCGCATCCATCCACGCGGCGTCCACTCGACGGCGAACTCGGAGGCCTCGGCCATGGTCAGCTCGTTTCCGTGCATGTACAGCCCACCGAGCGCACGGGCGGCCCGCTGGCCGAGCATGATGTAGATGAGTTCTTTCGCGCGCGGCCGGTCATCCATGAGTCCTGCCGTCATCATCATCTCCTCAAGCCCCGTCGCGAGGCCTTCGCTGCGACCATCATAGATGTTGTAGAGCGGGAGAGCCGAGCGGATAATGCGCTCGTGCGGATCGTTGTCGAGCATGGCAAGCTCGATCCAGTGGAACATGTGCGGACGCATGGGCATGGCGTCGTGCATGTTGATCTGCGTGAAAAAGGAGCGATCATCGAATTCGGCCACGAAGCTGCCAATGTGGTCGACCATGGCCTGCCGCATGTATGGACGCGTCGACACGAAGCCGTCGTCCAGGAACGCCATGAACTCGTCGACGGCCTGCATCATTTCGCGCATGTACTCGGCTTCCGAATCGAAGTCGCGTCGGGGGGGCTCCCGGCGGTTGTTGTGTTCGGCGAGCTTCAGGTAGGCCCAGCTCCGGGCCAGTTCGCGCTCCATGATGGTGACCTCCTCTTCCCACGACCACGGCATGAGGTGCACGTTTCGGAGGTACCAGGTATAATTCTCCTTCCCAATCCCGGATGGCCCGGTTTTGGAGGGCAGCTCGGCCTCGAGCCAATCGCCAAAAGCCTGCGTGGCGGCGAGGGCGTCATCCACGGCCGCCTGTACATTGGCGTGGTCGGTAGAGGCGCGGATGGCCATGAGCGCACCTTCCTGTTCGCGGATGACGCGGATACCGCCAAACCACAGGTCACGGGCATTTCCCGTCAGATTGGTTCTGGCCTGCTCATAGAAGGCCGGTATCATCCCGATTTTCTGTGCAGCCGTTTCGGCGTCGGCGGCCGAGAGTGGCTTCTCGAGGGCCCACCAGTCAAAGTAGGCATGATTTTCAGGTCCCTCATGCGCCGGAACGTCGCTGCGCGACATATAGATGACCTTGTAGAAACCAGGATCGCGCTGCCACGGCATGCGCACGCGGTGTTCGAAGTCAAGGCCGTTCATTTCGGCGCGGACGAGTTCAAAGTCGACGCGATCGGGGGTCGACCAGCCGGTCGTGTCGAACGCTTCGAGCGCGCGCTGCCAGTCGGCGAGCGCGGCGTGGCGGGCCTCCATGGTCAATGCGGTGTAGTCTGGCACGCCATTTTCGAGGGGTGGCCGCTCGAAATCCCGCCAGGCGAGGAAAAATTCCTCGAGCTCGGCATGCGTAGCGCCGGGAGTTGGGGGTGCTTCCATTTCGAGGCTGACGGCTGTGCCGCTCGGGCCCTCGGTACCTGAACTGCAGGCAGCGAGAAAGAGAAGCGCGGCGGTCGCGGTCAGAAGGCGGAGGGAGGGGGTGCGTTGAGGCAACATGGGCGTGGTGGGTCAAATTGGAACAAGCTCCTGCAAACTGGAGACTTCAGGGAATATACATTTTGAGGTGCATCATAGTCGACTGGCTTCCAGGGCCTGCGCCAGGCATCCGATCCATTATCAGTCTTCCGTATGCATTTTTTCGCATAGCTGGAGCGCCCTGCGAATCCGGGTCTCCGTTTTCTTGCCTGATGCCACCCACGCGGCGAGGCCCCGCTGGCGCCCGAGAGTCATGGAACTGAACGCTCCAGCCGCATGGTCGTCCTGGCGGAGTGCTTCCGCCAATTCGTCGCAAATGTCAATCCTGTCCGGTTCGGGGTCGGTCTCCATGGCAACGATGGCCATATCTCCGGGCGCGACGCCCATGGACTTGAGCGTGTCAAGCCCCAGCATGACGGCGTGGCACGGCTCGGGCTCCGCGGGCACACGGAACAGAAAGCGCCGCGCGGTTACCCCGCCGACGTGCACGAGAACCCGACGGGTCGGCCCGCGGAGTAATTGCTGGGCGATATCGTCGGGTACGGGCAGATAGTGATAGGGCGGCGACGCCTCGTGCCGCAGCACAGGAGATGGAAACTCGTGCTTCACAATGCAGCGTCGAGCAGCCGGGCGAGCCGAACAGCCGCCGTCTGCATGCGGGTTTCGATGATGGTGATATTCCGGGCGCGGTAAGCTTCGTCCACTTCGCCGCTCGCGCCGAAGTCGTAGGCCGTTTCGCGCATAATGGTATGCGATTCTTCCGCCCAGCGTGCGGGGTTGAGCGTGTCCCACGCCTCGCGGTCCGCGTCGTCGATATCGAAATAGAGATGCGATGCCATGTCGACCCAGTTCCCATAGGTCTGCTCAATGAGCACGAAGTCCCACACGCGGTGCACGTTGGAGGGCTCGCCGAAGGCGGTGACGGCCGTATCGTTACCGCCCCGGTCGAAGCCGTACCCGGCGTGCATGGGCTGGTGGAGATCGCCTACGAAGTGGGCGAGGAACTTCAGCGCCACGAGCCGCTCGGCGAAAGGCGCGTCGGGCTGCTCGAGTGTGGCCAGTGTCTCGGTGATGGCCTCGACGGCGCAGAAGGTATCCGCACAATCACGCTCCAGGCGGAATGCCGTGGCCTCACGCGGGAGGTTCACGTAGTGGGCCGTTGTATACCGGTCGTAGGATGGATCATCGCCACGCACCTGGTCGGCCCACAGGCAGCTCTCCATGAAGCGGTCAAACGCTCTGTCGCCGTCGAGCAGGGTCCGAACGGCCTGCCGCGTTTCAGGCTTCATTTCCCACCACGCCATGAGGCAGATGGCCTTGTGGCCGTCGCGTCCCCAGAGCGAAATACCTGGCGCCGGCAACTGGCTGTCCGGTCCCGCCACTCCGGTCATGGTTCCCGCGGCGCTGTTGGGTCCTGCCCCACCGGCGGCGGCTGCGGCCGAAGGGATCGAGAACAAGCAGAGTACGACGATTGGCAGGACGAGGGAGAAATCAGAGCGGCGCATGTATCTAAAAGACGGATATGTGGAAAACGGAGTCAGGAATGCAGATTATTGGGGCGTCGGAGCCCAGGATCAGGAAACGCAGCACGCCGGAGCCCAGCACGCAACTGAGGCCTCAGCGCCAGGAGCCAAGAAGCGCGCCCATCGCGAGCAGCGCCGCGAGGTTATACGCCATGTTGAGGGTCCAGTTGACCACGGATTTGCCTTCGAAGGCGACCTCCTGCCAGGAGGCGAATACCACAAAACCCAGCCACATCCAGAAGGCGCCCTGCATGCCGAACGCCCATCCGGTTGCAGCGAATGCTTCTTCCCACGCATTCAGGATGTGCGCCAGCACGAAGGCCGCCAGGACGCTTACAACCCACGTCACCCCAAAATTCTTCCACGGGTTGAATCCGGCGCGGAGCTCTTCTTCGGTCTTGCCGACGAGCTGCATCCAGAGTTTTCCAAACAGGGGTCCGTACCAGAGGAATCCGATGACCTGGGGCAGGAGCGAGGCGACGAGAACGGCGAGAAGGTTTGGGGAGTAATCCATGGCACAAAGCACGCGCGGTGCGGCGGGTGGTACATATGGCAAAGTAACGCCCGACGCCAGCACAAATGCAATGGCGGCCGGGTCACTCGGCCGCGTCGTCCGGTGGCGGCCCGCCGAGCGTCTCGGCAATCCGGGCATGAAAGGTATCTGGATCAATTCCCGACAGGGCGCCTTTGCATACGCTCTTGACGTGCGGCGGAAAATCGGCCCGCGCACTCATGACCCATTCCAGATAACTGCGATCGCGTGTGGCGACTTCGAGCATGCTTCGCCCGGCCCACTTGCCGAACCCGAACACGACTTCTCCTGCGCTCCAGACCAGATGATTGGTCGGGCCGGTCCAGGAAGCTTTCTCGGGCTGGGTGAGCGCCGCCAGGTCCTCCCATGTCGATTCCTCGAGATTGAACGTCCGGCGCATGCCGCGCAGGACCTTGACAGCCGCCTGCACATCGGCCTCCGCCGAATGGGCATCCTCGAGCGATCCACCAACAAATCGGCGATAGGCGTCGGTGAGCGTACGGGGCTCGAGCGCCTGCCAGATCCTCAGCGGATCCACGACAAGTTTGTCAGAAAGGTCAAGGGGCCGGCCCATACGCTTGAATTCGGCTTCCACGAAGCGGATGTCAAAGCGTACATTGTACCCGACCAGCACGTTCGATGCCGCGAGGAACTGCTCTACCTGATCGGCGATCTCTGGAAATCGGGGAGCGTCGGCAAGGTCTTCCATGGAAATACCGTGCACAGCCTGGGCTCCCGGCGTGATGGAAATATCCGGCTTCACGCGCAGCGTCAGCGCGCGCTCCTTGCCGGCTTCGTAGAGACACATGGAAATTTCCACGATCTGATCGGTATCCGGATTTTTTCCGGTCGTCTCCACGTCGAAGGCGATCATTATTTTATTCATTGCACTGCCCGCTGCATCTATCGAATTCAGTTATCCATACCGCCCGGCGCTGGTCGAAGAGACGGAGCGCGCCCTTCGTGCCGGTGAGCGGCTGACCGCGTTCAAGATACTGATTGCGCCGTCGGCCAGCGAGGCCCGGAATTTCCGCCAGGCGCTGGCACGCGCTGGCGTATCGCTCTTCAATATCGAGGCGGTGACGGTGCGCTCCCTGGCACGACTCATGCTGCGCACCGTACCAGGCGCGGAGCCGACCGCATTCTGGGGGGTAGATGCGGCGCAGGTCGTTGTATCCCAATGTATTGATGTCATAGATGCGCCTGCAGGTCATGTCCTGCGGCGCTCCCCTGCGACCGCCGTCCGGCTGCTCTCGGCCCTGCGCGTGCGGGGAGTAGATGCCGGCGCATGGACCGGGGCGGGTGGCGATCCGCTGGTGGCGGAGCTCCTGATGGCGTACACCGACCTCTTTGAGCGTCACGGGGCGCTCGATCCTACGGGCGTGCTGCTTCGCGCGGCGGAGGTGGCGCCAGCGTTCGTTCAGATAAGAAAGCCCACGCTGCTTTTGAAGCTGGACGACATCCATCCCATGCCGGCAGAGCGCGTGCTCCTGGAGCGGCTCGAAGACCTCGTGCCTGCGGTGGAGACCGTGGGACGCGTGGACGATGCGCACGCGGAGTGCGCCCCGATGCGCCGCCTGGTGGCCCGGGACCGTGACGATGAAGCGGCGCGGGTGCTGGGCGACATTCTGGCGTCTGGCACTCCGTTCGATGAAATCCAGATTGCCATGGCGCAGCCGGTTATGTACGAATCGCGCCTGGCTGCGGCGGCTCGCTCGCACGGTATTCCCGCCGTTGTAGATCATGGCGTCCGGTTATTTGATACGCCGCCTGGACGACACGTGCGGGCGCTGCTCCTGTGGCTGGCCGATGACCTGCGGCCGGACCGCGCTCTGGCGTGCGCCCGGCTCGGCCTATTCAACCAGGACAAGGTCTCGGTGGGCAGGCGGCGGGACGTGGAACGGCTTCTGGACCAGTGGCCAGTGGACGTCAGGGCACTGCTCTCGCCAACCTATAGGAGCCTGGTCATGAAAGCCGCGTCGCGCCAGCGCGGTGCGGTCGACAGCCTCGTCCATTTTGCCAGCACATTCCTGCAGGAAATGCTCGATGCGACGGGCCAGCTCCGATCTGACGTCTCGCTTTCGCACGTCATGCGCTGGATACGCCACGTTCTCGCAGCCGCGCCGGAGCGGGATGGCACGTGGGCCGACCTGCTCAACTCGGCGCTCCGGGGGCGCGCGGCGCAGGTCCTGCCGGCGTCATTCACCATGTCTGTGTCCAAGGCGGCCGATGTCCTGCTTCGGAGCCTGGAGGGTGTCCGCATGCCCGGCGAGCGACTCCTCGGCGGGTCTCTGCCCGGCGAAAGTCAAGTGGATGTGGACGCATCCTGCGGACGACTCCTGATTGTACCTCTTGAGCAGGCCGCACTCTCTTTGCGCCGGAAGACCTGGGTCGTGGGGATGGACGACCGGGCGCGCTCTGGCGCCGCGGCCGATGACACGGCTGGGCTGCCTCGCACGAGCCTGGATGTGCTCCGCCGCCTGGGACACGAAACGCCTCACGACCAGGCGGCGCCCGTTCCAATTGGTCATCTGCTGGACCGCCTGTCCGGGCGGACAGCGCAGACTACCATCTGCACGGCGCGCTACGACGTCCGCGAAATGCGTGAGCTCTTCCCGCATGCTGCGTGCTCTGGGAGAGTCTTCGCGCCGGGCGTGCCAGCGTCCATGGCGCTTGCGCCTGTTCTGGCACCGGGCGCCGAGGAAGGAGTGCTCCGGGCGGTGGCGGCCCGGGAGAAGCGGGCCGGTCCGTTCTGGACCGTGCAGAACGGCATTATTGGGCAAACGGGCATGCCCGTAGAAAACGGAGTCGTGCGCACAGCGTCGGCCTCATCACTTGAAAGGCTTTCCGAGTGTCCCTACCGGTACTTCATTACCGATGTGCTCCGCGTGCGGGCCGACGAGCAGCGCACAGAGTGGATTACGGCGGCCGAACGCGGAAGCCTGATGCACGACGTATTCCGAGATGCGTTCGCCCATGGACTGCTGGCCTCGGCCGGCGGGATGGACACCGTGTCGGAACTCGTACGGGAGCGTCTCAGGGAGCACGCCCGGCTGTCACCGCCGCCGGGCGCTTATACGCTCCGCGCCACAGAAGTGGAGCTGGTTTCCATGGCGCGGACGCTCAGGGCGCTGACAGTGGAAGAAGCGGCCCAGTGGACGCAGATCGCAGCCGAGTGGGATTTTGACGACGTCGATGTGGGTCCCTGGCGTCTTCGCGGACGCATTGACCGTGTGGACGTCAGTCCGCGCGGCACGGAGCGCATTCTGGACTACAAGACGGGTTCATCCAGCCCGTACGAGCCTTCGAAACTCAAGAAGCTGCAGCATCGGCTCCAGTGGTATGTCTATGCGCTCGTTCGCCAGCACGCTGCGCAGGCGGAGGTAGACGTTTCCGGCTACCTGTTCATGAAGGACGGGGAGTGGGCGGCGCTCCAGAGCGTCGAGCATCCACTCGAATATGATGGCATGGTGCACCTCGAACATCTCGCCGACCGCGTCAATGCCGGTTGGTATCCGCAGGCAGCCGGCCACCCGGATTCTCCATGCCTGTTCTGTGATGTACATGCGGTCTGCGGTGATGTCAGCATGGTGGGGGATATGCTGAAAAAGAAAACGGCGCCCGACGCCGCGTTTGCCGATCGACTGGCTACGTGGTGGTACGCCGATAAACAGCTTGACCGCGGAGTGGCATCATGAGCCGTTTGGACGACTGGAAAGCGCGGGCCATCATCCGCGGTACGCCCGGCGCGTCGGGGCCCGTGGCATCCGACCCGTGGCTGGACGTCGAGCACAATATGATTGTGCGGGCGGGAGCAGGATCGGGTAAGACGACGGCGCTCGTGGAGCGCGTGCTCGCCTACCTGCGGCTGGGTGAGGAGCCGTCATCGATCGTGGCCATCACATTCACGCGAAAGGCGGCGGCCGAACTGCAGGGGCGCATACACGCCGCGGTGGACCATGCGGTGACCTCCGGCGGGCACGAGGACGACCGCCTGCAGCTGCAGCGTGCGCGTCGTCGACTAGACGAGATGCATATTGGCACCATCCATGGATTTTCGTCGCAGCTGCTCAGGCAGTACGCCGATATGGCGGGCGTGCCTCCGGATTTCCGGCAGGTCGAAGAAGAGGAAGAGGAGGACATGCGGAGCCGATTCTGGAGCGCGTTTCTGGCGGGCGAGGATGAAAACGACGATTTGGTGCGCCTTCGGGAAGCGGGCGTCAGCCGGGCGTCGCTCCTTGACCTGTTCGGACGCCTCGTCGAGAATGCAGACCTGGAGCCGGTCCAGAGTGGGCCGATCGACATTGATTTCAGTCGCGCCTCCGAGGCGGCTCGTCAGATCATGGATGACCTGGAGTCCATTTCGTGGGTCGGCAACAGTCCGGACGCCGTTCAGCGTGGACTTCGGAAAGCGCGGTTCATGCTGGAGATGCGCGAGGAAATGTCGCTCGCACAGACGGCCGAATGGCTGCGCCTGTTCACGGGCATGGTAAAGAAGGATCAGCTTTCCTTGACGCTGAACCGATGGGACCGTCCCCAGAAGTTCATGAAAGCCGTGCGGGACGGCACGGAGCACGACGAGGCGCCGTGGCACGTGCTCCCGCGCATTCGGGAGGAGATCATGCCGCCGCTGACCGCGTGGGACGTGGACGTTCATGGTCGCGCCATCCGGCTTGTGTCACGCGCCGTCTCGGATTACGCGGCGTACAGGCAGGCGGAGGGGCGACTCACCATTTCAGACCCCATCCACATCCTGAATAATCTGCTTCGCGCATCCCCGGACGTTCGCCGCGACGTACAGACGCAATACCAGCGTATTCTGGTCGATGAATTCCAGGACACAGATCCCGTACAGGCCTCTGTGATTTTTCATATGGTGGCTTCTGACCGGGATGATGACGACTGGGCACGGAACCGGCTGTTGCCCGGGCGCCTGCTCCTCGTTGGTGACGACAAACAGTCCATATACCGGTTCCGCCGGGCCGATTTCGAAGTGTTCGCCCGGTGCGAAGAGGCTATCGTCTCGCAGGGGGGGCGAAGCCTCGTCCTCGGCACGAACTTCCGCTCGACCGCTGCAGTCTGCCACTGGATAAATGAGGCCATGGAGCCGCTGTTTCCTCCTTCCGACCTCGAAGGACGCCGTGAACAGGCCCCGTGGGAGCCGCTTCGGCCGCGTGTGCCCGAGGAAAATGACGCGGCACCGGACGACTCGGCTCCCGGGCGCGATGCGGCCGTCGGGTCGCTGGTACTCAATCCAAAGCTGACCGCCGCGGATGGTGTTGCAGCGGAAGCGCGCACCATTGCCAGGATGATCCGCGAACAGCTCGATTCGGGGGCGTATGCCTCGCCTGGAGACGTAATGATCCTGCTTCGGCGCAACAAGTATGTGTCGCGCTACGTGGCCGAGGTGGCTGCTGCGGGCTTGCCCGTTCGGGTTACCGGTGGGCGGGCTGTTGGCGGAAGTGATGTGCTACCTGCCGTGTGCAGCATTCTGGAGGCAATTGTCCGCCAGGGAGACGAATTGGCCGGTGTGGCAGCCCTGCGCACCCCCTTCTTTGCTGTCTCTGATGCTGATCTGATGGCCTGGCGCAGAGACGAGGGGCGGTTCGATGGTCTGGCGGAGCCTGCCGTGGACAAAAGCGGTGAGCCTCAAACCGTTGCGCCTCAATCCGGGGAGCCTCAGAATGTGTTCGTTCATTCCGTCGTGCACGCCCGCCGCGTGCTCAACCGGATCGGTAATCGGTTCAGGACGCTCCCGCCGTGGGAGGCGCTGCGCGCGACGGCCGACGAAGAGGGCTGGTGGGACATGCTTGCAGCGCGTGAGACCGAGGCCGTCGATACCGGTACGTTGCAGAAAATTCTCGCCCTGTTTGCTTCTGCCGAGGATCGTGGTCTCGACTGGATCGAGGCTACGAGCGAACTGCTCCAGTACCGCAGCGGGAATCGAGCCATGAAACTGCACGCTGCCAAAGGTGACGACGGAGTCCAGATCCTGACCGTTCATCAGGCCAAGGGGCTGCAGGCACAGTGCGTTTTCCTGGCCGATCCGGGTCAGCCGAAATCGGCGGGCCGGGCACCGAGTGAGCACACATTCACCGAGAACGGCTCGTCATACATTGCTCTCGCACTGAGAGAGCCGGGAGTGTTCAGACCGAAAAACACCTACGAGCCGCCGAACTGGGCCGAGGCCGTTCGTGCAGAAGAGCTCTTCGCCAGGGCTGAACATGTACGACTGCTCTATGTCGCCTGTACGCGTGCGGCGCGCCAACTGATTGTCTGTCACCGCGACGGAGGAAAGCCAGGAGTCTGGGACGACCTGATTCCCGCGCTCCGCGACGCTCCCGTACTCGCTCACATCCAGGATGTACCCGTCCGGGTGGAACCGTCCAGTAGCAGAGATGGCGCCGATCGGAAGCGGGGGCGGATCCTTGATCGCATGCGCGTGGCCATAGCCGCTGGCACGGAACCGACCCATATCCTGTTGCGGCCCAGTGACAAAGAGGAGACGGACGGGGTCCAAGCGGGTGCAATGGGTCCTACGGGAGCTGGGGTGGAAGGCACGGGCGATGCGCCGGCCGAAGACATGATTCCAACCCGTATCGGCATGGAGGGCAAGGACTTTGGCCAGGCCGTGCACCTGGGGCTTGAGCGCATGGTGGTCGACTTTCTCGGAGGGCACGATCCTGACCCTCATCAGATCGCCGTCGCGAGTCTACGCGCCGTATTGGAGAGAGAGCCCTCCCGAGTGTCGCTCGACGCCGTAACCGATGCGCTGACGGGCTTCAGAAGCGGAGCGCTCTGGCGCCTTGTGACACAGGCGGACGAAGTGCTCACCGAAGTGTCCTTCACGACGCCCCTGCCAGGAAGTCCTGTCCGGATTGTGTCGGGCACCGTAGATCTGGCGCTCCGAAGCGGCGACGACTGGCTGATCGTGGATTACAAGACCGATGCTCTTTCAGCGGCGGCGATCGCGTCGCGTTACCAGCCGCAGCTCGACCTGTACGCCAAGTGCTGGCAGGAGATGTTTCCCGGGCGCACGGTGAAGACGGCCATCTGGTCGACGGCGTCGCAGGCCCGGATTGATCTGTAAAAAGCCGGAAAGCCCCCAGGGGCTCTGGCGTAGTGTTAACAGCCCCTATGGTTCAGGCGCGCTCGAGGGCGGGTTCGGGGGAAGGCTCCATCGAGAGCGTCTCGTTCATGAACTGTTTCCAGTCCTGCATGTCCTGGCTGACGGACCGCCTCAGTTCAACCATGCGTTCCTTCAAATGCAGCACTTCTTCGTCCTTTCGCTTTTTGGCCTGGGCGTATGCATCAGAGACGGTTTTGAGCGCGGTGTATTGCGTTGTGAGCTGCGTCGACATCTCCTCCACACGCGCTGCCAGGGCGTCGTGGTGAGCCTGGCCGAGAGAACGGATGTGCTCGAGCAGCATCTGCTTGTCGGCGTTGATGAGTTTCCGCTTGATGGTCAGGTGGTTGACCTGCTTGACGTCACGCGCCAGGCCCACTTTCTTGAGCACCCAGATCACGTACTTCGGCGGGTCGAACTGGTACCAGCGAATACCATTGCGGTAGTCACCGGCGAACGTGTGATGATAGTTGTGGTAGCCTTCTCCGAACGTAAGGAGCGAGAGGATGAAGTTGTTGACCGCCGAATGTTCGGTAGAGTACGGCTTCGATCCCCACATGTGGGCGAGAGAGTTTATGAACCACGTACAGTGGTGTACCAGGAAGAGCCGCGCCAGAAATCCGATCACGAACGCGCCGAAAAGGTCTCCAGTCAGCGCCCAGAGCGCCGCAACGGCCACGATGTTGACGAGCACCATGAGCGGCGCGAAGTACTTGTGCTGAAAACGGAGGACGGGGTCTTTCAACAGGTCGTGGACCCAGCGGTCGCGGACGAGGCGGCGACCTGTGAACATCCAGAGCATGTGAGAATGCCAGAAACCCTTCTCCGCATTGTAGGGGTCGTCGTCCGAATCCACATGTTTGTGGTGCATACGGTGGTCTGATGACCACTGGAGTACGCTGCCCTGGACAGCCAGCGTGCCGAAGAACAGGAGAACACTTTCAATGACCCGGTTGGTCTTGTAGGTTCTATGGGCGTAGAGCCGGTGGTAACCTGTCGTAATGGCCATCAGGGAGAGCGTCCAGAGCGCCCATGATCCCAGGATCAGTTCCCAGGACGGAACGCGGTCCATCAGATAGACGGGAAGAAGAATGAGAAGGGCGACATGATAGCCACCAATAAAGAGCAGATTGGTCCAATCAATGCGGGTGTCGGGCGTTTCCGAGGGCATATCTAATCTGGGGATGGGAGGAGACACAGCCTTCCGAACGCATGCCCGTGCCCGAGGATCCAACCAGTGTCGCGTCACGTCTGGAATGTCGGTCGGATGCGTGAGAACGCCTGCTTGCTGACAAGGCGCCCGAGTGAGGCGTAGCCATAGCTACGGCGAGTGAGGGGAACGCAGTCAGCGGGAAGGCGGGCCACGCAGACCCCGACAGATCAGGCGTGACGTGACACCATCATGATCCTGTTTTCTGGAGGATACGACCCGCCAGCCGCTCCATCAAGCTGCGACAGCTGGCATCCTGCAGGGTCCTCAGCGGCTCGTCGCCGTCCGATAGGTCATAGGCGTGCGGATAGCAGGACAGCGGCCCCTCCAGCAGATACTGCCTGAAACCCTGTTCGACGTCCGGCATGGCCAGAACACCGACCCAGGCCTGCGTCAAAACGACATTCGTATCTCCGAGTACGGGCAGACCGAGTACGTGTGCTCCCCAGTAGGCCGGATGATCGTCCAGGAACCCGACCGGGATGAATCCGATGTCGGCATGCGATCGGAGCAATTCGAGAAGGCGGCGCCCGTCCGATCCAGCCCCGTAGATGGCAATGGGCATTCCGAAAAGGCCAGAAGCCAGCAGTACCCGTTTTACGGCGCGGCGCGCGATCGGTAAGAGGAGGAGGACGGACGGAAGCGTGAAGGCCACGGTCGCCACGTTTGGAGCAGCAAACAGCACCCAGAGGCCGAATACGGCGAGGAGAGTGCCCAGCTGGCGGCTGAGCTCTGCCCTCCGGTCGAGACCCCATCCGGGGTAGAGGCCCCGTATGGCGAAGCCTGTAAGGCACGCCAGAGCGACCACTGCGGGAAGCGCCGCCAGCTGCACGAGCGCTGCCAGAATCAGTAGATCGCCCGCGAAGAGGAAGGCGGCGTTGTGAGCACGTCTGACGTGCATGGCCTTCCTGGGAACGGTTTTCCGCTGGGCGGCGAGCTCCAGGTGTGCCACGAGGCAGTCATCTACGCTTCCCCGCTTCAAGGGGCGGTTCTGTACCAGTAGTTGCATGCGGGTTGGAATCCTGAACGGGTGTTTCCCATCCATTATCCATAACCGTGCCACTTTATCCAACCCGTGAAATATGGTACGCGACGCACGTGGGAACGGGTGGTTGTCTCATGATTGGTCCCATAGCGGGAGCAGCACTCCTGTGGGGGATGGGACTACAACGACTCGTACGTTGCCCCCTGCATCCCCGTATACGTGACAGGTTGTAGAATAGCCTCCGTAACCGACCGGTTCAACCGGTACAACCTGCCAGTGGACAACGGCACACGGTCGGTTCATCACCTCTCAGTGATGATTGGTTCTGGGTGAGTGGCCCGGCCTTCTCGCGAAGGCCGGGCCACTTTTTTGTCCGCAGAAACGCGGGGCATACTCTCGGATCTTGGCACTTTGAAGAGGTCGTGCGCCGCCCTACTGTACAATCAGCTGCCGGGTCTTGTCGAAGACCGTTCCCGAGAATCCCTCGACGGTCATGCGGTAGAAGTAGAGTCCCGCGGGCAAATCATCGACCCGAAGGGACGTCGTATGCCACGATCCGCCGTCCATGAAGGTATCCTGGAGAACACGGAGCTCTCGTCCTGCTGTATCGAAGAGGTGGATGCGGACGAACCCGTCGTGGGGGGCGAAATAGCGGAACGTAGCCGCACCCGTTGTTGGGTTCGGCCACGCGTCGGTAAGCGTGAACTGCAGCGGCGTATCGACACGAACTACAGTTGTCGCCAGTTCCTGACGGCGCCCATCGACCGAGCGGCCAACGATACTGTAGGCAATATCGATGTCTTCTGGAGCGGTCGCGTCGACATACGAACCGCTCTCAGCGCCCAGTTCGGCGAGCACGGTCGTGCTGCGACCTATGCTGCGCTCAATGACGATAGAAGACAGTGTACCCGCATCCAGGACATCCCAGGAAAGGTGCACACTGCCGTCCTTCACGTCAGCGGCTGTCACTGCTGCAGCACCAATCGGAGCGTTGCCGTCAATGAGCAGCTGCGCCACGTCGGCACGCAATTCGGGCAAGAGCACATAATTGTTGTCACCGGGGCAGGCCGTCGAAGAGAAGTCCCGATGCCCCCGAATGAGTTCGGGTTCAATACCGTATCGCTCGCTCAGGAAAGCAAACAGCGTGGTGTACGTGCTGAGTGCTTCGGGAGTGATCTGTTCTGCACACTGGGAGCCTTCGGGTGGATGATAGCATCCAAGTATCGATACGCCGATGTTTCCCGTGTTCACGCCTCCAACGTGGGCACCGAGTGCCAGGACGGGCACCTGGTCCAGCGACGTGGATCCATCCAGGAACGGGCGTCCCTGGTAGAGCCGCCCGCCACGATCAATCAGGAACTGGTACCCGATGTCACTCCAGCCGCGTCCGTTCTGGTGAAAATCCTGGATTGACTTGACCGCAGCAATGCCCTCGGCACGCGTCGTGGCCGACCAGCCGGCGGCGTGGTGGAACGTCATATACCGGAAGGCCCCGGTCGTCAGGGGAGACGGGCTGCCGCCCTTGAAGGAAACGGCACCCCATTCGGCGCGCGTGATAAGCGGCGGAGGAATGATGTCGCCTGTTGATTTCCCGGCCACGGCTACGAGTCCCTCCGGCACATTCCGGTCGACGTCGAGCGTGTTGTCGAAGACGCCCGACTCCCGGATGACTGTGATGGCGGACGGATCGGCAAGCACCCGGATCTCGTACCTGGTGGCGCCGATCACTCCGTCACGGTATAAACCTGCGAGAAACGTACCGCCAGCGGGGCTTGCAGTTACATGAGCCGCCTCCCAATCGCTCCAGGACGCACCACCATCGTCCGAAAAACGCACGTCAACTTCTACGTCCGGGGCCGTGGAGCCAATTTCAACAGCGACCCCCGAAAACGGTACCGGCACCGGATCCGATACCCTCGAAACGGAGACCCGTTTGCCGAGCGGGGCCGTTTCGACTGGGCCGAGCGCAACCTCGGCATCGACCATATCATGGATAATCTGGGAGGAGGCTGTCGGTACTAGAAGAAGCAGCACGAGTAGTGCTGAAAGGCCATGGAAACGCATGCGGCTAGACATGTTGAGAATCTGATCAGAATTGCAGATTGAACGTGTACCAGTGCGTCTGTTCCAATCGTCCGAAATCCGCGTAGGCATAGTCGAATCGGGCACGGATACTTCGGTCAATTCGCAGGTTGAGCCCGCCACCGAAAGTAAGTCCCTGTTCACCATCTGTTTCGAACAGGTTTTTATAGCCCACCCGCAGCGAAATAAGGTCCCTGAAAATGAACTCCGAGCCAAGGTTCATGTATTCACTGTTGTCGTTGGGATGCGCGGCATCGACCAGTGCGACGACGCGGTAATCGGCGTTCCGTACGGCGTCCCAAGCCAGTCCGACGCGGAACAGAAGGGGAAGCGTGAACTCCTCGGCCAGGAACTCGGCATTGACAATTTCCACGTTGCCCTGTTCCTCGGGCGCCGGATCGGTGCTGAACAGGATATCGCGACCGGACATCTGCATGCGCGGACCGAAGTTGGCCATCGAGGCGCCGAGTCGGAGGCGTTCGTAGGGCGTGGTGAAGAGGACACCGATGTCAAGGGCCGTGGCGGTGGCCGTGGAGTGCCAGATCTTTTCCCGGATGTACTTGACGGTACCTCCGATGGAAAACCGATCGGTGAGCGCCCGGGCGTAAGTGAGTTGGATAGCGTAATCCTGTTTCTTGAAGAGCTCCCCGGTCCCGAGGGGCTCCTCGACCGTGCGGACCGCCATGTCGCCGGAATCCAGAAAGAGCAGTGAGGCAGCCACCGTGCCCATGGCTCCAAGATCGATCCCGACCGCAGCATAGTTGTAGTCGATATCAGCCAGATACTGCGTGTGCGACAACTGCACCGCCGAGCCGTTCATCCGAGCCAGCCCGGCCGGATTCCAATAGAGCGCCGAGAGGTCGCTGGCTTCGGCCACGAACGTGCCGCCAAGCGAAATGGCCCGCGCTCCGACGCCAAGTTTGAGGAACTGCGCCGATGTCGTGCCGACCTTGGTTATGGTTTCGGTCTCGCCGTTTTCCAGCACATTCTGCGCCTGGACGGTCGGCGAGAGCGCCAAAAGGGCAGCGACGAGGACGAGGATGGATGTAGTTTGCGTCATGGTAGTCGTTATTTGATGACGGCAAATTTCCCGATGTACGATCCACCGTCCCAGTCGACGTGGAATATGTACAGGCCGTATGCGATGTTCATGTTGTCTTTCGTGCGCAGGTCCCAGAACTGCTTGCCGTCATCGACTGCCGAGTCTCGTTCAATAGTGTCGACCAGTTCGCCAGAGAGTGTATAGATCCGGATCGTGGCCTTCGCCGGTACATTCGCGAAATAAAGGCGCCTGTCGCCGCGGGCCGATCGCGACACCGGGTTGGTCGGCTCGATCGTATTGGTCATTACGTACGGGTTCGGGACGGCATATATGCATTCGCCCCGCTCGTCGTCGCAGTTGAAAACCTTCTCCCGCGATGTGGCGACATCATCACGCGCGCCGACCGTCCTGAACGTAAAAGAGTCGTTTTCGCGGAATGGTTTTTCCGTGCGTACGAAGAAAACGTCACCGTCGCCCGGCGTTTCGTCGACGTTTTCGAGCGCCACCTGCCAGGTGGCTGTCAGCGTGCCATCAATGGATTCCAGGAAAATAATGGGTTCATTCACATCCCAGGTGCCAGAGCGGTTCAGGTCCGGCGTGAATACCTGCAATTCCGTATTGGCTTCAGTGAGGTTCACCACGCGAAACGGTATGGGGATATTGTTGCTGAAACTGTTGCCAATGTCGGAGTTTGAGAACGTGATTTCATAGTCAGCGGGCTGCGGAATGCGTCCGGGACCTGATGTGGCAACACGAACCTGGAAGGGAATATTCCTTCCGCCCTGACTCCAACCGGTCTGTCCGTCCTCTATGGCCAAGTCCACGTCCTGTACGAAGACGTGGAGGCCATCGAACACCGGGTTACCTTCCTCGCTGTTGATTAGTGCGCTCTCGGCAATTGGCCGGTGCGTGAACGTGGCGGTCAGTGAGTCTCCATCAGCGACCTGGCCCGCAAAAATCAATACACTTCCGCTGGCTTCAATAAGTTCATAATCCACGTCCTCAGCGAGCTGCGTGCCATTGGAGGTGCGCAGCACGAAGGAGTCGGCATTGATATTGGGGACTCCCAGGGACGACGTCTTCCCCGTCAGTGCCCGAATGCTTACGGTTCGCGGGTTCTGGTCGGTGACGGAGTAAACAGTGGCTCCGTCACGTTTGTTGAAGTCAATACGGTAGTTTCCGTCGGGCGGAACCGCCATGGGGTCCAGTATCTCTATGGATATATCGCCCGTGGCGTGCCCGGTTTCGTGTTGGATACCGCCGGCCTCGACAATGGACGGAGCCAGGTAGCCTGCTGTTACTGGCCTCGGGACGACACTGACGGTGTTGACATCGAATATGAACGATTCATCGACCGGATTGAACGTGACAGTTTTGGATGTTTCACTCGGCGGAATGCCGTCAGGGCTGTCGATGTCGCCCGAGAAGCCCCTGTCGTAGGCCGTTACCGCGTAGTAGTAGGTCTGGCCATTGACCACACGGTTGGTGTCGACGAAAGTGTGGAAGAGTCCGGTGTCATTGCCGAGATTGAATGACACGCCACGTCCTGGAAATGGGATGGACGATGGGCCCGTAAGTCCGTTGTCCAGATCAAACTTGGCTTCCACTCCATTCGTAGTGGTGAGCGGTTGGAACAGGAAAGCCGAACCGTTGATGTCCGTGATCTTCTGCTGGTCACTGAAAGACGGGTCGGTTGAGCGGTATATGGCATACCCTTCAAAGTCCTTGTCCCGCGAAAGCGGATCCACGGAGTCTTCCGCGATGGCGTCCCAGTAAAGCGTCACTTTC
Organism: Bacteroidota bacterium; assembly: GCA_029262835.1. Taxonomy (GTDB): domain Bacteria; phylum Bacteroidota; class Rhodothermia; order Rhodothermales; family UBA10348; genus 1-14-0-65-60-17. The sequence continues at coordinate 35,013 of JAJCYQ010000089.1, forward strand.
TGGTCGCCCGGAACGGCTCTCAGGTTTGGTTTGGCTGGGGGACGGGCGAAGCGGTACCCGACGTCAAAGATCTGCTGCGCCGTTTCGGCGTTCAGGCGGAGGTCGTTGAGCGACTCGCCAAGGACGAGGGCAATGGAAAAACGCTTCGTTTCACCAGCACGCAAGGGGAAATAGCCCGAGCCGTAGATGAAGACGTTGTCTCCCGGCTCCTCGGGGATCTCACTGAAGTTGCCTGGCTCCACGAATTGCCAGACGCGCTCGTCGTTGCTGACTCGATTGCCCGCGAAGGGTGGCGACGCGAACGACGTCAGACCAATCATATCCGATTCGTCGATATCGGTAAACTCGAAGTTTGGCTCGCCGGGCTTGGTGATGTCAAAGAGGTCACCGGCCGTGGGGAGTCCATCGCCCTCTCCCTCGTCTCCGGTACCTGGAATACCGTCAATGCCTACATCATCCGTTTCCGGGTCCCAGTCATTGTCGTTGTCAATGCCATCGGTCCACGACTCGTCGATCATGCCGTCGCCATCGTTGTCAATGCCATCACCCTCGAAGCGCACGCCGTCAATGATTTCCGTTCCAAGGCCTGGGCTCTCGAGGAATTTGTATCCGAAGAAGCCAGGAACGCGGCCTGGAATGTCCGAGCGTCCGTCTGCATCGAAGGCGAAGACCATGTTCAGGCTGGGGTCGAAAAAGGCCAGGTCATCTGGCCAGTCGCCGGGTCCACCGATGTGCGGATCGCCCCACATGCCGAACACTACCTTGTCGAGATCCTTCTCCGACTTGTTCGTGATCTTGTACACCATGAAGATGGTGTCTTCAGCGAGTGGGTTGGCCCACTGGTAGAGGCGGACCTCTACTTCGAGTCCAAGGCCCCGTTTGGTAGAGTCCGACGCAAACGGGTAGTACTTGAACTCCCGGTTGCTGTAGTCGTTCATGAAATAGAGCGCTTCCTTGTCGGCGTTGGAAGCTCCCTGCTGGAGGGCACCTGGCCACACGAATTCCTTCAGGTTCTCATTGAACCAATCATCGGGCCAGGAATCGGGCTTACCGTCGAGGTTCTTGTCTTCGGCATCGGACACAGGGATGAGAGCCGAATTCGGATTAACGACATTAAGTCCGTCAAAATTGCCGACAGGCTCTGCACACGGAATAGGCTGCCAGCCCCACTGCTCGGTGCCGTCCGGGCTGACTTCGCCGCCATTCGATACGAGGCCATCGGAGATAATGTGCATGACATAAACCTGGTCGCCGTTTTCATCGCGCACAGGCTGCCCATTTTCATCGACCAGAGGAACGGACTTAGGATCTCTCACGTCATTGTCGTCAATGATCTCCGCTCCCACGAACGGACCGAACTCGAAACCATATCCCAGACCGTTCCACACGATGTCCGTGATGGTGTTACCGGGGGAACTGATGGAACCGAAGTTGAGCACCTGGGTGGTAATGCGGTTGCCGTTCAGGATCACGTCGCGGCGCGTGGCAAAGGCCTCTTCCTGACACTCGGAGATGGCCTGTGTACCACCCTTGTTGGTTTGTTGGTTGATCCAGGTCCGGAGATCACTGTAGGACTGGCCGCGGGTACGTTCCTGTCCCTGGGCGGGGGCGGACAGAAGAGATATCGCAAATAATACCCCGAAAAAGCGTAAAAAAAGACGTGTCATGGGATGACGTGGGTGTCGCAGGTTAGAAGTTCAGCGTGGCGCCAACGCGGATTTCACGGGGAGCAGAGAAGAAATTGGGGCGGTTCTCGTACTCTTCGAGCGATTGGATGCCCGGAAGCCCCAGCTGGACGGCACTTTCCCAGGCGGCGAATACGCCGCGCTGGTCGGAGAGGGAGCGCGTGGCACGTCCGGTGTCCGAAAACACAAAGTTCTCGTTCAGCCGGTCCAGCACATTGAATATGCGGGCAAAAACACGCAAACTGGCCCGGTCGTTCAGTTCCACCGTGCGGTGCATCTGCATGTCGAGCTTGGTCGTCGTTGGCTTGCGTTCCTGATTCGGTAGCTGGTCTATTTTCTGGTCAATCAGGAGCGGCGTATACGGGTAGCCCGACGCAAGTTGACCAATGAACGACACGCCCCACGCCCTGCCGGGCGAGATGGTGACGGTGCTCGAGAGGATGTGGCGCTGGTCGAAGTCGAGCGGGATCAGTTCGAATTCTGTTTCCTTGCCCGAGAGCGTATTGAAAAAGAAGGCATTGGCATCGTCGTTGTTGCCCTCTGCGACCTGGAATGTATAGTCGAGCGTGGCTGCAAGGTAGCCGCCCGGTGCCCGGCGTTTGGTGAGTGCCAGGGTGAATCCTTTCACGTTGGCGTAATCCCGGTTCTGGTAGATGGCGAACTGGTCCTCTCCGGAAATTGTGGAAAATCGGATGTTCTGCAGCGCCAGGTAGTCCCGGATGTCCTTGAAGAAGCCCGTCACGTCAAAGGCGAGGGTCTCTGTCAATTGCTGCTGCAGTCCTATTTCATACTGGACAGAGCGCTCTGGTCGCAGGTTGGTATTGCCAAATGTGGGCGCCGTGCCTACCGGAAATTCGAACTCCGGGTTCACGTACATATTGCGCAGGCGTGGCATCTGGGCAAAGTGGCCGTACGAAAAGTGGATGATGCCACGGTTGGTGATGGGGAAGGAAACGCCGAGACGAGGCATCAGGATATTCACGACGTCGGCTTGCTGGAGTTCGCTGTTGCGCGTTTGTGGATCCAGCAAGTTCGGGATGAAGAGCCCGTGTGGATTGAAGCGTTCATACCGCAGACCGGCATTGATGATGAAGTCTGAAAACTCCAGCTTGTCCTGTGCGTAGGCGCTGATCTGCACGACTTTCTGATCCTCGTAGAAGTCGTGGGCCGGAGTTGTAACCTCAGGTACGGAAGGCTCCAGGTACTGATCGCCGTCGAACAGGATGGTCATGTTGCGACGGTCCAGGTAGTGCAGGTTATACTCAAAACCCGCCTTCGTTTCATGTATGGCCCCAATTTGGCGCGTGTAGTCGGTTTTCAGCCGGTAAGAATCGGAACGTTCACGCACGCGACCTTTCTGATTGCCCCCCATGAGGAAGTTGTTGCCGGGAAAGCCGACGATGGCCCCGGTCGAGACGTACCTGGGGTCATTGGGGTCATCGTAGAGGTAGTTCTTCGCTTCGTTGTTGGCGTAGGAAAAACGGACCGTATAGAAAGATTTGTCGTTCAGCGAGTGGGTCCAGGCCACACCGTGATTGGTACCGGTATCCCGGAATGTGGACACGCCGTCTGGATTCAATCGGTAGGCAAAATTGAATGGTGTTCGCTTGCCGCCGTCCGAAATGAACGAGTATTCCAGCTTGGTACCGGGCCAGAACTTCGTGTTCAGTTTGGCCACCAGGTTGTGGCCTTCTGCGGGGTTCATGCTCACCGTTTCTCCAGGAATCGGCTCGTCTTCTCCATACTCGTACCACGGACGGCCCTGGATCTCATAATACCAGGCGGGGCCGTCGTAGTCTGGGATGAACTCCCGGATCTGATTGATGAGTCCAGGGTCGCCGTTGAAGTTGGCAGAATCCGACGGCAGGAACGTGCGGCGTCCGTAGATGTGGCCATCGTCATTGTCTATGCGACCCGAAACGAAAAACTTGACGCGTTTCGCGAAAGGCACAGGGCCGCTGAACGTACCTTCAAGTGTATAGACATTGGCGCGGAGCTCGTTGTCGCTGAAGAAGACATCATCGTGCGTCGTGAAATTGTTGCCCCCATAAACGCTGATGGAGCCTTCCACTTTGTCGCCGCCCTCTTTTGTGACCAGGTTTACAATGCCCGACATGGCCTTGCCGTACTCTGCATTGAATGCGCCTGAAATGACGGTCATTTCCTGGATGGCGTCGGCCGCAACGGACGTAGCCAGGCCATTCGTCTCGAACGGGTTGCCGACAGACATGCCGTCGACCAGGTAGGCGACCTCGTTGCTTCGTCCTCCACGGATATGGATGGCGCCACCAGGACCTGTCGTGACGCCCGCCTGCGTCGTGAGGACACCGAAGAAGCCTTCAACCGGAAGCGCCTCAATTTCTTCCGCGTTGGTAGTTGTTTTGGACGACGTGAGATCTTTCTGCACGAGCGGACGCTCTGCCTGGACCACAATCTCTTCACCGCCTATCACCTCTTCCGACATCTCAACGTCGTAACGCGTTGTCTGACCTGTAGTTACACGCAAGCCTGTCACCTGCTGGGCAGCGAAGCCGATGTATGAGAAACGCAGCGCATACTCGCCCGGGCGAAGGTTGAGCAGCACATAGTTGCCGTCAGCATCCGTGACCGTGCCCTGGGTGGTGCCTTCGATGATCACATTGACGCCGATCAAGGCCTCGCCCGTCTCACCATCCGTGATCTTACCTGCAATCTTTCCCTGGCCTGCGGCAACATGGATGCCAAGAAAACAGCCCAGTATGAGCAAAAAACCCGCTTTGTACATGATCTCTGTCAGGGTGTGTTGAGATATCTGTTGCACCGGCGAAAAAAATGGGGAGGCCCCTCGCGGGGCCTCCCCAAAGATAATGCTTCGGGGCCTGTTACTTCACCAGAACGACGGACTTGCTCTGGCGGAAGTTACCGTACTCCAGCGTGTAGAAGTACGTGCCACTGGCCGCCATGGCGCCAGCATCGGTGGTGCCATCCCAGTAGACCTCATGTGTTCCTTTGGCGCGCACGTCGTTGCTGACGAGCGTACGGACTACGCGTCCCTGTGAGTCATAGACGTTCACACTGACCGCCTTCTGTATGGGAAGCGTGAAGCGGATGCTGGTTGAACCGCGGAACGGGTTCGGATAGCTCTGCTCCAGGATGTAGTCTGAGGGGAGGACGACGTCCGTGTCTTCAATCGCGACATTTACGCCGTCACTCGTCAGGATGCGCAGAAAGACGCGCTCATTGGCGCGCGCCGATACAACCACGTCTGTCTCGGTGGAGTCAGCCGGATTGAACGTACGGTTGATGGTGAACAGGCTGTCGTCCACACCTTGCATTCCAACGGCCAGTTCGTTCCAACCATCGCCATCTGCATCTCCAAGAAACGCGAGCTTGGAAACGAACTCTGGACCTTGGCCACCATCTTCACGGAACTCTGTGATGACACCGGCAGAGTCCCTGGTCACCGTACTGAACACATCGAGGGGCTCTCCAATGCGGATGTCGATGGGTTCGGTATAGCTGGCGGGATCTTCAACGTCGCCACCAATATACTCGGACACACGCAACCAAGCAGGAGCCTGACCCTGCTCGAATTGACCGGGAGTGTAGGAAGGGCCACCTGCAATGAGGTCGGGATTACCATCCTGGTCGAGATCACCGATCGTCAAGCCGAGTGAGGACAGGCCCGGGATGGTATTGAAGGAAACGTTGTCAGACGTCACTTCAAGTGCACTTTCACCAGCTTCATAATTCAGAACGGAAACGGCACCAGTCTGCAGGTTGGGGCAGTACACTTCGGTGTCTCCGTCAGCATTCATGTCAAACCCGAAGCAACCGAAGAAGGCGACATGATCTCCGACACCGGCAGATGCCTGCAGATTGATATTGGGGTCTCCGTCAGCCGGGAGGACATACGTGTCAGGACCGGTCACCGACATGTTGGTGAAGTTGTAGCTGTTCCACGACATCATTGCTACGTCCATCGTGCCATCTCCATTCAGGTCGCCAGGTACAATGCCATAAGGGCTACCGCCACCGCGAGCTACGGGATCGAAGTCTTCGGTCGCCCGCGACGAGACCGTGGCCTCCTGGACGAAAGTCTCAAAGCCGGAACCAATGTCACCGGTCACACCGATGACCATCCATACATCAGAGGAATTGGCTCCCCCGTTATTTCCGAAGTAGAGTTCATCGAATCCGTCTCCGTCCAGATCCATGGCACCCATCTGCTCTGCTCTCCAGCGGTCCAGAGGTTCGCCGTCAAAATCGTACTTGACCGGGGTGGTCGAGAACGTGTCGTCCCCCGTGGCTTCGAAGAAGAACAATCCGATTCCGGCAAGAGGATTGTCATCCGTGAACGAAGAGCCGGACGGGATGATGATCTCGCCGAATCCGTCACCATCAAGATCGCCACCGGTCATGGTCCGGATATTGCCGGTCGAACTGGTTGAGTCTTCCAGGGATGGCGTCGAGAATATCAACTCCCAGGTGTCAGCTCCTTTGTTCTCGAAGACATGGACGCGTCCTCCCAAGGTGTAATCGGACAGGAGCACCTCGACCAGGCCGTCGCCATCCAGGTCGAAGGGGCCGTCGACTTGGCGTGCTCCGGAGTGAGTGGTACTGAAGGGCCCATCAACAGATGGGGCCACGCCCCAAGAAAAATCGGAAGTGACGACCTGGGCGGAAGCGCTTCCGGCAAACATGAACAGCACGGCAAGCGAAAAAACAGTAACGAATCGCATGTATTTGTGTGGGTTGGTGAAAAATGGGTAAGACCCTGCCGGCACCGGGTAGGCTGGCGGAGTCGCAAATGTTTACATTAATACTACACACACCTGACCTCTCTGTCAACCTTGGATGTCGATGCCGAACCGATTAACGGTGTTCTTTCTTGCCTTCCTTACCCTGCACGCGCCCGATGTTCTTCGGGCACAGGACGTGACGGACAAGTGGGAAATGAGGGGCGCCTGGATTGCGACGGTCATCAACCTGGACTGGCCATCGAACGCGTCGCTCTCTGTGGCGTCCCAGCAGGCCGAACTCACGACAATATTCAATGGTTTGGAGGACCGGGGAATCAACGCCGTCTTTTTCCAGGTCCGTTCGGAAGCCGACGCCATGTATGCTTCGAGTCTCGAACCCTGGTCCCGCTATCTGACGGGACTCCAGGGGCGCGCTCCCAACCCCGTATGGGACCCATTGGAAACAGCCGTCGAGTTGGCGCACGCCCGAGGGATGGAGCTGCACGCGTGGGTAAACCCGTTTCGGGCCGTCCGGCAGACGAACGCTTATCCGATTGATCCAGGGCACATATCGGAAACCAACCCCGAGTGGATACTGGAGGTTGGTACCCAGAAGCTGCTGGATCCGGGTAATCCAGATGCGCGCGCTTTTGTGATCGACGTCGTTCGGGATATCCTGGTTAGATATGATGTCGACGGCATCCACTTTGACGACTATTTCTATCCGTACACGCCGGTAATCGGTGCCCAGGACGATGCCACACATGCCGCCTATAATCCTGGGGGCCTGCCGAAGGGCGACTGGCGTCGAGAGAACATCAATATCTTCATGCGAGACGTGTATACCGCCGTAGTAGAAACGAACCCCGAAGCTCTCTTCGGCGTGAGCCCGTTTGGGATCTGGCGCAACGGGGTGCCCTCGGGGATCACGGGGCTGGACGCATACAATGTGGTTTTCGCCGATCCTCTGGCCTGGTTTGAAGACGGATCCATCGACTATCTGGTGCCCCAGCTGTATTGGCAGTTCGGCGGCGGTCAGGACTTCGGTACGCTCGTTGACTGGTGGCCAGCGCAGGCACAGGCCGCCGCCAACCCACGGCCCATTTACGTCGGCCATGCTGTCTACAAAATGGATACGAGCGACAGCTTCAATTGCTGTTATGCGGCCGATGAACTCTCGCGGCAGATCCGGCGGGCCCGGGCCACAACGGGTGTGGCAGGGTCCGTGCACTTCCGTGCGGCCGACCTTCTCACGTCCACGAATCAGGGGTTCTCGGACACACTGGCTACCGATCTGTACGCAGTGCCTGCGTTTCGAGGCCCACTGGGACACCGAGACGCGTTCCCACCCGGGGCGCCCGACAACTTGTCGGCGCTCTCGGCGGCCGGTACGGTCCTTCTCTCATGGGATCCGTCCTTTTTCGGAACGCCAGCCCGGCGTTTCGCCGTATATCGTGTCATTGGTGAGGAGCCGGTGGACGTGCGTGCCGTGACGAACAATCCGGAGCATCTCGTAGCCCTTACCTACGAGCCCCAATTCAGCGAGCCCGTGCCCGTGGGGGGAGAGCCTGGAGCGCCGAATACGGCCTATTATATTGTGACGGCGCTTACATTCAACAATGTGGAAGGCCCGGAGAGCAACGTGGTCAGCATTGCAACGAGTACGGCTACAGAGGCTGTTGTGCCGGATTCGCGGCTGGTGGTGGATGTGTACCCGAATCCAGCTCGCCGTCACGTCCAGATCGTTGTAGGCGGCAGGCACTACGCGGACGTGCCCCGCATCCGCATATATGACGTCGCAGGACGGCTCGTTACCTCGCTGTCGGGAACGGAGACCACGTGGGATCTGTCCGCTCAATCCGGGGGACGCGTGGCGCCGGGGCTGTACCTGATCACCGTCCAGTTCGGTACGCAGCGGCAGACGCGGACGGTGCTGGTTACACCATGAGCCGGTCCTTCAGGATTTTCGAGCGTTCGCGGCTGGCAATGACCTCGTGTCCGCCGGTCAGAACGAGCTTGAATCGGCCGGAGAACCATGATATCAGTTCCTTGATGTGGCGTTGCTGGACAATGGCCGACCGGTGCACGCGCATGAACTGATCCGGATCGAGGAGCTGCTCGAGTTGGTCCAACGTGTAGGACACGATATGTTGTTTGAGGCGGGGCCGGGGGGTGTCCGTCTCCCGGTCAATGAGAAATACCCGCGTAATCCCTTCTGAAATTTCGACCGATACCAGATCGGAGACGGGGACAATAAGAATGCGGTCCCGGTACGGGATGGACAGCTGCTCGAGGTACTCGGCATCTTTGGCCGAGGCCTGCTCGTCCCGACGGGCGCTGCCGGATGGATCCTCGACGGCCGATGCATCCATCCAGTCGAGCAGTCGTGCCAGCCTGTTTTCGAGTTCCGTGCGCGAGGCAGGGGCGGCGAGTACGCGCGCGGCCCGCTCGACGGCGCTGGCGAACCGGTCCTTGGGGATGGGTTTCAGGAGATAGTCGACCGCGTTGGCCTCAAAGGCTTTGATCGCGTATTCGTCGTAGGCGGTCGTGAAGACGACGACCGGGCGGGTGCCCGGCTCCAGGCGGTCCAGCACGTCGAAACCATCGTATCCGGGCATCTGGATATCGAGGAACGCCAGATCCGGTTTTTCGCGGCCAAGCAGTTCCAGCGCCGACGGCCCGTCGTCGGCCTCGCCCACAACGTGGATGTTGTCGTGATCGGAAATCAGTTTGCGCAGACGCTGCCGCGCGGGGGCTTCGTCGTCAATGATTACGGTTCGGATCATGGGATGGTGTGCTGTTTGGTATACAAAGACGGGCCGTCGTGCCTTCGCCGGCCGTGCTGGCCAGTTGGAGGAGGTCGTCACGCCCGTAAAGCTGCGTCATGCGTTCAAATACGTTGGATAGGCCAATTCCGAAAAAAGGTTGCCGGCCGCTGGAAAAGCCCGTCTCCGGGAACAGAGCCGGTATGCCGGCACCCGAGTCCCGAACTTCGACAACGACCATGGACATATCGGCGTCCGTGGGTTCCGCGACGCGGGCCGAAATGGTGAGGCGGCCTGCGCCGCGTACTTTCTCTATTCCGTGCTTGATGGCATTCTCGACCATGGTCTGCACGGCGAAGGCGGGCACGGGATGCGCGCAGGCACTGGATTCAATGGACACGTCGACCTCGAGTCGGTCTCCGAAGCGTGCCTGTTCAATGTTCAGGTACCGATGGACGAGCTGGATTTCGTCGGAGAGCGGAACGAAGGGTTTGCTGCCTGTCTGGAGGGTATACCGGAAAATGGCGGCCAGGTTTTCCACCACCTCTTCTGCTGTCGATGGCTGCTCCTCGATGAGCGAAAGGATGGTATTGAGGGCATTGAACAGGAAATGCGGGTTGATCTGGGCGCGGAGTGCCACCAGGTGCGCCTCGGAGCTTTCCGATGCCAGGCGCTTTTCGCGTTCAACCATCTGGAGGCGCTCGGCGGCCAGTCCGACGTGCACGGCAAACGAGCGCAGCTGCTCGAGGTCTTCCAGGTTGTAGACGGCGCGTCGCGCGGTTTTGGTCGCCAGAATGAACATCCCGACGGGCCGGCCGTCTCCGCGGACGGGGATGGCGAGTGCGGCTCCGTATTCCATGAGGGTACGGTGCGCGCGCGCGGGCAGCGTGTGGGTGCTGAGCTCCGGGTTGCGCGCCCAGATGGCCGGGTTGGCACGGAAGTGGGGCCAGAGCGAGAGAAACACCTGTTCGGTCACATACGGGGCGGTCGGATTGAAATTGCCCATGACCCAGGTCTCGGGTTCGGAGGGTGATTTCAGAAAGAGTACGGCGCTTCGGGCGCCGAATGCGCTCGCCGCGACGCGGACGGCTTCGGTGGCGAGCGTCTCTGCATCCAGATAGTCCGTGATGCCTTCAATGAACCGCGAAACGGCCTTTCGCGCGCGTGAACGCTCCGCACTGAATATCCGGGTCACCTGCACGCGCAGTCCCCGTCCGAGCCGTTCGAAGGCAATCAGTAATATGACCACGAGAAGGCCTTCGATCACGATCCGGGAGTTACCCTCCCGATCCAGCCACGTATCGAGCGCGGTGACGCCGCCCACGAACGTGAAAAAGATGAGGCCGAGGGCCAGCGTGTAGACGAACGTGCGTGAGAGAATGTCGTCCACCTTGCCGTATCGAAGTGTACCGATGGTATAGATCGTCACCGGCACGACGGCCAGGAGTTGGGCCGACACGATGATCCAGCCGGTTACCTGCTCGGTGAGCGCCGTAAGCAGTGGGATGACGCCGAGTACGGCGAGGGCGACGACCACGGAGACGAATACGATGACGGAGCTGCCTGCCCGACCCCAGCCCTCTATGTGCTCCGGGTTGTGGCGGGCGGGATCGGCGAGGAGCGCGGCGGCGGCACTGACTCCGATGTAGCACGACGCGTAGAACAGGATGGGAACGAGCAGATCTTCCACGCTGACCGGACCGAGGGCGCCCCTGGCAAGCGTGACAAGGACCACCAAAACGAGCACAAAGGGGACAAGCAGCAGGAGCGGGCGCATCCAGCGTCCTGACCGCGACAGGACACCGGTGTCGGTCGTTACCTTGAGCACGAGGAACAGTGGAAATCCGATCCAACCGGTCAGTCCGACGGTTGTAAGCACCTGGAAAAGGGTATCGTACGCGGTGCCGGCATGTGGCGGGCCGAGAAGTTCCACGAGCAGCATGCGGGCGAGGTTACCGAAAATCCAGAGGGAGGAGACAGCAATGAGAGCGAGCTCAAGGCGGGCGGCACGGTTGTGACGGGCGAGTGGACCGGCGATGAACAGTCCAAGCAGGTGCAGGAACGATCCGAGCGTGAAGCCCCAGAGCGAAAATTGCCACAGTGTACCGGAGCGTGGATAGAGGAACGTCGGGTGCCGCGCGAGTTCTACAGAGGCTTCTACAAATTCGTTGCCGCGCGTGAGCAGGTAGGTGCGCGTCGTGCCCGGGCCGAGGAATGCAATGGAGTTTTTAAGGTCCTCGGCGTAGAAATACTGCTGATTGTCCCAGAGGAAGAGCACATCCCCATCCCGGATGCCCGCCTCATATCCGGGACCCGCCGGGAAAACATATTCGGCCGTGATGGCTCCGTCGTCATCTTCCCATACGATCCAATCGGATGCCCGGGCGCCGGAATCCATGGGTGTGTTGGCATCCTGCTGGTAGGAGGCTACTTCATACCAGTCGAGCCCGACCTGCACGAGCGGCCAGGCCGAGAGCACGGCTGCAAAGAGAAGCAGCGCATGGAGAATATGGGAGCGGGCGGAGGTCATGGAACGAGTATAGGGACGTATTCATTGTAGTTCCATCCACAAATGCATCCGTTTCAATTCGCCTTCCGACATGCTGATCGACTCGCACGTACATATCAACCACGCCAAATTCTCGGACGATCGCGAGTCCGCCCTGGACCGGGCCCGCGAGGCGGGTGTGAAGGCGTTTCTGGTTCCCGGTATTGATATGGCATCGCTTCATTCGGCGTTCGAACTGGCGTCGCGGCATGATGATGTACACGTCATGGTCGGCATCCACCCGAGTCACGTCCGGGAAGTGGATGACGCTGCGTGGGACGAGGTCGAGCGCCTCGCGACCGACCCGCGGGTGGTAGCCATCGGGGAAACCGGTCTCGACTACTACTGGGATACATCATTCAATGACATCCAGCACGACTTCCTGCGCAGGCACATCCGCCTGGCGGCGCGTCTTGGCCTGCCACTTGTTTTCCACAACCGGGATGCATCGGAAGACTTGGTCCGCATTGTAGGTGAGGAAAAAGAGGCACACGACAAGCCGGATCTCATACACGGCGTCTTCCACTGCTTTGGCGGTCCTTCGTGGTTGTCGCGCGCCGTACTGGACCTGGGCTTTCACGTAGGCATCGGGGGGACGTTCACGTTCAAGAATGCCGGCGTCCCCGACGCCGTCCGGGATATTCCGATGAATCGGATACTGGTTGAGACGGACAGCCCGTTCCTGGCGCCCGTCCCGCACAGGGGGAAACGCAATGAGCCGGCCTATGTGCGACTCGTGGCCGAGGCGCTCGCCATCGACAGGGGAATGGCGCTGGAGGATGTAGTAAGGGAAACCGGGCAGAACGCAGAGCGCCTGTTCAGACTGAGTAATCGTCGCCTGTGATCTCGACGCGGCTTCCGCTACGGACGGCGTCACTACCTCGGATGGCAACGACGGTCGATTCGTACGACCGCTGCCAGTTTGCCACGGCGTCGAATGGGCCATAGAAGTAATTGTCCATGAACGCTTTGAGTGCCCAGTAGAGCGGCGTTTCGGCGTTCGGGTCATCGGCCGCCGGGTCCTGCCCGAGGGCCTCCAGCTTGGTGGCGTTGGCGAGCAGCGCAATGCCGGTTTCCTTGTAGAACCGGTCCTTCCGCGCGTAGACTTCCCATCCGAGCATGGGCGCATCGACCTCCTTGAACATCCACGCCTTGCTGTCACGCAGGATGATGGTGGAGTCCGAGCCGTAGAAAAGGTCGTACATGCCATCGAACCCCGAGACGAGCGTGGCATCGTACATGAAATTCTGCCCATCTTCGTAGCTGACGATGGCCTGGATGGTGTCGGCCACGTCCCGGCCATCCTTCCAGAACATGGTCCCACCGAATCCGGAGATCGATTTGGGGCGCGCGCCCAGGATCCAACTGGCCGTATCGACCTGCTGGATACCTACCTCGCCGAAAAGGCCGAGCGACACGTCTGCATTGAGCCGCCAGTTGAGCGCGCGTTCGCGCTCGCGGCTGGCCGATGTGCGTCGCCAGCTGTCTTTCATGTGCCACTGGGAACGGGCCATGGCGCTCTGCCCGAGGGCCCCGCTGCGGATGAATCCAAAAACAGAACGGTACTGGGGCTCCGTGCCATAGAGGAGCCCGCCCTGGAACACCTGGTCGCTGGCCGTGCGGGCGGCACGGGCAATGGCTCGGGCATCGTCAAGCGTATGTGCGAGCGGGGCCTCGCAGTACACATGCTTGCCCGCCTCGAGCGCATGGAGCACGATGTCGCGGTGCATGTGCGTGGGCGTGGCAATGAAGACGGCTTCGATGTCCGGATTGTCGAGCAGTTCCCGGTAATCGGCGTGCGTGGCGACGCCCGGATGATCGCGCCCGACGCGGCGAAGCATGATCGGGTAATTGTCGGCTATGGCCCGGAGGTCGGCTTCCTCGATTCGCGTGAGTGCGGCAGCGATTTCGCGCCCCCATTCGCCAAAACCGATGACGCCGCAGGCGACGGTCTCCACGTCGCGCCGTGGGGAGCGCGGGGCGGTCGGCTCGGCGCGTGGAATACGATGAATGGCCGCTGCACTGGCCGCCAGTGAGCCCATCTTGAGGAAGTGTCGGCGCGAAAGAGACATGTCTATTGACGGTTTTTCAGAGAGATAGTCTTCGGGGAGGTACTATTCGGGGAGATACGGCGCTTTGCGATAAGATAACCCAGTGTGCATTCTGAATTCCCGGAATCAGAATTCCCAGAACCAGCATTCCCGAATGCCGTCTGGCCAGCTGGATGCGTGCCGGAGCGCCGGCTCGACAAGTACTGCCGTCGCCCACGCATCGGCGAGGGCTGCGCCGTCGGCGCGCACCGCGGCGAGGCGGGCCTCTGTGAGGGGCTGACCGCTGCGCGGATCCATGACGTGGCCAATGCGGCGCTCGCCGTCGTGGCCCGACCGGCTGAAACTGGCCGATACGCCGAGCGCTTCATTCTCCATTTCGATCGTGATGAGCGGTCTGCGGGCTGTGCCGCAGGGAGCTCGGCCGTGAGGGAGAGCACTGGCCTCTGGATGCGCCACGCCCACGAGGAAAGGCCCCCCTATAGCCAGGATGCTGCTCGTTCCGCCGTGAATGAGTGCCCTCGAAGCGCCCACCTCGTCCGCCATGTACAGCATTTCATCGAGGGCAATACCCTTTCCAATTCCTCCAAAGTCGAGCGATACGTCGCTCGAGTCGAAGAATACCTCCGGCCGCTCGGCCGAGATGTGCACGCGATGCCACTGGCTGGCCGCGGCGGCGCGTCCGAGAGTGTCTGGCGTTGGGCGAACGCCAGGGTCAGTTTGCTGGTTGTCGTCCGGGTTCCGATCGTCCGGGCCGTGGTCGGTGCGGTTGCGATCGGTGCGGCCACCCTGCATGCCCCAGGCTTCCAGGAGCGGGAATGCGGCCGCGCTGAAGGCACCGCCGCTCCGGCGGGTCACCTCATCCGAGAGCTGGAGCGTACGATACAGGAGTGGCGAGACGGGCACGGGGCCGCGCGCGGCGCGCGCATTCACGCGGAAGAGCTCGCTCGCCGGGTCGTAGCGCGAGAGCGCCCGCTCGACGCGCCCGGCTTCGCCGAGCAGCGCCTCACCGATTGCCCGCAGTCGCGCGCGGCCCGTGACTTGCGAATCGTCGTCTCTCGGCTCGGCCTCGAGCAGGCATTCGAACCGGGTGGCCATCGCGCGCCGGGATGTGCGCACGGAGAGCACGCAGCGCGGGCCATTGCCGAAAACCATCTGTTACCTGTTACGATTCAGGGAACGTGCCGTAGGTCGGAATGTCCAGTTTCGTACCCGTTCCAGTGTGGAAAACGCGGTTTTCGCGGTCCAGGTAAATAGCTTCGCCATAGCGCTCGGACGCTTCCGCCATGGAAATGATGGCCTGCGTAATCAGCGCCACATCGATATTGCCGTTCGTCTGTTTATCAGAACGGATGGCATCGAAAAGGTTGGCCACGTGTGCGGGAATATGCGGCCCAGGCTCCAGGTTCTCGTACGACTCAGGATCCACCAGGTCGGCGAACGGCCGCTCCGGGCGGAGTTCGACGGAATTACCTCCGAAATAAAGGGTGGCTTCGTGGCCGCGGATGACCTGGCCCACGCCCTGTTCGTTGACCGTCGATCCTGCAATGAGCATGCAGAGTCCGGACGGGAATTCAGCAAGCAACTGTGTGTTGTCCGTAACAGATCGGTCGTCGGGACCGAGCATGGACTGCGTCACAATGTTGTTGCCAATACACACCACGCGCTTCGGAAATTCCGTGATGTTCGCCGCAATCACGAGCGGATGGATCATGTGGGCCAGCAGATCGCCCAGGATGCCGGCGCAGTAGGGGAGGTATTTGCGCCAGCGGTGGTAGTGCTCCCGATTGAAATCGATTTTGTTGTTTACCGGGCCGAGCCAGTGCTCCCAGTCCATGGTGCCGGGTGTGACGCCCTCATCGAGCGCGTAATAGTTCCATTCGCCGTCGGGCGAGTTTCGCATGTAGGAGTTCTGCGCGAACGTCGGAGGCCCGATTTTGCCTGCACGGATGAGTTCCGCTGCCTTGTGCCACTTGGCTTCAGTGGTATACTGGGATCCTATCTGGAATTTGAGACCCGTATCCTGGACCACGTCAGCCACGTTGAAGGCCTCATCCAGGTAGCGCGTCATGGGCTTTTCGCAGTACACATGTTTGCCGGCTCGAAGAGCATCGATGGCGACCTGCGCATGCCAGTGATCGACTGTTCCGATGAAGACCACGTCCACGTCCTTGTTTTCCACAAGGCGACGGTGATCTTCGTATGTCTCGACAGAGTAGTCACCAAGATTCCGCGACTGGCGGACTGAATCGAGCAGGCCTCGTGCCTGTTCACGGCGCCCCGAATACAGATCACAGACGGCCATGCCTACCGCATTGTAGTCGTAATTGTGCCACGTTTCGCCTTCGCTGCCCGCGTTGGCGACGGTACGCACATGCGCGCTGAAACCCTGTCCGCCAACCCCCACGAACCCGATGTTGAGCCTGTCGTTGGCGCCGAGCACAGAGCCGGGGGCAGGGGCCGCCGAGACGCGGGCGGCCGCGTGGCCAGCCGGAAGCCCGGAGGCCAGGGCACCACCCGCAGCCAGGGCGCTTTTCTTGAGAAAAGACCGGCGCGATGCGGCGGCAGGAGTTTTCCGGGAGTCTTCAGGCGTGGACATGGGATTTTTACAGATAGGGAAGTGACGTGTGCCGTAAAATAACACGGCGACCCTCAATGTCCAGACCCCTGGTGTACGTATGCTTCCAATCGCTGTTTTTTCCCATGCCCGACGGCGTCGTCGCGTTCATGCTGTCCTCCAGCTTGTGGCCGGGGTGCTTCTCCTTGGATCGCTTACGGCGCCGCGCTCGGCGGCCCAGGATACGGCCGATCCTGACGCCGGCGCCGTGCAGTCGCTGGTTTTTGCCGACTCGTCATACATCGTCGTCGATGGCACGTCCAACCGGTCGGACTGGACGGTCCATGCGCCAGCATTCAGCGCGGATGTCCGCACCTCCCCGGACGGCGCCCCGGCCTCTGTCACGCTCACGGTGGACGTCCAGGCCATGGAAAGCCGAAAGAGCACCATCATGGATCGCCTCATGCGCGGCGCGCTGGACGCTGACACCCACGACACCATCTCGTTCGTGTCAGACTCCATCGACCCGTCGGACGAGGGAGCCTTCGCGGCCCGCGGCGAACTGGAACTGGCGGGAACGAAACAACCTGTCACCGTAGCGGTCACGCGCGGCGTGAACACTACAGGACAGGTTGTCTGGGAGGGAAGCGTACCGCTTCTCATGACCGACTTCGGCATCAAGCCACCGAAGGCCATGTTCGGTGCGCTGCACACGGGTAACGAAGTGACGGTTCGCTTCCGACTGGTTGAAGAGTAGGGCGCTCGGCCTTATTTCGCGGGCTCCTCGTCCTCGTCATCGACCACTTCGTAGTCCACGTCCTTGACTTCGGCATCCGCTTCAGGCTCGGCAGCTGACTCGCCGTCCGCTCCGTCACCTGATGCGCCGGCGGACTCGGCCTGCTGCGCCGCGTACATTTCCTGGCTGGCATCGGCCCAGGCCGCATTGAGCTCTTCAATGGCGGGCTCAAGGCCAGCTACATCCTTGGCTTCGTGCAGCTTCTTGACCTCACTGACGGCTGCCTCAATGCGCGACTTTTTGTCAGCAGGCAGCTTTTCGCCGTACTCGGACAGGTTTTTTTCCGTCTGTAGAACGAGCGCATCGGCCGAATTCAGTTTTTCGATCTCTTCCTTGCGCTTTTTGTCCTCGTCGGCGTGCGCCTTCGCATCGGTCCGCATCTTCTCGATTTCCTGCTCGGTGAGTCCCGAAGAGGCCTCAATGCGGATGGATTGCTCCTTGCCGCTGGCGTTGTCTTTTGCACTCACATTCAGGATCCCGTTGGCATCGATGTCGAATGACACTTCGATCTGAGGCACACCGCGGGGAGCGGGCGGAATGCCATCCAGGTGGAAGCGCCCAATGGTACGGTTGTCCGATGCCATGGACCGGTCTCCCTGAAGTACATGGATTTCCACGGACGGCTGGTTGTCGGCTGCCGTGGAGAAGGTCTCGCTTTTCTTGGTCGGAATAGTGGTATTGGCCGGAATGAGCACGGTCGATACGCCGCCCAGCGTCTCAATGCCCAGGTTGAGCGGGGTCACGTCGAGCAAAAGCACATCGCTCACGTCTCCCGACAGGACACCGCCCTGGATGGCGGCGCCGATGGCGACCACCTCGTCCGGGTTGACCGAGCGGTTGGGCGCTTTGCCGAAAAAGGTTTCGGCCGCCTTCTGGATGGCCGGAATACGGGTCGATCCGCCGACCAGAATGACCTGGTCCACCTTGTCTTTCGAGATACCGGCATCCTTGAGGGCCTTTTCCATCGGAGGAATGGTCCGCTTCACGAGGTCATCGACCAGGTCTTCGAACTTGGCGCGCGAGAGATCCATGGTAAGATGCTTGGGACCATCCTGCGTCGCCGTGATGAAGGGCAGGTTGACGGTCGTTGCGGATGAGCTGGAGAGTTCGATCTTGGCCTTTTCGGCGGCCTCCTTCAGTCGCTGAAGCGCCATGGCATCCGAACGTAGATCAATCCCTTCATCCTTCTTGAACTGGTCTGCGATGTAATCAATGACGCGCTGGTCGAAATCGTCACCCCCGAGGTGGGTATCGCCGTTGGTCGAGCGGACCTCGAACACGCCGTCGCCAAGCTCCAGGATGGAAATGTCGTACGTACCGCCACCCAGGTCGAAGACGGCCACGATTTCCTCGGACTCCTTCTTGTCGAGGCCGTAGGCAAGGGCTGCTGCGGTCGGCTCATTGATAATGCGGCGTACGGTCAGGCCAGCGATCTCACCGGCTTCCTTCGTAGCGGTACGCTGGGCGTCGTTGAAGTAGGCGGGCACCGTGATTACGGCCTCCGTAACCTTTTCCCCCAGATAGTCTTCGGCCGTCTGCTTCAGTTTCTGCAGGACCATGGCTGAGATCTCCTGCGGCGTGTAGACGCGGTCGTCGATCTTGACGCGGGCTGTGTGGTTGTCGCCCTCGACCACGTCGTAGGGGACGGTTTTCAGTTCGCTCGTGACCTCACCATGCTTGCGTCCCATGAACCGCTTGATCGAAAAGATCGTGTGGTTCGGATTGGTAATGGCCTGCCGCTTGGCAGGGGCGCCGACGAGGCGTTCGCCATCCTTCTTGAACGCTACAATGGACGGCGTCGTGCGTGCGCCCTCGGCGTTCGTGATTACAACGGGCTCTCCACCCTCCATGACGGAGACAACGGAGTTCGTGGTGCCCAGGTCAATGCCAATGATTTTACCCATGATGCTTCAATTCGGTGTTCGGTCAGAGTGTCAGTGGCAACATGCTACAAGAACAATGCCGTTTTGAAAATGCCGACATATTGTCAGGGCGGATTTCGACTGACTTCCAGTCGCGTCACTGGTATATTGATCCGACGCCCCAACAACCAGCCGCATGAAGCACGTTCCCAATGCGTTGACCGTGGTACGTATCCTGGTCACGCCGGTCCTGCTCTATTTACTGTACATCGGAGGCGCTTCGGGTCATGCCTGGGCGCTGGTGCTCTTCGTAGCGGCTTCGCTCTCGGACTGGCTCGACGGAAAATTGGCCAGGCTCTTCTCTGTCCGGTCGCGTCTTGGCCAGTTCCTGGACCCCGTGGCCGACAAGGTGCTTGTACTGGGCACGTTTGGTATGCTGTCCTGGCTCTACCCGGGCATTGTACCGCTCTGGGCTGTTCTGCTGATTGCTTTTCGGGATGCGGCCGTGACGCTGCTTCGAGGCGTGTACGAACGAAAAGGAAAAAGCCTGGCCACGAGCCGATCGGCCAAGTGGAAGACGGCGGCACAACTCACGTTCCTGATTGGTTTCCTGGTGCTCCTCACAGCTGAACACATCCCGGGGGCCGTCGGACAGGGGGCTGGACTTGTGCTGGGGAGTGCTGCCCTTGTCTATGCGCTTGTCGGCGTGGTGCTTGTGACGCTTTACACCGGATATCTCTATTTCAGACCCTCATGAATCCTGGAACTGGAACACGCGCTCGGGAGGACGTGGCGCGCTGGTTGGCCACTGAACTCCTTCGTATCGGTGCTGTCGTGCTGCGGCCCGAAGAGCCTTTCACCTGGGCGTCCGGTCGGCGGGCACCTGTGTACTGTGATAACCGCCTGACGCTCGGCTATCCGGCGCTTCGCCGCGCCATCTGCGGTGCATTTGCCGACCAGATCGATGAGAATGGTTGGGAAGTCGATGCCGTAGTGGGCACGGCAACGGCCGGCATTGCGCACGCGGCCTGGCTGGCAGATCGCCTGGATCTGCCCATGGCCTACGTCCGTTCCGCAGCCAAAGGGCACGGGCGGCAGAACCGGGTCGAGGGCAGGCTCCCCGAGCGCGCCCGTGTTGTCGTGATCGAGGATCTCGTATCGACCGGTATGTCATCGACGGCCGTGCTGCCGCCGCTCCTGGAGGCGGGCTGCACGGTGCACAGCATTATGGCCATTTTCACCTATGGGCTGGCGGCGGCGGAAAAGGCGTTTCGGGCCGCTGGCGTTCCGCTCGTGACCCTGTCCTCCTTTCCTGTTCTTATTGATGCGGCGCGCGATGGGTCCCTGCTGGCGGCCAGCGACGTGGCTTCACTCGAAGCGTGGTACCGCGACCCGTCGGCATGGTCCGTGGCGCATGGGGGGCAGGCCTGACATGACAGCTACCATCATTACAATTGGCGACGAACTGCTGATTGGGCAGATCGTGAATACCAATGCGGCCTGGATCGGTGAGCAGCTTACACTCGGCGGCGTGGAGGTCATCCGCTCGGTCACCGTCGGCGATTCCCGCAAAATCATCCAGGATGAACTCGGCCGGGCGCTCGAAAAGGGCCGGATTGTAATCCTGACCGGAGGACTCGGCCCGACGCACGACGATGTCACGAAGCACGCCGTTGCCGAATTTTTCGGCGATCGTCTGACGCTGCGCCAGGAGGTACTGGATGCCGTCGAAGCCCGCTTCGCGTCGCGTGGCATTCCTGTGCTCGACGTGAACCGCGACCAGGCCATCGCTCCCGAGTCTTTCCAGGCCATTGTGAACACGGCCGGTACGGCTCCTGCGCTGCTTCGGCGGACGAAAACGCCCAAAGGGGAAGGACTTGTGGCGCTGTTGCCGGGCGTGCCGCACGAAATGCAGCATTTCATGGAAGATGCGGTGCTTCCGGAAATCGAAACGCTCGGCGAACATGGGGCCATTGCCCACCGGACACTGCTTACGGCAGGACTTGGGGAATCGCTGGTCCATGAGCGGCTCCATGGTATCGATGAGTTGCTGACGGACGGCGTATCGCTGGCCTACCTGCCGAACCTCCACGGTGTGCGCGTGCGTATTACCGTGCGGGCGGCGACGCCGCGAGAGGCATCGGCGCGGCGCGATGAACTGAGTGACTGGATTCTGGACCGGCTCGGCGTGCTCGTGTACGGAGAGGGCGAAGATACCCTCGAGGCATCGCTTGGACGCGCGCTTATCCGGCACGGATACGCCATTGCTGTTGCCGAAAGCTGTACGGGCGGTCTCATTGCCCACAGACTCACGAATGTGCCGGGCGCATCGGCCTATATGGTCGGCGGCATTGTTTCGTACGGAAACTCGGTCAAATCAGGCCTTCTGGGGGTCGATGCGGACGTCCTGGTCACCCACGGCGCCGTGAGTGAGCAGGTAGCGCGCTCCATGGCGGAAGGCGTGCGGCAGGCTCTCGGCGCGGATGTCGCCATCAGCACGACCGGCATCATGGGGCCCGGTGGCGGCTCGGCGGACAAACCTGTCGGCACAGTGTGGGTGGGACTGGCGCTACCGGGCCGGACGGAGGCCCGACTGTTGCGCCTTGGAACGAGTCGGCTGCGAAACAAGGAGCGCGCGGCAGCGCGGGCCATCAACGAACTCCGTATCCTGTTGAAAGAAAGTTGACGACGGAGCCTGGACGTGGGGGGTTATGTTCGGTTGGAAATTGTGTCAAGAAGCGTGTTGAAGAGACATGACAGTACGTTGTCACAGGCAGGCCCTATCATGTGTGTGTCATGTGTGCGTATATTGGGTCCAGACACGGCCCCACAGTGTCACGAAGACAACGTCACGTAGACCGTGTCACGCAGACAGTGCCACGAAGACAGCTCCCCGAAACCGGAAACAGAAACCTGGAAATCATGAGTACGCAGGAAACAGCCAAACAGCGCGCCTTGGATCTGGCGCTCAAGCAAATCGAGAAGACGTATGGAAAAGGCGCCATCATGCGCCTCGGCGACACGCCGGATGTCCGGATCGGTGCCATTTCCACGGGGTCGCTCGCACTCGATGCGGCGCTCGGAGTCGGTGGCGTGCCGCGTGGCCGCGTTATCGAGATCTATGGGCCGGAGTCGTCCGGTAAAACCACACTGGCGACGCATATCATTGCTGAGGCCCAGAAACTGGGCGGATCCTGTGCCTTTATTGACGCCGAACACGCGTTCGATGCTACATACGCCGAAAAGTTGGGTGTGGACATCGACACCATGCTCGTTTCGCAGCCCGATACCGGCGAGGATGCCCTAAACATCTGTGACACGCTTGTTCGCAGTGGTGCGCTCGACGTGATTGTGATTGACTCCGTGGCGGCGCTCGTTCCCCGCGCCGAAATAGAAGGCGACATGGGAGACAGCCATGTCGGGCTCCAGGCACGCCTCATGAGCCAGGCCCTCCGGAAACTGACGGGTACCCTTAACCGGACGAAGACGGCTCTTATCTTCATCAACCAGATCCGGGAAAAAATCGGCGTCATGTTCGGCAACCCGGAAACCACCTCCGGTGGTCGGGCCCTCAAGTTCTACGCTTCGGTTCGCATGGACATCCGGCGCATTGGAGCGGTCAAGGACGGAGCGGATGTCACAGGAAACCGGACGCGCGTGAAGATTGTCAAAAACAAGGTGGCGCCTCCGTTCAAACAGGCAGAGTTCGACATCATCTATGGCGAGGGGATTTCGTCTCGGGGTGAACTCATTGACCTTGGGGTGGATAACGACATCGTGACGAAATCCGGTTCGTGGTATTCCTATGGTGACATCAAGATCGGGCAGGGTCGTGACGCGGCCAAGCAGTGGCTCACCGACAACCCAACGCTCCATGACGAAATTGCAGGACGCGTGCGGGAGGCCATTGGTATGGTCACGTTCTCGGCCACGAACGGTGTCGAAGAAGTCGAAGAAGCGGGGTAACCGCGCGCCGGATTGGCGCCAGGTCAGCCGGCTACTGATATTCGCGGTTCTCGGCGGCCTGTTTGGCGTGGGCCTCGGCGGCCTGGTACCGTCCATCGTTGCAGCACAGGTCCAGGACCACACGGCCCCAAACCGCGATGTCCGCTGGCTCATGCGGCTGCACGACGCCGACTCGCCGTGGGTTGCGCGGCCGCTCCATGTGGCGCACCGCTCGGCCTGGCCTGCGTTTGCACTCTCGACGCCCGCGGCTTTCGTAGCCGCCGAACTGGGGACCACGTGGTCGTCGACCGACGCGCTCGCGCTCGGCGCTTCGGCGACGGTGGCGGCAGGCGGGGCCATCGCGCTCAAGCGCATCTTCAGGCGGGATCGGCCGTACGTGAGCCATGCATTCGTTGATCCGTATCACAGGCGGGCTGAGGGGTACCCGGGTCCCCGGTTCCTGTCCGATTCCGCCTCCATGCCTTCCGGCCATGCCGCACTCGCCGCTTCCATCGCCGTGTCTTCCATGTGGTCTCAGCACAGTCCACAGTACGTCGCCATCGGTTCGGTATGGGCCGCGTCGGTTGCGGCGTCGCGGGTCTGGTTGGGGGTACACTATCCGTCGGATGTTCTCGCGGGCACGATTCTCGGGGCCTCCGTGGCAACCGCCGTCCATTTTTTACGATAACGTGCTGTCACGGGCAGGACGAATACCGGGGCGAATGCGGGCGCCCGCGCTGAGGCGCGTAGCTTCGGGGCGCGTGGTTTCGTGCCCTGCGGCGGTCGCGATGGCCTTTCTGCTGCTAATGGCCGGCTGGGTGGCTCCGGTGTGGGCGCAGGAGAGCGGGCGTGAGCCGCACCAGGTCATTATTCTCGAGGGACACGTACGGGACAACGTGACCGGAGAGGCGCTTCCAGGCGCGACGGTCCAGGTCGAGGGGACCTACACAGGAACAGTGACCAACCGGGACGGCGCGTTCGCCCTGGCCACGAAGTCGCTTCCCGTGATACTTGAAATACGCTTCATTGGATATGTGACGGAGCGCGTGGAAGTCGCGCCAGCCGCGGCCGAGCGGCTGGAAGTCCGGCTTCGCCCCACGTCTGTTGTAATGCCCGAACTTGTCGTGTCCGCCGAAGACCCCGCCATCGGAATCATGCGCAAGGTAATCCGCCGCAAGGCCGAGCAGAAGGAGTTACTGGAGAGTTACGCGGTCGACGCCTACAACCGGTTCCGGATCGAGAACGACACGGGGATCGTGTCCATCTGGGAGAGCTTTACGAAAGCGTGGTGGCACAGGGAGAAAGGCATCAGGGAGGTATCCCTCTGGCAGGAGCAGACGCGGAATGCCCTCCTGGACGATGCCCTGCCGGCGGCTATCTTTGTCGTCAATCTGTCCGACGATGACATAGACGTTGCCGGGCACCGGCTCATGGGGGTCACGCATCCTCGGGCGGTGTCCATGTACGATTTCCGGCTCGATACGCTGCGCGCCATCGACGACCAGCTGGTTTACGATATCAGGGTGGCACCCCGTTCCGATCGGGGCTCCGGGTTTGTGGGGAAGATTTCGATTCTCGATGAGGAGTGGGTCATGATCCGGGCCGAACTCAGCCCGGGTGAGTCGTTTCTTTTTCCGCCTCCGATCAAGCAGATAGATGTCACCTACGAGCAGCAGTTTTCCAGATTTTCAGGAGATTACTGGCTACCGGCGTATCTGGCCTCGGATGTCGATGTCAAGATCGAGCTCGGCATCATGCTGTCCTTTCCGGAAATACGGGTCCGGCAGTTCTCGCGCCTGTCGGACTTCCGGATCAATGTCCCCGTGCCCGATTCGCTGTACAGTTCCGAGGATCTGATCGTTGTTGACACCGCGCGGGTGGAGAGCGTGCGTCCGGCGGCTCTCGTGGCCATTCCGCTCACGCCCGGCGAAGAGCGGGCCTACGCAACGCTGGACTCTACCGTCACCATGGAAGATGCGTTTGCCCCGGGAGGGCTTCTCGGCCGATTGAGCCGATTGGGTGGCGATGGCGGCGGCGCGGGGCGTGACGATGCGGGCAGCCGGCGGCTCAGCGAGGGGGGCGTACTCTCGGCCGCGAGCGTGCGCCCGGCCATGTGGTACAACCGTGTCGAGGGCCTGCATTCCGGCGCCGAGGTGGTGCTGAGCCTGCCGCGGACTGTCCGCCTTGCGGCCCAGGCGGGCTATAATGGCGCCTCTAGGGACTGGACACGCGGCGCATGGATAGAAGCCGGAAGAAAGGTTGTATGGCACGCCGCGGTCTTTGACGACGTGGACATGCGCATCCAGAGCCGACTCAAGAGCCGCGTCCTGAACAGCCTCACGGTGCTGGCAGGCGAGCCGGACTACTTTGACTACGTGTCGCGGCGTGGCGTGGAGGCCGGCTTCCGTGCCGCCAATTTCCGGGCCGACAAGCTCCGTGATTGGTGGGTAGAGGCCGGTGTGAATCATACCGATTACGCTTCCGAGCCCGTTCGTGTTACCGACACGTTCCTGGGCACCGACGTAGAACAGGTGCAGAATGCTGCCATTCAGCCGGGTACACTTACGCGGGCCCGTGTCAGTGCAGGACGTAACCTGGAATTCATTCCCTTCGGACTGGGCGCGAGTCGACGGGTGGAATTCGACCTGGAGGTCGGGCTGGGAGGGTCCATGCCCGGCAGCGGGTCGTATGTGCGGGCGGAAACCGAGATGTACTGGCGCTTTGCGACGTTCAACAGGCGGCGCCTGCTGCCGCAGGCACTCGACGTGCGGCTGCTTGCAGGCGTCATGTCAAGCACGACGCCCCTCGTGCGGCACGGTCTGATTGACGGCTCATCGCGTTTCACGGAGTTCGGGGCGCTGCGGACGCGGGAGGACAGGCCGTATGAGGGGACCCGTTATGGGCTCCTGGCGTGGGAGCACACCCTGCGGACCATTCCTTTTGAAATGCTGGGTTGGGGCTGGGCGGTAGAGCGCAACTGGAACGTCGTTGTGCACGGCGCGCACGGCGCATCGTGGGCGCCACGCGCGGCGGGCCGTTCTGGCCAGGTGTTGGCCGGGACGACGGTCCCGTCTGGCGTGCACGCATTGGATACGCATACTCCCGGCTACGGGCATCACGAAATAGGCGCATCGCTCTCAGGCATTCTTACGCTCTTTCGGCTCGATGCGGCCTGGCGACTCGACGAGCAGGCGTTTCGGCTTGGTGCGTCGATTTCTCGCATTTTTTGAGGTCAGGGCGCTTCTGGGTTGTCTTAACACGCCCTACTCTTCCTGCGCAATCCATCCGCTCCACGACGGGGCGAAGAGGCGGGGTTCGGCGAGCCCGGCTGCCGCCGCGGCGAGGATCAGGTGGCATGCCGTGACGCCCGATCCGCAGTACACCACGCTGTCATCGGCGGCGGCTACATCGCGCCAGGCGCGCGCCAGTTCGCCGGCGGGCAGAAGGTGGCCGTCCGGCGTGAGCAGCGACTTGAATGGCAGATTCCTGGCGCCGGGTATGTGTCCAGCCACAGGGTCAATGGGTTCTTCGATGCCGGCATAGCGACGGGCATCTCGAGCATCGACCAGGAGTCCGCGGGCAGCGGCCTCGAGGACATCCCGGCGCCCGGCGACGGGCCACGGCCGGCAGGCGGGCCAGGGTTTTGGCGAAGACGGGGCTTCGGATGTGCTCCGAGCTGCGTGTGCGGTGTGCGTATCGGGCGATTCACCCGCCTCGAGCACACCACCAGCCGCGCGCCATGCCGAAAGCCCGCCGTCCAGGATGCGCACGCTTCGGGCGCCCTGGGTGCGGAGCATCCACCATAGGCGGGCCGCGATCGCACCGCCTGCGTCGTCGTAAATGACGAACTGCGATGTGGGCCCTGTGCCATGGCCTGCCAACCAGGCGCAGAACCGCTCGGGGTCCGGTAGGGGGTGGCGGCCCTCCGTAGCGGGCAACGAGAGGTCCGAGAGGTCACGGTTCAGGTCGGCGTACCGCGCGCCCGGAACGTGGCCGTCGAGGTACGCCTGCTCGCCGGCGCGGACGTCGGCCAGACTGAAACGGGCATCAAAAATAACGAGGTCTGGAGTGCGCTGCCAGGTAAGTTGCAGCAGTTCGGTGGCGGTGATGAGCGGTGATGGATTCGGCATGAACGGAGTGGGCATCTGAGGCGGCAAGTGAGAACAGCGTAACGTACTTTGCGCACGTACACAACACAAGTCATGTGCCCAATCCATGAGTGAACAGGCCGCTCAAAAGCGGGTCCAGGGGCAGACGCCCCTCATGCGGCAGTTCTTCTCCATCAAATCCAGGCATCCGGACACGATTCTGCTGTTCCGGATGGGGGATTTTTATGAGACGTTCGGGGATGATGCCAAGGAAGTCCATGCCGTGCTTGGGATTACGCTGACCAAGAGGTCCAATGGCGCAGCTGCCGATGTGGCGCTCGCCGGGTTTCCGCACCACGCCCTTGACACGTATCTCCCCAAACTCGTGCGGGCAGGTTACCGTGTGGCCATCTGTGAGCAACTCGAAGATCCGAAGCAGGCCAAGAAAATCGTCAAGCGTGACGTCGTAGAAGTGGTGACGCCGGGCGTCGCGTTCCGGGACAATCTGCTGACGCCGTCGAGAGCCACCTACGTGGCGGCCGTGCACTTCGCGTGGCGCGGGCGGGGGCAGGCACGCATGGAAATGGCGGGCATCGCCTTCGCCGATGTATCGACAGGCGAGTTCCGTGTGGCGGAAGTCGGGGCGGCTCTTGCAGCCAGTTTTCTGGATTCCATTTCTCCGGGCGAGATCATCCTGACAAGAGAGACGCGGTCGCGCCTCGAGGAGGGGGCTTCCGTGAGGCGGGCGTTCACGCTCATGGACGACTGGGTGTTCACGCACGAGGGTAGTATGGAGCGGCTGACGGCTCATTTTGGGACGCATTCCCTCAAGGGGTTCGGTGTGGAGGATCTGGACGTCGGCCTCGTGGCGGCGGGCGCGGTACTCCACTATATGCAGGAGGCCCAGAAAGGAGCGCTGCCCCACATGCGCCGACTGGAGGCCCACCGCAGCCAGGCCTACATGACGCTCGATGCGCAGACCCGGCGCAACATGGAACTGGTCTCGTCTCTTGAGGCGGGCGAAGACGGATCGCTCGTCGCCATCCTGGACAGGACGGCAACTCCCATGGGGGCCCGGATGCTGCGGCACTGGTTGCTGCGCCCGCTGCGGGAGCTGCCGGCTGTTGAGCGGCGCCAGGATGCGGTCCGGGTCCTCGTGGAGCGCCCAGAACTCCGGGACCGCCTCGTCGAACTTCTTGTCCCCGTTGGAGATCTCGAGCGCATGCTCGCGCGCGTCTGCATGGGTCGCTGTTCTCCCCGGGACCTGATGGGATTGGGCCGCGCGCTGCGGTGCGTGCCGGATATACAGGCCGAACTGGCGTTGGGCGGGAGTCCGGACCATCCCGGCACTGCGGGCGAGCTGGGGGGCATCCGTGACGGGCTCGAGCCCTGCCCGGAAGTGGCGTCGCTGATCGACGAGGCACTGGTCGATGACCCGCCGGCCACGCTTCGGGACGGTGGCGTCATCCGCACGGGGTATAACGAAGAGCTGGACGAATTGCGCCAACTGGCGGGCAGCGGCAAAGAATTTCTGGCAGGGCTTCAGAAGCGGGAAGCGGAGCGCACCGGCATTGGTTCGCTCAAGATCGGATTCAACAAAGTCTTTGGGTACTACCTGGAAGTGACCCACACGCACCGGGACAAAGTGCCGGCTGAATGGATCCGCAAGCAGACGCTCGTCTCGGCCGAGCGGTACATTACGGAAGAACTCAAGGAATACGAGGAGAAAATCCTGGGCGCAGAAGAGCGGATGGAGGTCCTTGAGGCGCGTCTTTTTGAGGATGTGCGCGAGCACGTAGCTGGTTATGGCGCTCCCATGCAGACTACCGCGCGACTCATTGCCAGGCTCGATGTCCTGGTATCGCTCGCTCTGACGGCCGTCGAAGAAGACTGGACGCGTCCCGAGGTTGACGAGAGCACCGTCATCGATATCCGGGACGGTCGCCACCCCGTCGTGGAGCGCAGCCTGCCGCCGGGCGAACCGTTTGTCCCGAACGATGTGCGTCTGAGCACGGAGGACGACCAGATCATGCTGGTAACCGGGCCGAACATGGCGGGCAAGAGTGTGATCCTGCGGCAGGTGGGCCTGATTGCCCTGCTCGCGCAGATGGGGTCGTACGTACCCGCGTCGAGTGCGCGAATCGGTCTGGTGGATCGCATTTTCACGCGGGTCGGTGCGTCGGACAATCTGGCGGCTGGCGAAAGCACGTTCCTCGTCGAGATGAACGAGACGGCGAACATCCTGAACAATGCTACGGAGAGGAGCCTGATCCTGCTCGATGAGGTTGGTCGCGGAACGAGCACATTCGATGGCCTTTCCATTGCCTGGGCGCTCGTGGAATATGTGCACAGCGAAGCGCGTGTCGCCGCGCGCACACTGTTCGCCACGCATTACCATGAGCTCAATGCGCTCGAAGACATACTTCCACGCGTACGTTCCTACCGCGTCCAGGTCCGGGAGCACGATGACCGCGTAATTTTTCTGAGGAAGCTCATTCGGGGCGGCGCCGACCATTCGTACGGCATCGAAGTGGCGCGCATGGCCGGATTGCCACCGGCCGTTATTGAACGCGCACGCGCCATCCTGGCTGATCTCGAAGCAGGCCACACGCCGACGGGCACGGCAACTCCATCCGGCGCGGCAGCGCGGGCGGACGCGGCTGCCGGTACGTTTTCACCGGCTTCTTCCTCCCGCACTCTGGCCGCCGAGCCGCAGATGGACCTGTTCGGAGAATCGGGCCTGGATCCTACCCAGCGCGAGGTGCTCGATCGTCTCCGGGAATCGGATCCGGTGCATATGACGCCCGTCGAAGCCCTGGTCCTGTTGTCTGAGCTTTCTTCCCTGCTCTCTTCCCGCTCCTGAATCATCATGATCCATTCTTTCATTGGCCGCACGCCGCAATTCGGTTCCGACCCGTTCATCGCAGACACGGCGACCCTTACGGGCGACGTCACGACCGGCGATGATTTCAGCGCCTGGTTCGGTGCTGTGTTGCGCGGCGATGTGCATCGGATCCGCATTGGCCACCGGACGAACATCCAGGATAATGCCGTCGTGCATGTCACGCACGGCAGCGCGCCCACGCACATTGGTTCCGGTGTGACAGTCGGGCATGGCGCCATTGTCCACGGCTGTACGATCGAGGACGATGTGCTGGTCGGGATGGGCAGTATCATCCTGGACCATGCCACGATCGGGCACCACTCGATCATCGGGGCAGGTGCGCTGGTAACGGGGCGGACAAGCGTCCCACCCCGGTCCATGGTGCTCGGCAGCCCGGCCCGCGTGGTTCGTGAACTGACGGAGCAGGAGGTGGCCTCCATTGCGTCCTATGCGAGCGGTTATGTCCGCTACAAGAACATCTACCTGGGGCTCGAGTCGCCGGATTCCAACCCATTTTACGAAGCTGAAGAAACATGAATGCGCTGATCATTGGCAGTGGAGGCCGCGAGCATGCGTTGGCGTGGGCCTTGTCACGAAGTCCGCAGAAACCTTCTATTTTTGTCGCACCAGGAAACGCTGGTACACAGCAGGTCGCCACGAATCTGGAATTGGATGCTCCCGATCCCGATGCCGTCCAGGCGCTTGTTGAGGCGCACGGTATCGGGCTCGTCGTAATTGGTCCCGAGCAGCCCCTCGTAAGCGGGCTGGCCAACCGGCTGCGCGAGGTTGGCGTTGCTGTCTTCGGGCCCGGCAAGGGCGCAGCCCAGATCGAGGGCAGCAAGGCCTTCTCCAAGGCCTTCATGGAGCGGCACAATATCCCAACGGCCGCCTACCGTACGTTTCGCCGCCAGGACGAGGCGGCGCTGCGTGCATATGTCAAGGAGCAGGGCGCGCCGCTCGTGCTGAAAGCGAGCGGCCTGGCAGCTGGCAAGGGAGCCATCGTGTGCATGAATCGTCGGGAAATCGAGGACGGCCTTTCGCAGCTACTTTCCGGCGACCAATTTGACCAGGCGGCCGAGGAAATTGTGGTGGAGGCATTCATGGAAGGCGAGGAAGCGAGCCTTTTCGTCGTAGCCGACGGCACGTCCTGGGTCATGCTCCCGACCGCCCAGGACCACAAGCGGATAGGAGACGACGATACGGGACCCAACACAGGGGGGATGGGTGCCTACGCGCCCGCACCTGTCATGACGCCGGACATGATGGATCTGGCTACGGAGCGCATTGTGCAACCCACGCTAGATGGGCTCGCCGCCGAGGGCATGCCCTACAATGGCGTACTGTATGTGGGCCTCATGATTACGCCGGATGGTCCAAAGGTGGTGGAATACAACTGCCGGTTTGGCGATCCCGAGGCGCAGGCCGTTCTCCCGCTCGTGACCTCCGACGTCCTCGAACTGCTCCTGGCAACCGCCGAAGGGCGCCTCTCCGAGATTGACGTCACGGTGTCAAACATGGCATCGGCATGTGTCGTAATGGCCTCCGGAGGCTATCCCGGGGCCTACAGCAAGGGGCTCCCTGTTTCAGGCCTGGACATGGCCACACAACTTCCCAATACGCTTGTTTTCCATGCCGGCACGGTAGGCGTTGGGTCCCTTGTCCGCACGAGCGGCGGCCGCGTTCTCGCCGTGTCGGCGCAGGCGAGCGGACTCCAGGGTGCGTTGGCACGTGCTTACACAGGAATTTCCCTGATTCATTTCGATGGGGCCTACCACCGCACGGATATCGGCAGGAAAGGGCTCCTGCACGACATGTCCCTCGCCGCAGCGCCCCGTTCCGGAAGCACGCGGCCATCGGAATGAGCACGTACAGCTCCGTAAGGAGGACAGCCCGAATGATGGTCATTGCGGCCATCGTTCTGCTTCCCGCCTGCCGCTCGCACTACCTTCCCGCCCCGCCGCCGGCCGATGTGTTGGGCATGGACCTGCCTGTTCGGGAGCTGGATACGCGCGTGCTCGGCGCCCGCCCTGGCGTCCGATTCCAACAGGCGAGAGCCATCACCGGCACCGCCGCGGGGCGGCTCTTCGTCGCAGATGGCGCGGCCGGCAGCATCCGTGTACTTCAGCTCGAAGGAGAGGACGTCCGGGACGTGATGCGCATCGGGAGGCCCGGCAGCGGCGCTGCCGAATTCAACGACGTATGGGACGTGGACGTCCTTTCGGGCCTGTTTGTTGTCGCCGCGGATCGTAATAATGGGCGCATTCAACGCTTCGACAGGGACGGTGCGCTGGTTGAGCTCTTTCCGCTGAACCCGGCAGAGGGCGCTCCCAACCCCGTATTTGTCCAGAATGCAGCACAAGGCGTAATTGGAAGCTCAGAGCCCGTCGCCGTCGTCGCTGCGCCGAACGACGATCTGTTCATGGTCGATGCCCGGTCCTCGGCGCTCTACCGCACAGACCGCCGACGCGAGCGGCTCGAACGCATCGGAGAGCGCGTCCTGGTCGATCCCATTGACATCGGGTTCGCCGACGGCCGCCTCCTGGTGCTCGATGCCTCCGAAGGCCTGGTCCTTTTCGACCTGCTGGGGACGCATCTCCGCACCGTGCGCATTGCTGGTCTTGAACGCATTGCCGTACTTACCGATGGCCGAATCCTCGGGCTCGGCGCAGCCCACGCTGTGCTCTTTGACGACGCTCTTGCACCCCATAGCCACCTCCTGTTCCGGATAGATGCGCCGGTGCGCGACGTATTCCAGCGCGGCGATCGGTTGTATATAGTCACCGATACTGCCCTTCACGAGGCCCTGCTTGGGCCTGTCAATGCGCCGAAATAGGTGGGGATCAGTTGTCGATGCGCCGGACGAGCCTGGTAAGGGCGCGGGAGCGGCTTTCCCGCCGCTCCCGCGCCGCGACATGGACCGGATCGGCCTGTCGATCCTCACATCCGGCGAGCGGGCACCGTTCGCACGTTGTACCCGCCGTAACGGGTCGAAGTCGCTTGTCGAGCGCAAAGCGCACATGGCCAAGGGCCATTTCATCGAGCGGAATACCCATCATAACGGCGGAATCTCCGGTCTCGCCGAGTTGCAGCGGGCGCGACATGGCCAGTATGAGGAGTGGGTCCCCACCGCCCGACAGTTCCACGCGCTGCGCGTGGGCTGTCGGCGCGTGGGGCTCGCTGCCCGTTCTACGCCCGTCAGCGCGTTCTTCGGCCCGTCTGTGAAGCATGCGCAGACCCGCCCATCGGCGGCACACATGTTCGGTCAGGGGCAACACGGCGGGGAGCGTAAGCTGTGTCATGTTGAAGAGCCGGGATACCGAAATGCGCCGCCGGAAACTGAGGCGCATGAAGACGTGTTGCCCCAGGCCGAGGTGTGCCGCCGCCACTTGGCCGAACCTGTAAAAGAACATCTCGGGCGTCGCCGAAAAGCGGTTCATGCATTGAAGTAGAGCCGATGGCGACCAGGTCTCGCGGCGAAGGAAGGCCTGCATGGTGTGCACAAAAGCACGTTCCGGGAGCAACACGCATCCAGCGAAATAGGACGTGGCATGATTGTCCCGGACGTCGCGCCATGTGGGCGGGGAGAGCCACGGCGAGGCGGCTGTGCGCCGCACGGTTCCGAGGCGAAAGCTTCCGATTTCCTTGGCCAGGATGAAGGCGCGTTGTGAGGGCAGCAGTTCACTGTTGACGAGCAGTGTGGGCTGTGATCCGGGTATGGACACGGCCCGAAGTCCCTGGAGTTCATCATGCTCCGCCAGGGCCGACACGTCTATGCGGACGCCGTAGTCTCGGCGCAGGATCTGCAGCAAGCGCTCTTCCAACTCTACGGCCGACAGCGGATGCGCCGAAGCGCTTCGTCCCATCTCGGAGAGGAACGTCTCGGCGGCCGCCTCCACGTGTGGCAGCCGGTTCCCACGTGCAACCATCGCTGCCTCGAGGCGGCGCGCAAGGTGTGGCGGCGTGGCGGTATCGGGAGCGGACGGATGCGGCGCTGCCTGGACGGACGGATCGGTATGAGACCGTTCAGGAGATGCAAAAAGGTCTTCGACGGGTGTCTCGAGGGCACTGGCCAGCGCAGCGAGGGTGTCGGCACCGGGAAACTTGAGGCCCCGCTCCACCTCGCTGAGGTGGGAGATGCTGATTCCAGAATCTTCGGACACGTCCGCCAGCGTATAGTCCAGTTCGTGGCGGCGCAAGCGCAGATTCGCGCCCAAAGTCCGTGCGATTTCGTGCGGTGTCATACCATAATTACGCTTAGAGCGAAATCAGGTGCCCGGCTGACGGTAAATTATTCAGAAAAGGCCCCTCCGCTGACGCAATGGCGTTGCTGCACGGGCAGTGGGGCGGTAGTTTGGCGCCGAGCCATTTTTTCATTACGACGGGTACATGCATGCGGTTGGTACTTTTCGGTCCTCCGGGCGCGGGCAAAGGAACCCAGGCTGCGCGTTTACGCGATACGCTTGGTCTGGATATCATTTCGACCGGATACCTGATCCGCTCGGCCATCAGACAGGGGTCACCGCTCGGCCTGCGCGTCAAGGAACTCGTGCAGAGCGGGGGGCTTGTCCCGGACGAAACGGTGCGGGAGCTGGCCAGTGAAGCCATTGTGCACCACAGGTTTGATAATTTTATACTCGATGGATACCCGAGGACCATGCAGCAGGCAGAGTGGCTTGAGTCCTTCCTTGAAGCATACAAGGCGCCACTCACAGCCGTTGTATACCTGAAGGTACCCGATGCCGTGATCGTGGACCGCCTGTCTGGACGGCGCATGGATACCGCTACGGGGGACAGCTACCATGTGGTACTGAATCCGCCGCCAGACCACATCCCGGCCGATCGGCTCATCCAGCGGCCGGACGACCGGCCGGACGCCGTACGGGCGCGGCTCGCTACCTATCATCGCGACACGAAGCCACTTGTAGAGTATTTCGACCAGAAGGGCATTCTTGTACCCATCAACGGGACCGCTTCGCTCGATGCGGTATTCGACGAAATCTATGCCTCGGCGGGTGTGGAGGAGCGGGTATCGGTCTGACGCACACGCCCGTGATTTCTGATAGGATGGAAGAAGTCCTGGCAC
Source organism: Bacteroidota bacterium (assembly GCA_029262835.1). GTDB lineage: Bacteria > Bacteroidota > Rhodothermia > Rhodothermales > UBA10348 > 1-14-0-65-60-17. The sequence goes on from JAJCYQ010000089.1 coordinate 69,995, forward strand.
CGGGCCTCGTCCTGCGCTGGTTACGTGTTGACGTGACGCATGTCGTGACGCTCAATATTTCCTGGCCCGTGCCGCTTGCGACTACACCACAGGAGGAGCTGCTTGACCAGATGGCTGTTGGGCTGCTTGATCGTGGAGCCGGTGTGTGGAGCGAGGAGGCCGTAGCCACATTCCTCGAGGACCGTGGCGTGGAACTTCATTTTTCGCTCGGAAGTGGCTATGTACGATGCCGCGTGCGCATGCTCCAGAGGCACCTTTCCGACGTGTTGTCGCTCGTTGTGGCATGTATGAACGAGCCCCTGATGGCCGCGTCTTCGTTTGAGACCGTGTCGGCGCGTCTGCGTTCGAACCTTATGCAGGCGCGCTCCCGCACGGCGGCGCGCGCGTCAACCGGACTGCGGCAGCACATCTTCGCTCCGGGGCATCCAGAATACGCCTTTTCGGCGGAGGAACGTCTTGTCGCGCTCGATGACGTATCGGCTTCCGACGTTGCCAGGAACTACCGGCAACGCCTGCGCCCAACCAGGCTGCATGCCGCCGTAGTGGGTGACGTGAATGGGGACCATGCTGACCGCGTGGCCCGCGTTCTATCGGAAAGTTCGGAGACCGGGGAAGCTGTCGCTCACATAACACCCGAACTCGCCCGGATGGATCCTGTACGCGTCCACATTCCGCTTACCGACCGGTCAAACCTGGACGTGCGCATAGGCCACGGAATCCCCTTGCGCCGCACGCACGAGGCGTACGATGCGCTCAAGACCGGTATTTTTGCTTTGGGGGGCAACTTTTCGGCCCGGCTCATGACTACCGTCCGGGATCGTGATGGACTCACCTACGGCATTGGGTCGTCCCTTTCGGGCGTCGATGTGGACTGGTCCGGTATGTGGGTCACATCACTTTCACTCAGCGCAAGTGCCCTGCTGAAGGGTATTGAGGCCACACTGTCTGAAATCCGCCTGTTCATCGACGCGGGCATTTCGGACGACGAGCGGCGCGCAGTGGTCGGAACACTCACAGGCTCGGCCCGCGTCCAGATCGGTACCACGTCAGGTCTTGCGCAGGTCATGTTGCGTCACATGGAGCGGGGCGAGCCCGCCACGGAAATGGACGCGTGGGCCGAGCGCATTGAACGCCTCACGACGCGCCAGATCAACGACGCCCTTGGGACGTGGCTCGATGCTGAACGCCTGCATGTCGTGAGCGCCGGCACAGCGCCGCCGGAAACGGCTGAGCCCGGGCCGGTCAGTGATCCGGCATGACGAACGCCAGGATGACGTAGAGGATGAGACCGGGAAATCCTGTCGACAGGATACTGAGCAGTACCCATGCCACACGGACGATGGTTGCGTCGATCTCGAAATATTCGGCGAGGCCGCCGCAAACGCCTGCGATTTTGCGGTCGTGCGTGGACTTGGTGAGTTTCCTCGTCATGATGTTCAGCTGTCTCGTATGATGGTAATGCGTTCTTCCCGACTGGGCCGTACGGGGTCATCGGCGGAGGGCATGGCAAAGGCCAATACGATGTAGGCGAGCAGCAGCGGACCGCCGCCCGATACCACGGTCCCAACGACGAGGGCAATGCGCACCAGCGTCGCATCGACCCCGAAATATTCGGCTATACCGCCAGCTACGCCGGCAATTTTCTTGTCGCGACTTTTCGTCAGTCGCTTCTTCCTGCTCGACGAGACAGACTGCGTGGCGCGTCGAGCCTCGGATTTGGCCAATTTCTTCTCGGCCTTCTTGCGCGCCCGCTTGCGTCCGGGGCGCCACGAGAGCATGCCAAACCCGGTCAGGATGACGAGCAGTCCGGCCAGCCACGGAAGCATGCCTGCCAGGACCGTCAAGTCTACACCGCTTCCCCAGAGCCCGATCTGCTGGAAAATGTAGGCGATTCCAACCAGGACGACGGACATGCCGGCGAGCGTCGGGAGGTTCAGCGTCGAGGAGCCCTCCTCGGGTTCTTCCTCGAACAGCATGACTTCAAGATCTTCGTTCGAGAGCGCGTCGAGGTCCGGATAGGCGTGATACACGTTGCCCTGTGCGCGGTGCGGCGCATCGATGGGAGATCGGAGAGGTCGTTCGGAGGTGCTCATAAGTCCAGACTACGAACAGGTGAAGGATAGGTTACGCCGATGTTATGATGTGATGCACGGGTATGTCGTGGGCTTCGCGAGGGAGTGCATCTACAAATCCGCTGTTGAATATCGGGCATACGGTTTCTGCATGCACGCCGGCCAACCACCTGTCATAGTACCCGGCCCCGTATCCGAGGCGGAATCCTGCCCGGTCGGCGGCCAGGGCAGGGACAATGACGACGTCGAGTGCATTGGCCTGGAAATCGGGACAGGCCACGGGCTCCAGGAGCTCCCTCGGCGCGGCGTGCAGGGAATCCGGGCCGGTATACCGACCGGCCGTGAGGGCCTTTCCATCTACGACCGGCAGCCAGACGCGCCGTCCTTCACGCATCCAGCGATCAATGACGGGCCTGAGGTCGGGCTCGCGCCGAAGTACCATGGGCCAGAAGACGTGGATGTCACGGGCGGCTGCAACGGCCGGGTGCCGCGCCAGCCGCTCGCGCAGAATGGAACTTTCGCGCTGCCAATCGGCTTCAGGCATCTCCATCCGTGCGCGGCGGAATGCACGCCGCAGCGCGTCCTTGTCTACCGAAGATGTTGCAGCCATGCCAAACCGATTGGACGAATTTGAAGCGTATCGTGAAAAAATGAACGCCCGCATCCTGTCAAAAGATGCGCACCTCGGGATACGCCGTTTCTTCAACCTCGATGCCAATGCGTACGCAGACGGCGCGTTGCCCAGCGCGACAAAAGAGCTGCTGGGACTCGTGGCGTCGATGGTGCTCCGCTGCAACGATTGCATTGACTATCACGTTCTGGCCTGCATTGAAACAGGTTTTTCAGATACGGAGCTCGACGACGCCTTCAACGTCGCGCTCGTAGTCGGTGGATCGATCGTGATACCGCATCTGCGCCACGCCGTGGAGACGCGCGATCTGGCGCGCAGCCGCGGACGGGTCGCAACGCGTGAAGATGATAATAAATACGGCTGAAGCAGGTAAAGAAACTGTTTTCTTTGTATTTTATCCAGTCTACGCCGTTTTTGGTGAGAACCACGATTCCCGTATATGTTCGACAATCTTTCAGAAAAGTTGGAGGGTGCGCTCAAGTCCGTTGCTGGGCAGGGGCGGATCACCGAGCTGAATATCGCGTCCACGATGCGCGAAATTCGGCGCGCTTTGCTGGATGCTGATGTCAACTTCCAGGTCGCCAAGGACTTCACGGATCGGGTAAAGGAGAAGGCGCTCGGCTCGGATGTACTGACATCCGTCTCGCCGGGTCAGCAGCTCGTCAAGATTGTCTATGACGAGCTCGTCCATTTCCTGGGTGGCGAGCAACAGGATATCCATCTTGCCTCGCGGCCACCGACCGTCATTCTTGTCGCCGGCCTTCAGGGATCGGGGAAAACCACGTTTTCCGGCAAACTGGCAAAGTACTTCAAAAGCCAGGGGCGCAGTCCCATGCTGGTTGCGGCTGACGTTTACCGTCCGGCAGCCGTTGATCAACTCAGAATGCTCTCCGAGCAGGTTGGAGTGCCTGTCTTTACGCTGGAGGAAGGAGGTCAGGTCGTACAGGATCCCGTCCGCATTGCCCGCGAAGCCGTTTCCGAGGCGCGCAAGCAGGTACGCGACATGGTGATCATCGATACGGCAGGGCGCCTTCACGTCGATGAGCGCATGATGGCCGAAGTTTCGGACATCCGTGCGGCCGTTGAGCCCAATGAAATCCTGTTCGTGGTTGACGCCATGACGGGACAGGATGCCGTCAATACCGCTGTAGAGTTCAACAGACAGCTGGACTTTGATGGCGTCGTGCTGACCAAGCTCGATGGGGATACGCGCGGAGGGGCTGCCCTCTCCATTCGTCGTGTTGTCGACAAGCCTATCAAATTTGCCTCTACAGGTGAAAAACTCGATGCCCTGACGCCGTTCTACCCGGAACGTATGGCGCAGCGCATTCTGGGGATGGGGGACGTGGTCAGTTTCGTCGAAAAGGCCCAGGAGCAGTTCGACGAAAAACAGGCGGAGAAGCTCCGGGGACGTATCCGGTCGGAATCGTTCGACCTCAATGACTTCCTCGATCAGCTGGGCCGTCTCAAGAAAATGGGTTCTCTTACCGACCTTGTAGGCATGATGCCTGGAGTCGGAAGCAAACTCAAGGATGTGGATATTGACGACGACGCGTTCGTTCACGTTGAAGCCATTATTCAGTCCATGACCGAGGAGGAGCGCAGTAATCCAGATCTCATCAATGGCAGCCGGCGTCGACGCATTGCGCGGGGCAGCGGTGTTGAGGTCCGGGATGTGAACCAACTCCTGAAACAGTTCCGGGACATGAAAAAGATGATGAAGACCATGACGAAAATGATGGGAAAGGGCCGTTCGCTCGACCTGTCCAGTCTCATGGGACGCATCAACTGAATCCATCACCTTACATTTGAATACTCGTGGCAGTTAAACTTCGATTGAAACGCATGGGCCGGCGCAAGCGCCCGGTCTATGCCATTGTTGCAACGGACACACGTCACCCGCGCGACGGACGGTACATTGAAGATCTGGGTCGATACGCCCCTCTCAACGAACCCGCCACCGTCTCTGTGGCCGCCGATCGTGTCCACTACTGGCTGGATAACGGCGCACAGCCGTCCGATACGGTCCGCTCGCTGCTCAAGAAGCAGGGGGTCCTTCTGGCGTACAGCATGCAGAAGAATGGTGCATCGGAAGAAGCCGTCAAGGAGGCCGTCGAGGCCCATGTGGCGCGTCATGCTTCCAGGTCGTCCCAGGCCGCGGGGCTTACGCCGGCCCAGCGCCGCGCTGCGGCCCTGAAGGCCGAAGAGGAAGTAGCCAAGGAGAAAGAGGCTGAATTGGCGAAAAAGCGTGCCGAAGAGGAGGCGGCTGCCAAGAAGGCTGCGGATGAGGCCCGGAAAAAGGCTGAAGAAGAGCGCGCAGCTGCCGCTGCCCAGGCCAAGGCCGAGCAGGAAGCGGCCAACCAGGCGCAGGCTGACGCTGAAAAGGCACCAGCTGCCGAGCCGAAGACTGAAGCTGCCGCCGAGCCCAAGGCTGAAGCTGCCGCCGAGCCCAAGGCTGAAGCTGCCGCCGAGCCCAAGGCTGAAGCTGCCGCTGAGCCCAAGGCTGAAGCTGCCGCTGAGCCGGAAGCCACAGAGGACAAAGAAAAGTCCGCCTGATAACCGCTAACCGCTATACGGGGCAGTTTCCATGGCGCACCAATTACGCCAAATTGGCCGGATTGTCCGGCCGCATGGTGTTCGGGGTGAGCTGAAAGTAGCCCCGGAAACGGATCGGCCGGAGATATACGAACGTCTTCAGTCGGTCCTGGTCGGTCCGGATAACGGATCGGCTGTGTCCTTTGACATATTGTCTGCCAATGTGGTCCCTTCACGACACGGTGTCACGGCCATCGTCCACTTGAGAACCGTGTCTTCAAGGAACGAGGCGGAAGCGCTGCTTGGTCAACTCGTCTTTGCGAGAGACTCCGATTTACCGGACCTCGCTGACGATGAGTTTTATTACAACGATGTGATCGGCCTGCCTGTAGTAGATCAGCATGGCACTGTACTCGGTACCATCAAGGATATCCTTGAGGCGCCGGCACAGGACAAGCTGGTCATATCCAGGCCTGGACGGACCGATGCACTGGTTCCGCTCGTGCCTGCCTTCATCACGACGGTCACGACCGAGAAGGTCGTCATCAACACGATTGAAGGTTTGTTGGATTGAAGTGGTACGTTCCATGCGCATAGACATCATAACAGCACTGCCCGATCTCGTGGCGTCCCCGCTGTCACACAGTATTGTGGGGCGGGCGCGCACTTCCGGGCTGCTCGATGTGCACGTGCATGATCTACGCGACTTCGGTTCGGGTCGATACCGACAGATTGATGACGAGCCGTACGGAGGGGGAGCCGGAATGGTACTCCAGGCGGAGCCCTTGTTTGCGTGTCTGGAAGCCGTAATGAACGAATCTCCAGACATCCCGGTCGATGAAGTCATCTACATGACCCCGGATACGCAGGTGCTGACGCAGGCTACCGTCAATGCACTCACGCTCAGCAGCCGCCTGGTGATTATTGCGGGGCATTACAAGGGAATTGATCAGCGTGTGCGTGATGCGGTTGTGACCATGGAAATATCGATCGGCGATTACGTCCTCAGCGGAGGGGAACTCCCCGCGTGTGTACTTGTAGACGCGCTCGCTCGGCTGATTCCAGGCGTCATATCGGACGCGGAATCAGCGCTCACCGATTCCTTCCAGGATGGCCTGCTCGATGCACCCATGTACACACGTCCAGCTTCTTTCAGAGGCATGGACGTGCCCGACGTGCTGATGAGCGGCAACCACGAGGTCATCCGGGAGTGGCGGGATAGAATGCGTATGGAGAAAACCCGGCGCATCCGTCCCGATCTGCTCGAGGAGTAATCTGTTCAATGGCAGACAGTACCAATATCAACTTTATTCAGAGTCCGAATTGCGAGGTATACCATGGCAACTGACGTCATGAACATGATTGAAGAGTCGCAGAAGCGCGACGACATTCCTGCTTTCACGGCAGGCGACACCGTGAATGTGCATGTGCGCGTCGTGGAAGGCGACAAGGAGCGTATCCAGCAGTACCAGGGCGTTGTCCTCGGTTTCAAGGGCTCCGGGGCTCGCCGTACGTTTACCGTACGCAAGGTCTCGAACAATGTAGGCGTGGAGCGGATCTTCCCGATATTCTCCCCGAAAATCGCAAAAATTGAGCGAGTTCGGGAAGGAAGCGTCCGCCGTGCCAAGCTTTACTACCTGCGCGATCGCCGCGGCAAGGCCGCTCGCATCAAGGAGCGTCAGAGGTAGTCGCCGGGTCGTGCGTCTTGCCGTCTGGGATACTCCGTTTACCGATACGATAGCCCGTGCTTTCGCGTCCGTCCGGGGTGTGTCCCTCTTCCGGGGTTCGTCTGTCGACGTCGTGGCGAGACTTGCCGCGGGTCAGGCCGATGTGGCGCTCGTTCCGGCCGACCATGCACTTTCGGCGTCCGATGACGTCGATATCCTGCCGGCCGTGGCTGTCTCCATGTGGCGGTCGCAGCAGACGCGTCTGGTTCTGCCGAGCGGCCTGTCGAGTCCGGTACTGAGCCTCCTGACGGGTCCGGAATCGCTCTACATGACCCTTCTGGCCAGGATTGTACTGAAAGAGCATTTCGGAAAGCAGATGCTTGTTCTGGACGCGGGAGACGTGGAACTGGATCCTCCGTGGATGCCGGTTGTCGTGTCGGAAGGGGAGGGCGATCCATTGGCCGTGGATCTTGTACAGGAGTGGTCGGAGATGGCTCATTATCCGCTCGTCGCGGCGCTTTTCATTGCGCGGAAGGGACAGGCTTCTGGCGAACTCATCCGTCAGGTCCGTGATGTCGTTGTTGCGTGTGACGAGGAGCGGGAAGATGCGGAGCGGGAGCAGATCCGCTTTCGACTCGACGACCTCGCCGTGGCGAGCCTGAGCGAACTCGCCGACTATTTGTTTTATTACGGGATGACACCTGAGATCCAGGGGGTTACCTTCGCGAGTCTGGATGAGGAAGAAGACGGACTACAGGCATGACCGATGCACGCAAGATCGTCACAAAGAACAGGAAAGCCACACACGAATACCACATTGAGGAGCGTGTTGAGGCGGGTCTTGCGCTGCGCGGTACCGAAGTAAAGGCACTTCGGCATGGCAAGGCCAACCTGCAGGAGGCATTCTGCGCACTTGAGGGGGGAGAAATGAAACTCCTGCGGTGTCATATTGCCCCCTACGAATTTGGCAACCGTCAGAATCATGATCCGCTTCGTCCACGCACTCTCCTCATGCACCGCCGGGAAATTGACCGGTTCGCCAAATTGTCGCAGCAGAAGGGATATACGATCATCCCGCTGTCCATCTATTTCAAAGGCGGGCGGGCGAAAGTCGAAATTGGTCTTGCCAAGGGCAAAAAGCTCTACGACAAGCGGCAGGACATTGCCGAGCGGGAAACGAAACGGCGGATGGACCGGTTGTCCAAGGTGCGCTGACCGACCATTCGCCTCCTTCAGCGTACGGATGATCACTTTTCATGCAGGAGCCTTCCAGCGCGCGCGGTATACTATAGCATGATTCCTGAAACCGTCATGGCAAGTACCTCGTGCCGCCTGCTACTGGCCGCGGCGTTGATCCTGCTTATTCTGCCTGAGAATGTACCGGCACAGAGGCTGTCAGGCGGAGGGGACGGGGTACAAGTACAAATTCGCGAAGCCTATATGGCGCTTCGGGGGCCTGCTGAAGGGCGGCAACAGGGAGAAGAACTGCTCCAGGAGGTGCTGTCTGCGCATCCTGCCCACTCCCGCGCGCGCGAACTGGACGTGTGGCGCCGCTACCGGTTTGGTGGCTCGTTCATGCCGATTGTCCGTCATGAACTCAGGGAGCGGGCCGCGATGCGCCTTGTAAATGAGGACTCATCAAGTGCCGGGGCGCACCTCGTACTTGGCCTTCTCGAAATGGACCTTTTTCGTCCGGCACACAACCGTGTGCAGTTGCCCGCCGGCCTGGCCGAAGGGAACCGGATCGACGCGTGGTTGGGATTTGTAGATGTGGCCATCGAACGGGCAGGGGACGACACTTTCGTTTCTCTTTTTGATGGCGAAATTCTGGGCGACCGTGCAAGGCTGGTGCGCGACGACGATGTCGCGAATGCACATGCCGACAAGGCCAGGGAGCACCTTTCGTTGGCCCTCAAAGATCCGTTCTGGGCAGGGGAAGCTGCTGAAAGTCTGGTTGAGTTGGCCCTCAGGACACGCGACGATGAGCTGCTCGTGGAAGTCGCGAGGGGCCTGGGCGCGCACGATGCATTTGAACGGCAGGCTGCGGAGTACTGGACGCTGCATCATATTATGCGTGGGGAGGCCGATGCCGCGCTCAACAGTTATACGACAGCTGTTGAGGCCATGGATCCCGCCCGGCGGGCTCAGGTGGAAGATCTGACCGTGCTTGCTGCTCCAGGCCAGACGAGCGTGGACTCTACGCGCGAAGACTGGCTCGACAAGGATCCTCTCTGGATGACCGATGGCAACGAGCGGGCCGCTGAGCACCTGGCCAGGGTTGTGGCGGTTGAACGGCTATTCGGCAGGTTCGATGATCCATATCAGGCACTTTCTTCCGACCCGGGGCAACTTGTACTCCGGTACGGTATCCCATCAGAGACGGTTCAGTTTTCTTCAGACACGGACGGGTTCCTGTTGCTGAACTATCCAGACCAATATTACCTGTTCCATGATATGGCCAAGGCCGGAAAATGGATTTTCTACAGCAGCTCCGCTGCGGCGCTCACCGGGCCCCGAAGTGTTGCGCCCCAATGGGAACGTGACTTCACGCTGCGGGCTCGGGAAGCGTTTGAGGAGCGGCCCGAGGTTGGCCGTGTGCCTCGCCGTGTGAAAAATGGAATGGATGCGGCCTGGTATGTTTTTCCGCATGGCCGCGCGGCTGCCGACGGAGGGCAGATGGTTGTCGTGGCTGCCTGGTGTCTGCCGGAGGAGTTCACACATGAAAACATCGATATGGGGCTGTATGCGGTGGCGGATGGATCTGAAAACATTCGTCATCTCAGCGAGTGGAGCGCTGACGGCACTGGGACTGGAAAGACGTGCAATGCAGAAATGAAGCGGGCTGAAGTGTCTTCTGGCTCCTGGCGGTTCTCTCTCGAAGCTCTGGGGAAGAGCAGCTACGCCGTATCGCGCCGCGATGTGAAGGCGCAGCTTATAAGCAGCATTGTTCCTGCACGCATTATTGTGGACCGGGAGCAAGGTATGCCGGTGCCGGATGGTTTCTTTGAGCAGGGAGACGTATGGATAGAGCCGTTGTTACCTGCAACCGTACGGGTTGATGAGCCGGTGTCGGTCTATGCTGAAGTTACCGGGATCCCGATGGACGCAACATCCATCCGCATCGAGACCGTGCTGCGCGCACAGCGGGAGGAGGAAGGCAGGCGCTGGTTCAGGCGCGGTCGTGATGAGGCCGTCTCGGTACGATTCGAACAGGATGTGTCGGGAAGCAGGGCGGCCATTCGCGTGGTACTGGACATGTCGAATGTCGCGCCGGGAGCCTATGACCTGGTTGTGCGTGTGACGAGCGGAAGTGACGATTCGTATGCAACTGAAAACCTGACGACAGTGATCGTAGATGAGGACGCGGATGGGTAAAAGGATGGCTCTGTGCGCACTTATCGCACTTTTATCGGGGTTCGGACGGCAAATGGAAGTAGCCGCGCAGGTGGCTATTGTGCGCGGTACGGTGACCGATGCGGCGTCGGGTGAAACGCTGCCGGGCGTGAACGTGGTGCTGCTGACAGGAGACGGTGACCTGGTAAAAGGAGCTGTGACCGACGAATCCGGTGTCTATGCACTCTCGCGCATTGCACGCGGCGTCTACACACTCCGGGCAACGTTCGTCGGGTTCGATGCCTGGGAGCAGAGCATCCTGATTTCCAGTGACGAACGTACGATTGTCAACATCGCCATGGAGACGACGCAGTCCGAACTTGGCGAAGTGGTGGTAGAGGGCGACCGGCGGGACGGCATTGTAAAGGTGACGGCGGGTCAGACGACCGTCTTGCCGCGTGACATTGATCTGGTGCCGTCACCAGATGTCTCTGGCGACCTGGTCAACTACCTGACCGCCATGCCCGGTGTGGTTTCTGTTGGTGATCGCGGTGGTCAACTGTTCATTCGAGGCGGGGAGCCGTGGCAGAACCTCGTGCTGCTCGACGGTATGTGGGTCTACCAGCCATTTCACGTGCTTGGCTTCTTTTCGGCATTTCCCAGTGATATCATTTCGTCCGTGGATATCTATGCCGGCGGCTTTCCGAGCCAGTTTGGTGGCCGGCTGTCTTCGGTAATGGATGTCCGAAGTCGAAATGGGAATAAGCGGTCGTTTGAAGGCTCGGCGTCCATTGCGCCGTTCATCACCGGGTTCACGCTCGAGGGCCCCATCGACACGAATGGCCGCGTATCTTTTCTCACTTCGTACAGGGAGTCGGTCATTGAGCAGGGTGCATCGCGTCTGGTGGACGACGACCTGCCATACTCCTTCGGCGACTTCTACGGGAAAATCCATGCTCTTCCGTCGCAGAATTCGCAGCTGTCCATCAGCCTGCTGACAACCCACGATGAGGGCGCGGTATTCGAGGGTACCGCTGCCGAGCCCGCCGAAGAGGTGGAGTGGAAGAATACGGCGGCCGGTGTGCGCTATACCGTGCTGCCGAACGTACTGCCGGCCATGGCGCAATTCGGGATCAGCGTGTCTAAGCTGGAATCTGATCAGAGCGTGGGTACGTCAAACGCCCGCAGTACCGAGATTCAGTCGGTCAACAGCAATGCCGATATCACATATTTCAACGGTGATACGACTGTGCGTTGGGGCATTTTTGCCCGCTCGCTCCGCGCAGAATCGAGCCTTGGAGGACTTTTTCAGAACGTGGAATTGCGGGAGGAATTCCTGACTGAAGTGGGTGCCTATGTGGAACCGGAGTGGGAAGTGCGGGGCGGGTGGGACATACGCCTTGGGCTTCGAGCCCACAGCTTCCCCAGCAAAAGTGTGTCGTTCCTTGAACCCCGGCTGCGTCTTGTGCGAACCGGGCTCGTGAATGAAATCTCCCTGGCCGCCGGCGTGTACCACCAGGAAATCGTGGGACTACTCGACAGGCGCGATGCGGCGGGTGTTTTCACCGCTTGGGCGGCGGTTCCTGATGGATTCAGTGTGCCATCGTCCCTGCACGTAATTGCCGGCTATCAGCGTACGCTGTCCGAAGCGCTGGAACTTGGTATTGAAGTCTATGGAAAGGAGCTTCGCAATCTGTTCATCCCCGAATGGACGGCATTTCCGCGGTTCACGACCAACCTGCAGGAAGCGGATGGCGAGGTCATAGGAGGGGATTTCCGCCTGAATTACCAGAAGGGTCCCTTCGGGGTTTTCGTGACCTACGGTCTCTCACGAACGCGGTATACGGCGCAGCAGGAGTCGCTGCCGATCTGGTTTGGCACCGATGAACTGGAGTTCCGTCCAGCGCACGACCGCCGGCACCAGATCAACGTGGTATCGCGGCTCGATACGCGGCTGGCCAATTTTTCGACGCGGTGGCAATTCGGGTCTGGTCTGCCGTTCAACCAGGCGCAGGGCTTCGATGGCTTCGTGCTGCTCGACGGGAACGTGGATGTGACGACAGCGCCGGGAAGCCGCCGCGTCATTTTCGATGAACCATTCGGCGGCGAATTGCCCACCTATCACCGACTTGATGTTTCGGCTGAACGGTCCGTGCAACTCACGGGACACGGACTGCTCACGCTCCAGGCCGGAGTGATCAATATTTACGACCGGTCAAATCTGTTCTTCCTGGACGTCTTCACGCAGAACAGAGTGGATCAGATACCCATTATTCCGAATTTCGGACTCAAATTGGAGTTCCAGTGATCATGAGAGCACTACGCACAATGACAACCCTGGCCGTCGCGGTGTCGACTCTCGTGCTCGCGGCCGGTTGTGAGGAGAATGTGAGCCCCGTCATACCCACTGAGCGGGTTTTCACGGTGTGGGGTTTTCTCGACCCAACAGTGGCCGAGCAGAAAGCCAGGGTCTTTCGGATTGAACCGGTACTGGAGCCGACCCGCCCGGAGCCGCTCGGCGCAACCATGTCCGTGACCGATGTCTCGTCAGGCAGCGTTACGGTCTGGCGCGACTCGGTGATTCTCTTCCCGGATGGATTTTACGGGCATGTGTACCTGGCCAACCAGGACGTGGAGTTCGACCGCGAGTACCTTGTCGAGCTGGAAACTCCGCAGGGGCTCGGCTCGTCGGCGCGGGTCCGGACACCCCCACGGACTTCGCCGGTCCTGACCGAACTACAGAACGTGCGATTCAACGTGAAATTCCGTGTGCGCTGGGACAACGCGCCGCAACTCCTGGATCTCAAGGTGCGCTATCACGTGGCGTTCCGTAGCCGGGGGTCGAGCGGGGCGTTTTCTTCGGGTGCGGTGACACTGCGCACGGGTGTCATTGAGACCGGTCCGGATGGTACACCAACCGTACTGATTGAACCCACATCCGACCTTGGAGATATTCTCCAGATGCTGAACCTACAGGCAGGGCGCGACGAAATGGCGCTCGACTCCATCACCGTTCTTCCCTTCGTTGGATCGGAGGAGTGGCGCTCTCCAACGGGTGATTTTGATCCGGAGGTACTTGTTCAGCCCGGGACGTTGTCCAACGTGGACAATGGATTCGGGTTTTTTGGGTCGGGGTTTGAAGATGCCTATGTCGTTCACCTGCCTGAAGATGCCATAGAGAATGCAGGTTTTACGGTTCGCTGAATTGTTTCGAATCTGTTTCAGCGCCGCGGAGTACCATGCTGTGGATACATCCGTACAAACAGCATGACCATGATGAAGCGATCGTTCTTCTTTTCCGTACTTCTGCTGCTGGTCGCGGTGACTCTTGCCCAGCTGACGCTGGCCCCGGGCGCTGCCGCACAATCCACGTCAGATCCTATGACCGACGGCATTCTGTCGTTTCGGAACGGGGAGTACGACGAGGCCGTCTCCTCTTTCGAGGCGGCCCTCGAGGCCGATCCACAGAACGCGGAAGCTCACTTCCTCCTGGCCAGGATATTTTGGGAGACGCCTCTTCGGAACGTAGGCCGGGCCGGTGAGGAACTGGAGAAGGCCATTGCCCTTGAGCCGGACAATGTGCAGTACCTGGTCGCCTCGCTGCAGCAGAACAAGGCCGACGCATCGAACTTCATCACGGAAAAAATCAGGGAGAGCAAGCGGCGCGATCTGGCACGCGCCATTCTCGAACTCGACCCCGACAACTCGTTTGCGCACGAGGAGATGGGAAGTATCTACATCCGGGACTTTTGGCGATACCGGAATGCGCTCATGTATCCGGCGTTGACGTTCAACGAGTACAAGTATCGCAGTTCGACCACCATCGACCCCATGGCCGGGTATCTGGTGGATCAGGTCAACGAGTTTGATCAGGCGCAGGGCAATGAGCCGTCAGAGCCGCTGAATTCGGAACTTATTGGTGCTGTTGAGGCGAATTATGATCCGAACTCCATCTTCATGGCCGATGAGTTCGATGTGGAGACGCTGAAAAGCCAGGGCATTCCGGTCATGGATCTTTCCAACCGGGCCCAAAAAGCCTATGACAAGGCCATCATGCACCTCGGCAAGGCGCTCGAGATGGATCCTCGCCAGCGAACGGTCTACGACCATCTCATGGAAATCTATGCGCTCAAGGGGGAATACGAAGAAGCCATGAGCATGCTCTCGCAGATGTATGTGTTCTTCCCTGAAGACAGCCAGCTCTGGACCTACCTGGGCTATACGCATTACAATCTGGGCAATATGGATGCCGCCTCGAAGTCGTTCGAGACGGCGTTCAAATACATGACGCCAGGGGAGCAGCAGGCCTACGAAGGGCTCGAGCACATCCTCCCAAGGGAGGAGAAAAAGGCATATGAGGCCGACAAGCTTGCCTACGCATCGCGGTTCTGGACGAGCAAGGACCCTCGATATCTGACGCCGTACAATGAGCGCCGCATGGAACACTACGTCCGACTTACGTACGCGGACCTGCTCTATGGCGCGCCAGACCTGGATCTCCGGGGATGGAATACCGAGCGGGGTGCCATTCTGGTGCGTTACGGGCCTCCGCAGGGTGACGTTGTAATTATACCGCGTAGTACATCCGGGGTGCGGCAGGGCGTCGACCCGGTGAGTGGCACGCGCTCCGATCCTACAGGCAGTGTTGGTCTTGCCCTGGATGTGGGACGCCGTGGGACCGATATGGACCTTGCTGAGGAGGCCAACACGTTCAACATCTGGGATTATGGCGAGTTCAAGTTTGTCTTTGAGGACCCGTTCCGCAATGGCGAATACCGGCTATACAGCCCGTCGGCGTCTGAAATTGCAGACGGGTCGCTTCCGTGGGCCAATGATTACACGATCAAGGCGAAGGAGACCTTCCTCGAAACACCGGAGCGCTACGAGTACGAGGCGCCGGGGCGCCAGGTCGAGTTGCCCTATATGGTCTCATCGTTCCGCGGTCAGAACGGCCAGACCGACCTGATAGTGAATTATGGTATTCCGATCACGGAGAAGCTCAAGGATGGGCAGGACGTGATCAATATCACGGCAAGTACTGGAACGTTCGTTGTAGCTGGCAACCGGGATATGCTCGTGGAGCGCCGCAATGTGATCTATGGCCTGCGAACGGAGCAGATCATTCCGTTCATTGATACGCAGTTGTGGATCAATACCGTGGAGGCTGAGGTCCCACCTGGAAAGCATGAGGTCTCTGTAGAATTTGAAACGGCGGGTGGGGGAACGGTCGCTGTGCAGCGCCGAGAGGTTGACGTCCATGACTTCTCGGGTGACGGCCTGTCCATGTCTGATATCCTTCTGGCGTATCGGATAGAGGATACGGCGGACGGAAAGCCGGTCATTCCCTCGGATGTGGTTCGGCGCAATCTTTCCATCCAGCCAGCCCCGTGGTCTGTGTTCGGTGTCGACCAGCCCATTTATCTGTACTTCGAGGTCTATAACCTCGAGATGGACGAGGACGGCACGTCGCGTTACGATATCGAAGCAACCCTCACACCCAAGGAGGATGGCAATGCTGTAGGACGTACGGTCGGCCGCCTGCTGGGACGCGACACAGAAGGTGTTTCGGTCCGGCTACCCATCACGGTGCCGTCGGAAACCGATGGTCAATTCCTGATCCTGTCCGCTGAAAACCAGGAGCCTGGTCTCTACCTGCTGTCGGTCAAGATCCGGGATACCGTTTCTGGGGACACCGTCGATATGGAGCAGGACCTTTTTCTGGACGAACCGCTGTCTGACGCTCAGAACTGAGCGCGCGTCGTCGTATCCATTTCAGACACGAGATCGCGCAGGCCCTTCCTGTATGACTCCATGGCGTCGATGAGGTCTTCACGGCCCGCGCCGAGGATCTGTACGGCCAGTAGGCCCGCATTCCTGGCGCCGCCAATGGACACCGTCGCGACGGGGACGCCGCCTGGCATCTGCACGATGGAGAGCAGCGAATCCAACCCCTTGAGATGCCTGCTCGGCACTGGCACGCCAATGACTGGCAGCGGGGTCGATGCCGCCATCATTCCTGGCAGGTGAGCGGCTCCGCCAGCGCCGGCGATGATGACCCTTATACCCCTGGACCGGGCGGTCTGGGCGTATTCGGTCATGACCTCTGGCGTCCGGTGCGCCGAGAGTACGCGCACTTCAAACGGGATACCGAATTCCCGGAGCACATTGGCAGCTTCTTCCATGACAGGGAGGTCCGAACGGCTTCCCATGGCGATACCGACAAGCGGCTGAGTCTCGGGCATGATGACGTACAGGTTTACAGTTGAACGAGAGCGGCGGCCTGTTCGGCCAGCTTCAATGCTTCTTCAGTGGTTGCAGCGGTAACAGTCACGTGGCCCATTTTTCGTTTCGGCCGCACATCACGCTTTCCATAGATATGGATAGATGCGCCGCGTACCGCCATGGCCTCACGCAGTCCCGCTGTCGTCGCTACACCATCCCGGTGTCCCAGGATGTTGACCATGGCGGCGGCCGATACGCGCAGCGAGGCGTCGCCGAGCGGCCAGCCAGCTACAGACCGGACATGGTTCTCGAACTGTGAGGTGTGGCAGGCCTCGATGGAGTAGTGACCTGTATTATGGGGCCTCGGGGCCAATTCATTGACCAGCACGGTGCCGTCTTCCTGTTCGAAGAGCTCGACGCCCATGAGCCCGACGGCGTGGACGGCGCCTGCGGCCATGCGGGCGATCTCCTCGGCCCGGGCTGCCATGGCAGGAGGTATGGGGGCCGGAGCCAGCACCGCGTGGCACCGATGATCGCGCTGAATGGTATGAACAACGGGATAGGTGACCGTTTCGCCTTCGGGCGAGCGCACGACAACCACGGCGAGCTCCCGCCGAAAGGGGACGAACGCTTCGACGAGCAGCCCATCTTCGGCAGCGAGAGCATTCCAGGCCGTCTCCATGTATTCAGGCGTACGGGCGGTGATGTTGCCGTAACCGTCGTAGGATCCTTCAAATTTCTTCACGAGAACCGGGTAGCCGAATGTGCTGGCGCTCCGATGGGCTTCATCAAGCGTCCGACACGATGCGAAGTCAGCCACTGGAATACCTGCGGCGCGCAAGGCCGCTTTCTGGCGTCCTTTGTGCCGGATGGCGTGCAGCGTTCTCGCCGTAGGATAGACTGGAATGCGGCCCGCCGCTGTTCGCTCTGCCACCTCGACGGGCGCCCACTCGCTTTCGACGGTGACAACGTCGCACTGCTCGACGAAGCGTTGCATGACCGAGCTGTTCGTCCAGTCGCCCACGAGGGCGTAGCCTACGCCCTCGACGGGAGGCGCCGCACTCGGCGAGAGGGTTCGTACGTGAAAACCAAGGCGGAGTGCGGCCAGCGCGGACATGCGTCCGAGCTGGCCGCCC
>JAJCYQ010000090.1 GCA_029262835.1 Bacteroidota bacterium
CGGGGCGCGGCCGCCCGTCCTTTTCGGGGGGCCGGGGGGGGCCCCCCCCCGCCCGCCCCACTCGCTCTTACCGGCGGCCACACCGCTTTCGCAGCGAAGCACGTGGGCTTCTCCGTCGAAGGCATTGAGCGAGACGGCATACTGGGCATCTGAAAACGCGTCCTCGGGACGGTCCATGGTGAGCAGCACATGGGCGCGGAGCTTACGGGCTTCGATATCATCGGGGAGCGCCTGGAGAACGCGGTCCAAACGGGCCTTCGCTTCCAGCAGGCTGGAGCCGGAATCGAACGCCGTTTTGGCCCGGTGGAAATGGCGCTGCAGTTCGTAGGGGCGATGCACCGGCCGCTGCGCCGTATCGCCCTGCTGCCCGGCCGGAACGAGCTGCGCGGCCGTGGCGTGGGGAATGACCACCGGTCCTGTGGCCGCGACGAGCAGCACAAAGGCGAGTGTCCGGAAGGAGGTCATGACAGTCATGGAATTGTTCTATAGCTGGGTGGGCTGCCGCATACCCTTCAAAAATCGTACCTTTACGAGTCTCAGTGACAGGATACACATAGAGCCCGTATGCTGTCCACCCCATTGAACACTCTCTGCCATCCATGACTACAAGGCACTCCGGTCCGTTCCCTGTGCGCCCGGGCGCTGTGCTCGGTCACACCGTGCAGTATGAAGCCGAAGTGGACTCGACGAACCGGGTGGCCCGGCAGTGCGCTATGGAGGGCGCGGCGGCGGGGACCGTCGTCGTGGCCGATTACCAGACGGCCGGTCGGGGCCGGCACGGGCGCCAATGGGAGTCGCGGCGTGGACAGAATATCCTCATGAGCATTGTTTTGAGGCCCGAAGAGCCGGTGTCACACTGGGGACGCTACGTCATGATGGCGGGTCTGGCGGTGTGCCGCGCCATTGACAGGCTGGGTTCTGCCGCCAATGTCTCCATGAAGTGGCCCAACGACGTCCTTGTCGATGGCCGGAAATGTGGGGGGATCCTGATGGAGTACGCCCAGGGCGCGCTGGTGCTCGGATTGGGCCTGAACGTGAACCAGGATGATTTTCCAGATGAGAACAGGGCGTCGCTTGCACTCGTCATGGGCCGGCCCCTGAACCGCGGGCGCCTGTTCGATGCCGTGCTCAGCGAGATGGAAACGGCCATGGCCCTTTCTGCGCCGGATCTCGTCAGCGCGTACGGCGCGCGCCTTTCCCACGCGGGCCGGCACATAACCATCCGCAGCATGGAAGGACGACAGCCGGTCACCGGCGCATTCGCTGGCGTTACGCCCGAGGGAGCGCTCCGGCTACTCGTCGACGGGCGCGAGGAAACCTTTCACGCGGGCGATGTCACCATGGCGGCACCATGATTCTGGTACTCGACATCGGCAACAGCTCGGCGAAGGCCGGTCTCTGGGATGGGCTGCGCGTGGTGCGCTCGGCCCGGATTGCAGCGGAAGCGGATCTGCGGTCGCTCCTGGCCAGCGCAGGTGCAGAGGCGGGCACACATGCATGCACCGGTGCCGGCACGGGCACGGGCTCCGGGGGCATCACCGCCGCGGGCGCGGTGTCGGTCGTGCCGGGCCGGAATGAGATGTGGACCCGCCTCGTGCACGCGGTAACGGGCCACTCCCTGACGTTTTTCAATGCCCACTCGGCGCTGCCCTTCGCCATGCGCTATGAAACACCCGATACGCTGGGCGCGGATCGGGTAGCAGCGGCCGTGGGCGCGTGGCACCTGGCGGGACGTCGTCCAGATCAGGCCGCCGTTGTCATCGATGCCGGCACGGCCGTCAACTTCGAAGTCGTGCGCGGCGACGGCGCCTATATCGGAGGCATCATTGCGCCGGGCCCGGAACTCATGCGGCGCTCACTAAACGCTGGTACGGCGCAGTTGCCGCTCATTCCGCTGGTCGATCCGGCTGGCGTGACGGGCGCATCTACAGAAAAAGCCCTTCAGTCGGGTGTAATGAACGGATTTCTGTCCATGACCAGGGGGCTGCTGGCAGGGCTCCTGGCTGAGGAGGCGTCGGGGGCGTACGTGGCGGCGACGGGCGGATGGGCGGCCTGGCTGGCCGATCGTCTGGCGGGAATAGACGAGGTGCGCCCCGATCTAGTCCTTGAAGGCGTCGCGGCGCTCGTGCAGGATGGTGTGGATCCGTGAGAGTACCATCTGCACGGCGATGTCGTTGTGACCTCCACGCGGAATGATGACATCCGCATGGCGGCGCGAGGGTTGCACGAACTCGATGTGCATGGGGCGCACGGTCCGCTCATATTGCGAGAGGATGGATTCGAGCGAGCGTCCCCGTTCCTGCATGTCCCTCTGGATGCGGCGCATGAGGCGCACGTCGTCGTCGGCATCGACATAGAGCTTGATGTCCATGCGCTGCACCAGTTCCGGCTCGGCCAGGCACAAAATACCTTCGACGATGATGACCGGTGTCGGCCGGACGGTTACGGTGTCTGCCGTTCGGCGATGGGACCGGAAGTCATAGACGGGCTTTTCGATGGCGAAACCACCGAGCAGCGCATCGATGTGCTTGACGAGGAGCTCGGTTTCGAGGGCAGACGGGTGGTCGAAGTTGAACCCGGAGCGGTCTTCGAGCGAGAGGTTGCCAAGGTCGCGGTAGTAGGCATCGTGCTCCAGAAGGCTGGCTCCCTGCCCGTCGAGGGCCTCCATGAGCCGGCGCAGTACGGTACTTTTACCGGAGCCGGAGCCGCCGGCCAGTCCGATGATTACCGGTCTCTTCACCCTTTGCGAACGAGCACGATCTCGTGCGTGCGCGTCTCCTCGTTGTAGGTGGACAACTTCTCGTCATAAACATACCCGTCCGGGTGCTTCCATTCGAGGAGCGGTTCCAGGTCCTCGACCGTCTCACGGACAATGAAGTTGACCATTTTGCCACGGAGCGGCTTCACGCCGTGCGTCACCGGGGTCAGCTCCCCCGACTTTTTGCGCATGAAACGGGTCGTGACCATGGCCTCATACGTGTGCTTGTCATCCCAGGCGGCTTCATGGGCACCAGGAAGCAGGTTCCACACGAATTTACCGGTCAAGGCCTCGTTCAGGGCCTCAGAGAGGGGCTCGCGCCAGTATTTGGAGACCTTGCCGACCCCTGGAAGCGTGGCGTCCATTTTCAGGCGGTAGTTTGGAATCAGGTCATCCGGGCGGAGCAGTCCGAAAAGCCCGGAAAAGATGATGCCTTCTTCGAGTAGTCGCCGCTGGGCACCTGTGGGGAGACCCGCGAAATCCATGGCCTGGTACATCACACCGGGGCTGTACCGGTCAAGCGCCGAAATCAGCGGAGCCTTCAGGATATTGCGGTTGATCTCAATCGCTTCCTGGAGCGTGTCACCTTTGACGCCAAAAAGGGCCTCCAGGTCTTCGACGGGGCCATCGAGCACACTGTGAAGCGCGTCAATGATTTCCCGGCGACGGGGGTTGAGACTCTTGAAATAATTGAACGTGCTCGACGAACGATAGTCGAACATGTCCGGGGCAAACGGGTTGCCCCCTTCCTGCTTGCCTTCAGCAGGTGGGAGTAGAATGGCGAATGTGGGCATGAATGGCTGGCCGGATCAGGAATCGGAGCGCTGCTGACGCATTTCACCGAGCAGCGCATCGATATCGTTGCGGATTACGTCAGCCTTTTCTTTGGCGTCCTTGACAAGGTCGTTGGCCGCTTTGCGGGCCGGGCTGCCTTCCTCTACGTCCGAGAGCGCACTTTCAACGAGATCAGCCACCTTCTCACCGAGATTGTCGAGTTGGTAGGCCACCTTGCGGCGCACGCGCTTTCCTTCCTGCGGAGCAAACAGGATGCCCAACAGGAAGCCGATGGCGCTGCCCAGAAGCAGGCCCCAGATACCGGAACGAGCCGTGTTTGGCCAGGAGTCTTTCATGCGAACGAGGCGTTACTTCTTCTTCTTGTGACGATTCTTGCGCAGACGCTTCTTGCGCTTGTGCGTGGCAATCTTATGGCGCTTTCTTTTTCTACCGCAGGGCATGTGTTTCTCTTTGGGAGCAGTTGAACAGGGGGAAGACCGCCAAAATACGGCTTCCTGATATGGGGTGCAACGTAGCGCCGGCTCGCGAGTTCTTGTATCCTCTTGAAGAAATGATGGGAAGTATTTCCCTATTGTTACCTCTGGCCGTTAAATTACCGGTCCCACCTACCTTATCGACATGGATTCTGCTCCTTACGAGATCAAAGAACGGGACGGCCTGACGTGGGCCGAAGCCGGTGCTGAACACGGTGGTGTGCCGGTCATTTTCCTGCATGGCATGATGGGCGACATCAGCAACTGGGAGACGACCATACCCGCCGTTGCAAAGGCGGGCTACCGTGTGCTCTGTCCTATTTTGCCGGTCTATACCATGCCGCTCCGGGCTGCCAACCTGGAAGGGTTGGTGATTTTTGTCGATGCATTCCTCGCGTCGCAGGGACTTTCGGAGGTGGTCATGGCGGGCAATTCACTCGGTGGACATCTGGCAGTGCTCTACGCCATCGAGCATCCAGAACATGTCCGCGCACTCGTGCTGACCGGCGCATCGGGGATCTATGAAGTGGAGATGTCGTCATCCATCATGCGGCGCAAGGACAAGAACTATCTCCGGCCGCGCGTCGAGAAGACGTTCTACGATCCATCGCACGTGACCGATGAGCTGCTGGATGATGTCATTGAAATCATCAACAATCGTGAAAAGGCCGTTCGGCTCATCAAGTTCGCGCGTTCCGTGGACAAGGGGTCGGTCAAGGCCGAACTCGACCGCGTCCATGCACCCACGCTCCTCGTCTGGGGCAGCCAGGACCTGATTACGCCGCCCGACGTGGCCCGCACCTTTTACGACGGCATTCCACGGTCTGAACTGCATTTCCTGGATGAATGTGGCCACGTACCCATGCAGGAGCAGCCCGACCGGTTCAATGAAATCCTGATTGACTTCCTGGGCCGGACGGCATCGGGCGACAACCAGGCACTCGCCAGCTGAGCCGCGTCAGGGATCGTTTCAGCTTCCCGATTCGTGGGTTCAACCAATCGAATGCGTCGCTGGCGCTGTCGCGCGACTATCTTCCATCTGTGTCACAGATGCTCAAACGAATGCGTGCAGAACGAACCGGATGTACCCCTTGGACCCCGCGCCCGGAAACTGGCGCGGCCAGGCTCGCCGTGGCGTTCCTGCTCTTCGTGACGGGGTGCGCGCCTACCATGACCCCCCTGTACCGCGATTTTGAAATACAGACCGATGCCGGCGAGACGATGTCGCTGTCGGAGGAGGATATTCTGGAGAAAATCCGGGCAGGATTCGCCGAGGCCGAGTGGGAGGTAGCAGAGGGCGTCACGGAAAGCACGATTGAGACCGAGCCGCGAACCTATCGGAGGTGGGGTATTTACGACGTTCAGGTGCACCTGGAGGTGGTACCGGTCGGCGGGCAGCATGTCCGTGTGATGGTGCATCCGTACAGGGTGTTCTTCAATGACAGGAGCCGGCAGATCGGATACCTGCGCGGGTCACTGGCCCGCTCCATCATGAACGACATCGAGGAGCCGTTCGAGGAACAGGGCCTTGAGTTCGCTGGTTTTGCGCAGGCGCGCGACAAGGCGGCGATGGAAAAGCGGTAGCTCCTGCATCAGAAGCGTGTTGAAAAACCATCACACGCCCTTCTGCGGCGGCGCCGGAAACCTGCGCGGGAAACATGTACGGGGGTGAGCGGCGTAGAACGAACAGTTCTTGGACATATTGGGGATGACACGGCTTCGACGGGTGGATCGCGCAGATGGCTGCGTGTCGAGCTTTTTGGTATGCTCGTAAATCTTGCCAAAAACACTGCAACTGCGAACGATTACGCATTTGCGATGGCGGCTTAAGTCCGCTGTCTGTTCCACGGGGTGTAGTCTCATCGGCCCCCGCTGGAGCAACGATTAGATGAGATAGTCTGTAGGATGCTGGCCGAATACCTGCAGGCGAAACCCTATCAGTCTCAGCACAGTGTTGGCCCTGCCAGCCGGCATGGCGCTGTGCGAAATACAATAGGCAGGCTACACACGTAGACGCCTACCTGTTTGACCATTCGGACCCGGGTTCGACTCCCGGCATCTCCACTATCGGCCATAGGCGCCTGAAGCGCCCTGGCCGCTATTCCGGACCCGTCGCTCTGGGGCATTGCTCCGGGGCGACGGGTTTTGTGTTTTCGCGAATCATGGGTGTGCTTTGGTTTTTCAACACGCTTGTAAGCCGAATTGCCCGGCGGCTGGCGAGGCGGAATATTATCAGGCCATTCAGGAGAGCACGCGGAAGACTGACGCTGCCCCATTCATCTCCTTTATGCTGCGGATGATTCTGGATACGGTGACCAGATTGACCCCGGAAGTGACCCCGGAAGTTCGACTGTTGTCAGTTTTTTCCGGAGAGATGACCCGTCAACGTCTCAAGGAGGCACTTGGACTCAAAGACGATGAACATTTTCGCAAGGCCTATCTGCTCCCTGCATTGGATTCAGGATCAATTGAAATGACCATCCCCGACAAGCCACGCAGCAGGAATCAGAGCTATAGGCTGACTGACAAGGGGCGCGGATTTATCCAGACTTCGTGACCACTCATGCTGATTCCTGTACTTTCCGTTGTCGCCGGCCTTGCGGTGCTGGTTTGGGGCGCTGACCGTTTTGTGGACGGGGCGTCGGGGGCGGCCCGGCTGCTCGGCGTGCCCGCACTACTCATAGGTATTCTGATCATGGGATTCGGGACGTCGGCGCCGGAACTCGTCGTCTCGGCCCAGGCCGCGCTGGCTGGTAATCCGGGCCTGGCCCTCGGTAATGCCTACGGGTCAAACATCTCCAATATTGCCCTCATTCTGGGCGTTTCTGCGCTGATCGTTCCAGTCACGGTAAAGTCGGGAGTGCTTCGCCGGGAATTTCCTGTCCTTCTCGCGGTCACCGTCCTGGCTGCGTGGCAACTCGTAGATGGGATGCTGTCCCGGTGGGATGGCATTGTGCTGCTGGTCGTATTCCACGTGCTCATTGGTTGGACCATTGTCAGCAGTATGCGCACCAATATCGACGTCATGGAGGAGGAGGTGGACATCAAGGAGATGACGCCGGGCAAGGCCGCCCTCTGGCTCCTCGTGGGACTTGTGGGACTTGTAGCAGGCTCCCGGCTGTTGGTAAGCGGCGCGGTAGATATCGCCGCTGCGCTCGGCGTCAGCGACCTTGTTGTCGGACTGACTGTCGTCGCGATTGGAACGTCGCTGCCTGAACTGGCCGCTTCGATCGTGGCGACGCGGCGGGGCGAGCATGAAATGGCGCTCGGCAACGTGATCGGGTCGAATATTTTCAATACGCTGGCGGTCGTCGGTATTGCCGCGACCGTTCATCCCCTCTCCGTGGAGCCTGCCGTCCTGGAGCGCGATGTGCTGTTCATGGGCCTGCTGACGGTATCGCTCTTTATTGTAGGCTACCGGCACCGCGCGGATGGCCGCATCAACCGCGTGGAAGGACTGTTTCTCTTCATGGCCTATGCAGCGTACCTGGCCTGGGTGGTTCGCTCGGTTGTCTGATGCGGCGGCACAAGGGTCAGCAGGCCCCATGTCAACCCGCCACGGATCCACCGAAAAAATACCATCCGAGACCGATGGTGAAAATCAGATCTCCCCAGAGAGCATGCTCGACCGCGACGAGGAGTGTGGACCGGGTTGCCAGGTAGGTCTGAACAAAGAGCAGGCCGCCCACGAGGGACAGTACGAGCGCGATCGTGTTGGCGAAGAGAAGGTGGGCCGCTGCGAAACCAACGGCATTGGTCAGCATGAAAACGCGCGGGCTGGAGAACAAGCTTCTGTATCGGTGTGTCGGGAAGGTCCGGAATATGATTTCCTGTGGATACACCGACCAGAGTGGATAAACCACCATGAGAGCTCCCCACAGCCATGGCTCAGATCGCGGAAAATTCAGCCACAGATCTGGGCGGATGACGTACACACCGAGCGCAAGGACGGGTGCTCCAAGGACAAAGCGTCGGACGATACCGGTGAGGCCATTTCGCGCCGACTGGGCATCCCACAACTGGCGGCGGTCAAAGCCGGTGTCGCGCAAGAGCACAAATGTCATGGCGCTGGCCGAGACCACCAGCATGGGAATGATCAGCCAACCGAGAATGCTCCGACACGTGAATACGACAGCTGGGACAATCGCATAAAGAGCCAGGAACTCCGTCCACAGTCGGATGCGGCGCGAACCCGTCACGCCGACTCAGCGGCCTCCATTCTGCTGCTCGAGCGACTCACGGTACTCTTCGGAGGCAAATATGGCTACTTCCACGCGACGGTTCTGCTCGCGCCCCGTCGCCGTTGCATTGTCCGCAATGGGCTGTGCCTCCCCAAACCCGTTGATGGACAGGCGCGTACGGGGGATGCCGAATTCGGCAAGCGCCGCAGCCGCGGCCGATGCCCGGCGCTCCGACAGGGACTGATTGTATTCGGCGGCGCCTGTGTTGTCAGTGTGACCCACGATCAGGACGTTCGTGTTCGGGTAGGACTGCAGGCTGGCTGCAAGATCCGCGAGCGAGGCGCGTGCGCCCGTGGACAGTTCGGACGAGTCGACGCCAAACAGGATAGCCGAGTCAAACGTGATCTGGATGCCTTCGCCCACGCGCTCCACGGTGGCGTTTTCGAGCTCCTGGTCCAGCTCTTCAGCCTGCTTATCCATCTGGGCACCAATAATGGCACCTGTGGCTCCGCCAATCGCCGATCCAATCAGCACGCCCTTGGCCGTGTTGTCACTGCTGCTGCCTATGATACCGCCGATCACGGCCCCCGCCCCGGCGCCGACACCGGCCCCTTTCATGGTATTGCTGGTCGATTCACAGCCGGCAAAGAGGACAACAAGAGACAGGACGCCGATGCGGAAAATCAGATGCTGGTTGCGCATGATTGGTAATTCGGGCTGGGGATGATGGATGGCGAATGGACGCGGGACCTGTGAGCTCTCATGAACGTGTCCGGCAGCCCTTCGTTCACTCCCTGTTGAGAGATGTTACAGGATTCATCCGGGCGGCAGACAGAGCATGCCAGGCCACGGTGAGTATGGCCAGAAGCAGTGCGGCACCCGATGCGAACAGAAATGGAAGGGGACCCAGTTCGACCCGGTACGCGAAGTTGTCGAGCCACTTCTGCATGGCAAACCAGGCCATCGGGGCGGCGAGAAGGGACGAGACGAGCACCAGTACGGCAAACTCACGCGTTACGAGCGTCATGACCTGGCGCTCACTGGCCCCCAGCACTTTTCGGATTCCGATTTCGCGGACACGCCCGGCTACGGTCATCAGCGCGAGCGCGAACAATCCCATCGAGGCAATGAAAAGAGCGAGGGCCGAAGACCACGACACAATGCGCTGCCAACGCGCCTCGGTCTCGTACAGCGCTTTCATGTCGTCAGACACGAACGCCCAGGCGTACGGCGTACCCGGCATGACGGTATTCCAGGTATGCTGCATGCTGGTCAGAGCGTCGGCCGTGCGGCCGGGCGGAATGCGCACGAGAATGGCACCGAGGTAATTGTAATAGTCTGGATGCATGTTCATCACAGCCGGTTGTACCTCATTGTGCAACGACTGGAAGTTGAAATCGCTGACGACGCCAATGATGGTGGGAGGTGTTTCGTAGATCCAGTCGAGCCAGCCATTGAGTTGCTGGCCGACCGGATTTTCCAGACCGAACTCCCGGACCAGTGCTTCATTGACCAGGACCGACTGGGTGGGATCGGCCGGGTAGTCCCGGGAGAAATTGCGTCCGTCGACAATGTCCATGCCCATTACATCAATGTACTCGTAGCTGACACCGAAATTGTACGCCTGCCGCTGGATGCCCTCCGCATCGCGCCAACCATTCCGGTCACTCGAACGCGTGAAGGCCTGTCCGGCGCGCGCCACGCCGTCGACAGCGCCGCCCTGCATGACCTCCTGTCGAAAGGCATCGACGACGGCTTCGGCGCGCGCCGAATCGATTTGACGCGCTTCAATGGCAACGACACGGTCGTCGTCGAATCCGAGGTCTTTTTCCAGGAGCAGCCCGACCTGCTCCTGCATGACGAACAGGCTGGCCATGAGACCGATGGAAATCGTGTACTGGAGGACGACGAGCGAGCGGACAACGAGTCCACTACCAGACCGCGGGGTATCGCCCTTCAGGACGCGTGCGGGTTCGAAGGCGGACAGGATGGCCGCCGGATACGCTCCTGCCAGTCCTCCGACTACGAGCACCAGCAGTACAATCCCGGAGATGGTTAGTGCGGGAGGCAGTCCGAAGACGGAAATATCCACGCCGGCCAGCTGTCCAAAGAGCGGCTGTAGGGCGCGTGCCAGCAACAGGCCCGCTCCCAGCGACACCAGGCTCAGTAGCAGCGCTTCGCCCCAGTACTGGCGCATGATGGACCACCGGTCTGCGCCGAGCACCTTGCGGACACCGACCTCGCGTGCCCGTACGGCCGAGCGGGCAACGGACAGCGTCATGAAATTGATGCAGGCAATGCCCAGGATGACGAGACCTATCCCGCCGAGTATCCAGGAGTACAGCGGGTTGTGGATGGACCGCTCGTACGGCGCCCAGACGTCGGGTGTACGGTGCAGCTCCGGCAGCGGTTGAAGCCGGAGCGCATAGGGGGCGCCGGCCGAGGCTCCTCTAACAGCGTCGCCGATGGTACCCACGCGTGCCAGGTACCCGGCCTCCTGCATATCCGCAATGTATTCTCCGAAGAACGTGGACGTGAATGAATGGAACCGCTCCTCAAGGGCGGCCGGGCCCGCTCCGTCAGCAAGGCGCACATACGTCGACGTCCGGCCGCCCCAGTTATTCCCCCCAAGTTGAATGGGGTCGTAATTCTCGAATGAGATGGCCGCATCGAATGCAATGGAGGACCAGGCAGGAAAGTCTTCGAAAACGGCGACGACCTCAAAATCGCGCTCAAAATCCTCCCGCCGAATCGTGGCAATGCCGCCAATGGCATCCTCGGCCGATCCATACCACGCGGTCGCCGTAGACCGGGAAACAACAATCTGCTCGGGCGCGGTGAGCAACTGGGGCTGGCCGCCCGCCTCCCTCGCCGCACTGCCCGCCTCCCGCGCCGCGCCACCGGCTACAATGTCGACTGAGAACATGTCAAAAAAATCGGGATCCACTTCGGCCAGCATGGTGCGGTGGATATTGGATGCTACATGCAGGTCGGCCGTGTTCTGAACGAGGCGCGTTGCATGCGTAATGTCCGGATACGTGTCCTGCAGTGACGGCGTAAAGTCGGGCGGCATCATGGCCTGCACGCCGGGTGTTCCGTCCGGGGCCTCGTAGGCCAGCCAGGTACGGAATATCCTGTCAGATGCTTCATGGTACCGATCGAAGCGCCATTCATGATGGACGAGCGCGACGATCAGAATGCACACCGCCATGCCCGCCGCCAGGCCGGTCACATGGATGACGGTGTGAAGCGGAGAACGGGAAAAAGAGCGCAGGGCCACTCTGAAGTAATTTCGGAGCATTGGAATGACGGTCTGGGATGGTACTGTGGTCGAAAACGACCCTGATTCATCAGGGCTACTCGACGGGGCCCGACGAATCAGGTTTCACAGCCCCCTCTCCAGGGAGTGCAGACATCAGGCTCCAGGCCTTGGACCGCGGACTGATGGGAATGGTTTGCCAGCCAATCTCATGATCCGAAGACTCACTGCGCCGCCCGCTACCGCGTACGCCGCTACCAGCCCAAGCTCCCACAGGAGCCCATTTATCCATGGAATCCATGACCAGGCCATGAAGCAGGCCGCTCCAATGGCCAGCAGCGTGGACACGCGGCCCCATGCGTACTGGACGTCGTACTCCCGCCGGACCAGGGCATGTAGCACGAGCGCCATGGTCGCGTAGGCGCCCGTGGTCGCCCACGCCGCCGCCATCATGCCATAGACCGGCACAAGCACCGCATTGACGAGGAGCGCTACGGCGCTACCGGCGAGCGTCGCATGCAGGAACCAGCGCGTCTTTTCCCGGATGTAGACACCCGCCGAAAAGTGGTAGTACCAGCCCTGGAAAAAATAGCCAAGCAGAGCGACCGGGATGACGTGCAGCCCCATCCAGTAGGAAGGGGCAATCAGGTGTCGGCCGCCGGGCAGCGGCAGCGCCACGATGTTATCTGCCATGAACGACACGGCCAAGAGGACCGCGCCCAGAATCCACGTCACGAGAAAAAACACGCGGCCAAAAAGCGCTCCCACATCCGCGTCCCGCTGCCGCTGGAGAAAGAACGGCTGCCAGGCGTAGCGGAACATCTGCACGAAAAGCGCCATGAGGACCGCCAGTTTGATCATGCCTCCATACGTCCCCACGATGTACTCCGTGTAGACGCCCGGCCCGAGCTCCGTCGCCCGCGCGGCCAGATCCGGGTCTGTGAAGCGGTCTGCATAGAGGTGCTGGATCGTGGCCGGATCCATCCGCTCAAGAAAGAAAATGTTGATGCGCTCGGTCATGGCGTACCCGAGCCCACCCGGCACGAAGGGCAGTCCGAACGCCACAAGGCGCTTCCAGAGCGGCACATCTACGTGCCAGGAAAACCGGCCGGCAATGATGGGCATCAGCAACAGAAGAGTGATGGTAGATGCGGCCGTGTTCGCCATCAGAATGGCCTCGACGCCCATGTCAAGGCCGAGTATGAGCCACAGGTTGAGTCCGACATTGACCGCGATATTGGCCAGGCGGACGCCCGCGAACGTCCACGGACGGCTCCGCAGGCGCAGGTCAGCGAACGGGACAATCACGAGCGCATCGAGCGCCAGGATGGCCGCCGCCCAGCCAATCAGGTGAAGATGCCCGGCGCCGAGCCCGATGAGCGCCGCGAAGGGTTTCTGGAAGAGCAGCATGGCCGCCGTCACAAGCAGCATGACGCTGCCGATCGAGAGCAGAGCCGCTGTGAACACCGGGCTCCGGCCGGCAGGTACGCCGCTGTCGGCGCCCACCCCGCTGTCCGAGGCGAACTTCATGTAGGCCGATTCCATTCCGTGCTGGTACACGATGTTCAGAAATACGAACGCCGCGTAGAGCACGATGATGGGACTGTACTCATCCGGCAGGAAGACCTGGGAATAGAGCGGAAAGAGCAGAAAATTGACGAGGCGGCCGACGATGGAAGATACGCCGTAGACCGCCGTTTCCGAGGCCAGTTGCCGGATCCGGGACGCCATGTCAGTGAGTCTCGTCTGCGCGCGAGAGGAGGAACCACCGGATGGCCAGGTGATAACCCCATGTTCCGAGTCCCGTGATCACGCCCACCGCCTGCCGGCCGGTCAGCGTACGCTCACGGAAGTCCTCCCGGGCGTGGATATTGGAGATATGGACCTCTACGACCGGAAGATCAATGGCCGCGAGGGCATCGACCAGCGCGACCGATGTGTGCGTGAAGGCCGCCGCATTCATTATAATACCATCGTAGCCGCTTGAGGCGGCGCGCTGCACGGCATCGACCAATTCTCCTTCATGGTTGCTTTGCACCCAATCCGTGGTAACTTCCGGAAATGCCTCCCGTACCTCGGTTTCAATGTGGCTGAGCGTTCTGGTTCCGTATATTGCAGGCTCACGGGTGCCGAGCATGTTCAGGTTCGGGCCGTTGACAACGAGAAGGCGCAGGGCGCGGGACATGGCGTTGGACAGGTGGTTACGGCACACAGTATACGCAGAATGGACCAATGAGTGATTTGTTGACATTGAAGGCGGCATCCCAGGCGCTCGGTGTGCACCCCGTTACGCTTCGGCGATGGTCGGAGTCGGGTAAAATCCAGGCTGTTCGCACGCCAGGAGGCCACAGACGCTTTCCTGCAGCCGAGGTGGAGCGCCTGAAAAAGGGAGATGAGCGGCCCGCGAGACCACTCGACAAGGCCTTCCGCGACCGGGCGCTCTCGACGACGCGTGAAGACCTGAAGCACGTACATGCGGATTGGGCAAAAACTGTGAGCGAGGAGGAGCGCGAAGAAAAGCGCATGCTGGGCCGGCGCCTGGTCGGGCTGCTCGAACAGTTCGTAGTCGAGCCGGAGGAGGCCGGGTCGGAGATCATGCAGGAAGCACGGGTCGTGGCGCGGGTCTACGCTCGCGGCGTCGTGGCGGCCGGTGTGCCGCTCGACGATGCCCTTCGGGCTACCCACTTCTTCAAGGATCACATCCTGGAATCGGCCGTAGTGCAATCTCCTGCCGGCGGTGCGGATCCCGGGTATCGTCAGCGGGTGTTCAGGAGGCTGAACGAGTTCCTGAATGAAATCCAGATTGTTGTCGCGAATGCCTACAAGGAGTCATGAGCAGTAAGGGGCGTGTGCTCGTCGCCATGAGCGGCGGGGTAGATTCATCGGTTGCGGCCGTGCTGCTGGCGCAGCAGGGCTACGACGTGGTGGGTATTACCATGAAGACGTGGGATCATGCGACGAGTGGGGGTGCGCCGCGGCCCGCCAGCGGGAAAGTCGTCGGGTGCTGCACGCTCGAGTCCATGAACGACGCCCGGGCGGTCGCCATGAAGTGGGACTTTCCACACTTCATCGTGGATATCCGGAAGGAGTTCGGGGACTGGGTCATTGAACGGTTTACGTCCGACTACATGTCGGGCCGCACGCCGAATCCGTGCGTGCTGTGCAACACCCACATCAAGTGGGAGGCGCTCATGCGCCGGGCCAATGACCTCGGGTGCCAGTTCATTGCCACGGGCCATTACGCCCGCGTAGAGCATGACGAGGATTCGGGTCGATACGTGCTCCGCAGCGGAGTGGACACCAACAAGGATCAGAGTTACGCCCTCTGGGGGGTATCGCAGGAAAACCTCTCGCGGACGCTGTTTCCGCTCGGGCACCTGACGAAACCCCGCATCCGGGAGCTCGCTACGGAATTCGGGCTCGACCACGTCGCGGCCAAACCGGATTCCTACGAGATATGCTTCGTACCGGACAATGACTACCGTCGTTTTCTGCGCGACCGCGTAGATGACATGGAGGAGCGCGTCGGGCCAGGGCGGTTCGTCCTGTCGGATGGCACCGATGTGGGCGCGCATGAAGGTTTTCCGTTTTACACGATTGGCCAGCGCCACGGGCTGGGCCTTGCGCTCGGTGAGCCCATCTACGTCACGCATATCGACCCGGAGACCAACGTGATTACCGTCGGCCCGGAGCATGAGCTGATGAAGCATGATCTCGTGGCGGGCCGCCCTAATTTTGTGAGTGTGGATGCATTCCATGAGCCCCGACACGCCATGGCGAAAATCCGCTACAACGATCCTGGTGCACCTTGCCGCGTCGAGCAGCGGGGCGATACGTTGCACATCTCGTTTTTTGAGCCGAAAAAGGCAATTACTCCCGGGCAGGCGCTGGTGGTCTACGATGACGATGCGGTTCTTGCCGGCGCATGGATTGAGCGCGTCGAGGAGCCCGTGCCGTCGGCCTGACCTCGCTGTGTCGGGGTTAAGTTTGAGCCGATTGTGACGATCAGGGAATCAAATCCTTCTCGTCGTGGACTCCGTCGCACTCTCCGTCATAGTACCCTTCTGGGCATCGGTCCTGTTGTCGCTTGCCCTTGGGGGATACGCGATGACGCGCGCCCGTACGTCCACAACACGCTGGTTCGTCGCGACGATGGCCCTGGCTGCCTTCTGGTCAACGTGTTCTGGACTGTCGCTGATGGTGGAGCCGTTCTGGCTCAAGCGCCTTTTCACAGATATCAAATTTGTCTCTGTCACGCTGCTGCCGGTTACTTGGCTCTTCATGGCTGGTGCGTTCACGAACCGGCACGCGCTGCAGAGGAGGCCATGGCAGATCGGTCTCGTGGTCGTCCCCGTCCTTACGCTCGCGCTGATATCCACAAATTCGCTGCACGGCTGGATGTTCGCGCTGCAGTGGCCGGCAGAATCGGAGGGCTTCACGTCGGTTGGCCGCACGTACGGACCGTGGTTCTGGGTATTCACGGGTTTTGCGTATCTGACCGTGGGGAGCAGTATTGCTCTTTTTGCGTGGGCGGCGGTTCGACTGAGTGGGCGGCGACGCATGCAGGCGCTGACCATGATGCTCGGATCCTTGCAGCCGCTCCTGTTCAATGCCTTCTACCTGAGTGCGCCCAACTTTTTCGGTCAACTGGATTACACTCCGGTCGCCTTTTCCATATCTGGTGTGTTTTTCGCTGTCGGACTGTTTGGGTTCGGGATGCTCGACCTCATGCCGGTGGCGCGTCGGGAAGTCATCAGAGCCATGATGGATCCGGTGATTGTAACCAGCGCAGACGGCACCGTGGCCGACGTGAACCAGGCAGGTTGCACGCTGCTGGCGATTTGCCGTGACAGTATAGGGAAACCTGTTCGGGAAGTTCTTCCCGTTGCAGCACAACGAATTGCAGATGGAAAGGCGTTGTTGCCGTTCGACGTTACACTCCGTGTCGGCAATGAGGAGCGTCACTTCGACACCCGTATTACGCAGCTCGAAGATGAACTGGGTACGGGTCTCGGCTTTGTGTATGTCCTGCACGACGTCACGGCGCGGCGCGAGGCGGAAAACCAGTTGCGCCTTGCCAAGGAGCGCGTAGAGGAACTGTCGCGTCTGAAGAGCGCCTTCCTGTCGAACATGAGTCATGAGATCAGAACCCCACTCACGGGGATCATTGGCCTTGCGGAGCTTCTGGCGGAAGAGACGCAGGATGAACAGCGGGAATTCTCCATCATGATCCGGGACGCCGGCACGCGGCTGTTCCGGATGTTGAACTCGGTGCTCTCGGTAGCGCATCTGTCCTCGGGACGTATTGAAAGTCACGTCCAGCGGGTAGATATGAACGCGTTGCTGGAAGAAATCGTCCGTCCGCTGCGGCGTGAGGCGGAGGAGGCCGGCCTGGGCCTCGTGCTGGAACTGCCGGATGCTCCCGTCGAAGTGGAGCTCGATCCGGACCATTTGCAGCACGCACTGACCCATTTGCTCGACAATGCCATCCGGTTTACGGATGAAGGGCGTGTCCACGTCCGGCTGCACGATGCGGCGCATGACGTCTTGATTACGCTGTCCGACACCGGCCGCGGCATGAATCAGCGCTTCGTGGACAGGGCATCGGAAGCCTTCAGCCAGGAGTCCTACGACCTGGATCGTTCCATGGAGGGTAGTGGCCTCGGTCTTCGTGTGGCCTACGGACTCGTCCAGGAAATGCAGGGAAGCATTTCGGTGCAGTCCGTACCAGGCGCTGGAACGTCATTTACGCTCTCTATTCCCCGGCGCCCGACGTATGCACCACGCACGGCGTCAGCTACGCAATGATCTGAATTTCCGGATCAGGGCGAACGTCATTTCCAGGGCCTGCTCACTGTTCAGGCGCGGATCCACCTGGGAGTGATAGGCGCGCTCCAGGTCGGCATCTTCCAGACCCCGTGCGCCGCCCGTGCACTCGGTCACATTCTCTCCCGTGAGTTCGAGGTGAACGCCACCCATGATGCTCTTTTCCGCACTATGGATGTCGAGCGACTGCTCGAGTTCGTCCAGCATGGTATCGAACCGGCGGGTTT
This sequence comes from Bacteroidota bacterium, assembly GCA_029262835.1. Lineage (GTDB taxonomy): Bacteria > Bacteroidota > Rhodothermia > Rhodothermales > UBA10348 > 1-14-0-65-60-17. The sequence goes on from JAJCYQ010000090.1 coordinate 17,520, forward strand.
TGGTCCCATTTGAGAGCGTCTCGGTGTTTCCGTGCATGGGGTCACACGACCAGAGGACGGGAACGCCGGTAGCACGGACCGCCTGGATCATGGCGGGCAGGTGCGCGCCGACGTGCCTTTGCCCGAGACGCGCAATCAGCGTGAGTCTGCCTGGCTTCGCCCCCGGGTTCAAATGCCGGACGAGCGCCTGGAGATCGGACGGCGTTGTATCGGGCCCGATCTTGACCGCGATGGGATTGGCCAGGCCTCGAAGGAATTCCACGTGGGCACCGTGCAGGCTGGCCGTACGCATGCCAATCCACGGGAAATGCGTTCCAAGATTGAATACGTCATCGGAATGACTGTCCTGGCGAGTCAGTGCTTCTTCAAACGGGAGAAGGAGCGATTCATGGCTCGTAAAAAACGAGACGCGCTCCATTTCCGACATGCGCTCGCTTGAAATGGCTTCCGTGAACCGGATGGATTCGAGGATGGCATCGACGACACTCTGGTACTCCGAGCGGAGCGTATCCTGGTGGACAAACCCGAGATCCCAGTATTCCGGGTGGTGCAGGTCGGCGAATCCACCCTCGCCGAGTGCCCGGACATGATTCAGTGTGGCCGCGGCGTGGTGATAGGCGCGGAGCAGGCGCTTTGGGTCCGGTTCGCGGGCTGTTTTTGTGAACTCGGCCCCGTTCACGATATCGCCCCGGTAGGAAGGCAGGGTCATCGTTCCCCGGGTTTCCAGGTCCGAGGAGCGGGGTTTGGCGTATTGGCCTGCGAAACGGCCCACCCGTACCACTGGCATGCGCAGTCCATAGATGAGCACGAGGCTCATTTGCAGCAAAACCTTGATGCGGTTGGCAATGATGTCGGGCTGGCACTCGGAGAAGAGCTCGGCGCAATCGCCTCCCTGCAACAGGAAGCGCCGTCCGGCGGCGGCTTCGGCGAGTTGCCGCTCGAGTCGCCGCGCTTCCCAGGGCGTGACGAGGGGGGGCAGGGAAGCCACCTGCGCCAAAACATCTTTCAGCGCCGATTCATCCGCATAGTGTGGTTGTTGGACGAGCTCACACTGCCGCCATGAGGACGCTGTCCAGGACCTGGGGCTGGCTGCTGCCGGTTCATTCATGGAGTCGTGTGGATTCATACCGGACAAATGTACAGTGCACGCCGGAATGCACGTGGGAAGTTTCCGGCAAAAATCCGTCCCCATTCACCGTGACCAGAACCGATCATCCTGTATACTCGTACGGGAAGAAAAACTTGGATGATATGCGTACACTGACCCTTATTCTCTTCGCATCGCTCGTCTGGATGGGATGTGACAGTGGCTCGTCTGGTGAGGACGCGCTGCCCTCGCGGTTCCGCGTTGCCCTGAGCATTGATGGACTGCAGCCCATGTCAAACGCGTTCCAGTATCAACTCTGGGCACGGACAGAAAGTGGATTCGTGGGGTCCGATCAATTCAATGTGGGCAGCGACGGCCGGTTCATTAATCCGCAGGGGCAGGTGATATCCAATACGCTCTCCATGACATCGAATGTGGCCGATGCGTCGGTGCTCTTTCTTGTCATCAATGGGAAAGGGGATAGTCCGGTTGTGCCGTCCAGCAAACGAGTGCTGGCGGGTGCGCTGACTGCTGGCGCAGCAACGCTACAGCTTTCCCATGAGGAGGGTCTCGGCGTGGATTTTTCCGCGGCCAGTGGACAGTTCGTCGTGGCTACGCCGACGGACGCCGATGGGTCAAACGAACGCTCGGGCGTGTGGTTTGGAACGCGCAGTGGCGGTGCCGGCGGGTTTGCGCCATCGCTCGAATTGCCTGAACTGCCGAATGGTTGGCGCTACGAGGGGTTCGTTGAGCTTTCGGACGGTACGACACTGCCGACAGGGACATTCTCGCGCGGCGATCGCGTTGATGATGCCGCGCTCTTCTTTGGCGGAGACAGCCCAGTTGTGCCGGGCGAGGATTTCCTCGTGAATGCGCCCGATGGCGTGACCTTCCCGGTCGATCTTGCCGGTGCGACGGTCTTCATTACGGCTGAACTGACAGACGACGACGATGTGTCAGCGCCCTCGTCGGTGCGCGTCCTGTCCGGGACGGTCCCTGCAGGAGCCGACCTGGCGGCTCCCTTTTCGCTGCAGCCACCGTCGCCGCTACTGTCCGCCACCGCGACGCTCAACTGACAACATCGCTATTCAATCGGTGGCTCGGGAAGCACTTCGGCGCCCTTGCGCGCGCGCTTGCGCCGGTCACGAATGGCCGAGCGGGCTTTGCGGAGTTGACGTTCGACCGAGGCGACGGCGCCTGCAATGGCCTCGGGAATATCTTCGCTCTTCTCCGATGCGGTGATATTTTCGGGTTTATGGTAGAGGACGAACGTCGCTTCGTACACATTGACCGTCGGCTTGCCGGACATCTGCTTCACCGAGAGGTAGGCTCCGGTAATGTCATGATGCCCATCTTCCATCTTCTCGAGACGGTTATGGATTTTTTCTTCGGTGAGACGGGAAATTTCCAGGTGGTCGAGGTGGATTTCCAGGTTGATGCTCATGTGGGGGAATGGATATGAATAGGATCAGCCTACCAGTGTGTACTTGGCTTTGACGTAGCGGATCCATGGGGCCGCATCGAGGCCGCTGCCGCACGTGGCTTCAAGGATTTCGGTGGCCGTCCGACGACGTCCCCAGACGTGTACGTTACGTCTGAGCCAGGCCAGGATGGGGGCGAAGTCGCCCTGGCGGATATGCGCATCCCGGTCTGGGATGTCGCGCTCCATGGCTTCGAAAAGCTGCGCAGACATCAGATTGCCAAGGGCGTACGTCGGGAAATATCCGAGCGCACCGAGCGACCAGTGGATGTCCTGAAGCACGCCATCGGTATCGGTCTCCGGGCGGATGCCCAGCCACGCTTCCATGCGGTCATTCCAGGCCGCCGGGAGGTCTTTTATGGGCACGTCGCCCGCCAGCATGGCCTGCTCGAGTTCAAATCGGAGCATGATGTGCAGGTTGTAGGTGACTTCATCGGCTTCGACGCGAACCAGCGACGGCTCGACCCGGTTTACGGCGCGGAACATCATCTCGGCGGAGACATCGGCCAGCGCCGTGGGGAACGCCTCGCGCGCAGCGGGCATGTAGTGCTCCCAGAACGGCAGGCTTCGACCGACCTGGTTTTCCCACATCCGGGACTGCGACTCGTGGATTCCGAGGGACGTCCCATCGGCGAGGGGCGTGCGCTCGAGCGCCGGATCTATTCCCTGCTCGTACATGGCGTGCCCCGCCTCGTGCAGCGTGCAAAAAAATCCCGGGTTGAAAAACGACTCATCAATGCGCGTCGTAATGCGGACGTCGTCGATGGAGAACGTGGTGCTGAAAGGGTGGGCAGAAACGTCCTGGCGGCCCCGCGTCAGGTCGTAGCCGAGCTCGCGCGCCACGCGCAGCCCGAAGTTCCACTGCTCGTCGTGCGGGAAATGGCCCTGCGTGACGTTGTTGTCGACACTTTTTTGGGGAGATGCGCCGCTCTGCGTCAGTTCCTGGACCAGGGGAACGAGCTCGTCCTTGAGCGCGGCGAAGGTCGCCCGCACGTCACGGGTTTTCATGTCCGGCTCGTAGATGTCGAGGAGCGCATCGTACGGCTCGTCGTCGTAGCCGAGCGCTTCGGCGTGCTCGAGACTGAGATCCACAATCCGCTCGAGGTGCGGGGCGAACGTGCCGAACTGGTTCGTGGCCCGGGCTTTCTGCCAGGCTCCCTTGGCATGCCCCTGCGCCTCGCTCATGGCATTGATGAGCGAGGAAGGCACGCGGGTCGCTTTTTCCAGGTCGCGACGGGTAATCCGGATGAGGTCCTGGTCCACGTCTGTTTCTGGGCGGGCGGCGTCGAGGGCGCGCGCCGTGAGGTCGGACGTCAGCAGTTCGTGCGCCATGGTGTGCAGCGTGGCCACCTGACGCGCCCTCGACG
>JAJCYQ010000091.1 GCA_029262835.1 Bacteroidota bacterium
GCCCGCTTAGGCCGCACCTTTTTTAGGTTCTGTGGTGCGGTTGGGGGGGCCGGCGTGTGGCCGCCCCGCCAACCTACACCATTCACGATAGAGGTATACCATGTCCACTGCAATTCACGAAGGAGAACGCTGGATTCAAAACCAGGTTGGGGAATCCGACCTGGGAGAGCGAAATAGTGGAATCGTCTCGAACCGGATCATCCCCGGGGCCATCCCCTTCATCCGGCAGCAAACCATGGTGATCGTGACGTCCATTGACACCGATGGCTTCCCTTGGTCGTCGGTACTATTTGGAGAATCAGGCTTCTTGGTAGCGCCGGACCCCTCTCATATGATGATCCACTTGGATCGAGCCCTGATCCGGTCAGATGACCCTTTGTGGCTCAACCTGGATAGAGACTCCAGAATCGGCTTGCTGCTCATTGAGCTCACTACGCGCCGCCGCCTCCGTATCAATGGCCAGGCAACACGCACGGACAACCTGATTCGAGTCGAGATCGAAGCGTCTTACCCCAACTGCCCTAAATACATCCAAAGGCGTCACCTCGATCCTGACGTACACGTCACGACCGACGAGCCGTGGAACACAGGACATCTACTCGAGACCGCGCACCGTTCCCTGATTGAGCGCGCCGACACGTTCTTCGTTGGCAGCGCACATCCGAAACAAGGTCTGGATGCCTCCCACCGAGGTGGCGCACCGGGCTTCATAACCTTCATCGATAACGAGACGATGCACATTCCGGACTACCCGGGAAACAGCATGTTCAATACGCTCGGCAACCTGGTGGTGCACCCTCAGGCCGGCCTTCTTTTTCTGGACTTCGAGACCCCCCGATCCGTGCAGGTCATCGGGCACACTCAGGTTGTCCTCAACTCGCAGATCACATCGGGCGCCAGTCGGTACTGGTCATTCAAAGTAGACGCGTGGAGGGAAGGGCCACTTCCGGAAGCGTGGTCGTGGAATTTCATCGATGCCTCTCCCCATAATCCCAAATAGAATATGTGCCCCCAATCCTTGGACAAATTGCACATGGCCCGGTGCCAGGAACTGGCACGGCAAGCACGGTTATCTGGCAACGTACCTGTAGGATCGGTGATCGTTCTTGACGACGCCATAGTGGTCGAAGCCGGAGAAACCGTACCGACAGGCCCCGATCCTTTCGCCCACGCAGAATTGATCGTCGTTCGCGAAGCCCTGCGCAAATTCGAGAAAGACACGCTGAGACACGCCACCCTCTACACCAATCAAGAGCCCTGTCTCCTCTGCTCATTCGCCATTCGGGAGGCCGGCATCGGGCGTGTGGTCATTGAGAACCAAACGCCGGAAATAGGGGGGGTCTCCTCGAGTTATCCCATTCTCGTCGCAACAGACATTTCCCGATGGGGAGCCCCCCCGTCGGTAGTATGGATATGAAGATTCAACTTGTCGTACAACAGATCCGCGATGAAGCAAGCGGAATAAAGTCGTTTGTTTTGACGTCTGCCGACGGAAATTATCTGCCGTCAGTGGCGCCGGGAGCCCACATGACGTTCACCGTTGAGTTGCCAGACGGCTCCACCGATGAACGCCAATACTCTCTTGTTTCCGATTCTTCGCAGAACGACCACTACACGATAGCTGTTCGACGGGAAGACAATGGGCGCGGAGGATCGGCGTGGTTCCACGATCACGTTTCGACAGGCGATATCCTAATCGCCTCAGGTCCGGTGAACGACTTCCCACTGGCTCACGAGGACGTTCCACACTCCGTTTTGATTGCAGGAGGCATAGGAATCACGCCCATCCTGTCAATGGTCCGTCATCTTGTTGCACGCGAACGGTCGGTAGACGTGCATTATGCCAGCCGGACCGAGGATACGATGGCCTTCCAGGTTGATTTGGCTGAACTCGTGCCCGGCCACGTCCACCTGTACCATACGGATGGAAACGGAGGAAAACGCCCGGATATTGAGTCCATTGTCAAGCATGCACCAGACCACAGCCATGTCTACGTGTGTGGACCGTCGGGGATGATCAGGGATACTGTTCAGACATCACGACGTCTGGGATGGAATGAGTCCCGTGTCCACTACGAAAGTTTCGGAGGCCACAACAGCGAGGAGGACCAACCGCTCACCGTCGAACTTGCCCGTTCGGAAATGACGATCATGGTACCGGCGCAGCAGACCATCCTCGACGCTATGCTGGACGCTGGCGTCTGGGCCTCATACGATTGTAAACGGGGGGAATGCTCGATGTGTCTGGTGCCCGTGCTGGACGGAACGCCCGATCACCGGGACGTCTGTCTGTCAGATGAAGACCAAACGCGATACATGTGCCCTTGTGTGTCCAGGAGCAAGAGCGACCGGCTGGTCATCGATTTGTGACCCGCCGGCCGTCTCACTGCGCAGCGGCTAGCGGCTATTCGTCGGTAGTGGCAGGAGTGAAATCGAAGGCGTCGCCAGCGTCGTCGATTTTGAGAAGCTGTGTCCGCAGAGCGTCTCCGTGATCGTAGCAACCTTGCGGGTCGCTACGCCGTGAACAACCATGTCCATGAGGGCAAGCACCAGGGCCCGCTCGCTACGCTGAAAACGCTCGAACAGCTCCGTACGGAACGTCCCATCGCGGTCACGGGGGACTTCCAGTTCAATCGTGCCAACACGCGTTGTGATTCTGCGTGCATACGTTCCGTTGCGGTAGCCGCGCCGCTCGCCTGTGCGTTCACCCGGATCGGCGTGTAGGTGCTCGCTGAGCTCGGCTTGAAGGAACTGGTTCACGGCTTGTTGGACGAGGAGGCGCATGCCGTTGGTGTCTCCGCTGAGAAGGTCTTGGATTTGGTCGGCGTCAAGGTTAATCTGTGCTCTGGTCATCGCGTTTCGCTGGGTTGGGGTTACTTCAGTGGATTGAAGCCAACCTAAGCGGGCGCGGTGACCTTTGCTCTTTCAGGCACCGACAGCTTTTACACAAGAATAGGGACTCAACTGACAGGTTTGTTACACTGACCTCAACAACCAGTGTAAGACACAGCAAATCCTTGTTAATACACTAAAGCCTCTTCGAAATGAGGCCAAATACACCGTCGGATTCAATCTCAAACGGCATGTTCAAAGTATTGAAATATGTTTCAGACGCGATAACCCACATGATTTCTACGACTTCACGCTCTGAAAAGAAATCCTCAGCCAGCAGCTCCGTTTCCTCGGTCATCCTCCGTTTGGCCGTGACGTCCCGCGCTATTCGAATGACGCATTGTTCTTTTCTTGATAAACGAGAGCTGGTCTCAAAGTCGGAAATATCTTGAAGTCGATCGGGATCCATGTCCTTCAGGATCACCTGTGCAGCAGTCAAGTCCTGGCAAAAGCCACATCCGTTGTAATACGACGTGGCGGCCTGCGCCAGAAGAGATAATCCGGAGTCCAAACGGAGTTTTTTAGTCCGAACAGAATTTATTTTGACGGCCAATCCCATGAGGGCCGTATTCCGTGCGTATACGACCCTCATGGGCGTAAGAACCGCTCCATAAGTCTTCTTGCTCCACCAAAATGCCAACCTCATCCAAAGGCCGCGCGGATGGTCAACGGGTTTCAGTTTCATTGTACCTGGCTCACCTGGTTACGATTAGAGCAAGAAAAACGTATCTGATACGTCATGTCTGGACAACTGAGTCATCAGACAGAAACGCATTGATCAAGGATGCCAGGTATACGGGTGTTTCCTGCATCGGATAGTGCCCCGCGTCGGTGATATATTGGAACGACACATTCGGATACCACTTGTCAAATGTTTTCATGAAGTGATCCTCCTGAAAACCCGGGAGATCCTGACGTCCTCCGATAACCAGCATGGGTATGGAGACCGGACCAGAGGCCAGCCTGTCAGAAAAATCATCAGCAACCCACATCTGCTTGAAGCCTTCCAGTGCCTCACGATTGGCTGTTCCCAAATGACGGTTTGTTTTGACGCGCATCCACTCAGCTGTATGCCGAGACCCGGTGAGAGCAGAGAAAGCCAATTCCGAAACGGACTCACTCATAATGGCTGCATCAAAGAATTCCTGGTCGTCCTTGGTGGCCGGGTAGCCATCCAAAGATACCGGCGTAATCCCGATCATGCGCTCAATGCGCTCGCGTCCTCTGTCGTCCATCACCATCAACTGGGCGATAAGCCCGGACATGGAGTGTCCGATTACGGAAAACCGCTCCCACCCCAGGTGATCGGCCAAGTTGAATGCATCGAGAACCGCTTGATCTCCGTTATATGGCCCTCCCAAACCGCTGGACAGCCCATATCCCCGGATGTCCATGAACGTAAACGTACAGTCGACCAGATTCAGATATGGTATCACCGGCCGGTAATTCTCGATATCGCCCATCCAGTCGTGCATGACGAGCACCTTGCGGTCTCCATTGCCTATGGTGACATGTCCGACGATGTCAGTTGTTGTGTGCTGATTCATATCAGGTGCTCTTTGAGGTTGATTTGGAGAGGTTGATTCGGACTCCCACGCGTTTGACGAGAACGCCTCATCGAGAGCCGGGGATACGATATGATTGACGTAATTGCTCATCGTTTTTGTGGCCACACCAACGATGACGTCCAGGAGCTGCGACCGCGTGAAGCCCGCTTCAAGGAACGCGTTGACGTCTGCTTCATCCAGACTCCCCCGCTTGTTTACAACCGTTCTGGTGAACACCCGGAGAGCTTCAAGTCGAGGGTCTGACAGTGACGTACCGTTGCGAAGACGTTCCAGCTCTGTTTCAGGCATTTGCGCCATTTGGGCGACTGTGGAGTGAGCGGCCATGCAGTAGGCGCACGCATGCTCGAAGCTGACTGTCAACAGAACAAGCTGTTGTTCTACGGCTGTAAAATCCGTGTTCATGAACGCGCCATAGATGTCCTCATAAGCACTTAACATGCTCGGTGACTCGGCCATGACGCCGTGCAAATTGGCCGTGAAGCCATACCGTTTGGTGAGGGTCTGCAGGAGATCCTTCGATTCTGCCGGAGCCGAATCAGGCGTGTGGGTATCAAAACCGTACATAGTGCGATATATTCTATTGGTTTACGTATTGTACAGGTTGGCCACCAGAGAGCGACTAACCTGTATTTATGGCTTTATGTGGTTATAATTTCTAATACGTTACAGAGCCCTATCACTTCCATGACAATGACCGATACAGAGTTTCCATTCTGGGGAAACAACCTTGCTCTCGACTTCATCAATACTGACCTCAGAAAAGGTGGGCTGAAGGTTGATCGACTACCCGACACCAAGGCGTTGGTCCGCTGGCTTGTGTCAGCTGGTATTCGCCCTGAAGGCACATCTGAACCGGAGTCATGGCCCGCGTCCATGGACGCTGCATGGCAGCTCAGGGGGGTGATCTTCGGTATGGTGACTGAGTTCGTCTCGGGGACTCCTCACGATCCGGACCGTGTTGCCATTCTCAATCATCACCTGACGCACATTCGCCCCCATCACATAGTTCAGCCTGGCACGCTCGGACTTGACATTTCCTCAGGCTGGTATACCGAACGGTTGGACCGGGCACTGGCGCCGATTGCACTGTCAGCGGCCCGACTGCTGGATTCAAAGAACAGTGGCCGTGTCCGGCAATGTGACAATGCCGAGTGTCCCGTGTACTTTTACGACGTCAGCAATGGCAACAAACGGCGGTGGTGCAGCATGGACCTCTGTGGAAATCGTCACAAGGCAGCTACCCACTACAGGCGTCATCAGCACGCCAACGCCAAGTTCGATCGCCGATGATGACCGAGCGTGTGTCTATCACCCATCGCCCCTCCCGACGGCTTCCTGAGTGCCAACTCACCTTCCTGAATCCGGCACGCATTGACGTGGAGAAAGCCCATGCACAACACCGAGTATACCGCCAAATGCTGGGTCGCGGTGGGGACGGCCCTCACGGGCCGCCGCCCGCACAGATCCCAGCGTGCGGAATTACCGCACTGGGCTCCTGCCTCGGATCTTGGCGTCAAAACGCTGCTCAGGCCATGGGTGCAGTATGCGGGGCTTTGGAGTCCAGGTATCAGCCAATTGGTTCATTCGGGCCCACGTCATGCGGTGTTTGTGGCTGCGCCGCCAGTAGTCAAGCGTTCCAACCTTGATGTTGTGCCGCGCTGCAAACTCCCCACGCCGCTCTGAACCCGCTTCAAAAACCTCCACGAGAGGCCTCATATCCTCTATTTTTCGCTGTCCTGGCATCCCAATTCCTTTTTGCCAGAAAAATGGGGACAGAGTGCGAGTTGCGCTATGTATACTTCACCGGCCGGTTACACTGCACGGGGTGCTTACGACAAAGAAGCCGTTGTTTTCCAGGACATCCTTCATCGTCTCCGATCCCCGAGTAGGCCGAGGAACGATTCCGGGCCAGAAGACGGCACGGTTTCGTCACGGGCAAATTGTGGGTACGGTCGACCAAGGCGATGTTCCATCGCCAAGCGGCGCTCATTCAATGAATGCGACCGAGCGCCTTGGATAACAAATCTATCTATAGCGCCTGCTCACCGATCTTCGCATGAAGCTCCTTGAACCGGTCCCATCGTCACCCTTGCCCGAACCACCCTTCTCGAACACGTCGTCGGCGCTCGCTGTCGACTGACTGCTTCTTCCAGTCAGTCATTAAATGTCTGGTTGAAAAACGCCAGTGCATCGGCACCAACTTTGTTGTGTATCTCATGCCGATCGATCCCGGGTGGGTCTTCGCAGAGCTGGCGCACAAAAACCCGTCCCTTGAGGCTACATGTCGCCAGAAAAGTATAGTGCGCAACACCCGGAAGAATGAGTAGTTCTGCATCAGGGATAGCCTCTCTTATAGGTATGGCATTGACTTCCGGCAACGCCTGATCATCTTTATCGCCAACAACGATGCGAACTGGGATCGAAATATCACCTAGACTCTGCACGTTTAGCGCCGGACCGAGTACAGGAGAAATGGCATAAGCTCCACGAATACGCTCATCCCGATACGATTCATGCGAGTGCTCAATAGCAGCCTTGATACTTCCGTCTTCTTCTATTAGTTGTTCCAAATCTGCCATTGAAAAAGGTGATTCCGGCGGAAGTCTACAAATCGGATCATCAGGGTAGTCACCACAGTAACGTTGCCATTGAGTTCGGTCGACCCGAGCACCGGCCGTACTCAAGACCGTATATCCTCCAAGAGAGAATCCCGCGATGCCAATTCTGGAAACATCAATACGATGCCCGAATTGGGAATCAGCGAGCAATTTGTCGATCACGATCGACACATCCCTCGCCCTTTCCCACCAAAGCATGAAGCCTTGTGGCAGATAAGCTTCTTCGGCCGCAGTATTGCCGTGGTGGTTGACGGCTGCGACAAGGTATCCGTTCGACGCCAAATGCTCAGCCAGCCACGAAAGCTGCGCGGCGGCACCACCGGTTCCATGAGACAAGACGACGAGTGGCAGTTGCTCAGGGCTGTCAACAATGTCGGCATCCCGTGCCGTCCAACCTGCCTGAAAAACGCCAATGCGCCACTCGCTCTCACTAATCCCCGCGACGGCTGGATACCAGATAGTTGTCTGCAATGGCCGGTTTTCTGTCCCGACCCAAGCAAGCCGCTCATCATCCGCGAAGAATGCAAACGATCGTCCGACAGGGTTGGCTCTGTCAGGTGGCTGAGAACATGCGGCCATGGATAATGTTGCCGTGATGAATAGTAGCTTAAGTGAAGAGTAACTCACTGCGTCTATATACCGTTTGTAGGAGTACCAACAACGCTAACGATTGGGCGAGTTGCGGTGAGCACTCGCCCGCCTTCCGAAAAATAGGAGCCCCGGTTGTCAAATGCTAGATCCGGCCGTTGTTGGAGGCTGAGCCGTCGTGACCTCCGGTGCGATACGGGCCAGCAGACAAACCAGCCAGATCGACGACACTACGCCCTGATGTAGCAGGACATTGTCAAGTATGATGTTTGGAAGTTACATTGCTTTCGTCTTAAACGGCTGCCATACGGAGCAGAGTCGGACGCGGTCGACGATGAATCATCCTGATGTTCGCGAGTTCGGGCCTGAGGCCTTATCGCCTGATATGTGATTCGTCGGGAGCTGCCACGCCCTAGAAGCGTGTTGAAGAACCAGCGTGCGCCAAGTTGCGAGCGCCGAAATGACAGATGCAAGGCGTCCCGACGCCGAATAGCAGGGCTATTCGAAGGAGGGACAACGCCGCAGATGGCGTTTCGCCGCCGCAAAAGGGTGTGCGATGGATTTTCAACACGCTTCTAGTACATCCTGGAAATCCGCGTTGCCGCGATGGAATCCAGCCGCGGAAACTGCTCGCGCAACGTGCCCGCCGTAAGGTCCGTGCGCATGGGTATGGGACCATACCCTGAAAACAGGGAATCGACCGTACTCATGCCGCTGACCACGCGGCCCATGGGGGGGAATCCGACGACATCGCCCGAGTCCACGCTGTCAAGCCGGGCGTTGTCGGCCAGGTTGATGAACATGGTCATGGATCTCGAGCGGGCCCCCGCCCGGGCAAAGGCCAGCGTTCCCCGCGCGTTCGTGTGGCGGACGGGCTCGTCAGCAATGGGCAGGGCGCGCCAGATGGAGTCGAGCGCTGCATCTCCCGAACCCCCGAACTGCGCGACGAAACCGTCAATGACGCGGTAGAACCGGGCGCCTTCGTAAAAATTGTTGCGGAACAGGTAGAAGGCGCGGTCCACGCCGAGCGGCGACCAGTCGCGGATGAGGCGCAGTTCAAAGGCACCGGCGCTCGTGATGACCTCCACGTCAAAGGAATCGGGCGCCGCGCGATTGAGCGTGGCGAAACTTGGGCTGTAGAGCGGGTGGGACGTGGCGCAGCCCATCATGATGGCGCCCGTGAGCACGGTTGCTGTGATAAGATGTCGAAAACGGAGCATGATCGTGGCGATGATGAATCTGGTTTCTATTATACGGGCTGGCGATGACGCCGCACAATCCGTGAGACCCATGAAACATATATCCGTTTTTCTGCTCGTGCTTTCCCTGGCCGTACCCGCTGCCCGAACAGCGTCGGCCCAGACCTTTCCGTCCGATGACCCGGTCATTGAGGCCATGTGGGAAGCCGGCGTCGTGCACTCGCAGGTGGAGACGCTCGCGCACGAGCTGCTCGACGTCATAGGCCCGCGGCTGACAGGCACCGAGGAGCTTGCCAATGCCCAGGAGTGGGTACTCGGCAAGTACGCCGAATGGGGCATTGATGCCCGCAAAGAGGAATACGGCTCGTGGCGCGCGTGGGAGCAGGGCCTGCTCCACGTGGATATGCTCGCCCCACGGCGCGTATCGCTGGAGGCCGAACTCCTGGCATGGAGCGCGGGAACCGACGGCCCGGTCCGGGCCGATGTCGTCCTGCCGCCGGCCGATACGGACGAGGCCTCTGTGGCCGCATGGATGGAGGCCGCACGTGGCAAATTCCTGCTGGCCTCCGCTCCCGAGCCCATGTGTCGCGCAGCGCAGGAACTTGAGGCGAATGCCCGCCCGGAAACCGTTGAAGCGCTCGCCGAGCGCCGTCAGGCGCTTCGACGCTCGTGGGGCGAGCGTATGCAGGCTGTGCGCGAGGCGGCTGGCGAGTCGTCGGACATCGGCCTCGCGGGCATCCTTACCTCCCGCTGGTCGGGAGGCTGGGGCGTCAACAAGGTGTTCAGCGCTGGAAGCGGCGTCGTGGAAGTGGATGTCTCGTGCGAAGACTACGGACTGCTTGTGCGCCTGGCTGAATCCGGGAATACGCCGAACATTCAGATCATGGCCGAAGCCGAAGACAAAGGGACCGTGCCCCAGTTCAACGTGATTGGACAGATCACCGGCACCGAGTGGCCGGACGAGTATGTGCTGCTCCACGCGCACCTGGATTCGTGGCACTCGGCGACCGGCGCCACGGACAACGGAAGCGGCACACTGACCATGCTCGAGGCCATGCGCATCCTGCGCGAAACCTACCCGGCGCCGAAGCGGACCATACTCGTCGGACACTGGGGCGCCGAGGAGCAGGGCCTGATTGGCTCGGGTTCGTTCCGGGAAGATCATCCGGAAGTCGTCGATGGGCTCCAGGCCGCGTTCAACCAGGACAATGGCACGTGGCGGTTCGAGAAAATAGACGGGCAGGGCTACCTCGACGCGGCCAATCACCTTCCCCGGTGGATGAATCCCGTGCCGACGGAAATAGCATCGCGCGTGCTGCTCGAGCTGCCCGGGCCGCAGGCCAACCAGGGAAGCGACCATACGTCGTTCGTCTGCGCGGGCGCCCCATCGTTCCGCCTCCAGTCCCCGTACGACGAATATCGTCAGTACACGTGGCACACGAACCGGGACACCTACGACAAGCTCGTATTTGATGATCTGAAGGAGAATGCAACGCTTGCCGCCATGTTGGCGTACGGAGCGTCTGAAGATCCGACCCGGTTCTCGCGCGAGAGGGCGAATTTGCCGGGTACCGACCGCATGGGCAACCCGCGAACCTGGGGTTCGTGTCGCGCGCCCCGGCGGAGCATGAACTGATTCTACATATTATATAGTATGGCCCAAGACATTACACTCACCTTCCCTGACGGATCGACCCGCTCCTTTGCGGCGGGTGTGACCGGCATGGACGTGGCACGGGGCATCTCGGAAGGGCTCGCCCGTGTGGCCGTTGCCATAGAACTGGACGGCGAGGTCCGTGACCTGTCGCGGACGGTCCAGGCCGACGCCAACGTGCGGATCCTGACGCTGCGCGACAAGGAAGGGTGGTCTACCTACTGGCACTCCTCGGCCCACCTTATGGCCGAAGCGCTCGAAGAACTCTTTCCGGGAGTGAAATTCGGCATTGGTCCGCCCATCGAAAACGGCTTTTATTACGATGTGGACCTCGGGGATCGCACGCTTTCGGAAGCCGATCTGGCCCGCATCGAGAAGAAAATGGCTGAGCTCGCAAAGCGTGACGCCTCGTTCGAGCGCCGCGAAGTGCCGAAAGAAGAGGCCATCGCTTTTTTTGAGGAAAAAGGCGATGAGTACAAGCTGGAGCTGCTCGAAGACCTCGACGACGGCACCATTTCGTTTTACACGCAGGGCGCATTCACCGACCTGTGCCGCGGTCCACACATCCCGTCCACGAAGACCATCAAGTATGCCAAGATCCTGAACATTGCCGGGGCCTACTGGCGGGGCGATGAGTCGCGCAAGCAGCTGACCCGGCTCTACGGCATTACGTTCCCCAAGAAGAGTGAGCTTGAGGAGTATTTGGAGCGCCTCGATCTCGCACGCCAGCGGGACCACCGCAAACTGGGCAAGGAGCTCGAACTGTTCACGTTTTCGAACCTGGTAGGTCCCGGGCTCCCGCTCTGGCTCCCGAAGGGCACCCGGATCCGGGATACACTCTCCGACTTTCTGAAGCGCGAACAGGTCAAACGAGGGTACGACCCCGTCGTATCTCCCCATATTGCGCGGCTCGATCTGTTCAAGATGAGTGGGCACTATCCGTATTACAGGGACAGCCAGTTCCCCGCCATGATGGAGGACGAGGAACGCGACGAGGGGTACCTGCTCAAGCCAATGAACTGTCCGCACCATACGCAGATCTATGCCGACCGGCCGCGTTCCTACCGGGAGCTGCCCATCCGCTATGCCGAGTTCGGGACGGTCTACCGGTATGAGCAGTCGGGAGAGCTCGGGGGGCTGACGCGCGTGCGCGGGTTTACGCAGGACGATGCGCATATATTCTGCATGCCGCACCAGGTCAAAGACGAATTCAAGAACGTGATCGAGCTGACGCTGAGTGTACTCTCGGCGCTCTCATTCACCGATTTCAAGGCACAGATATCACTCCGCGATCCGGCCAATACGGACAAGTATATCGGAGGAGATGCTCTCTGGGACAGCGCCGAGCAGGCCATCCGGGAGGCGGCGGCTGAAATGAACCTGGATGCCATCGAGGAAGAAGGGGAAGCGGCGTTCTACGGACCAAAGCTGGACTTCATGGTCAAAGACGCGCTCGGCCGCGAGTGGCAGCTCGGCACCGTACAGCTCGACTACAACCTGCCGGAGCGTTTCGACCTTACCTACATTGGCGAGGACAATGCCAAGCACCGACCTGTGATGATACACCGCGCGCCGTTCGGCTCGCTGGAGCGCTTCATTGGTGTGCTGATCGAGCACTGCGGTGGCAACTTCCCGACGTGGCTTGCGCCCACACAGGCCATTGTACTGCCCGTCGGGCAGGATTTCGTCGCCTACGCGGAAAGTGTTGCTGACGAGTTACGTTCGGCGGGTTTCCGTGTCGATACGGACGTACGGAGCGAGAAAATAGGCTACAAAATCAGACAGGCCGAAATGCAGAAAATTCCCTACATGCTGATTGTGGGTGAGCGCGAGAAGGACACACACGCGGTAGCCGTTCGCCGGCATGGCGAAGGAGATCTGGGTGCAGAAAGCGTCGAAGCCTTCTCAGCGCGACTGCGGGACGATGTCGCCCATGTAGTTTGATGCCGACAGGAAGTTTGATAGCGTTCCGCTTCGTATATTTCCACGATATCTCAGAACAAGACCTCCAACGATTATCGCTAACCAGAATACGCGGGTAAACGACCGAATTCGGGCCAGAGAGGTCCGTGTTGTCGACCCAAAGGGCAATCACGGTATTTTCCCCATTGACGATGCGCTTCGCATGGCCGAAGACCAGCAATTGGACCTGGTCGAAATCTCCCCCAACGCCGATCCTCCAGTCTGCAAGATCATGGACTTCGGCAAATTCCGCTATGAACAGCAGAAGAAGGAGAAGGAAGCCAAGAAAAAGCAGCATACGGTTGAGTTGAAGGAGGTCCGATTCCGTCCCCACACGGATACGCATGACTTTGACTTCAAGGTCAAGCACGCCAAGAAATTCCTTACCGACGGCGACAAGGTGCGTGCCTACGTCCAGTTCCGCGGCCGTGACATTATTTACAAGGATCATGGCATGGAACTGTTGGCCCGCTTCATCCAGGAGCTGGCCGACTACGCCAAGATTGACCAGGAACCAAAGATGGAAGGTCGCCGCATGACGACCATCCTGAGTCCGAACAAGAAGTAGAGCTGTTCTTTCTTCCTGGCCTGGCTGCGCTCCTTCATGGAATTTCCGCAGCATGCAGGCACGTGCGCGTTTGCAGGACGCAGGCTTTATTCGTACTTTTGCAGGCTCATCAGATTTTGCGCTGTTATGCCGAAAATGAAATCCAATAGTGGGGCCAAGAAGCGGTTTGCGCTGACTGGCACCGGGCGCGTCAAGCGCAAGAAGGCCTTTACGAGCCACATCCTCACGAAGAAGTCGCAGAAGCGCAAGCGCAATCTGCGCAAGAGCACTGTGGTCGACGGGACCGATGAGGCCCGCATGAAACGCATGATCGGCGCATAGCCCGTCTGCACAACGTATTTGTAAGAGAATATGCCACGCGCAACAAACAGAGTCGCATCGCGCCGTCGTCGCAAGAAAATCATGTCGATGGCGAAGGGCTACTGGGGACGTCGTAAGAACGTCTACTCGGTCGCCAAGAATGCCGTTGAGAAAGCCCTCACCTACCAGTACAGGGATCGCCGTGCCCGCAAGCGCCAGTTCCGCCGTCTGTGGATTACGCGTATCAATGCGGCCGCCCGGACGAATGGAACCAGCTACTCCCGCCTGACGGGAGATCTGCGCAAGGCAGATATCCAGCTGAACAGGAAAGTGCTGGCCCATCTGGCCATGCACGATCCGGATACGTTTACCAAGGTCGTCAAGGCGGCCTCGTAAACGCACATACCCCATGCAATTCGAGTCCCGCCTATGCTCTGTCACAGGCGGGACTTTTTTTGTGTCCTATACGTGAAGTCCATGTCAGACGATCTCTCGGCCCTCAGGCAGGAAATAGAAAATGCCCCGCTCGGCGAAGCAGACGCCATTGATGCCTTCCGCATCCGGTTTTTGAGCCGCAAACAGGGCGTCATTACGGCCCTCATGAAACGCATTCCGGAAATCGCGCCGGATGAGCGTAAAGCGTACGGCCAGGACGTGAATGCCCTCAAGCAGCGCGTCGAAGAGCGCCTGGAAGCGGCCCAGGAGGCCCTCACTACTGGCTCCAGGTCGAACGGCCCAGCCCTGGACATCACACTGCCTGGCCGGCCTGTCCCGGAAGGGAGCCTGCATCCACTCACCGAGACGCTCGATCTGATCGTGCACGTCTTTTCGTCCTACGGATTCCAGATTGCCGAAGGGACGGAGGTCGAAGACGACTGGCACAACTTCACGGCCCTCAATTTTCCCGAAGACCACCCGGCGCGGGATATGCAGGATACCTTTTTCATCGAGGAAGGAAAAACGCTGCTGCGCACACACACCTCTCCGGTCCAGATCCGGGTCATGAAGGCGCAGAATCCGCCGGTCCGCGTCATCGTGCCCGGCCGCGTGTACCGCAACGAAGCCATTTCCTACAAGTCCTACTGCCTGTTCCACCAGGTGGAAGGGCTGTACGTGGATAAAGGGGTGACCATGGCGGACCTGAAGCAGATCCTGCACGCCTTCGCACGGACGCTCTTTGGCGAAGACGTGCGCATGCGCTTTCGCCCCTCGTTCTTTCCGTTCACGGAGCCCAGCGCCGAGGTCGACATCTGGTGGTCCGATCCTGACCTGCCCGGCGGCGGCCGCTGGCTGGAAATCCTGGGCTGCGGCATGGTCGACCCAAACGTCCTTACGGCTGTCGACATCGATCCGGAAGTATACACCGGCTACGCGTTTGGCATGGGCGTCGAGCGCATAGCCATGCTGCGCTACGGCATAGACGACATCCGCACGCTTTACGAGAACGACGTACGCTTCCTCAAACAGTTCACGTCATGATAATCAGTGCCAATTGGCTTCGCGCGTACGTCCATCACGGACTCGACATCAACGAGCTTGAAAATCTGCTCACCATGTGTGGCCTGGAGGTCGACGGCGTGGAACAGATCGGCTCGGACCTGCAAGGCGTCGTAATCGGCGACGTGCTCGACACCCGGCCCCACCCGGACGCGGACCGGCTTACGCTCTGCTCGGTCAGCCTTGGCGAGGGAGACCCCATCCAGATCGTGTGTGGCGCCCCGAATGTCGCGCCCGGCCAGCGGGTCCCCGTTGCAACGGTTGGAACGACGCTTCAACTGCCCGACAGAAAGAATCCCGAACAAAAAACCGCCGTCACGCTCAAAAAAGTGAAGCTGCGGGGCGAAACGTCCGAGGGTATGATCTGCGCCGAAGACGAGCTCGGCCTCTCCGACAGCCACGACGGTATCATGGTATTACCTGTCGATGCGCCCGTCGGTGCTTCCTTTGCCGAGTGGCTGTCCTCGCGCGGCGTATCGGCCAGCGACTACGCCATCGACGTAGCCATTACGCCGAACCGACCCGATGCCATTTCACATATCGGTGTGGCCCGGGATGTGGCGGCGCTGACTGCATCGACCCTCCTTCCTCCAGAAGTCGTTGTTCCGAAGCCCGGAGGTGCGGCGGCCGATCTGATCTCCGTGGAAATCGAGGCGCCGGCGCTGTGCCACCGCTATGTCGGGATGGTCGTAACCGGCGTAACGATCGGGGAATCTCCCGCGTGGCTCAAGCAGCGCCTCACGGCCATTGGCCTGCGCCCGCGTAATAACGTGGTGGACATCACGAACTTCGTCATGCACGAGTGTGGACAGCCGCTCCACGCGTTTGACCTGGCCGCGGTGGAGGGTCAACAGATCCGCGTGCGCGCCACCGAGCGTGAGCAGGCGTTCACGACGCTCGACGACAAGGAGCGGACCCTGCCTGCTGGAACGCTCATGATCAGTGACGGCGCGCGGGATGTGGCCATTGCCGGCGTCATGGGTGGGCAGAATTCAGAGGTGACGCCCGAGACGACCGATGTGTTGATTGAAAGTGCGTGGTTTGAGCCGTCTGGGATCCGTCGCACGGCGAAGGCGCTCAGCCTGCAGACCGATGCCAGCTACCGTTTCGAACGGGGCGTTGACCCGACCGGACAGGCGTGGGCCGCGGCCCGCGCGGCGCAGCTCATGTGCGAACTCGCCGGTGGTACGCTCGTGGACGGCATGGTTGACTGTCACCCCCGCCCCTATGAGGCGCGCTCGGTGCGTGTGCGGGCATCCCGTGCCGCATCTATCATTGGCGTGGATATACCGGCAGGCCATGTGGAAACCCTGCTCGGCGCCATTGGCTGCACCGCGGTGCGAATCGGCCAGCCAGCCGATGCCGGGACAGATGCCGCCAATGACCCTGTCTGGGACGTCACGCTGCCCCCCTACCGACCGGACATGGAACGCGAAATCGACGTCATTGAAGAAATTGCGCGGCTCCACGGCTATGACAACATTCCCGAGCCCGAACGCTCGGCCATCCCCAACTTCACGCCTGACCCGGACCCAGAACGCACGCTGAAATCGCGCGTGCGCGCTCAACTCGCCGCCCGTGGATTCCGGGAAATCTATACCAACTCCATGCAGCCGGCCGAGCGGGCGCAGTCGTTTTTGACTCCGGCCCTGCCTGCCGGCCAGTTCGGCAAGCAGGCGGTCGAGACCCTCAACCCCATCACGACGGAGATGGCGGCCCTCAGGACGTCTCTGCTGCCGGGCGCGCTCCAGGCCATCCAGTTCAACCAGAACCATGGACAGCAGGGCGTCCGGCTGTTCGAGATCGGTCGTGTGCATGTGCGGGCGCACTCGGACCGTTCTGTAATAGAGGGATTCACGGAAATGGAAACGCTGCTCCTCGCCGCTTCTGGCGTGTGGGAAGCGCAGGGCTGGCTCGGCGCCGCACGCAACGTGGACGTATTCGATATCAAGGGGCATATCGAAGCGCTCTTCGCCGCGCTGCGACTACGTGGTGTCCGGTTCGTGCCCATCGAGAGCACAGGGCCGTTCGAGCAGCTTGCAGAAATGAAGTACCAGGGTACGTACCTCGGCACGCTTGGCCAGGTCCTTCCTGCCCAGAACACTGCCGGGGCGCCCCTGTCAGGGCATCCCGTCTGTTTTGCCGAACTGGATTGGGATGCTGTATCGGAGGCCGCACTTCGACACGGACGCGTTCGTTTTGCGCCGGTCTCGCGGTTTCCTCGCGTGGACCGCGATCTTGCGCTCGTGGTAGACCGGCACGTGCCGGTTGGCACCCTCATGGCCGACATAGCCGACGCTGGCGGCGATCTGCTCCAGGATGTATCGGTTTTTGACGTGTTCGAGGGCGGACAACTGGCTGACAACGAACGCAGTGTCGCCTTTTCGCTCACGTTCGGTGCCCAGAGGACCCTGCGTGACAACGAGGTAGATGAAGCCGTTGGACGTATTTTGAAAGCCGTGGCTACCAGACATGGTGCACAACTTCGGAGTTGACGTGTATATTGCACCATGGCCGAGCAACAAAACATGTTCCCCGATGCCCAGGAACCGGCAAAGCGCTCCGGGAGCGTGGCCGTGCCCAAGCATCAGAAACCCACCCGGGCTCTTGAAAGCCTGAAGGTCCGCATTGACCTGGCAGTAAAGGAACTGGCCCGTCTGCGCGCCGAAAACACGGCCCTCCGCAAGGAAATTGATTCGCTTCGCCAGGGCGCCCTCCCCGAGGGAGAAGGCTCGGTAGTTACGTTCACCGAAAGCCCGGACGAACTCAAGGCCCGCATCCGAGAGCTCATGGCCTCGATCGATGCCCGCATGGAGCAGGCCCGTCAAAACGCATCATCGGAGGCCTGACATGCCATCACTCAAGCCCATCAAGGTCCGTTTTCTCGGCAAGGACTACACATTGCGGGTCACCGAAGAGGATGAACTGGCCACGCTCGAAATGGCCGAGTACCTGGACGCCAAGCTGCGAGCGTTCAAGCGAGAGCATCCGGAACAGTCCGATCTGACAGCTGCCCTGATATCGGGCCTCGCCGTCACGGAAGAACTGTTCGTTGAACGCTCACGAAAGCTCGATCCCGGTGACTACGTAAACAGCTCCCTGGCCGATATGGAGCGCAAGCTTTCCGACGCGCTGCTCTCGAGATAGCAGGGCCTGTGGCTGGCGGGCCAGCCCCGTCCCACGCCAGAGTGTTTGAAGCGCCCTTGAATACGGCCGGGTATGCCGATTTACCTTGCTTCGTGTAGGTGGCAGCCCGTACGTTCCTCCAAGGCACGATGCCTGCTTTGGACGCATAGTAAGAACCTAACGTTTACGTCCTGGGAACCCATCTTCAGTGTCGGACGACAGGCCCCATCCGCCCAGGCGGACCGCACTTCGGTGTAACCGGGGAAGTCGGAAGACGGTGAGCGGTACCCACATTTTGGTTGAGAGAGGTTCTTCTCATCCTCTGGAGCGGGATCGTGCTTTTTTTGTGTCCGCCCCCCCCCGATGCGTGTTGAAGCCCGTGACCGGCTTCTTGTGTTTTTCGGGGATCAAGACGGGTACGAGTGGATTCTTACCGTCCCCGCCCACCCATCGGGCCGGACGGGCCACAACGCCACGACTCCCCTGCCCTCATGCTTGGAATCATCGGAAAAATCCTGATCCTGGTAGCCATCGTCAGTGTTACCTTCAGCGGAATCCTGTTTTTCAAGGCAACCCGTGACGAGAGCCGACCGGCGGCCCTGGTAAAAACGGCCGCATCGCTCTGGTGGGTCATGACGGCCGCCGTCGTAGCGGCCTTTGGACTGCTCATGTACCTGAGCATCACACACGCCTTCGAGTACGCGTACATCTACTCGAACACGGCGCGTGATCTGGAGCTGAAATTCCTCATCTCAGCATCCTGGGCTGGACAGGAAGGCTCTTTCCTGCTCTGGATTGTAATGAATGCGCTGACGGGCGTTGCCGTCATCCACTTTGCCGGAGAATACCGCAAGCCCGTGATGGCCGTCATCGCGCTGTGCCAGGTCTTCCTCATATCCATGATCGTCGGCATCCAACTGGGCCCGCTTCCCATCGGATCGAGCCCGTTTGCCACCCTCGCAGAGAAATTCCCCGATGCCCCCATGATCCAGGCAGGTATCATACCTGCCGACGGCCAGGGCCTGAACGACCTGCTCCGAAACTACTGGATGGTCATACATCCCCCGATTCTGTTTGCGGGTTTCGCGTCCATGATCGTCCCGTTTGCATTCGCCATTGCGGCGCTCTGGAAACGCCGCTACATGGAATGGGTCCGCCCGGCGCTGCCGTGGACGCTTTTTGCCGTCATGTCGCTCGGCGTTGGTATTGTCCTTGGCGGTTACTGGGCGTACATCACGTTGTCTTTTGGTGGATACTGGGCATGGGACCCGGTCGAAAACTCGTCGCTCGTCCCCTGGCTTGTTGGAGTGGCCGCACTGCACACCATGATCGTACAGAAGCGGTCCGGACACAGCCAGAAAGCCAGCCTTTTCCTCAGTATCACGGCCTACATTCTGGTCGTTTACTCTACTTTTCTGACGCGCTCGGGCATCCTTGGCGAAATCTCTGTCCACTCGTTCGTGGACCTCGGTCTCTACAACCAGCTGCTGCTGTGGATTCTGTCCATGGCCGCCGTCGGCTTTGGGCTGTTCGCCGTCCGATACCGGGAACTCCCGACGCCACCTACGGAGCCGGAACTGCTGTCGCGCGAGTTCATGATATTCTCCGGCGCCATGCTGCTCTGCGCTTTCGGTGCCGTGGTTCTGGTCGGTACGAGCTCGCCCATACTCGGGCGCATTTTTCGCGACAGCCCGTCGGTCGTTCCACTTGAGTTCTACAATACATGGTCCATGCCGCTGACCATCGTCTTCATGTTCCTGGCGGGCATGGCACAGCTCTTCTGGTGGCACAAGATGAATGTGGAGACCATCAACCGCGTGCTGGTCAAACCCGTTGTTTTCTCGGTCGTGGGCACCATCCTGCTCATGATTTTCAGTCCGTTCCGCGAGGTCGTTGCGTGGAAGGGTGTCATTGGAGAGGCCGCAACGCAGACCGCCAGTATTGGCGGCGCTATCGGAGCGTGGTGGGCTGCGAACAGCTATGGCCTCGGCATCGTGATGATCGTATTCGTTTCATTTTTTGCCCTCTTTGGAAACGGCGCCGTGCTGTGGCGCATTGCGCGTGGCAACCTGCGACTGGCGGGCGGCGCCATGGCCCACGTGGGACTTGCCATCATGGTACTCGGCATCATCGTGTCTTCGGGGCTCAGCTCGCCGGTCTATCGCGGCGGAGTGCAGATCGGTGATAATCGGGACAACTTCATTCTTACGCGGGGCCAGACGCTGGCGCTGAGCGGCTACACGTTTTCCTACAAAGGGCAGGCCATCAATGAGGACGGACACCCCGTATACGAACTCGATATCACTGATCCCCGGGGGCGCAGCTACGCCATGAATCCGGTCGTCTACCTGTCCAACAAGGGGCAATGGATCCAGAATCCCGACGTCCGGAAATTTGTCGAAAAAGACGTGTTTCTCGCCGTCTCGCCGAACGTGATGTTCGAGCAGGAAGGAGACGGCCGGCAGGGCCAACTCAACCTGGCGCGTGGAGACTCGGCCATCGTCGGAGACAGCAGGTACAGTATCCGCTTCCGGGAATTTGAGCTGAATGTGGACCCTGACCTGCTGTCCGACTCGACGGACGTGGCCGTAGGCGCGGTCGTCGACATCCGTGACCTTTCCAGCGGTCGCGTTCAGACGGTCCGGCCCGTCTACATGATCATGAAAGACCGCTCCGTGCAGTATGTACAGAATACCGTAACGGACTGGGGCATTACCGTCGCCTTCACGGCCATGAACGTGGATAACGGCCAGATCACCCTGGGCGTTGACGGCGTACGGGTTACGCCTGAAGACTGGCTCGTTGTCCAGGCCTACGAAAAACCACTTATATCGCTCGTCTGGATAGGATTCATCATCCTGACAGCAGGCTTCATTATTGCCATCGTGCGCCGCGCCCAGGATGTGCGCGATAGCCGGGCCCGGGCGCTCAAGTTGGGCTGACGATTGCCGATACCAAGGGGCGAAGCTGTCCATGACTTCTACCCTTCGTATCCATGCATATCCTGCTCGCAGAAGACAACCCGATCAACCAGCAGGTGGTACAGCGCATGATTTCGCGCATGGACCACACGGTCCTCATGGTTGACAATGGCCGCAAGGCCGTCGAGGAATCAGGCCGGAACGACTACGACGTCATTCTGATGGACATGATGATGCCCGACATGGACGGCATGCAGGCCGCCCGCGCCATCCGTGCTACGGGAAATACGGTCCACATGATTGCGCTCACCGCAAACGCCACGTCGCGGGACCGGAGTCGCTGTATGGATGCCGGCATGGACGATTTCCTGACCAAACCATTCTCGATCGATGATCTTCGCGCCACGCTGGACCGCGTTCCAAGGGCAGAACCCCCATCAGGGGATCTTATTGCTCTGGACTCCTCCACGCTGCGCGTTTTCCTGTCTAGTATTGGAGATGATCCGGCATTTCTCCAGGAGCTCTTCCAGGACTTCCTGACCGATGCCCAGTCCTGCCGCTCCGAAACGCACGCCGCCCTGGCGTCGGGTCATGCCGATTCCGTTCGGCGCGCCATGCATACGCTCAAGGCGAATGGCGCCATTTTCGGCGCCCAGGCGCTCTCGCGTCTCTGCGGGCGGCTCGAAAAATTTGCCGAAGACGATAACCTGGAGGCCATATCCGGCGAAATGCCCGCCTTTGAAGAGACGCTCGACGCCGTATCTCACGACATCCGGCAGTTGATTTCAAGGCATTCGGACAATGATTCCAGATGCGTTCCTACCCGTCCGCATGCCGGTCACGCGCAACATGTAGCGCCCGGCTGAAACGCCGGACATATCCAGCTCGTGCCGCGTTTCGCCCGGCAGACCACCCCGCCGGATATGTCGCATTACGCGCCGTCCGAGCATATCGAACACGTCAACGCGCACGTCCTCGGCCGTCGCTCTGTCGAGTACAATCGTGAGCACCGATTCCGTGCCATGGACCGGATTGGGATACATGCTGGACAGCGCGAATGCTTCCGGCAGCTGGAGCGCGCCGTCGGTGGAAACCGCACCCGTCTCGAAGACCGGCGCCACGGTACTCCGAATAATGGTCGATTGGTCGCGCGTCACCACACTCCAACGCCAGCGGCCTCCCGGAGAGGCGTCAATGAGCAGATCCTGGGACGTGGCCGATGTCCACTCGCTGAACATAACCTCACCCGTAGGCATCTGGAGGGCCACCTGGTACTCCAGCGCGGCCCCAGCCGAACCGCTGCCCGATGTACTGCCCGATGTGCCGGCCGGAGAGACTGTCGCCGCATCAGGATCCGTACCCGCAGACCACGTAAAGGAAATGAGATTCCCGGCGACAAGGGCATCGAGGGGCTCGGCGGCCATGGGCGGCGCGTCTACTCCCTGACCCTTTCCAATGACCAGATGCTGATCGGCGGCGAGATCAAGGAGACGCTGCGTTTGGCCGTCAGGCCAGCGGATGATGAGCGAGTCCACCCGGTCGACGCCGCCGAGACCCACGTGCACGCCGGCTCCCGTATGCTGGCTGATGAACCCCTGACCTGCCAGCACCTCGCGTACGATGCGGCGCCCGGAAGGCGTGTACAGGTCAAGACGCGCTCCCACCGCGTCCCGGTTCGGCGCCGGCTGGTTCAGACGAACCGACAGCCAGTGGCCTGCCGCGGGGTCCGTGTTCAACATGACCCGATTCAGCGGATCGGTATTCGAGCCCTGGAAAAGATCCATGCGCCCGTCCCTGTTGAAGTCGCCTGCCGCGACGGACAGGTGCGAGTGCGCAGCGGGCGGGTTGCCGCCGAGCGATACGAGGAGCCCCGCGCCCGCATACACGTCCGTGAACGTGCCGTCGCCGTTGTTGCGGAACAGGCTCGCCGCACCGCCGAGCTGCGTCGCCGCATAGAGGTCCATATGACCGTCGTTGTTGAAATCGGCGGCGGCCGTACCGAAGGTCTGCGCCGTTGCCGGGCCGCTGACGCCCGCCTGGTCGGTGACATCTGTGAAGGTGCCATCACCATTGTTGCGATAGAGTACATTGGCTCCATCACGACCGTCGGATGCGGGCATATTGGCTACGTAGACATCCAGGAGGCCGTCCCCGTCGTAGTCCAACCACTCGACGCCCCAGGCTGCGCCGTCGTGCGCCACGCCCGCCGATGCGCCCACTTCATCGAACGTGCCATCACCGCGGTTTCGGAACAGCAAATTGACGGATTTGTCGCGGGTAAGGGCGTCACACGCGCCGATATAGATATCCAGGTCACCGTCTCCGTCGAAATCTGCCGCCGCCACGCCGTATGCCTTCTCACTGAATGCAGCGAGTTCTGCATTCTGGGGAGATGCCGCAAACTGTCCCTGGCCGTCGCCAAAGAAGACCTGGCTGCCCCCGCGGTCATCGCCAATAAAAATGTCGAGCGGGCCGTCTCCGTTCAGATCGGCGAATACAACGCCCTGGGCCAGTCCGCCAAAGTCAATGCCGCTGTTGTCAGCGTCTTCAATGAGCCGCATCCCGGCCTCGTTTCGGTAGAAGCGGCTCGCTCCTCCCAGCAGCACGCTCTCGTAACCCTCTGGAAAGCCGTCGTCATCCACGTCGGCCCATGTCGCGCCGAATACGAAGCTCGCGCTGTAGGGCCTGCCCAGCAGGCTGTCGAAGCTGGCCGCGAACCCGGCGTTCGCGCCACGCGAGATGTACATGCGACCCGGCTGATAGATGTCCAGGTACCCGTCGGCATTCAGATCCAGCACACCGGCCGCCCAGGTCGATGCGCCGGGCCGGGTCTGCACGTCGAGCAGGTCTGACGCGTCTGTAAAAAGCTGGGCGTTCGCGGGCCGGGCGGCGAGTAGCGCAGCGGCCGCGATAGCAACAGCCCGCGTCGCGCGCATGACAAGTCTCAGATTGAGCATGATATGGACGAAAATATGGAGCGGAGCGACGCAGCGCTGAGCAGTGACAGTCGAACAGCCCAATATAACGCACAAGGGGCGGGGGGGGGGGGGGGACCCCGCCCCCCCAAAGAGTGGTGAAAGAACGG
>JAJCYQ010000092.1 GCA_029262835.1 Bacteroidota bacterium
GGGGGGGGGGGGGGGGGGGCGCCGCGGGGGCGCCCCCCCCCCCGCCACATCGACCGGTACCCGCACCAGGTACGTCCGGTCCGGCTCGATGCCGGCCGTGACGCGGCGCTGGAAATCGTACAGCCAGGCCACGTCGGCCACCCGGCGTCCACCGCCCTGGTAGGCGACCGTAGAATCGAAAAACCTGTCACAGATCACAACACCCCCCGCACGTACATGGGGCACAATGCGTTCGGTCACGAGCTGGGCACGCGCCGCCGAAAACAACAGCATTTCGGCCATATCATGGATATCCCTTCCTGTATCGAGCAACAGGTCGCGGACGGCTTCTCCCAGATCCGTCCCCCCTGGCTCACGGACCCGCAGTACGTCGTATCCATCCTCTTCGAGCCGCGCTGCCAGGTGAGCCACCTGCGTCGTCTTGCCGCAGCCATCAATTCCTTCGAAACTGAAAATCATGGTTTCTGCCCTCTGCGGTCGGTGTCGCAATATTCGTTGTTTCAGACGTAATATATACGTGTCTTGCTTTTGGAAAAGCGTACTGCTATCATCGATGGCAGTTGCGCCTTCGGCGAACCTTTCGCTGGCTTGCGCTTTCCCAAGGCTTGTATTTGCCAGGATACCTGCACACGCCCATGTTCCACTTCGGATTCGACGATTTCGAAGACCAACCCGACCAGACCCGACTCGCTGAATTGGCCTCGCGCTATGAAGAGGCGGACGAATCGACGTGGTTCGACTCGGACACACTGGAGGAAATCGCGGCCTGGTATTTTGAGCAGGGTCGACTTGACGACGCGCTCACCGTCCTGGACCGGATTCTCGGCCTGCAGCCCTACTCCTCGGACGCCTGGATGCGCCGGGGTATCGTGCTCAACAACATGGGTCGCCACGAAGACGCCTTGGCGGCCTACGACGAAGCACTCGGGCTGAATCCAACCGATGTTGAAACGCTGGTCAACCGCGGTATTACGCTCGATGCCCTGGACCGGGTCCAGGAAGCCGAGTCGTCGTTTGCGCAGGCGCTTGAACTGGACCCGTCGAGCGACGAGACCCTGTTCAACTTCGGTGTCACGCTCGAACGCATGGACCGCATTGAAGAGGCCATCACACTGTTCGAGCGGTGCACAGAGGCCAACGCGGAACACCCTGAGGTCTGGTACGAGCTCGGCTACTGTTTTGATCGGCGGGAGCGACTTGAAGAAAGCATCGCAAGCTACGATCGCCATCTTGATATTGACCCCTATTCACACGATGCGTGGTATAACCGCGGAATCGTGCTCAACAAGGCGGGACGCTTCAGTGAGGCGGTGGACTCCTACGAGATGGCGCTCGTCATCAACGACTCGTTCGCATCGGCCCACTACAACAAGGGGAATGCGCTCGCGAACCTCAGTGATCTCCAGGGCGCCATCAGTGCCTACCGGCGCGTACTCGAAATCGAAGGTCGGGATGCGGCCACGTGTTACAATATCGCGCTGGCCTACGATGAACTCGGCCTGCCCGAAAGCGCCATCCAGTACTTTGAGATGGCCATCGAGGCCGATGAAACGTACGCCGAGGCCTGGTATGGGCTGGGGTGCTGCTACGACGGTCTGGAACGTTTTGAGGAAGCGCTGACGTTCTTCAACCGCGCCGTGATCCTGAACCCGGATACAGCCGACTTCTGGTACGCCAAAGCAGACTGCGCGTATAACCTGGGCCGTCTCCCCGAGGCGGTCAACGCCTATCGTACGGTGGTCGGCATGACGCCCGACAATGGCGATGCCTGGATGGATTTTGCAGAGACACTCTTTGAAGCCGGACAGATCGAAGAGGCGCTGCGGGCCTATCGCCGGTCGCTGGACCTCAAACCTGACAACGCCGAAACGTACTTCTCACAGGCACGGGCACTATTCGCGCTCGGCCAGTCGGAAGAGAGCATCCGCTCGCTGAAGATAGCCTTCCGGCTGGACCCGGATCAGCGTGACGAATTCCCGCACGCGTGCCCGGAACTGTTCCGCGACACAAACATCCGGCTTCTGCTCGGATACGAGCAGTAAACCTGTGTGGAGATGGGTGGGGCACGTACTGGAGGGCGTAGCCATCGGCGCCGCCAATGTCATCCCTGGTGTGAGTGGCGGTACAATGGCCCTGCTGTTCGGCATCTATGACAAGCTGATTGGGGTTCTTGGCGACATGTTCCGTGCCGGGCTGGATCTGGTCCGCCTGGATTTCGCCGGGTTTCGAGCCCGTGTTGTCCTTGTCCCGTGGGGATTCGTACTCGCCATCGGCCTCGGCGTACTTTTGGCACCGATTGCCGGGGCACAGCTTATTCCGGAGGCGCTCGATACGTGGCCCGAACTCAGTCGCAGCCTCTTCTTCGGCCTCATCCTCGGCTCGTTGCCCATTCCGCTTCTGCGCGTATCCGATCGCCGCGCCGCGCTCCTGGCATGGGTTGCCCTCGGAGCCGCCGCAGCCTGGTTTCTGGTAGGCCTCCAGCCCCTCGAACTCGGCGACCCGTCCCTTTTGGCCTATTTCCTGGCGGGATCGGTCGCCATCTGCGCCATGATCCTGCCCGGCGTATCGGGCGCCTTCCTGCTGCTCATCCTCGGCATGTACAAACCTCTCTTTGAGGCGATCGATGCGGGCAACCTCCCCGTCATCGCCGTCTTCGGGCTCGGGGCAGGACTTGGGCTGGGCTCCTTTGCCCTGCTGCTGAAGTGGCTGCTTGCCCGGTACCATGACGCCACAATGAGCCTGCTCGTTGGCCTCATGGCCGGATCGCTCCGATCGCTCTGGCCCTGGCTCGCTGAAGACCGCTCGCTACTCGTGCCACCCGCGGGCAGCGACGTCTGGGCCGTCCTGCTGTGGGGACTCCTGGGGCTCGCCGTGGCTGGCGGCATGACGCTCTGGGAAGTCAGAAGGGCAATACCGTCAGCTCACGGGTAATTTCGACCCCGCCTCCCTCGACGCGGATGAAGTACGTGCCGCCGGCGAGCGGCGTGGTGTCAATGGTCACCGTGCGCTCGGAAAAAGCGCGCACGACCGCATCCATCAGAAAAAGAACCTCCTGGCCAGCCGAATTGTACAGGCGAGCACGCAGACGGGCGTCTTCTTCGGCCACGACGCGCAACGTGGTGTTTGTGCGCGCCGGGTTCGGGAACGGCCCCTGGAGCACGATTTTTTCCGGCAGGATGAATACCTCCTCGCTGGCCACCTCAAGCGCTGTCCCGCCCGCATCGATGACGACGAGTCGCAGCACGTGCCGACCCGGTTCGAGATTTGTCAGCGTGAAGGTTTCAGCCCGGCCCGGAACGGCCCCGAATGACGCCTCTGTCGTGAACGATCCATCTGGCAACTGGCGCTGCAGTGCAACATCCGCGCTGCCTTCGACACTTGCCACGTGCCAGCGTGCCATGACACGCCCGGAGGCCTGCTCCTCGAATGCGATGTCCGTAATCGATGTCAACCCACCTTCAGTGGGCTCGAGGACAAACAGGCCCGTATCGCGGTCGGAAACGAGGACCAGGCCGCCTGGAAGGAACGGCCACGCCGACCAGGCGCCGTTGAAGGTGGCCGCATCGTCCTGCGGAAACGTGTCGAAAAAGCCCTTCAGGATCGGATTTTCGGGATTTGCGATGTCCAGGATGCGCAGACCCGACGAGTAGTTGGCGGCGAAGACCAACGACCCCCGCACGTACAGGTTGTGGTCAATACTCGCCAGCGGACTTTCAAAGGTCGCCGCGAGAACCGGATCGTCGAGGTCCGTCACATCCCAGATGCGTGTGAGGGCTCCATGCTGGAATGCCGATTCGTCGAGTTCATCATTCTGCACGAGGTAGCGATGATCGTCGGTGAACCATCCCTGGTGGACGTACCCCGACTGCGGATACGTGGCCGCGCTGACCAGGCGCGGATTCCGTGGGTCCGTGATGTCCGACAGCACGATGGCGTCCTCGTTGTACCCTGCACAGATGTCCCGCCCCGTCCACGCCTGGTCGGGTCCGGCATACGTGACGCACTGGGCGTCGTGCGAATAGCCGCGGCGCGATGAGCCGTCATTGTAACAGCCGAGAAACGATGCGTTCGTCGGATTGGATACGTCAATCATGTGCAATCCTCCCCCGCACGTCTCGCCGCTCTGGCTCACACCGACCGCGACGGCCATATTCTTCTCCGGGTACACGACTACGTTGTGCGCAGCGCCGAAGCCTGTATACCGTGCCGTTTCATTGAAGGCGCGCCGCTCACCCTCGGGCACGGTGAGGAGCGCCGTCAAATCGAAGACCTGCATACCGTGCGCGGCCGATCCGCCGCCGTCGGCTACGACGAAGGCCATGTCGCCGATGACCTTGATGTCCCGCCACGTGGTGGGCGTAGTCTGCGCCGGGCGCTGGAGTTCGCCCACGACGACGGGCGCATCGGGGTCGGTCACTTCTACGAATACCACGTTGCCCATGGATCCCACAAGCGCGAACACGCGCCCCGATGCCGCATGCTCCCATCCCCACACATCATTCAGGCGCCAATTCTGCGGCAGCCCGAGTTCCGCCCGCGTCAGGTGCGCACGCAGATCCACATTCCGGCAATCGAATGCGCCCGCCTGACCGTTCTCGCAGGGGGTAGATGCTCCGCCCTTTGCCGCCGCAGGGCCTGTGCCCAAGGCTGTCGGTACGACGGCTCCGGTCGGCGTGGCCGCTTTTCCGTCTTCGACTCCGGTTTCCCCTGCCACCGTGCGGCCGGTCTGCGCCGCAGCCGGCGAGGCCACAATCACGACGACCGCGAGCAGGCACGCCCGCCAGAAGCCAACCATTGAAGACTCGTGCGACATCCGTTTACTTCAAAAGAATGATGGACTGGGTGGCCGATACGCCGTCCCCGTCCAGATGTACAAGGTAGGCACCACCGGCCAGGGTCGCGGCCGGAATGCGGAAGTGCTGCGTTCCGGCCGGCATGTCGCCATTGTGCACGCCGAGCACCTCGCGACCCGCCATGTCGGTCACGAACAACCTGACATGCATGCGGCGATCAACCTCCACAATCACGGTCGTCGCGTTCTGGAACGGATTCGGATAGATGCTTGCAAGACGTACGACCTGCGGCAGCTCCGCTGCCTCGGCCACATCAGTCACCAGCGCCCGGTCGCTCTCCTGCACCATGAACAGCCCGTCGTGACTGCTTGTTACGGCAATGGCGCCGCTTCGGAAAAATGGATAATTGCTCCAGGAGCCTGACCATGTTCCAGGAACGGACTGCGTATCAAAGAACCCGATCTGTTGCGGGTTTTCGGGGTCGGAGATATCAATCACCTGCAGTCCATCCACATAGTTGGACTGGTAGAGACGATTGCCGACCACGTACATGTTGTGGTCAATGGACGTCCCGGGCGCAAAATACTCGGTGGCCAGAACAGGGTCGTCGAGGTCCGACACGTCCCAGACAAGTGTCCGCCGGCTGGTCGTTATGCCCTGCTGCTCATCGAGTTCGTCACCCTGAAAAAAATACCGCTGGTCCGCCGAGAGCCATCCCTGGTGTACATAGGCCACATTGGGGTAGGAGGCCCGCGCCAACGGAAGGGCGGCCGTTTTGTCTGTCACATCGGAAATGGTAACGTGCGTTTCGTTCAGACCGAAGCATATTTCCCGCCCTGTATGGTCGGTGTCGGGGCCCTGGTATGTGACACACTGGGCATCGTGCACGTAACCCGTTCCTGCTCGGCCTGTCCCCGGATCAGAAAAACACGCGACGAACTGAGGACTGGCGGGTTCTGATATATCCACCATGTGCAGGCCACCGCCGCATGACGATTCTCCTCCGGATCCAACGACGTACAGAAAACCCGAGTCTTCATTGATCACAAGATTGTGTGCTCGGCTTATGCCATCATACACGGCGGTTTCAGCAAATGTCCGGCTACCAGACGCCAAACCACGGAGTTGCCGCAGGTCAAAAATCTGCACGCCGGCCCCGTCCGCATTGTCTGCCGTGATGTATACGTGATCCGCGTAGACCTTGACGTCGCGCCACGAACTGGCTACTGTCCCCGCCCGCAGGGGCAGGTTTCCCAGGTACTGCGGCGACGAGGGGTCCGTGACATC
This sequence comes from Bacteroidota bacterium, assembly GCA_029262835.1. Taxonomy (GTDB): domain Bacteria; phylum Bacteroidota; class Rhodothermia; order Rhodothermales; family UBA10348; genus 1-14-0-65-60-17. Next base: position 6,081 of record JAJCYQ010000092.1, read on the forward strand.
GACGAACGACGTCCCATTGGAACGGCCTATGACGGCGACCTCCATTCCCGTCTCGGCGTCCGTCCAGCCCCAAAGGTCATTCAGTGTGGACTGCCCGTTTTCGGTCATTGCTCCCATGTCGGCCGGAGCCAGACGGGACAGCAGATCCACGCCGTCACAGGCGTACGCCGCTGCCTGCCCGGCCGCACACTGGACGCGAGGGCTCGGCACACCCTCCTGGGCGGCGGCATCTCCGGGCGTGATGATAAAAAGAGTAGCGACCAGAAGGCAGCACGCCGGGGTCCTCAACTGTAGCAATGAATGCATCTGTGAAATGAAGTATGTTGAAGGTAGAAATGTATCGTAAACAGTATACGCAAACTTCATGAACACCCTGAATGATTCCACAGTGTGCGTGACCGGTGCATCGGCGGGTATCGGCCGCGCGGCCGCCGAAGCCTTTGCCTCGGCGGGCGCACGCATCATCATGATGGCCCGGCGCGAAGACAGACTCGAACGCGCCGCGCGCGATGTCGCTGGCGCCACGGGCGCCGACGTCCTGGTACGCGTCCTTGACGTGACGGATCGCGACGCCGTCAATACGGTTTTTGCTTCGCTTCCGGGGGCCTGGAAGCACATTGACGTGCTCATCAACAATGCTGGCAAAGCATTAGGGCTGGCGCCGGGGTATGCCACGACCCCGGAGCACCTCGATGGTATGCTCGATACCAATGTGAAAGGACTGGTGCACGTGACCGGCGCGGTCCTGCCCGGTATGCTGGAGCGCAACCGCGGGCATGTCATCAATGTCGGCTCCACGGCCGGCCACTGGGTATACCCTGGGGGCACGGTATACTGCGCCACGAAGCACGCCGTCCGCGCCCTCAACGAGGGACTGAAAATGGACGTTCACGGGTCGGCGGTCCGCGTGACATCGGTCAGCCCGGGACTGGTTGAGACCGAATTTTCACTCGTGCGCTTCGAAGGAGACAGGGAAAAAGCCGAGCAGGTGTATGCCAATATGACGCCGCTCCGCGCAGAAGATGTGGCCGATGCCATGCTCTGGGCGGCCACGAGGCCGCCCCACGTGAACATCAGCGAAATCCTCATGATGTGCGTCGACCAGTCGCACGCAACCATGGTTCACCGGCATGTATAGGGTTTTCCTTTTTCTCGCGCTCGTGGCCGGACTCTCGGCCTGCGCATCTCCCGATCATGACATCATCATACGGGGCGGAACGGTATATGATGGCTCCGGGACCACGCCGTACGTCGCCGATGTGGCTATTGATGATGACTCCATCACGGTCGTCGCGCTGCTGCCAGACCGGACGGCGCGGCTTGAAATCGATGCCACGGGGAAGGCCGTCGCTCCCGGCTTCATCAACATGCTCTCCTGGGCAGCCGGGCGGCTGGTTCGGGACGGCCGTTCCATGAGTGACATCATGCAGGGCGTCACGGTCGAGGTATTCGGGGAGGGAACAAGCGAAGGACCGCTCAACGAAGCCATGAAGGCCGAGGAGTTCGGCACCGATCCACCCTTCACGTGGACCACGCTCCGGGAATTCCTGGACGGCCTCGAGAAGCAGGGGATTTCGACGAACGTGGCCAGTTTTGTGGGCGCAACGACCGTGCGCGTGCATGAACTGGGCTATGAAGACCGGCCGCCATCAGAGGAAGAACTCCGGCGCATGCGCGGCCTTGTCAGGCAGGCCATGAAAGATGGCGCTCTGGGGCTGGGCACGTCACTCATCTATGCGCCGGCCTTCTACGCCGATACGGAAGAACTGATTGCCCTCAGCGAGGTTGTCGCCGAGTATGACGGTTTGTATGTATCGCACATGCGATCCGAGGGCAATCGCCTGCTCGAAGCGCTCGACGAGCTGTTGACGATTGGACGAGAGGCGGGTGTCCGGGCCGAAATCTTTCATCTGAAAGCGGCGGGGGCTGACAACTGGCACAAACTGGACAGCGTCATAGCACGTGTCGAGCGGGCACGGGCAGCCGGACAGAAGGTAGGTGCAAATATGTACACCTATACTGCCGGCTCAACCGGGCTCGACGCCGCCATGCCGCCCTGGGTGCAGGAAGGAGGTTTTGGTGCCTGGCGAGAGCGACTCCAGGCTTCAAACACGCGACGACGCGTAGAGGTGGAAATAAATACACCTACCGACGACTGGGAGAATCTCTACCTGGCTGCTGGCGCGGAGGGTACCATGATTGCAGGACTCAGGCAGGATTCCCTCCGGCACCTGATTGGCCGGCGCCTCTCGGATATCGCGGCCGAGCGTGGGCAGCGGCCTGAGGAAACGATTGTGGACCTGGTCATCCAGGATTCCAGCCGCGTTGAAGTCGTGTACTTCCTGATGTCGGAAGAGAATGTACGGAGACAGATTGCGCTTCCCTGGATGGCGTTCGGGTCCGATGCCGGATCCATGGCGCCGGAAGGCCGGGTGCTCGAGCAGAGTCAGCACCCACGGGCCTACGGCAACGCGGCCCGCCTCCTTGGGCGCTACGTACGCGAACAGGGTGTCATTCCACTTGAAGAGGCGGTCCGCAGGCTCACGTCGATACCTGCCGAAAGGCTGCGTCTGTCAGGGCGTGGGCGTCTGGCGCCCGGTTTCCTGGCCGATGTGATTGTATTTGACGCCGACAGTATCCAGGATCATGCCACATTCGACAAGCCACACCAGCTCGCCACCGGCGTTGAGCACGTCCTGGTGAACGGCGTGCCTGTCGTCATTGACGGCGTGCACACCGGAGCCACGCCTGGCCGCGCACTTCGACGCGGCGTGCGTCGCGATTCGGACCTTACGGTCATCATCGAGAACGCGGCCGTCTACGGCGCTCCCGGTCTCGCCCCGGGCACGGTAGCCGACGTTGGGCTGCGCGGCGACCGGATAGCCGCCATCGGAGATCTGTCAACACAGTGGGCAGCGGAGCGCGTTGACGCCGGAGGTCTCGCCCTGGCTCCAGGTTTCATAGACATCCACAGCCATGCGACCGGTTCGTCCATTGAAGGTAGCGCCATTGTAGTACGCCCCATGGCAGAGAACTACCTCAGGCAGGGCGTGACGACCGCGATGGGTGGACAGGACGGCTCCTCGACGCTCCATGTCGGCGCGCTGCTGTCCCGGCTCGAGGATGAGCCAGGAGCCATCAATATCGGTCAGTTCATTGGCCACGGCTCCATCCGGGCCGCTGTCGTGGGCGAGACAGACCGCGATCCGAGCCCGGAAGAACTCGACGAAATGACGGCCTACGTACAGCGGGCCATGGACGACGGCGCTTTTGGCCTTTCGTCGGGCCTTGAATACACGCCCGGTGCCTTCGCCGAGACCGACGAAATCGCTGCCATGGCCGCGCCCGCCGCGGCGGCCGGTGGGCTCTATATAAGCCATATCCGGGACGAGGGCGGTGGTCTGCTGGACAGCGTTCAGGAGGTTTTAGACGTCGCGCGGAAGGCCGGCATCCGGGCGCAGATTACACACCACAAGGTAATTGGTAAGGACCGGTGGGGGCGCAGCCAGGAGTCGCTCGCACTGATAGATGCAGCGCGCCAGGAAGGCATTGACGTGTCGAGCGACGTGTACCCATACACCGCGTCGAGCACGGGCATGACCATTCTCTTCCCGGACTGGGCGAAAGATGGTGGCAGCGAGGCCCTGCGCATGCGGCTGCGAAACCCGGAGACGCGGGCGAGCATCCGGCACGATGTTATCGAGCATATCACCATAGAGCGAGGCGCCGACCCATCGACCATTGTGGCGGCCGTCTGCCCCCACGATCCGTCGCTGAACGGCATGAGCCTGGCCGATATCCTGGCCTCGCGCGGCCTGCCAGTAACGGTCGAAGGTGCAGCGGATGTGGCCATTGAGCTGGTAGCCGCCGGCAGCTGTTCGGGCGTGTTCCACTCCATGTCGGCTGGCGATGTGGCGCGTATCATGCAGCATGAATGGACCAGCATCTCGTCGGATGGCGGTATTCCAGCCTTTGGCGCTGGCGTCCCGCATCCCCGCAACTATGGCGCCTTCGCACGTGTTCTGGCCCATTATGTCCGGGAGGAAGGCGTGCTGGACCTGCCCACGGCCATTGACAAGATGACGCGACTGCCCGCGGAGCGGCTCGGCCTGGAGGACCGGGGCATTCTGGACGTGGGCTACATGGCGGATATTGTCGTCTTCGACCCCGGTACCATTCGGGATGCGGCGACCTTCGGCGCGCCGCACGCCTACGCAGAAGGCGTGCACCATGTGTTCGTAAACGGACGGGCCGCCCTCCTGGATGGCGAGTTGACGCATGCCCGAGCCGGGCGCGCACTTCGCATGTCCGCCAAGAAGCCATAGCCGGACGACGCCAATGTTGGAATTTCCGGGAAGAACTTCCAGGAAACCGGCATGGGGACACTTCAGTATTTAGATTCGATCTAAATAGAACCCCTGCAGATACAGATCCTGTCAAGCCAATGAAATCGTTCGCTCGCCTATTTCTTGCCCTTCTGCTCGTCATATCGGCGGCAGGCTGCTCTGAACCGGAGTCCGATTCGGTCACCCTCTACTCTGGACGCAGCCAGTCGCTCGTCCAGCCTCTCCTGGACCAGTTCACCGAACAGACGGGTATCGAGGTCAATGTCCGGTACGGAGACACCGCCCAACTCGCCGTAGCCCTTATCGAAGAAGGGGACCAGTCGCCAGCCGACGTATTCTGGGCGCAGGATGCGGGCGCCCTCGGTGCTGTGCAGAACGCTGGCATGTTCACCGCATTGCCCGGGGAAATCACATCCCGTGTACTGCCAGGATTCTCGGCCGAGGAAGGTGTCTGGGTCGCCACAAGCGGCCGAGCCCGTGTGCTCGCATGGTCTTCGGAGCGCCTATCGCGCGACGAACTCCCCGAGCGAATTGAGGACCTGGCGCGCCCCGAGTATGCCTCCCGCCTCGGCTGGGCGCCAACCAATGGCTCCTTCCAGGCGGCCATGACCGCCATGCGGGTTGCCCTCGGCGACGAGGCTGCGCGCGCCTGGCTTACGGCCGTAAAAGAGGGTGGAGCCACGGCCTACGCCAACAACCGAAGTATTCTGGAGGGTATTGCCAACGGCGAGGTCGATCTTGGGCTGCCCAATCATTACTACCTCTACCGATACACAGCCGACAACCCGGACTACCCGGTCGAACAGTCGTTTTTTGCGCCGGGTAACATCGGCAATCTGATCAACGTGGCCGGCGTCGGCCAGTTGGCATCGAGTGGGAAGACCGCCGAGGCCCACGCCCTGATCTCTTTCCTGCTCGGCACAACGGCCCAGAATTATTTCGCGTCGGAGACGTTTGAATACCCGGTCACCACCGACGCCGCGCCAGGCTCGCAGCTCGCCGACTTCTCCAAGCTGGGTGAACTCCGGCCCGACGTCGCCCTCGAACGCATGGACGACCTGGAGGCCACACTCGCCATGCTTCGGGAAGTCGGGCTCCTGTGAAAAAACGGCTGACCGGGATTTCGCGCTACTGGCCCATCTGGTTGGCTGCTACTGTGGTGGCAACGGGCGTCATCCTGCCTGTTGCCTACCTGGTACTTCGGGCGGCCAGCGCCGATTTGGCTACGCTCACCTCCGTCGTATTCCGGGCTCGGAACCTGCAGTTGCTCGTAAACACGGTTTCCCTGGCGGCTGGCGTACTCGCCGTTGCCACCCTCATTGCCCTCCCGCTGGCGTGGCTCACAACGCGCTCTGACGTCCCCGGACGCCGGCTTGTGACGCTTCTCGGTGTGTTGCCACTGGCCATCCCCGGTTATGTGATGGCCTATGTACTGTTGGCTGTTTCGGGTCGATACGGCGCCCTGTCTCTCCTCCTTGGCGTAGACATTCCCCGGCCCGGTGGATACGTTGGTGCCCTTCTGGCGCTCAGCCTGTATACCTTCCCCTACCTGTTCCTGAATCTGCGCGCCGCATTCCTGGGGCTGGACGTGTCCATCGAAGAGTCGGCGCGCGCACTGGGACTGACGCGGCCGCAGGTATTCCGCCGCATTGTGCTTCCACAACTCAAGCCCGCCTGGCTGGCCGGTGGACTACTCATCGTGCTCCACGTGCTCGGCGATTTCGGGGTCGTTTCGCTCATGCGCTTTGAAACCTTCTCGTATGCCATTTTCCTGCAATATACAGGTGCATTCGACCGGCTCTATGCGGCCTGGCTGGCGCTCATGCTGCTCGCCATGACCGCCGCCCTGCTCTCGGCCGAAGCCAAAACGCTGCGCAGAACCTTCCTGGCGCGCCGCGGGCCGGGATCGGCTGTGCCGGCACCCAGGACACGGCTCGGCCCCTGGCGCTTTCCCGTCCTGGCGGGCCTCGTCGTAGTCGCCCTCTGGTCGGTCGTCCTGCCCGTCGTGACGCTCTCCTTCTGGGCCCTCCGGGGCATCGGAACGCCCGGCGTCAACGTACTTGCCGCTCTCGCAGGGTCGGTGTCCGCGTCCGCACCAGCAGCCATTCTGACCGTGACCCTCGCCCTTCCCATCGCCTATGCAGGCGCACGACTCAAAATCCGCCCCATCCAATGGCTGGAACGCACCGCCTGGATGGGATATGCCATTCCGCCACTCGCCCTCGCACTCGCTGTCATTTTCATGACGCTCGCGCTCGCCCCGGGACTCTATCAGACGCTGACCCTGCTCGTATTCGTATACGCCGTCCACTTCCTCGCGGAAGCCCTGGGCCCGCTCCGTACGGCGTTCTTCCAGATAAACCCTTCCGTAGAGGAGTCGGCCCGCACGCTCGGCCGCTCCCGTCGGGCCGCCTTCGTGACGAGCGTCCTCCCCAGTATCCGCCCGGGCCTGGTGACGGCCGCCGCGTTCATCTTCCTGTCGGTCATGAAGGAACTTCCCCTGACGTATCTGCTTTCCCCGATCGGTTTCCAGTCGCTCGCTGTGAACGTGTGGAGCATGACCAGCGAAGCGCAGTATGCCCTGGCTGCTCCACACGCCCTCCTGATCGTCGCTGTATCGTCGCTGTTCGTGGGGCTGCTGCTTCACCGGGAATCGAACCGGACATCAGAACTGCCTGTATGAACCGTCACTCCCCCATACTTGATGTTGAGGGTATCACGAGGCGCCACGGCGTGTCGCTGCCGCCCGTTGTCACGGACGTCACGTTCCAGGTCCACCCGGGCGAAATGTTTGCGCTGCTGGGCCCATCCGGCTGCGGAAAAACATCGTTTCTGCGTGTACTGGCGGGTTTCGATGCGCCAGAGTCCGGAACCATCCGCTATGATGGTCGCCTCCTGAATGAACCGAACGCCGAGCCTGTACCCCCCGAAAAGCGGGGCATTGGTATCGTTTTTCAGGATTACGCACTGTTTCCGCACTTGACCGCGGCACAGAATATTGGTTTTGGCCTGAAGGGGCGTACCGATCGCCGCGAGGAGGTCAGCCTCCTGCTATCAGCCGTCGGCCTGGAGGGACTCGGGCACCGGTACCCGCATGAGCTCTCCGGTGGCCAGCAGCAGCGCGTCGCCATTGCGCGGTCCATTGCCCCACGACCATCCCTCATCCTGCTTGACGAACCCTTTTCCAACCTGGATGCCAAACTGCGCCAGTCGACGCGTGCCGAGATCAAGGCCATGTTGGCGGCTTTCGGAATCACGGCCATCATGGTTACGCACGACCAGGAAGAGGCCCTTTCCTTCGCCGATCGGGTCGCCGTCATGCGGGACGGTCGCATCCAACAGACCGGAACACCGGAAGACATTTATTTCCGCCCGAAAACACCGTTTGTGGCTCAATTCCTTGGACTCACGAACCTGGTCCTGGCCGAGGCCGACGGGCTCCACGCGCAGACCGGATTCGGCCCGATTGCGCTGGACCGGCCATGTAGCGGTCCCACGTGGGTCTCGCTCCGGCCCGAGCATCTGACGCTCGCCCCGACCAGTGCGGATGCCTCCACACGTGGCATCATAACGCGGCGTGAGTTCAAGGGGCACGACGTGACCTGGACGGTCAAGACCCAGGACACGGAAGTCCTCGTTCACACCGACAACCGATTGCCGTTTGTGTGCCAGGACGAGGTGGCCATTGTTCCACTCGAGGCCGCCATCGTTCTTGAGGATGAACCGGCAGGGGTGTGCAACTGAGAATGTTTTTTGTATAATTGCCGTCACGCAATTCACCGCCCATTCATCCATGAGATAACCCCATGAACCCTCGCTATGTCAAAACAGGGCTTTTGAGCCTGCTCCTGGCGCTGACCTGTCTGTGCCTTACCGAAAGCGCTTCCGCCCAGAACGGGACCATTTCAGGCCGCGTTGTCGACGCCCAGGATGGGCTTGCACTGGCCGGGGCCAATATTGTCGCCTTTTCGCCAAATGGCAATATGATTGGTGGTTCGGCCACCGACGCCGATGGGCGGTATTCTTTCAGCGTCGCGGCAGGTACTGTGCTTGTGCGCGCCAGGTTCGTCGGCTTCCAGGAAGAAGAGGAGAGTGTCACCGTCACATCAGGCGGGTCGCACACGGTCGACTTCATCCTCGGCCAGCAGGGACTTGAGCTCAATACGGTCGTCGTCGCCGCATCAAGGCGAGAGGAGAAGGCGCTCGATGCGCCGGCTTCGGTATCGATCCTGAGCACGCAGGAGATCGCCCGCGATGTGAGTGCTTCTTCGGTTGAAGTGCTGCGCTCCACGCCGGGTGTGGATATGCAACAGACAGGCGTAGACCGGCGGGAACTGGTCATTCGCGGCTTCAACAATGCCTTTTCGGGAGCGGCCCACGTGCTCACGGACTACCGGCAGGCGGCCGTGCCGTCGCTGGCGGTAAACATCTACAGTATCATGCCCAACATGAACGTGGACCTGGACCGGATTGAGGTCGTGCGCGGGCCCGGATCGGCGCTCTATGGTGCCGGTGTGGATGCAGGCGTTGTGCACTTTACCACGAAGGACCCCTTCACACACCCCGGAACGACCATTTCCGTCCAGGGCGGCGAGCGCTCGCTCTTTGCCACGCAGTTCCGACACGCGGGTGTCGTCGGACCGAGCGGCAAGTTCGGATACAAGGTCACGGGCATGTATTCGCAGGCCGATGACTGGGAACTCGACCCCAACAGCCCGGACGACGCCCCCTGGGTGCCACCGTTCGGCCCCCGGGACAATGACTTCGACAAGTTGAACCTGAACGGTTCACTGGAATACCGTTTCTCGGATGAAGGTTCGGTCATAGCCAACGGCGGTTTCTCGCAGCTCAACTCGACCGTACTCTCAGGTATTGGAACGCTGCAGGCGGACGATTTCGGCTACCAGTACTACCAGCTCCGCTTCCTGCTCAAGGATTTCTTCGCCCAGGTCTACTACAACAAGAATGACGCCGGCGACTCGTTTGTATACGGACAGGACTTCGACCAGAATGGCGTGTCAGATCCCGTCGTGGACAAGGGCGGACAGTTCGTGGCACAGGCCCAATACGACTTCAACCTCTCCAACGGCCGCCACAATGTGATTGTGGGCGGCGACATGGAATTTACCCGCCCGGACACGGAGGGTACCATTCTCGGCCGCAATGAGAATGATGATGACATCAACGAATACGGCGGTTATATCCAGACAACGTCGCGCGTGACGGATATGCTGGACCTCACCGTCGCTCTTCGGACAGACTACCACAGTGTCGTCGATGAAGTGCAGCTCTCTCCGCGGGCGGCGCTCGTTTTCAAGCCGAATACGAGCCACTCCTTCCGCGCCACATATAACCGCGCGTTCTCCTCTCCGGGCACCAATTTCAGCTTTCTTGATATCGTGGCCGGGCAGGTTGGTGGACTCATCACGGTCCGCGGTCTCGGAGCCGCCGATGGGTTCACGTGGGAGCGCAATGCCGCCTTCGAGCCCATCGCGGGCACCGACCTGGTTGCATCGAGTCTGAACCCGGCCTCGCTCGGCGCGCCAACTCCTGTGGGACTCCCCCTCGATGCAACGTACGCGTCCGTGTATGATGGACTCGCCGCACTTGGCACACCAACGATTGCCGCTATTCTGGCACAGAATGGCCTGGCGCTTCCGGAGCCTGTCGTCGGTCAGCTCGTCGCGCTTCTCTCACCACAGGCAGGAACGAATGTCCAGGGCTTCTCGCGTGGAGCAATGGGCATTGTCAACCCCAATACGGGTCAGACGAACTTCGTAAATGACCTGGTAGATATCGCGCCGCTTGATCAGACCATTACGCAGACATTTGAAGTCGGCTACAAAGGCGTTTTCAACAATAAGCTGCTGGTTACCATCGACGGCTATTACACGAACCGCGAGGATTTCGTGGGACCACTCCTCATGGAAACACCGCTCGTGTTTGTGCCGACGCTGAACGCGGATCTGCAGGCCGCCCTGACGGCAGGTATTGCCGGCAACGCACAGCTTGCGGGAGCGCTCAGCCAGTTCGGCCTCTCGCCAGAGGCTGTTTCGGGGCTCCTCATGGGTATTGCTGGCGGGAGCCTGCCCGACGCCGAGACACCTGTCGCCGTTGTGCAGGCGGCCGAGAACAATGCCGGACCTGGCGCCGTGCCGGAGCTCATGCTCTCCTACCGCAACTTCGGGAACGTGGACTTTTTCGGAGCGGACGTGGCCTTCCAGTACCTGGCCAGCGACGCACTGAGCCTGTTCGGCAACGTGTCGCTCGTCAGCGATGACTTCTTCGACGCCGAAGAACTCGATGAGGACGGCTCTGAACTCAGCCTTGCACTCAACGCGCCGACGTTCAAGGGCCGCGGTGGCGCCCAGTACACGTTCCGCAATGGCCTCTCGGTGAATCTCGCAGGGCGCTACACCGAAGAGTTTCCTATCCGCTCAGGACCGTTTGAGGGCACCATCGACTCGTATTTCCTGCTGGACATCGGGGCCGGTTACGACCTGTCGGATTTCACACCGGGGCTGCGCCTCGACGTGAACGTCACGAACGTAACCGACAACGAGCACTACGAGTTCATTGGCGCGCCCCAGCTGGGCCGCATGGCCATGGCGCGCCTGACGTACTCGTTTTAGGGGCTGTTAACTCTACGTCAGAACCCGCTGACGGTAGCCAATTTCGTGTCCGCCAAGGCGTACGAACCGAAGTGTAGCAGCGTTACTCGAGGTGAGGACAACGATGGCGGACGCGAAATTGGCCCCGTCCAGCAGGGTAGCGTCGAAAATGGCGTTTCTCTGTGTTGTTCGTCGCTCGAATGACGCTGCCATACTTCGCTCCTCACGCCTTGATAAACGCCATTTTCGTCAGCAACAGCGGGTTCT
>JAJCYQ010000093.1 GCA_029262835.1 Bacteroidota bacterium
GTCACACAACCGGCGAGGGCCGCACCGCAATGATCACCTGATGGCTATGACTTCGAGTTCCTGATCTCCCCACAAGCTATCGCTGTTGGGAGCGATCATCGTCGCCAACTGCCGCATGCGGCTACTCTGCGCCTCGCCGGCTTCACCCTCCGCACTGATCCCGCGGGTTTTGACCTCGTCACCCTCGACGAAGATCACATCCGTGGTGGGCAGGCTATCGCGATTCCGTGGCGGAATGCCGCGACTCACGAGATCGACGCTTTGCCAAGCTATCAGGTGGACGATCGCGACCTGGTTGGGCGCGGCCCGGTCGCTCTCGATCATCACGTCGCTCCGTTTCCGGCAGGACCACCCACGAAGGAGAGGCAGGCGGCGGCGCGGACTATACATCTCGTCCTCCGTGAGACGGCGGGAGCGGTCAGGGAGTCGAACCCGAACGGTGCGATCGGTCTATTGGCGCGGCGGGATTGCCTCTCAACCCAGTGAACGGCATATTGCAGGTCGCCTCGCTCAGAGGCTCTACCTGGTAGCGTTCCGAACCTGCAAGTAACTCGGAGGTGTCCCGTGCGGTCATTGGCCCGACTCACAGTCATCCTCGCGACGGCCACCGTCGCGGCCTGCGGCGGCACCACGTCACCGCCCGCAACTCAGCCGGCGCCGGTGCAGGACGCCCAGCCAGAGGTCAGCTACTTCCTGCCCAAGAGTGTCCTCGTCGTCACCGCCAAGGTCACCTCGAAGTTCGACTTCGGCAAGCGGGCTCGAGTGGAGCGCGTGTCCGACGTCGCGACCTCGCTAGAGGTTGTGGCTGACTCGGGCGCGTTGATCAAGCTCGACCTCAATCATCGGCGTCTCTCCAACCAGGAACTGAAGGTCGAGTTCACGAGCCAGGGCTTGGTGAGCTCGGTGAATGCGGTATCGACGGGCCAGCTCGGCGTCGTAGCGAAGAACGTTTTCGGATTAGCCGTGAGCGCAGCGCGAATCCTGGGCGTTGGTTTCAGTGCCACGCCGGCGGAGACTCTCTATCTGACGGAACAGACGGGTGCGGCAACATCGCGAGTACGGGTAAAGGCAACGATCGCTACCCTCCTGGGCAAGCAGTTGGATCTGAGCGAGCGACTCATAACTGCCGCGAACGCAGTAGCTGAGGAGCGTCTCAGCGCGCAGATCAAGCGAGTCCAAGCCCAGATCGTGAACCTCCGGGCCGAGGAGAAGCTCGCCGACCAGGCGTTCCTCGCTTGGAAGAATCGCAAGGAAGCCCCCAAGGTCGAGCCTGTTCGATTCATTCTCGAGATGTCTGACTTGCCGACCGAGGCCACGATGAAGGGCCTGCCTGCGAAGCCGTCGAATGCGCAGTTGCAGGCTGCGATGCCGGCGGCCTCGTGGAGGTTGTGGGAGCGGCTCGGCCTGGCCGTTGTGGTCTCCGACCCGCCGACGAACCTCGCAGCGCCGGTTGGCAATGTGGCTTCCAAGGGTATGTATCGCGGCATCTATTTCCGGCGCGGGCGTCCAGTTCGTCTGACGCTCCACAAGAAGCGCGGTCAGGGTGACGGGCCGACTCTGGTGGCCCTGTCGGCCACCACGGAAGTCGTACAGGATGGGTATTCGCCGGTGACGTTCCTCGCGTTCGGTGACTCGGTTTGGTCGAAGTCGAGTCTCACCGCTGCGTTCGGCGCCAATGGGGCTCTGACCAAGCTGGGCAACGACTCGGAGTCAGAGATGGCTCGCGCCACGGAGGCTCTGCGCGCCTTGCCGGCGGAGTACCTGAGTGCAATCAAGCAGTCCAACGAGATCACCACCGAAAACCAGAAGGCGATGACCCTTGCCCTCCAGGGGCAGATCGACTCCTTCACGCAGCGTAGGGAACTGCTCGAAGCCGAGATGAGCTACTCAGGCGCCAACGAAGCGAGCGTCCGTCGCGCGGAGATCGACAAGATCAATAGCGAAGTTGCGTTGCTCGAGGCTCAGATCAAGCTGGCGGGCGTCCAAGGTTCGGCGGACTCGCTAGACCAACGGGCATCGCTGGAACTCGAACAGCAGATTCTCCAGTTGCGCAACGAGGTCGCGAAGGCTGAGATCGAGAGGCTCAAGCTCGAGGCCGAGCTCGCGAAGCTTCGCGATGCCGGCGACGATGGTTGAGCGGCGGCGCTGTGTCGCGGCGTTGTCTGGTGTCGCGACGCTGACGCTGGTCGCTTGCCAGGCGGCCACGATTCCCGATGGTGGAGTAGAGGGACGTGTCGACGTTGGCCGGTCGGAGATCCAGATTGGCGACGCCACGGTGGACTCGCAGACGGCTGAGGCAACGGTGCCTGGGCTCGTCAACCTGGACGGTCTGGTCACTCGCGTTGAGAGGAACGCAGATGGGACCTTCAGTGCTGAGAGTCCTCTCGTGAACTTCTGGGACACTGTTGTTGCTGACAACGGGATCCCGCTGGGCGACCTCGAAGCGCAGTTCCTGCGGGTTCCCGGCGACGCCGAAGTGGGGATGGATCTCCGGGCGGCGTGGGGGAGAAGGGAGCTGTTCGACCTGGCGATGCCGTGGTCGGGTGGCCAGTGGTACGTGGCCCATGACGAGCGCGATGGGTGGGACTCGGATCTCCGCTGGATGTCCGACCTCCCGTCCGGCGACTATGACGACGTGATGGTGATGGCAGGCCCGATACCCGACGGCCCTGCCGCTTTTCCTCCGATGGACGTGGACAAAGCGCTGATCCTGGGCCTTTCTTCATCCATCTCCCGTCACCGGGCTCTCAACGAGGCACTGCTTGCTGGTACCGAGTCGCCAGCGGCGGTGCACTCCCAACTTGCCACCGTGCTCGAGGAGGTCATTGGACTGGGGATCGAGTGGGCGCCGATCGTCTCCGAGGACCTGCGGCCATCGATTATCCGCACCGTGGCCCTGGCCCGATCAGAGCTGTACGACAGCGTTGTGAAGCTGTATCCGGGAGCCCTGACGCGCGCCCCGGAGTTTTATCGGGGCGTCGTCAAGAACTCTGAAGGTGCCGTGTCCATTCGGCTCAATCAGAGGATTCAGGGCAGCGGGGCATTGGTTGCACCGGATCTGGTTGTTACGAATCGACACGTTGCCGACCTTCTCGTCTTGAGGCTCGTAAAGGTCGAATTCGACTACGAAGTCGGCCCATCGGCCCAACAGGGTTTCCCCATGATCCCAGCGACACCGTCCCGATGCGACGTAGAGGAGGTGGTGCTGAGCACGGATCCTGACCTGGATCTCGCGGCGCTGAAACTCAGCAATTGCGAGCTTACCCTGGCGGATCGGACCGGCCGCGTGCTCGCGCTAAGCGAACGGGCGACGCAGCCCGACGAGTCGATGTACGTGATTGGCCATCCGAATAATTCGCCCCAGGAAGTTGCCGACAACTCGAGGCTCATCTTCCCGCACTCAATCGAGCAGCAGAGTGTCTATGACGCGCTACGGGATTCCGTAGGTGGCGCGGATCCTGACAACCAGGATGCGGCCGCCCTTGAGGCCTTCGACAGCAGCTACGTGTCGGCGGGCGACGGTACCTGGCACTTTCATTCACCCGGCACGCGCTGGAGCGGCGCCGCGGGCAGCAAGTACCGTATCTTCGGGCTAGCGTCGAACACCTATCCCGGCAACTCAGGATCGCCCGTTTTTTTCGCGAACGACCACCACATGGCTGGGGTGTTTCTCGGTGGCGCGGCGAACTTCAACGAGGAGCTGTCAGCAACCTGGTGGCGACACGAGGCTGCGATTCCAGTGGAGGTCGTTGTCGAGTGGCTACGGACAGAGGGCCTGTGGCCCGAGTAGCCGCCGAGACGGCTCTCAACCGCCAAGGCGCCCCGGCGCCGGTAGCGCTGAAGGTAGTGTCCTCGGGAGAATCAAGGTCTGTCCGGCGCGACGTCGTGGTCTCGGAGTCGTGCGGCTCAACGGGATCGACAGGCACGAAGCGTCGCTGACTACTTGATGGCCAGCGCCTTTCGTCGGAAGTACTTCGAAATTCCATGACTTGCCGTCCCCATTTGAGTGCCCTGGAGTCCCCATCAGTCCCTGGAGTCGACCCCAGTTGTGGAGACATCTGGAGGTGTCGAGTCGGCGCGTAGCCGGAGTCCAGGGGCGGTGTCGGCCACTGGGACCATGCGCTATGCTGGGCGCCCTTGTGCTCCGCCGACCAGATGGACGGACCGCATTCGAGGAAGAACACTATGACCACTGTTGCACGATGCTTCGTCGTAGCGGCGGCGCTCGCCGCCGCAGCTCCAGCCGCCGGCCAGACCGGCGAGTGGGCGGGCTGGCGAGGGCCATCGCATGATCTCACCGTCTTCGATCCCGACGGAATCCGGACGGACCAAACGTACCGATTCGAGGTTGTTTGGAAGAAGGACATCGGCAGTGCGTACTCGGCGATTTCGGTCCGCGACGGGGTGGCTGTTACCGGATCTTCGGACTCTGATGGCAACTACATGGAGGCGTTCGACGCGGACACCGGCGAGCCGCTCTGGCGCACTCGCATCGGCGAGATGTTCCCTGGGCGATTCGGCTCCAGCAATGGCCCGATCGCTACACCGCTGATCGCCGATGGACACGTGTTCGCGCTCGACAATCAGGGCGGACTTTTCGCATTGGAGTTGGCAACGGGTGCCGAACGCTGGAGGGTCAGCCTAGTCGAGGATCTGGGTGCTGGCGTGCCGTTCTACGGCTATGCGGCTTCGCCGCTCTGGTTTCGCGATTCAGTGATCGTGCAGGCCAGCGCTGACTTTGACGGTCCGGGTGGGCTGGTGCGATTGGCCGCGAATACGGGCGAGGTCCTCTGGTCAGTCTCCATCGAGACGTCGACCCAGTACCAATCGGCCAGTTTCGTGGAAGTTCGGGGTGAGCTGCAGGTCGTGCTGGTGGGCGATGAACATTTGGTCGGTGTCGACCCGGACAGCGGGTCGTTGCTGTGGCAGGCACCGCACGGAGGGCTCGGTATTCCGACCGGCAGTGCGACGACGAACCTGGTCCCGACGGCGCCCGACACGATCCTCGTCAAGACCCGCGAGAACTCGCGCCTGCTTCGCGTGCGTCCCGACGCGCCCGACGACGCCCTGGAGTTGCTCTGGGAAACGCCGGACCTCAAGCACACCTACGTCGTCAGCGTGCATCACGACGATGTCCTCTACGGCTATAACGATCGCATCCTCAATGCCGTCGATACGTTTACGGGCGAACGCCTGTGGCGGTCACGGGAGCCCGGCGACGGCTTCCTCATGGTTCTGAACGACCATCTCGTGGTGGTGACCAAGGACGGTGATGTAAGCATGGCGCCGGCCGGCCCCGACGGCTTCGCCGAGTCGGCCCGCCTGGAGGTATTCGATAGCCTCGTCTGGACGCCCCCCACATATGTTGCGGGTCGGCTGTACGCGCGCAGTCTTACCGAATGGGCGCGCATCGATATCGTGCCAGCGGAAGCCCCGGTGAGACTGGCGGATCGGCTCGAGGGGATTCTGCCTGCGTCTGACTTCGAAGCTCGCGCGGCGTCGATCCGTGCCGCGCCCGCGGCGGAGCGTCCCTCGCTGGTCGATGCCTGGCTGGGGGAACTGGACAGTGTGCCGGTTGTCGAGGGACGGGACCAAGTGCACTTCGTGTACTTCGGGGAGGCTCAGGAAGTTGCGCTGCTCAGCGACCTGTTCGGCGGACGCACCGACCGTAAGATGCGTCGGATCGAAGGCACCGACTTCTTCTACTTCTCGACCGAGCTCGAGAACGATGCGCGGCTTGAGTACTCCTTCGCGGTCGACTTCGGAGCGGCGGAGGCGGATCCCGCCAACCCCCGTCGGGCGCGAATCGACTTCGGCGATTCCGAGCTGGTGATGCCCGGGTGGACTGCTCCGGCACACCTGGAAGAACCTCCCGTGGGCCGACAGGGCACGATCGAGTCGGCGTCGTTCGACGCCAGCAGTAGCGGGGCGACAGTCGAACTGGGGGTATATCTGCCAAGCGCCTACTCTGGCGAGCGGCGCTATCCCGTGGTGTACATGCTCGACACTCGGCCCGAGATGGCGGCGGCCCACATCAAGCCGTCGCTCGACAACCTGATGGGCGATTTGGTCGAGCCTGCGATCGTTGTCTTCGTGCCGTACTTCGGTCCCACCATGCCCTACGTCGACTACGTGGGAGATGGCCTGGAAGCCTACCTGGATGTGGTGGAGGAGCAGCTCGTGCCCCTGATCGACTCTACCTACTCGACCATCGAAGACCCCGTGGGCCGTGCCGTGGTGGGCCGGAACATGGCCAGCTACGCCGCTACGTACGCGACGTTCAATCGCCCGGGCCTTTTTGGCAGACTCGGTCTGCAGTCGATGCGGTGGGAGCCCGGTTTCCGCTCCTCCAACCAGGACATGCTCCGGCGGGCGCCTCAACAAGACCTCGCCATCTACCTTGACTGGGCGCGCTACGACGGCAAGAGCGAGCGCGAGGGTTTCGACGTGCGCGGCTTCAGCCTGGCCTTCGCCGAGGACCTCAAGGCGGCCGGCTACGTCTTCACCGGCGGCGAGGCCCACGACGGTTCCGGACCCAACAGCTGGATCCAGCGCACGGATCGGCTCCTCGAGGCGATCTTACCGATCGAGCGATAAGTACCCGTGCCCGGTAGAAACGGGCTTCGGATCCGCAACTCAACCCGCGCTGAAATAGTGGAGACGGCGGGAATTGAACCCGAAGGGTGCGATCCTGGCTCCGGCCGTGGGAGCTAGGTCAAGACGACCTTTCCCGTCCTCCGAGACGCGGCTCGACCCCCGACCCACTCGGCCGACGTGACCTCTGCACGATGTCCTCCGACTCGGACGGGAAGGGGAATGTGGGCAACATCGTCTATCCCGCGGGAACCTTGCGCATGGCCGAAGCCCTGACCGGCCGGACCTCAGTAGCCTCTCGGGACCTGCACGCTCCGTAAGTACAGCCTGGCGTCGCTCGGCGGATTCCGCCTCCCCTCCAGCACGTTGAACCACAATGTGCGCCCGAAGGCTGCCAAACCATTCGGGTAGCGGATCTGATCCGGGTTCACCACCGGGACCCGCTC
>JAJCYQ010000094.1 GCA_029262835.1 Bacteroidota bacterium
CGCGCCGGCGAGCCGGCGCGCGGCCGACCCCCGAAGAACCCGCGTCCAACATGCGTCGCCGGATGGCATCCGAGAGCACGATCCGGACCGCGTGCACATCGCACCGCTCGGCGGCCGCCCCCACATCCCGGCCGGCCGCCATGATCCGGGCGGCCGCCTCGCGAATGCGCGCCGCCGAACCTACGCCGGCCGAATCACGATCCTCCGAACCATCCTCCTCCGCAGTTCGCAGATACGCCGCGCGCTCCATATCGAGCAGCGCATGCCAGAGCGCGGTGAGCTCCTTGACCGCCCGGCTCATGCCCGTGGCCGTCTGCTCGACGAGTGGGCTCGCGAGCGCGACCACTTCGTGCGGCGCGTGCACGGCCGCAATCGTGTGGCCCTGCTGCGCCGCATGCACCGTGACGGTGCGCTCACCCTCTTTCGAGAGGAGGCGGCGGGTCAGCGCACGGGGCCAGGAGACAGAGCCTGCGGGCTCCGGCCAAACGGCCTCTTCCGGAAGGTCATTTGCCGCCGCGTGCAGGCTCTCAAATACGCTGGCCGTCGCCCGAAGCTGCGCGTCGGTTGCCCCAATTCGCCTCAGTTCGGCGTCGAGCGCCGGAATAATTCGTTTCCCCAGGACATCGCGGCAGGCCGCAAGACGCGCCGCTTCACTCCCGTCTGACCGACTGGCGACATCCGCTACGAGATCCTCAAGGGCGCGTACAGCCTCTGCGCACGCTTCCGCTACACCGATCGTGGCGCCCTGCACGGACGCCGCATCCCACTCGGCGAGCGCCTCTCGGACAGCCTCCTCCAACAACGTTATGGCGTCCTGACGCGTCATACCCATTTCCGCGATCCGTGTCCAGGGCTGATCAGGCCCGCCGCGCGGAACGCGCGGCGGGCCCGCTCCGTGATATCGCTCTTGAGCAGCATTTCGTAGCGCGTATCGAGCACGTACGCCTTCACCATAACATGCGTAATAAACGTTTCGCTGAACTCATCGAGCACAATCACCACGATCGGCTTCTTCCGGTAGACGTACTTGGAACTGGCCGCCGCCTCGTAGGCAATCCGTTTCGCCTGTGTCTCATCCACAAATCCCGGCAGATACAGATCCGTTACCACCTGCAGATCGAGCGCGCCCGCATTGGCATTCGCCACCTGCGTATCGACCAGCTGTGCATTCGGGACCGTGACCAGGTTGTCGTCTGGCGTCACCAGCCGCGTCGAGCGCAGCCCGATCGATGTAACCTCGCCGTACGTCCCGCCCACTGAAATCTTGTCGCCCACCTGGAACGGCCGGTCTGAAATAATGACCAGACCGCCGAAAATATTCTTCAGCAGATCCTGCGCCGCAAAACCCACCGCCACACCGATCGCCGCCGCGGCCGCAAACAGGTTCTGCGCGTTGATGTCAAACACGTGCCGAAGCACGATATAGGCGAACATGATCCAGACCACGAGTCGCGCAATAGGCACGAGCCGCTTGAATAGCAGCCGCCGCTTCGGGCTCGCCTCGGCGACGCGGTCCAGCAGCCACGTCAGCGTGACCACGATGCCATAACTGATGGCGAAGAGCACGAGCGCCCAGAAAATGCGGAGCGAGTAGTCGCGCGCCGCACCCCGCGCTTCGCCGAGCACGGCGCTGCCGCTGCCGACCGCCGTGGTATCTTCCTGAGTGCTGGCCGTGTACTCGTCGACGGCGCGCGCGAGCGCCACCACGGCGGCAGCAAGCGCCTCCTCCGGCGTGCGGGACGAATCGGCCAGTATTTCGGCCACCTCCGCCACCGGCATCCGACCCGCGGCAGAATCCGCCGCCACCGCCACCGAATCCGCCGCCGCCTCTGAATCGGCGGCCGCGATCGAGTCCGCCACCGCCATCGAATCCGCCGCCTGCCCTCGATCGCCCCCATCCGGATCGGCACCACCACCGCATCCACCCAGAAGAACGCACGCCAACAGCGTCGCTACGGGGAGGAATTTCCGGAATGTGGGTGTCATTGGTAGCGTCTCGGCAAGATCGCTGGGATATGAACCCCTATTATACGCAGGAGAGATCGTAAATTGAGAACCATGACCCTGACGAACTTCATTCTCGCCACCCAGGACGCGACGCCGCCCCAGGACGCCACCGCCGCTGCGGACTCGCTGACGACCCCGCCCCAGGCCATTGACTCCCTGCGCGGCGATTCCTCGCGCCTCGATTCAATGCTCCAGGAAATCGCGGGCCTGCTCCCGGATACCTCGCGTGCTGCCCTCGATTCGACCGATGCCATTGGCAATATGGGCCGCGAAATGGGCAGCACCATCTCGCTCCTGCTCTCGGGCGATGTCGCGGGTGCGTTCGACCGCGTTGGCAACCTTGGACAATGGGTCCTGATCAACGTCATTCCCGATTTCCTGAGCGCATTTTTCGTGCTCGCCCTGATGTACGCCGTGTACAGGCTGTTCCGCAAGGGAGCATCGCGCGCACTCACCCACAGCACCCACGTCGACAAGGGTCTCGAAAGTCTGCTGCTCAAGACGCTGACCGTCGTCGCCTGGACGTTCATCGTCGTCATGGTCCTCGCCCAGTTCGGTGTCAACGTGTCCGCGCTGCTCGCGGGCCTCTCCATTGCCGGTATCGCCGTCGGCTTCGCCGCCAAGGACAGCCTCGAAAACTTCATTTCGGGCATCACCATCATGATCGATCGGCCCTTCCGCGTGGGCGATCAGGTCGTCGTCGACGGCACCTACGGCATGGTCCAGGAAATTACGCTCCGCTCCACGCGGCTGCTGACGCTCAACAACGAGATCATGGTCATGCCCAACGTGCTCATGATCAATCAGAAACTCACCAACCACGCCCTCATGGGCCACCTCCGCATCGAAGTCCCCTTCGGAATCGCCTACAAGGAGAGCCCCGAGGAGGCCCGCGCCGTTTTGCTCCCGCTGCTTCGGGGAGATGCGCGCGTGTCCGATGTCCCCCCGCCGGAGGCGGTCGTAACCGGGCTTGGCAACTCGAGCGTTGACATGGTGCTACGTTTCTACACGCGTAATACCGACAAGGAAATTCCGCTCAAGGCCGAGTATACCGAGAAAGTCTTCTACGCCCTGCGCAAGGCCGGCATTGAAATTCCCTTCCCGCATCTGCAGCTCTTCATTGACGATGCAAAGGGGCTGCGCGAATTCTACGGGCCGCGCTCGTGACCGGGTTGGAGGCGCTACTTGGCGGGCTGTCGTGGGAGCAGGCGCTTTTTTTTGCTGTGGCTGGCGTGGCTACAGGGGTCGTGAACACGTTGGCGGGCAGCGGATCGCTCGTGACGTTGCCTATTTTTGTGTTCATCTGCGGGCTGCCTGCGCCTGTTGCAAATGGCACGAACCGGATTGGCGTACTCTTCCAGAGCGCGAGCGCCCTCTGGATGTATCGCGGAACCGGTAAGCTGCGGCTCGAGGGCTCGTTTCGCCCGGTCGTGGCCGCGCTCATCGGCGCCGTCGCCGGGAGCCGCCTCGCGACGGGAATTGACGACGCCACCATGAACCTGGTCCTCGGCGGGCTCATGCTCTTCATGCTTGTCGTGCTCGTGGTGCGGCCAGGCCGCTGGCTGCACTCGGCCGACGTGTCTGTTGCCCGCAGCCGCTCGCCGCTCTCGGTCGCCGCCTTCTTTGCCATCGGCGTCTACGGCGGATTCATCCAGGCGGGAGTCGGGATATTTCTGCTCGCGGCGCTCGTACTCATTGCGCGCCATACGCTTTCGAGCGGAAACGCCATCAAGCTGCTCGTCGTCGCGGCCTACTCCATTCCAACGCTCGTCATCTTTTACATGCACGACCAGGTGCATTTCGGGTTCGGCCTCTCCATGGCCGTTTTCCAGAGCATCGGCGCCTGGATCGGGGTCAAATACGTGGTCGGTATGCCGCGCGCTGACGTCTGGATTCACCGCCTGCTGATCGTGATGGTCGCCGCCGCCGCGGTCAAGTTTTTGTTGGGTTGATGCGGCGCGCCGCACATGTCACAGGCTGGTCGGCCGGTATCCGGCCAATGAAGGCTCATCCTGCCGAATCCGAAACACCAACATATGGCGACATGGCGCTCGCCCGGGGAGGACCAAGGAGACAGGCTCATCCTTCAGACTTTGAAACCTGAGCCTGCGTCCCAGGCATCCGGATGTGAAACCGCTGTTAATAACCGTTATTGCGAGCAAGGCCGGTTGATATGCCGTTATTGCCTTCTTACGTTACAGGTCTGCAAAAACGTTCAACAACAACCTCAGCATCATGGTGCATACCAAAGACCTGCTCGATATTCGTCCATCAGAAGAAGGAGATGCACGCCATGTGCGCTTTCCGGGGGAATTGTCCGAGTCGGTCTCGATGCTTGATTTCAAGAACGACCGGCTGAAGCTGTTTTCCGTGCAGGCGGGTAATATGGATACGCCGGAAGGGGAGGCGCTGATAAAGTCGTTCGACGGCGATACGCCGTTCACAAAACTCGTTGTGTACAGCCACAACGACAGCGATGCCTGGAAAAAACTGGGCTTCGACTACGAGGGCGTCATCAATGGATACTTTCGGGATGGCAGCGAAGCCCACCTCTGGGCGCGCTACTCGGAAGATGCCCGCAGCGAAGAGGACGACATGTCGGACCTCGATGAGATCGTAAAGCTCGCAAGCGCCAAGGACGTCGAAGAGCCGACGATTCCCCAGGAAATTTCGACGCGCATGGCGACAGAGGCCGATGCCGATCGGCTCGCGGCGCTGCTCAATCACACGTTCGACGAGTATCCAAAAGAGCTGACCGGCGAATCCATCCGAAAAATGATCCTGTCGCTGCGCGCGGTCTACCGCGTGGCCACGACGAGCGATGGCAGTATCGTGGCTTGCGCCGCGGTGGAACTGGACCTGGGTAACCGCAACGGCGAGGTGACCGAGTGCGCGACGCACGAGGATTATCAGGGTAAGGGTCTCATGGCGTACCTCATTCGTGAACTCGAGCGGGACATCAAGAACCGCTTCGGCATCACGGATCTGTACTCGACGGCCCGTGCGCACGAAGTCGGCATGAACATGGTGCTGGCCAAGCTTGGCTACACGTACACCGGACGGCAAATCAACAACTGCCGCATGCCGAGAGGCTGGGAATCCATGAATATCTGGTGCCGCTCCACCGCCTGAACCGCTCCACAGCCTGGAGCCGCCGCCGCGCCGCGCCGCCGCAGCGTCTCAGCCCTGTCCCCGCGTTTTCGTGCGTCCCTCGCGGGCGTTCTTCTCGATGAAGGCAATGATTTTTTCGGCGACCGCAATGCCGGTCGTGTTTTCAATGCCTTCGAGTCCGGGCGAGGAGTTGACCTCAAGGACCTTCGGGCCCTCGTAGGAGCGTAGCAGGTCGACGCCCGATACATTGAGTCCCATTATTTTAGCCGCCCGGACCGCCGTGGCGCGCTCTTCGGGCGTAATCTTGACCTTGCTTGCGCTGCCGCCGCGGTGCAGGTTCGACCGGAATTCGCCCGTCTTTCCCTGGCGGATCATACTCGCAACGACCCGGTCGCCCACCACAATGCAGCGGATGTCCGCGCCTTCCGATTCGGCCACGAAGTGCTGCACCAGGAACTTGCTCTTCAGGCTCCGGAACGCCTCAATGGTGCTTTCGGCGGCCTTGTGGGTCTCGGCCAGGATGACACCCTTGCCCTGCGTGCTTTCGAGCAGCTTGAGTATGAGCGGTGCGCCCCCCACGACCTCAATAAGTTCATCCGTCGACTTCGTGGAGTGGGCAAATCCCGTGACGGGAATGCCGACGCCCTTGCGCGCCAGCAGCTGGAGACTTCGCAGCTTGTCGCGCGATCGGCTGATGGCGACGCTTTCGTTCACGCTGTAGACCCCCATCATCTCGAACTGGCGCACAACCGCCGTGCCGTAGAACGTGACGCTCGCCCCAATCCGCGGAATGACGGCATCGAATTCGTGGAGGCTTTCCGTCTTGTAGTAGATCGCTGGCCGACCCGGTGCCAGGCTCATGTAGCAGAGCAGATGATCGATCACACGGACCGAATGGCCGCGGCTCTCTGCGGCCTCCACCAGGCGTCGCGTGGAATAAAGCGTGGCGTCGCGGGACAGGATTCCAATGTTCACGGGAGGGCAGAAAATCGAAGGTGAAGTAGATCGTCAGAGGGTAGATCGTCAGACGAGGTCAGTCGGAGCATGAGACGGGCGGCCTTGCAGCCAGGATGATGATGGATGCACCACAATCCGGTTCTTCATGGCCTCCCTGCCAAGCAGCATACCATACTTCATGCGGCGCCGACTGGTCAGGGACAGATCAATCTCCCACGTATAATTTCCCAAAACAAGCAGCGAACGAATAAAAAATCGTGTTTCTTCGAATCCACCAGAATTGCGGACACGCCGCTCGTCAAGCACGCGCGCCGTACACTCGTGCCCCTCGCCCGCGATGAAGCGTACGCAGCGGTCTCCGTCCACTTCAAAGGGGTAGATGTGATCTGCGTGCAGCGCCGACGTGCGCGCGCCCGTATCCACTTTGGCGCGAATAATGCCGATACCGAGTTCGGGGAGCGATACGCGCTCGCGCCACCCGACCGCAATCAGGTCCCCGGATGGGGCCGGTGCGGCGGCAGTGGACAAGGGCGGACGTTCAGTCATGAGACCAGTGTTGAAGCGCACTGGACTGCCAGAACGCCTGATGTACCTCGGGGGGGAATCGAACCCCCACGTCCTTACGGACATACGATTTTGAGTCGCATGCGTCTACCAATTCCGCCACCGAGGCAAGTATGTGAACGCGGCTTCCCGCGAGCCAGTCAATTTACGAAACCGTTGGTTGTTTCACACAGAGACCGCCCAGTAGCCGATAAGAATGGCTTCAGCCGCATCGTGGCGGAGAGAGGTGGGTCTCGGCAGGCCGGCGGCATGGATAATATCGCGTGCCCGCTCGTCAGCGTGCCGCTTGGCATCGGGTCCGGAGCGCTGCTGCCTGTCGTAAAGCAGGGCTCGCCTCCATGTTTCGGCCTGGATCTGCGTCACGGGTATGCCGCGGCGCTCGGCTTCGTGGATCCAGGGGGGCGCCAGGTCGCCCCCTCCTTCAATGACGAGACGCGTCACTGGCGCCCCATCACGCACCATTTCCGAAAGCAGCGAGTAGGCCGCCCTTTTGAGGCGTGTCCGGCTGCCATAGTTCTGCGAGCGGTACCAGACGAGCCGGCCCGCGCCGTCAAAACAGGCCAGTCCCGTACGCAGACCGAGGTCTACCGCCAGGACCCGCTCGGCGGGGTGGCCGGGCGCGTCTGGCGGGTCCTGATCGCCGCTGTTTCGAAAGGCCGGATGCATCTTCAACGTGCTGCTACACACCGAATTGCCGCAGGTGGTGATCCAGGTGCTTGTACATGGCCCAGCCCGCATCTTCCCGCGTCATGCGGCCGAAGAGCGGGTGCTGGACGAAATTCACCCCGTCCAGCTTCTCGTGCATGGCATGGATGGACGCCAGCAGGCGTTCGCGGGCCGCGTCGAAATCCACGTCCTCATCCACCACATATTGTGGATGCGTGCGTACGCCGGTGGGGTACGGCTTCAAACTGGTGACTGCCCGTCGGATGAAACTTGCGAACAGGCGAATCACGAAGGGCGTGTGGCTGAGATCCTTCCCATTGGCCACATCCTGCACTTCGGCGCAATGCGCCAGCATCTGCGCGGCCGACATGCGGCCCCACTTGGCAGGCGTGACGGCGCTCAGCGCAGCGAGGCGGGTTTCAATTTCGGCCTGGACACCCGCGTCCAGCAGGTTTTTTTTCGCAACGGCGTGGGACATGATAACTTCAGGTTCTGGATGTCAGTGATGGGCGGTGGCGCATATCAGCGGTGGACGGCGGCGCGCGTCAGCGGGACGGAATCAGGATCAGGTTTTCCTGGGGAGCGGTAAGCCACTCGGCGCCCGTCTCCGTGATGACCACCATTTCCTCGACGCTGATGGTTTTCGTCGTCGAATCGGTGAGCGGCCACGAGTGGAAGCCGTCAAAGGCGAACGTCATACCCGCCTCGAGCGGCTGCCCGGTGGAGCGGCCGGAGAGCCCGGGGCCGCTGTCGTGCGCCCAGTACCCGACCGGATGCCCGGTGCCCCACATGACAGAGAGCGAACCATTGGCCTCCATGACGCGGCGCTGCGCGGCATCGACATCGGCGCCTGTCACGCCGGGGCGCATGGCCTCGAACGCCGCTCGGCTACCGGCTTTGGCCGCCTCCCACTTGGCGAGCGCATCGGCGGGCGGCTCGGTTTCCCCGGGCGCCAGTACGTAGGCAAACCGCTGGATATCGGTCACCCACATGTCGTGTACGCGGATGCCGAAATCCGTCTGGATGAAATCGCCCGGTTGAATGACGCGCTCGGTCGGATGCGAATGGCCGCGGTCCTTGCCCGAATTTATGGCCGGATTCTGCTCAGGCGACCAGCCATCGCCGACGCCCGCTTCGGCCATTTTGGCCTCCAGGAAATCGGCAATATCCCGGTCGGTCGTGACGCCGGGTACGGCGGCCTCGTACGCCTCGACCTCCCACTGGGCCGTAAGCTCGGCGGCGCGGCGCATGATATCGACTTCGGCGGGCAGTTTGACTGAGAGCCACGTTCGAATGAGCGGCTCGGCGCTTGTCATGCGGCCTGTCCACTGCTCCGGGAGCGCACGCGTCATGGCCGCGTACTGCGTATGCGACAGCCCGTCGGCAATGGGGCTGCTGCCTGTGTTGATGGCAATGCCCTCGGGCGCGAAGCGCTCAAACTGCGCCTCGACGACCGTCCAGATGCTCGAACCGCGCTCAATGGCAACCACTTCGCTCAGCATGTTCTTCTCAGCAAGCGACGTGGCCTCTCCGCGCGGTGAGGCGGCCACCGAGTAGAGCCCATCGCCGGTTCGGAAGAACATGAACGCGGCCGTCCCGCCTGCATTCTCGCATCCGACATGGCGTGCCAGCGGGTCGTTGTTGTTCTCTCGGCACACAATCAGCCAGGCATCGACGCCGTGCCTGTCCATGGCCGCAGGCAACAGCCTCTCCACGCGTTCGGCCCGGATCTCGGGCCACGGATCTCCCGAAAAATCAAATGAGGCACTGGAGTTGGACGCCCCAGGCGTCAGCGCGGAGCCGGAGGGCCCGTCTGCAGTCGTACAGGCCGACAGCAGCATGGCAACGAGCAGGACAATCCAGAGTAGTTGGCAGGTTCGGCAGGTGTTCATCGGATCTGTTTGGTTGATGCGCGTGGAAGGTCAGTATTCCTGCCCGGACGGGTGGAGCTGTATTTCGTCGAGTACCATGCGATCGGGCTGCTCGAGGGCGTGGCGAATGACGCGGGCCACGGCGCGGGCATCCATGGACCACGCCGCATCGCGGTCGCCCTCTTTGGCGCCCGCAAAATACGTGTCAATAATGCCTGGAAGCAGGAGTGTCACGCGCACGCCGTGCGGCCGGAGCTCGCGGAGGTGGGAGCCGGAAAATCCCACAAGTCCATGCTTGGCAGCGACATAGGGCGCCATGTCGGGTATGGCCCGGCGGCCCACGTCCGATGCCACGTTGACGATATGTCCCGATCCCTGGCGGATCATGATGTTGGCCGCAGCGCGAGCGGCGTGGATGGCGCCTTTCAGGTTGACGTCGAGTACCATGTCAATTTCCTCGCGAGTCCACTCGGCAAGCGGCTTGATCCAGCTCAGTCCGGCGTTGTTGATGAGCACGTCGAGGCGCCCGAACGTGTGCTCGGCGGTCTGCATGATGTTTTCAACGGCCTCCGCGTCTCGGATATCGGCCGGAAGGACCAGCACCGGATCGGGCCCGTCCCCAGCGGCGGCGTCCGCGGCCCGGCCGGCATGACCGCCCGCCGCACGCTCCCTGCGGCAGGCCGCGGCCACCTCCTCCAATTCCTCCTTCGACCGCGCCGTGAGCACGAGCTGCATGCCGGCGCTCGCCAGTTCCAGGGCCACGTGGCGCCCGAGCCCACGGCTCGCGCCGGTTACGACCGCTACCTTCATCCCCTGTACTCCGTCATGAAGCGCGTAATGGTGTCAATGCCCGCGCGGAAGCGGTCCAGCCCGAAGTGTTCGTTCGGGGAGTGGATGGCATCCGTATCGAGGCCGAAGCCGAGCAGGACCGTCTCAAGGCCCAGAATTCGCTTGAATTCGGCGACGATCGGGATGGCGCCTCCTGTGCGAACGAAGTAGGGTTTCTCCCCGTAGGTGGCTTCCATGGCGCGCGAGGCCGCCTGCATGGCAGGTCCCGTCGTATCTACAAGAGCCCCGTGCCCACCGTGCAGATTGCGGAAGGTCACGCGGACCGTGTCGGGGGCGTTCTTTTCAAAGTGTACGCGCAGCTTTTCGGTGATTTCGTCGGGCGTCTGACCGGGAACGAGCCGGCAGGAAATTTTGGCGTGCGCGCGGGCGGGAAGGACCGTCTTGGCACCTTTTCCCGTGAAGCCTCCCCAGATGCCGTTGCAGTCGAGGGTTGGGCGGGCCGTTGTGCCCTCGAGCGCCGTGTAGGGCGCTTCCGTGATGGAACCTTTGGCGCCGGTTTCGCGCACCCACTCGTCGGCATTGAAGGGGAGAGACGCCATGGTGTGGCGCTCCTCATCCGTCAGGTCAATCACGTTGTCGTAGAACCCGTCGACCGTCACGCGGTGGTTGTCGTCGTGCAGATCGGCAATCATGGCCGCCAGCGCGTTGATGGGATTGTGCACCGCGCCGCCGTAGACGCCCGAGTGCAGGTCCCGGTCGGGGCCCTCGACCATGACTTCGACGTAGGCCAGACCGCGCAGGCCGAACGTAATGGAGGGAACGCCGCTGCCAAAGAGCGCCGTATCGGAGACCATGACGACGTCCGCGGCCAGCTTCTGCCTGTGCTTCTCGAGAAACGCCGCCAGATGCGCCGACCCGATTTCTTCCTCACCCTCAAAAATGTACTTCACGTTGAGCGGCATACCGCTCGTTTTCAGCCAGGCCTCGGCCGCCTTGACGTGCATGAAAAGCTGGCCCTTGTCATCGCACGATCCGCGCGCGTAGAGCTTGCCGTCCTTGATGATCGGTTCGAAGGGCGGTGAGTCCCAGAGCTCGAGCGGATCGGGAGGCTGCACATCGTAGTGCCCGTAGACGAGCAGCGTCGGCGCGCTCTCCACACCCAGTTTTTCGGCGTACACGACCGGATGCCCCGGCGTATCCATGACCTCGACGCCATCGAGTCCCAGCGCGCGCAGGTGGTCGGCGAGCCATTCGGCAGCGCGGCGCACATCGCCCGCATGCGCTTCGTCCGTACTGACACTCGGGATGCGCAGGAAGGTGCTCAGTTCATCGACGAAGGTTTCGAAATGCTGCTCGGTGTACGTAAGGGCGTTCTGCATGCGGATTACAGGAATGAGGTGGATTCGGCGAAATGATGGGCAATCCAGGCCCGTCAGCCCTCAATGTAGGTATTACAACTCACTTTCGTCGCGCCACCGGCGCAGCCGCCAGGCGGCCTCGGGCGCATCGCGCACGAGTGTGAAATTGACGTTGCCGTCGGTGCGGAAAACGTCGCCCTCGTCGAGCGTGACGGTCAGGTTGAAGGAGCGCACGACCCGTACCTGGAGATCCGGCACGAGATCATCGAGCGCAAAAATCTGATTCCACTGCAGGCGGATGAGGCTCGCATTCTGGAACAGGCGGCGCGTGCTCTCCAGATCCTGCGTGAAGCCCCATTCGCGCTCAATCTGGTTGTCGAAATCCTGCCACACGAAGGTGAATGAGGAGTCGATGAGCGGCTCGTAGAGGCTTACGTCCCGCAGCTCGTAGGCGTTGCGGAAGTTGGTAAAAAAGCCTTCAACGGTCGCAGGGTCCCCGAGCAGATCCCCGAACGCGTCGCCCTCCTCGAGAGCGGGCGCGAACGGGTTGCAGGCCGCCGCCCCAAGCATCGACAGCATGACTACTGCCAGGATGGAAGTCGACCGGAAGGCGGGGAGCGGTATGGATGGCCGGCGCAGCACGGCTATTTCATGAACTCGGCCTTGAGGTCGCTCCACGACGGGACGCCGCCGATTTCACGGTCGGTCCAGGCGGTGATTTCCCACAGGCCATCGGCGCGCTGCTCGACAATCCACTGCAGCCGGCCCTGGACATCGTTCGGGGCTTCGCTGCGGCGGTGATTGACCAGCAGGCGGTACGTCGCGTCGAGCTCGAAACGCGTGGGGGAAATGAGCGTGAAAGACTCATCGTTGAGCTGAAGGCTGTGACCCGTCGAGAGTTCGGCCGCCGCCGCCAGCGCCGTGAAATACTGCTCCTCCTGCGAGCGCGACCACGACGCGAATACAGGCTCGCGCGCGGCGGCGGCGGCCGTCGGCTGAAATTCGAAGTTCTCAGCGAAAGAGCGACGGTAGTTGAGCGTGTTCATGTCGGCCACAGCGCCCGTCACATTCTCCACGACCTGCTCGGGCGTATCGGGCTGGATGAATGAACCGGAGCCTGAGAGCGGAGGCTCGGGATCGCGCGTCGAGAACACGCTGCAGGCGGGGAGCGTCAGCGCGAAAGCGAGCACCAGCACGGCCGTGAGCCGATAATCCACTGTGCTCGGCGCCGTCACGAGCGCCGCAGGTATGGGCGTCGCCGCCCTCATTCGGTTTGCCGCCTCGACATCAGGATGAGGCGCGGGGACGTGGACGTGAACGGGCCGCCTTCGTAGTCGCCGAAGGTGTGCTGGAGGTCGAGCCCGACTTCGTCGTAGAGCGAGGCGAACGCGGCCTGGCCGAGCAGCGCCACGCTTTCAGTCACGACGTGCGCGTCGCCGCTTTGCGTGAGCGTAATGGTCTTCTCAATCCGGTCATCGACGACCCGGCGCTCCTGCCGGATGTGCACGCCACCCACCGTCTTCTCATCCATCGGTACAAAAGAGCGGCGCACATTCTCCGCATTCATGAAGTCCTGCACCACGAAGCCGCCGGGGCGCGCGGCCGTGACCATGGCGCGGAGTGCGCGGACATGCTCGGCCCGTTCGTGGAAGTAGCCGAACGCCGTAAAAAGGTTCACCACGAGGTCAAACGCGGCGTCAGCGACTGGCTCGCGCATGTCGCCGTGCAGAAACGTGATGTCGAGACCTTCACTCGCCGCGCGCTGCCGGGCCACATCCAGCGCCTTGTCGGCCAGGTCGAGGCCCGTGACCTCGTACCCACGGCGCGCAAACATGCGGGCGTGTCGCCCACGACCGCATCCAACGTCCAGCACGCGACCACCCGGCGGTACGTCGAGCGTACTGACAATCAATTCCACGAGGCGCTCAGCGTCGTCGTCGTCGCGGTGGCCGTAGACCAGTGCGTGGTTGTCGTTGTTGAACCAATCTTCGTACCAGGCCATGCTAAAGCGCGCGTTTATGAATGGGGGACAGAATAGGGAGCCAGCACGTCCGCGGTACTGCGCTCGGCCCCGGTCAGCGCGCATACGCGGTGAATGACCTCATCGAGCAGGCTGTCGGGACAACTGGCGCCAGCCGTCAGCAGCACCGTGAGCGGGCGCCGGGCCGGAAGCCAGTCTGTAGCTTCCACGAGGTCATGCGTTTCCATGTCCACGTGCCGGATGCTGTGCTCGTCCAGAATGTCATGGGCGCTTGTCACGAACCAGGTCGGCATGTGCTCCTCGCACAGCTCCACGAGATGACTGGTATTCGACGAGTTGGCGCCGCCCACGACGATCGCCACATCGGCGCCGTCATCGATGAGCGCGCGCGTCGCGTCCTGGTTTTCATTCGTGGCGTAACAGAGCGTGTCGGACGTATCGGCGAAATGCGTGCCAACGGCCTCGTTACCGTAGCGCTGTATCATGGCCTGCCTCAGGAGCGCCGCGATTTCGGCTGTTTCCGTGGCGAGCATCGTCGTCTGGTTTACGACGCCTATCCGCCCGAGGTGCTGGTCGGGATCGAACCCGTCGCTCGTCCGGCCGTCAAACCGGGACCAGAAGAACGTTGCGTTTTTCTCCCCCGTGAGCACCGCCGCCAGGTCGCGCGCCTCAGCAAGATCGCGCACCACGACCACGTGCGTCGCGGCCTGCGCATGCGAAAACGTGGCCCGCGTCTCCTCGTGGTCGCGCTTGCCGTGCACAATGACCGTGTACTGCTGCTGGCCGATCTGCGCGCTCCGCTTCCAGACCTTCTCGACGAATGGACACGTCGTGTCGTACGCATCGACATCAATCCCGCGCGCCGCCAGTTCTTCCTCCACCTCGATCGACGCCCCGAAGGCCGGGATGATCACGATATCCTCGGGCGTGAGCTCGTCAAACGGAATGAGCTGCTCGCCGGTCGTTGTCCGCAAAAAGCGGATGCCCCGCTCCATCAGGTCCGCGTTCACATGCGGATTGTGGATCATCTCGCTCAGCAGGAAAATTCGTTTGTCTGGATGCTCGCCGAGCGCCCGGTACGCGATTTCAATGGCGTTTTCGACGCCGTAACAGAACCCGAAATGCCGCGCCAGCTTAAAGCGCACCGCGCCAAAATCGAGGACCGACGGCGAGAGGTCCTTCTTACGCGGGTCCTGCAGCCGCCGGACCTGTTTTATGGTCGATACGACAGGGCTGCGGTAGAATTCAGGGACGTCAAACGTGCGGGCCATGGGGGCGTGTCACCGGAATCGGGTGGCGTTGTGGCGGGTGGATGCGCTTTGGGCGCATGGATTGTGGCAGATGTACGCACCGCCGGGGGCGAAGGTTTTGGGGCATTGGAATCCTCTCTGCGCACACATTGTATGGATCCGTATTCATATTCGTTCGTTATGCACACAAAACAGCACAAACATACGGATCACTATGTCCAAGACAGTAACCCTACGGCTCGATATGGATGTCTACAATCGGTTCAAGGCGCTGGCCGAGGATGACAACCGCCCCCTGTCAAATTTCATTGAGACGGCCGCATTGCGGTACGTGGAAGAGCACGCATTCGTGGACGAGTTCGAGATGGCTGAGATCAGGACCAACGCAGAGCTGAATAAAAGTTTGAAACAGGGTGTCGACGACGCACAAGCAGGGCGGGGGCGGTTTGTCTGAGTTTCGGGTTTTCGAAACGGATGAGTTTTGCAGGCGATTACAGCGCTTTCCAAAGCTGGATGCCGCGTTTGTCCAGCGCAAACTCGCAGACTACGTCTATCCGCAGTTGAAGACCGCACCATTTACTGGTAAAAACATCAAGAAACTGCGCGGGTATGATCCCGACACCTGGCGCTATCGAATTGGTCGGTTTCGTGTTTTCTTTCAGGTCGACCTGGACGAAAAAGTGATTTACATCCTCATGATCGATCAACGAATGGATGCATATCGATAGGAAGAGGAGACGAAGCGTTATTCGGGATGAATTTATGCCTTGTGGTTCCGCTCCGTCGCCTGTAACGTTGTACAATGCGATATACTCTCGGCATTCTCCTGCTCGCGGTCGTGCTGGCTGCCTGCGATTCCTCGTCGTCCGGCGACCGGGATGTCCGTGGTCTCTGGGATGTGGACAATCCGGAGGTTCGTGCACATCTCCACATCACAGACAGCACATTCACGCTTCTCTTTTTTGCGCCACAGCCTGAGATTGATTGTTTTCTTGGCGGCACGCTTGACATCCAGGCTATAGAAGATGATGCAATCATACTGGATACCAGTGCCGAGGTCCGTGACCCTTTTACAGGCGAGTTGACTGTCATCGGAGAGGACACCGTATACAGGTACTCATTCGACGGGGATGCGCTGGAAATAGAGCAGAGTCCGTCGGGAGGCTTCGTGCGATACGTTCGAAGCTCTACCACATTGGCGGATCTGGGACCGGAATGCACGGTGGATGATCTGGGCAGGGAGGAGCAGAACTGACGGGGACGGATTTTTACCTTGCGCAGGGTGGTGCACCTCCTTAGGTTCAGTTGAACTCAAATGGAGGCCGATATGATCTGTAAACTCGTCCGGCGTACATGCCTTGTGTCCATGGTTTCCGCCGCCTTGTTCGTTGGCTGTGACTCTGCCCCCCCCCCCAGGTGTCTGATGACGTCGGGTCAGCGCGCATAGAGCATCAGGTCAATCCTGCGTTTTCGGTTGATTTGTCGCAGGCGCACACCTTGGCGATGTCGAAGCGGGGGGATGCGTCCGCAACGAGATATCGTGTCCGTTCTCTCAAATTGCCCGGAGGAGAAGTGGCCAACCTGGACGATGATTTTCAAAAAATCGTCACATCCATTTCAGCGTATGCTTCGGATTTGAAGACTCAAGCCAAACCCGTTGCTTCACCAGAAGATGGCTTTGCGTCCATTTCGAATCTAATATTGAACGGATATGTGGTGGAGAGGGATCACGCTGAATGGACGGTGCTGCGCCGGGACAAGGGCAGTCGTTCCATTGAAGTCCAGATTTCGAAAAGAGAAAAACGTGTAGACCGCATTCGTCTCATCGAAGAAGGCGAAGTTGTCAGCGAATTCGAACCGACGCTGGCCTCCGACGGAAGTCCGAGGCTTATAGTACGCAAACTCATCGATTCCAAATCCGGTTATGCGGAGATTGCCGTGCCGTACGACCTGTCCATTCCAATTCCCGAACCCGGTCCAGAGTTGCTGCAGGAAGAGCCGCCGTGTGAAGACCCCGACCCTCTAATGTGTGATGACGGTTCTGGTGGCGGCGGCGGAGGAGGAGGTGGTCCCAGTGGAGACGGATCCGGCTCCAAAGTGGCTTTCATCCACGGGCTCAATGGGGGTACTGCAAGTTGGTCGTTTGGTATGGGGTGGCTTGAGCATAACACAAATATTGATGGGTCTATTGTCTCATATGCTTCCTCTGGTTCGATTTCGGGAATTGCGACCAGTGTAGCGACACCTGTGGCCAACGTGGACGTAGCAGTTGCACATAGTATGGGAGGACTTGTGTCACGTGAACTCATTCGGCAGAACTTGGATGGGGATCTGGAAGCACTCATCACAGTGGGTACGCCACATCTGGGGGCGCCAGCCGCCGATAATGCGCATCTTATTCCCGGTCTCGTCGCCAACTTTGCCGGACAAATCCTGACCCCCCTGGCAGCTACCGCCTTCTACGTTTACGGCATTGATCAGTCAGTAATAGCGGACATTGGGTTTACGGTGGATCTCATCACCAGTCGTCTCGGAATCGGATTGGGATTGGCGATTTCTGGTGATCCTCCGGCAAACGATATGGTGACCACCAGTCCGTTTCTTTCCACATTGAACGCTGATGTAAGTTCAACCATACCTGATGATCCATCAAGTGCGTTTTTTCTTTATGGTGACGAAGATCATAACACGCACTGGCGGATTGCTCAGTCAGCGACGTTTCCAGGACAGGTTGAAAATGGAAATTGGGCTGGTTACATGAATGATGTTGCCGACATCTATGAACTGGCGTTCATTGCGGGCGTTGTCGGTTTTCTGGAATTAGCCATTGGGTGTGTGGAAGGCGAATACGATATGTCTATATGCGAGGATGCCATTGAATTCTTCAGTGTTGTAGCGTCGTTCTATATAGCTGAGCAGCAAATAAGGGACGGACAGCAGCAGGCGTTCAGTCAATTGTTGCATAATACTCCTCCAGGTGAAGAAGACGGTGTCGTACCGGTATGGAGTCAGGCTCCACAGTCGTTTTCCACGGTGGTTCCCCCCCAGAACTATATTCAGGCACTCGGGGCGAATCACTTGGAACAGAGGGTTCATCCGGCGGTCTTGGGTCGTATCAAAACCATCCTGGAGAATCATGATCCAGCCAACGCTGTCTTATAAATCACGGCTTGTAAGACGACCGAGATTCTTTTTGGGAGGCATGGCTGTATGTCTGCTTGTTTTTGCCTCCTGTGATCTTTTCGGTTCCGGTGAAAAACCTTCGTCTCAAGGCCTCATATGGTCCCTTCATAAGCCACGTTTGGAGTTGACAGAAACGAATGTGGTGACTACTCAGGGCGGCGTTTTTGTGACGCTTGGTAATCGGTTGCAGAAAAGGGATCTGGATACAGGGGATCGTATTTGGGAGGCCCAGATGTCAGATGTTTCAACCATCAATGGTACCATTTTGGTGTCAGGAGACATTGTATACCTGTATCAGATCGGGTTCGGAAGGTGGGTGCGGGCGTTTGATATCGAAGACGGCCGGCTTTTATGGGAATTCGTGCTCAACAATTCTCGGGGAGATACGTTCACGGAGCCGGTACAGGATGAGGATTATATTTATGTGCCTCTTATAGACGAGTTGGTCATCATAGATAAAAATGATGGTCGTGGGCAGCATATTGCCTATCCGGTTGACTATGAAGCAGATATAGCGAGGCAGCGGCCAAAATACGTCGGCTTTGAACCCGGGAAATGGCTTTGCCTACCGGTTGGGTTTACGGCTTCCGAATCCGTACCGGATCGTGGAGCAGTGCACATGTTTGACCTTACGAGTCGTGCATTTCGCTGGACGTACGTCATTCCCGACACCGTGACGGACGAAACCACGTTCTTCCAGCGACCCAGCGGATGTGCAATTGCTCGGGAGGTTGCCGTCATTACGTCGGCTGGCAGGTTGTCTGCTGTCAGCCTGGATGCGGGAGAACAGGTCTATAGTCGCGCTTTCGACATACCGGGAGATCCCAATCGGGATGGTTTTCCGCCTTCTGGTATAGCCTATGATGGTACATATGTATTCGCAGGTTCGGCACGGGCCAAGATTTATGCCTTTGATCCGGAGACAGGGGAAACCCAATGGTCCACATTGACGAAAGGTAGCTTTTGGACGGCGAATCCTGTTTTTGTGAAAGACCGTGTGTATATAACCAATACATCGTTTGGTCAACTATGGGGCCTCAATCGAACGAGTGGGTCAATTGAATTGAACATGAGCGTACCGAACCCTGAAAGCGATGGCTTTTCAACAGATCCGTCTTTCTTCGAAGACGTTCTTGTCATTGGAGGGTTTTTACAGATATTTGCCTATCGGTTGTGACGCCCGTCCCAACAACATGGGACTCTCCGATATCTACAACCGCCGACTCACCCGCGGCAGGACCTCGCGTTTAAAGGCGGCATAGCGGTCCTCAAGGATGGCGGCGCGGGCCTCGCGCATGAGCCAGAGGTAGAAGGCGAGGTTCTGGACGGAGGCCATCTGTAGGCCGAGGATTTCGCCTGCAATGATGAGGTGCCGCAGGTAGGCTTTTGAATAGTCGCGGGCGGCGGGAATATCGAGGCCGGGGTCAATCTCCGAGGAGTCCTTCTGCCACTTGCGGTTCTTGATGTTCATGACGCCTTCGGTGGTGAAGACCATGCCGTTGCGTCCGTTGCGTGTAGGCATGACGCAGTCGAACATGTCGACGCCCCGCTCCACGTTCTCGATCAGGTTGGCAGGCGTACCGACGCCCATCAGGTAGCGGGGCTTGGCGGCGGGCAGGATGGCGTTCACGACCTCGACCATGGCGTACATGGACTCGGCGGGTTCGCCGACCGAGAGTCCGCCAATGGCGTACCCAGGGAAATCCAGTTCCATCAGCATGCGGGCCGATTCCCGGCGCACGTCGGCGTGCACGACGCCCTGCACAATGCCGAACAGGGCCTGGCTGTGGCCATAGAGCCCGCTCGTTTCATCGTAGCGCCGCCGGCAGCGCTCAGCCCAGCGCACGGTGAGTTCATTTGACGTGCGCGCATACGCGAGGTCGGCATCGCCGGGCGGGCACTCATCGAGAACCATCATGATGTCCGAGCCAATGGCGCGCTGCGTCTCGACCACGTTCTCGGGCGTAAACTCGTGGTAGCTGCCGTCGATATGCGACTGGAACGTGACACCGTTTTCGCTGAGTTTCCGGCGCTCGGCGAGACTGAATACCTGGTAGCCGCCTGAATCGGTCAGGATGGGGCCGTTCCAGTTCATGAAGGGGTGCAGGCCGCCGGCTTCCCGCATGACCTCCATGCCCGGGCGCAGGTAGAGGTGATACGTATTGCCGAGGATGATCTGCGCGCCAATATCGCCCGCGAGTTCGTGCGGCCAGACGCCCTTCACGCTGCCCACCGTGCCTACGGGCATGAAAATGGGCGTTTCAATGACGCCGTGGTCCGTTTCGAGGCGCCCGGCGCGCGCGCCAGTCGGGTCCTCATGCTCAAGTACGAACTTCACGGCATGTCCTCGCCGCCGCCGTCCGTGCTGTCTGCGCGAGGCGAAACACCCGTGCTGTCTGCCCCAAGTGCGGCTTCGCGGGCCTCGAGCCGCATTTGCCATTCGAGGAGATCTCGTTCGCGGCGGGAAATATCCTCCAGGCTCTCGGAAAGCGCCTGCTCCCGCATCTCGAATGGTGCCAGTTCCATGCTGCCGCGCTCTTCGAAGTAGCGCTTGAAGAGCCAGTTGTGCTTGGCCGCTTCCATGAGCTCGGCAAACCGGAAGGCGCCGAGCGAACCCCAGAGCGCGGCGCCTTCAGCCGTCTGGGACACCGATCGGAGGTCGCCAGCGATGGTGCGCAGCGTATCGGTCGTAGCCAGCAGTTCATTGTAGATGCGGGGGTCGTTGAGCAGTAGCGCCAGCGTACCGTCCCCGGAATCGGCTTTCGCCAGAATGGACTGGATGCCCTCGGCGGCGGCGCCCGCCAGATCCACCAGGATGTCTGCATTGGCCTCGGCAGATGTGGCCAGACTGCCAAGAATGCGCCGCGTCTCGCCCGTTGTCTGTACCATCTCCACGTAGAGTGTGGAGTCGTAGATAATGCGGCCGAGCGTGCCCTCGCCGAGCTGCACATCGCGCATGATTTCTTCGAATGACTGCGCTGCCCGCTCGAAGCCCTGCACCGAGGCCAGCGCGCGGTCGGTGATTTCAAACAGGTCGAACGGGTCGACCCCCGGCAGGATATCCTCGTCCTCGACGGGTTCGGCGGGTGTTGCCGGGCTTACGAGCACCACAATCATCTGCCCGACGAGGCCATCGCTCTTGATCTGCGCCTGCGTGTTTTTTCGGATGAGGTGCTTCGCGCCCTCGGAGATGGACATCGTGACTGTGATCGGCCCGCCCGGCCGCTCGGGCAGGACGACCGTCTCCACGCGGCCCACATCGACTCCCTGGTACTGCACGGAGGCGCCCGCCTGGAGTCCCGCCACATTGTTGAACTGCGTACGCACTTCAATCACATTCGAGAACAGGAACGTGCGGCTGCCAATGGCAAAAAGCGCCAGGACGAGCAGCAGCCCGCCGCTGACGATCAGTATTCCGAGGCGTACGTTCCGGTTCATGGTGATGAGGTCGTCGAGGATTCAAAGAAAGGTACGACAGCCGGATGATCCGACTGCCGAACCTCGTCCAGCGTTCCGCTGGCTACAATGCACCCGTCCGACAGAAAGTGCACACTGTCGGCAATGATTTCGGCGCATAGCAGGTCGTGCGTGATGGCGACAGACGTCAGGCCGCGCTCCTCGCGAAGCCGCACAATGAGCTC
Source organism: Bacteroidota bacterium (assembly GCA_029262835.1). Classification (GTDB taxonomy): domain Bacteria; phylum Bacteroidota; class Rhodothermia; order Rhodothermales; family UBA10348; genus 1-14-0-65-60-17. The sequence goes on from JAJCYQ010000094.1 coordinate 21,379, forward strand.
CGAGACGGACCGGACGGAGATGGGGTCGAGCCCCGTAGTCGGCTCATCGTAAAGCATGATGGACGGCTCGAGCACGAGTGCGCGCGCCAGCGCAATACGTTTGCGCTGTCCGCCCGAGAGCTCGGCCGGCTGGGCGTGAAGTTTGTCGGCCAGGTCGACCCAGGAGAGCAGCTCTTCCGTGCGGTCGCGCTGCTCGGCGGTTGTCAAATCGGTGTGGCGATCCATGAAGAACGCCATGTTATCGGCCACATCCATGGAATCGAAGAGCGCGCCGCTCTGGAACAGATAGCCTATCGAAAGGCGCACCCGGTCGAGCGCGTCGCCTTCGAGCGCATCTACCCGATCCTCGCCGACCAGGACTTCGCCCTCGTCGGGTTTCAGAAGGCCGACGATATGTTTGATGAGTACGCTTTTGCCGCTCCCGGAGCCGCCCATGACGACGCCCGACGTGCCCGCTTCCACGCGCACCGATGCGCCGCTGAGGACGGTCAGCGCGCCGAAGGACTTGTGGATATTGCGCAGTTCGATAGGTCTCATGCGGCGGGTTTCATGGGTGGGTTTGGCATCATATGCTGCCGAAGAGAACCAGCGACAGGCGCACGATGATGACGTCGGCGATCAGGATGAGGAGCGACGACATGACGACGGCTTTCATGGCGGCGCGGCCTACTTCGCGCGTGCCGCCGCGGACGTTGAAGCCGAGGTAGCAGGAAACGAGGCCCACGATGAGGCCAAAAATGGAGGTTTTGCCGGTATCGACGAGGACGTCGCTGAAGCGGAGCGATTCGAACGCCGTCGAGAAGTAAATGCGGTAGTCCATGCCGGAGGCGAGGACCGATTCCAGGTAGCCGCCCATGAGCGCAATGGCATCGGTCCAGAGCGTAAGAATCGGAAACATGAAAAAGCACGCGAGAACGCGCGTTATCACGAGGTAGTGATAGGGCTTGAGGGCGGCGACTTCGAGCGCTTCAATCTGCTCGGTGACGCGCATGCTGCCTATTTCGGCGCCCATTCCGGCTCCCAGACGACCGGCAAGCACGAGCGATGTGATGACGGGGCCGATTTCCTTGACCACCGAGAGGGCGAGCATGCTCGGAAGCACGGCTTCGGCGCCAAAGCGCATGAGCGTGCCGCGGCTCTGCATGGCGAGCACAATACCAATGGCAAACCCCGTGACGCCCGTCAGCAGGAAACTCTTCGACCCCACGTCATCCATCTGCCGGAGCAGCTCGCGGCCTTCGAACGGGCGCCGCCAGAAGCGCAGGAAGAAGGTGGCGATGAACTCGGAGCAGAGGCCGATCTCGGCGAAGGCTCTCGTTATGATGGAGCGCTCAGAAGGCATATTCCCACCGCAGATTGACGCGCAGAATGGTACCCCGGCTGAGGAGACTCATGAGCACGTTGCGCACAATTTCGTACTCCATGGCGACCTGGGTGTCCTGCTCGGCCGATGACGGGGAGCGCTCCGAGCCTTCGGACAGCGTGAAGGGCTGCGAAATGGACACGTAGAGCTTTGGAGACACATATTTACCAGCGGTGAGCGTCATGCCCTGGGTTCCGGACTGCGTGATTTCAATGACGTCGAGGCCGAGGTTCGAAGCGGCCAGGTTTTCCATCAGATCCGTGACCGGTCCCATGGCCAGGCCAGCCGCTGATTGCAGGTAGCTCTCGTTCTGGCTGCCCACGATCTGAAAGCTTTCGCTCGCCGGACGTCCGGTGGCAATGTACGACACGATATCAGCAAGCTCCATGGCGGGCTCGGACTCGAAGTCCACCGTCAGATCCTCGGGCGTGCCAGATACAAGGAGCCGAATGGTGACTTCCTGGCCGCCGCTGGAGCGGGACGGCACGTCGTAGGCAGCCTCAAGGTCAATCTGCGGGACATCCATGGGTCCATTGAAGGTGAACGTGCCCTTTTCAAGGGCGAACCGACGGCCGAACTGGCGAATCTGGCTGCGGGCCGGGTTGACGGTGATGGTACCAAACACGGTCGGGTCCTCATTCCGGTTCTTGCTGACATCGAGCCGGCCCTGGAGCTGGACATCCATTTCCGGGTTCGATTCCGATCGGAACCAGGTATCGTTCTGGAGGCGGACGGTCAGATCGTCGATGGCCAGCACCCGGTAGAAATCGAACGCTGTGGTGTCCTCGGCGGCAATACGCACGCCGAAGCGTTCCTGCAGGGTCAGCAGGTCTGCGTCGGTGAGCGTGACAGGCTCGAAGGCGTCCGACGTCGTGTTATCGGTCAGGTAGAAGTCGGCGCTCACCACGCGTATGTCGCCTCCGAAGCGAGGGCGATCGGTTGTTCCGGCAAGGCGCCCCTCGCCGCTGATGACCGTGCGGTAGTCGCGGTTGTCGACCGCCAGGAAGCGGTTGGCGGTGAAGTCGACCGCGAGTGTACCAAGCTGGAGGTTCGTCAGGATCATGTGCCCGCTGCCCGTCACATCGCCCTCTCCGCTCGTGGCGCGGGCGCGCTCGACGATCAGGGAGTCGGCGCGGAAGGCGAGGTCGGCCTCGATGTCTGAATAGCGCAGGCCGCGCCGCTTGCCGAGGTCCGGCAGGCCCACGCGCCCGCCGCGCAGCGACATGGCGCCCTGCCAGGTCGGACTGTTGGTCTGGCCGCCGATATCGACGCTGCCGCTGAGCGTGCCACGCAGATCGTCAATGAGGAGTGGATCGATAAATACACGGGTCCACCCGATGGGATAATCGCGGGCCTCGACAGCAAAGCGGATGTCCGTCTGCGCGGCGACCTCGTTGGCTGGGGTCTCCTGGCTGGCTCGGGAGCTGCCCGGGTCGTCGCCAAGTGGGAGGGTGCCCTCTGCCGTCAGCCGCCCGCCACTGGCGTGCGAAAGTTCGCTGCGCAGCGAAAGAACGCCGTTGTCCATGCCGACGAGGGCTGTGAAGGGCCCAATTTCCTGCCCGTACGCGCTTACGGTGCCGCCCAGCGTCCCCTGCAGGCGGTCATTTTCAAGCGTCAGCCGACCCGATACTTCGCCATCGAGGCCGTTGTATCCGAACAGGTCGGCCCCGGCACCGAGCGGAATGCGCTCGAGGGCGAGGACGTGGCGGGGAGGCCCGTCCGGGCGCTCCCTGCTGACAGCCGACAGCTGCCTGTCGCCGCTCGTCATGACGAGGCCTGTCAGAAGGGGCTCGGCGCCGAGCGTCAGCCGCGCAGGCGAGGCCAGCGTCCAGTTGGTGCCGTCCAGCTGGATCTCGGCCGCGTCGAGAAACAGCGCGGGCGGTTGGTCATCGGGGACGAAGGCGGCTTCAAAGGCGATGTCGCGGGTTGGCGTAATCGAGATGTCGGTGATCGCCGAAACTGCTTCGCCGTCCCAGGTAATACGGCTGCGCGCGCCGGCGATCTGCGCCGTCACAACCTGGATGACGTCGGACGTGAGGGTGAGCTCCGCGAGCGATGGGAGCGGGACGAGAGGCGAATTGGGCGTTCCCTTTGCGCCGCCGTCGCCGCCGGCTTCGCCGTTGCCGCTGCCGATGCCTTCGCCCAGTCGCGTCCACTCCGCGAGGAGGCGGCCTTCCAGTCGGTTGAAGAAGACCTGGTCGCTACGCAGTCCGCGGACCTCCACATCTCCGACGGCGCGGCGTCCAGACGCGGGCCCGGTAATCTGTACGTTTGCCGTGGCACTCGCTATCTGCAGGCCCGTTTCATGGAGCGGCGCGATGCGCAGCAGCGCGGGTGGTAGTTCCAGGTCGAGTGTCATGTCCGACGCGTCTGGATGCACGAAGCCCCGACCGCCCACGAGCAGTCCCGGGCCCCTGAGTAGAAGCGAATCCAGGCGCAGACTGTTCGGCGTGAGCGTAAACTCGGCGCCGCCCGCCGTGAGCTCAAGCTCACTCCAGAAGCCCGCGAGTGAATCGGTCGATACGGCGATCTGCGTCCACTCCCCATCCTCGAAATAGAGGTTGGTCTGCACGCGTCCGCTGAGTCGGCTGTCAGCGTCCACGCCGCCAAGGCGGGCCACGGGGACGGTGGTGAGGGTGGCGTCGGCGTAGAGTTGGGCGCCCGCGTAGCCGAAGCTGGCCGACGCCGCGTAGCCCGAGCCCGAGCCCGAGCCCGAGCCCGAGCCCGAGGAGATTGAGCCGGTGGGGCCCTTCGCATTTCCAAAGTCGAGGCGACCCGCCATGCGGTCGGCGTCCATGCGAAACTGACCGGAGCCGCCGCCCAGCGCCACGCCGTTCCACGTGGAGGTGGTGTCGAACTCTGCACTGGCCGTCCAGGCGCCGGACGCGTTGCCGGGCGCACCAGCGGCGCTGCGCACGGTGCTTGTGTCGCTGCGTACGACGAGGCTTCCCGTCAGGTCAGATGTGTGGCTGCTGTCCGGAAGGTACGGCTGTATATCGATGTGGGAGAACAGGATGTCGGCATTTGTCCGCCCGTCTGGAAACTGTACGGCGCGGCCCTCGATGGTGGCATTCGCATCCCAGGCGGCCAGGAGAGTGGCGGCGGTCGAGTCGGCAGAGAGCGTTACGCCGAGGTCCGCCTGCGCGAGACGCACACGGTTCAGGCGGGATCCGGCGAGGTTGAGGGCGAGCCTGCCGGTAAACCCGGTCGCTGCGTCGGACGCCGTCGCCGCGTTGGACGCCGCCTCCGCGTCAGGCACGCCCAGCTCAAATTGCCCGTCACCGCGGGCCCAGAGGCGCAGGTCGTGCGGCGAGAGGTCCACCATGCGCCCAACGTCCAGGCTGTCGGCCACGATGTCACTGATCTGGACAGCCGCTGGTCTGTTGGTAGATGCGGCCGTGTAGCGCGCATGCACCGCCAGCGCTTCGTGGGGACGCAGTGTGTCCGTGCGCTGGAAAAGGCCCGCCGAGAGGGCAATGTTCGTGAGCGTCCCTGTGGCGCGCGCATCGACCGAGTCGAT
>JAJCYQ010000095.1 GCA_029262835.1 Bacteroidota bacterium
CGGTGCTTGCCTGGCCTACACCGGTGCCTTGGTGGGGCTGTGGGGGGGGGCGGTGGGGCTTGTGGGGCCCCCCGTGGCAACCCGCCGCCCCGCCCCGCCCAGCCCTGTCGACGTCCGGAGGCCACTGGGCGTGGCTCATCACGGGCCATGCGCAGGAAACCGTGCAAAGGATGATGACGACGCCCAGGACACGCACCACGCCGGGTTCGGGGATATGGAAACAGATGTGCATGTCATAGGGACCCATTTTTGCCGAAACTGTAACCTCTGCCGGGTGTAACAGGCCCGAACGAGGCGCCATGCGTCGCGTCCGAACACCATGCTACTGCCAGAGCCATGCTCCCGAGACTGCTTTTCCTGCTTGTTTTCGTCCTTTCGCTTGCACCCACCCGGGCGGCATCGGCCCAGGAATTCCGGTGCAGCGTGAGCGTCAACTATGCCAGTCTGACGGGCACGGATTTCAGCTTTCTCGATGAACTCCGCGACCGCATCCTGGAGTACATGAACCGCCGGGAATGGACCGATGACCGGTATCTGCCAGACGAACGTATTGACTGCTCCATGCAGGTTGTCATGACCGATGCAACGGGGCTCACCAATTTCCGGGCACGCCTCATAGTCGCTATGCGGCGGCCCATCTACGGCACCGCTCAACAGACGACCGTTCTTCAGCTCAACGACGAGTCGTGGTCCTTTGAATACACCCGCGGCACGCCGCTCGTTTTCCAGCCCGACCGGTTCCATCCCATTACATCGGTTCTGGATTTCTACGCCTATCTGATGCTCGGCTTCGACTACGACACGTTCGACCTGCGCGGTGGGCAGCCGTGGTTCCAGGAAGCCCGCCGTATTGCCCAGACTGCGCAGGGTGCGGGCGGTACGGGATGGTCATCGATCGGGGGGAACCGGACGCGGGGCGAATTGATCGATCAGATCGTGGATTCCCGCTATACACCCCTCCGCGAAGCCTACTTCCATTACCATTTCGGGGGGCTGGACTCCTTCCTCCAGGATCAGGATTCTGCTCGCGATACCGTGCTGGAAGTCATCGGCGAGCTGGCTACCCTCCGCGAGAATGTTGCCCGTTCCTACTACCTGGACCAGTTTTTTTCGGCCAAATACCAGGAACTCGCTTCGATTTTCAAGGATTCCCCACAAGCTTCGCAGGCCTTTGAACTGCTGTCCGTCACCGATCCGCCCCATGTGTCGGACTATTCCGCCATGATCAACTGACAGGCGTGGGGCCTGTTGTGCGAAAGGGGGGACTCGAACCCCCACGTCCTTTCGGACACCAGATCCTAAATCTGGCGCGTCTACCAATTCCGCCACTCTCGCAGGTGGCGCCTCTTATTCCAAGGTTGCCGACCTGTTCCTGGAAAGTGTTTATACGGTAATTCATGCAGCACACTACTGATCTTCCGTTCCGCAATGCCATGCGCCGCATGTCCATGGTGGCCATGTTACTGGCGCTCGTCAGCACGTCCTGCACGCCTCCAAGAGAGGTTGCTGAAGTAACCTCCCGGCCAAAACCGCCGCCGGGCGCCGCATCTACGGAAAACAGAGCAGCCCCCGTAGATCCGATCGAAGCAGGGCTTGGCGAGGAGGCCTATCCGTATGACGTGGTCGATGTGCCAGAGCATGTTGACGGGCGAATGTGGCCACCGAACCGGCTGCCCGACGACTCGTGGGAAAGTGCATACACGTTCCGGCCTGACTCTCTGTGGCGCATGAAGACGCAGCGATCTGCCCTTCGATTTGGAGAACGGTGCAGTGCCGGTTTCGTATCGGACCGTGGGCTCGTCCTGACCAACCACCACTGTGTCCGGGACCTGCTCGAAGAGGTCGAGCGCGAAGGAGAGGATCTGCTCACAACAGGGTTCCTGGCGCGTCACGACTCGTCGGAACGTGCGCTCCCTGGCGTGCATGTAGATGAACTGCTCCGGATCGAGGATGTCACCGCGGAAGTGCTGAAGGCGGCCCGCGACGTGCGGGGGGCCGACCACCGGCAGGAAGCCCGCCGAAAACGGGCCACGGCCATTGAGCGGCGCATGGAGAACGAGCTGAATGGGCCGGACTCGGCCTACGTGGTGGAAGTCTTTGAAACCTACAGCGCCGTCGAGTACAGCGCGTACGTCTACCGGCGCCACAGGCACCTGCGCCTCGTGTTCGCCCCTGAGGGCAGTTCCGGCTTCTTTGGTGGCAACACGGACAATTTTTCGTGGCCACGCCACACGTTCGATGTCGCGCTGCTGCGCGTGGTGGACAGTACGGGTACTGCCCACCGGCCGCCCTACTGGTTACCGATAAGCGCGGACGGAACGAGCGAGGGAGCGCCTGTTTTTGCCGTTGGCAATCCGGGCAACACCATGCGGCTTGCGCCGGTTTCTGTTCTGGAGTTTGAGCGCGATGCGCATTTACCGGCGCGAATCGAGGCCCTGGCCGGTCGCCGGGATGTGATTGAGGACTATCTGGAGGCGCCTTCAGACTCGATCGATATGCGCGACGCCCTTATGCAGATCCAGAATATGCACAAGGCGGATGTAGGCAAGCTGCGCGGACTGGTCCAGGGCGGAGTGCTTCCGGTACGCGCCACCTGGGAGCGCGATCTCCGACGAAATCTTCGGCGTGACGACTCGCTGCGACAGGCATTCAACAACGTTCACGACCAGTTGGCACTCGTGCAGGAGTCGAAGGCATCGAGCATGCGACGCGGGCGAGCTTTTCTCTTCTTCGCCGATCCTACCGTGTCCTCCCGCATTCTGACGAGGGCGCTCTACGGCAACGTGTATACCGAGTGGAAGCAGCGCGGCGCGACAGAGGAGGACCTGGCCGACATACGCCGCGAGGCGCTCTCGCTCGACGACTGGCCGCGAGAGGTGGAACGCGGTCTCATCCTGCAGCGGCTCGTCGAACTGGAAGCGGCGCTCGGCATGCGCGATCCGACCGTCAGGCGACTCTTCGGATCCATTTCTCCCCGCGCGCTGGCCGATACGCTGGCAAATCACTCGGCGCTGCTGCACAAAGAACAATTCAAAGCGCTGCTTGACGACAATTACCTGGCGAGTGGCGACGTATCGATCGACGTCATCCGTGCGCTCGGGCCGCTCTTCCTGACCTTCGACCAGGAGTGGCGGGGGCTACTCTCTCGCGAGCATGTATCGATGGCTGAGATCGAGGAGCTCCGCTACCACCTGCACGGCGCCGACAGTCCACCGGATGCTTCTTTCACGCTGCGCTACACGGATGGCCTCGTCCGCCCGACGCGCCTCTATGCAGATGCCTTTACGCACATATCCGGCATGCAGCGCCTGGCTGAGGCGCATCCCGCGCCGGACGAATGGGACATGACTCTCGCGTGGCAGCACGCCGACAGCGCGTTCACAGCAACGCCGCTGAACTTCGTATCGACCATGGATATCACCGGGGGCAGTTCCGGCTCGCCCGTTGTTGACACGACGGGAGCGCTGGTTGGCGTAGTGTTTGACAGCAACGAGGAGAAGCTGGCGCACGACTTCGCGTTGCTTCCGGGAGAGGGGCGCGCCATTTCGGTCGACGTGCGCGCCCTCCTGGTGGCGCTTGACCGCGTCTATGGCGACACGAGACTCCTCGACGAGTTCGGCATCCGACGATAGGTACGGCCAATGCGACGACGGGACGCCGGGTAGTGTTGACATGCCCTGAATCTGCCTCGCGCCGGTACCGCTGCCTGTTGTTCAACAGTTTTCAAGTGCCCGAACGATAGCGGGCGTGATCCCTGTCAGATCCTGCACGGTGCTGAAATGACCGGCCAGGGGTCCGCTCACGAGGAGCGGGACGGGGTTGCGCGTGTGCGTTCTGACAGAGAGGTCTTCTGCGTTCCCATGATCGCTCGTTATGATGAGCGTGGCGTCGGTGGGCCATGCGCGGTGGAGTGCCAGCAGGAAGGTGTCCAGCGACGCAAGGACGCCCGCAAGCGCCTCCTGGGACATCGAATGCCCGGCCTTGTCCGTGTGAAAATACTCGAATACAACGACCGCGTGCGTCTCCACGAGGGCCACGAGGTGCTCCGCAGCACGGTGTTCATCTACTGGATGCGGGGCTCCGGAGAAGACAGTCAGGCCTCTGCCGGTAATGTCGGCAGCAAGCGCGCGGCCGGCCGCCAGGTCTTCGAGCGTGCGCAGGCGGAGCCCGGCCGCGCGCGCGGCGCGTGTTGTTGTGGACCAGCGCCCCGTTTTCTCCCGACGCTCGAAGAATACGTCCGGGTAGGCATTGGCGAAGAGGATCCCGCTGCGACTGGGCGCTGCGGCGCGGTGGAACAGGCTACCGGTGTCCAGGAGGGCGTGCGCCACGGTCGGTGGCCACGGCCCGTAATGCCGGCCCATGAGGCGGGCGCAGTTCGTGCCGGTAAAGAGCGTGCTCTGTCCGGTCCCGCTCTGCGGCAGGCCCGAAACGCCGAGCGTTGCATCGATTCCCACGAAAAAATTCCGGGCAAGCGTGCCGGGGCGGCTTCTTTCTGGCAACGGGCCGCCGCGGCCGGCGCCGCGCTGTGTCCAGGGCGCTCCGTGCGACCAGGCTGTAAAGCCCGGCAATGGCAGCCGTGAAAACAGATTTTCTGCGGAATCTTCGCCGAGACCAATGCCGTCTATAAAGAGGAAAAGTATCGGGCCTGGGGTCATGCGCCGCGCTTCAACACGCTCTTAATGGATGGTTGCCGGTCGGAAAAGCCGCGTTAATGAAGCGGCGACAAAAAAAGCGCGCGGCTCCATGTGGAGCCGCGCGCTTGTAGTAGCGGGGGCAGGATTCGAACCTGCGACCTTCGGGTTATGAGCCCGATGAGCTACCAGCTGCTCCACCCCGCGATTGAACCTCCATATTACGGAATTTTAAACCGGAAAACAACGCCAGCGCCGATTGAAGACCTTGAAGATTCCGTCTGGAAACGTGGCGATTGACAGGCAGAATTGTATTTTCATTCCGTGCCCGCTATTCATGTCCGTACGACCAATCATTGACGGTATTCCATGGCCATTCTGCATCCATTCAGAGCGCTCCGACCCGTACCGGAGAAGGCGGCCGAAGTCGCCTGTGTTCCATACGACGTTATCAACTCGGATGAAGCGCGGTATCTCGCCGAGGGAAAACCCCTCAGCTTCCTGCACGTCATCCGGCCCGAGATTGACCTGCCGGAGGGGACGGACGAGCACGATGACCAGGTCTACGCGAAAGGCGCTGAAAATCTGCGCTCCTATCGGCACTCCGCCTTTTCCCAGACGGACGCCGAGCCGTCGGTCTACGTGTACCAGCTCGGGATGGGCGGACGCACCCAGACTGGTGTTTTCGCCTGCGTCGCGACGAGCGATTATGACGAGGACGTGATTTTGAAGCACGAACGCACGCGGCCCGACAAGGAAGACGACCGGACGCGGCACATCGTAGAGCAGAAGGCGCACGCCGAGCCTGTCATGCTGACCTACAAGGATGATGAAGCCACTCCGGCCCTGATTGCCGAGGTGAGGCGCGCCGAACCTCTGTACGACATCACCTTTGACGACGGCGTGCGCCACACCATCTGGAAGTCGTCCAGCCCCGACGCCTTCGTGGAGGCTTTCCGCCGCATCCCGAATCTGTACGTGGCGGACGGGCATCATCGCTGCAAGGCCGCGAGCCGCGCCGCAGAGGAAGTCGGAGGTGATCCGTCGGCCGAGGCTCGCTTTTTCCCAGCCGTACTGTTTCCGATCAGCGAAGTGGCCATCCTGCCGTATAACCGCGTCATCCACACGTTGCCCGGGGGAAGCGAAGCGTTTCTCAATGCACTCCGGTCCCGGTCCGACCTGACGCCGGATGCCGATCCGACCCCCGCAGAAAAAGGTCAGATCTCGCTGTTCATCCGCGGCACGTGGTACGGCATGACGCTGCCCGAGGCGGGCCCCGGTGCCAGCTCGGTCGAGAGACTGGATGTGGGTCGGCTGACGAGCTCGATCCTGGAGCCACTGCTCGGCATTACCGACCCCCGTACGGACCCGAACATCGATTTTGTGGGCGGTATCCGCGGAACGAAGGCGCTCGAGCAGCGCGTGACAAGCGGTGCGTCCGAGCTTGCTGTTTCCATGTACGCCACAGATATACAGGAACTCGTAGATGTTTCTGATGAGGGACTCCTGATGCCTCCCAAGTCCACCTGGTTCGAGCCGAAACTGCGCAGCGGTTTCCTTGTCCATCTCTTTGATTGATTATACCCCATACCATGCGCGTCCTACTTGCTGACAAACTGTCTGATCAGGTTCTTTCCCTGTTGAATACGGCCGGGCTCACGGTCATAAACGAACCCTCGCTCTCGGGCGATGCGCTCACGGCCGCGCTCGGCCAGCACGCCCCGCATGTCCTGGTGGTGCGCTCGACGAAGGTGTTGGCGGCTGACATAGCGGCCTCAAGCGCCCTGGAACTCATTGTGCGTGCTGGCGCGGGCTACGATACGATTGACGTCGACGCGGCGTCAGCTGCCGGCGTCTTCGTGGCCAACTGTCCCGGCAAGAATGCTGTGGCCGTGGCAGAACTCGCGATCGGCATGCTGCTCTCGCTCGACAGGCTACTGCCCGACAATGTGATGGATGCCCGGCAGGGCGTCTGGAACAAGAGCCGTTACGCGAAAGCTGCCGGCCTGAAGGGAAGAACGCTCGGGGTCATCGGCCTTGGAAACATTGGCATGGAGGTTATCAGGAGAGCCAAGGCGCTTGAGATGCATATCGTGGCGTGGTCGCGTTCATTGACCGATGAGCGCGCACGGGAAATGGGCGTTCTCCGTGTCGATTCGCCCATCGAGGTGGCCGCTCGCGCCGATGCCGTCACGCTCCACGTGGCATCGACGCCCGACACGCACAAGCTGGCGAACGCCGCCTTTTTTGGCGCCATGAAACCGGGAGCGTTCTTCATCAACACCACGAGGGCGGCGGTAGTAGATGAAGATGCACTCGTGAACGCCATTCGCGACAAGGGGGTACGCGCATTTCTGGACGTGTTCTCCGACGAACCCTCGTTCAAGGAGGGGACCTTCTCGCACGCGCTGGCCGAGCATCCATCCGTGTACCTTTCCCACCATATCGGTGCATCGACGGCCGAGGCCCAGGAAGCCATTGCCCAGGAGGCCGCGCGCGTGATTACCGAGTACGCGTCGAAGGGAGAGGTCCCGAACTGCGTCAACCTGGCCACTCAGTCACCGGCTACGCACCAACTCACCGTTCGGCACAAGGATCGTGTGGGCGTGCTCGCCGCTGTGCTCGACGCCATGCGGAGTGCAGGTTGGAATATCCAGGAAATGGAAAATGTGATTTTTGACGGGGCAAAAGCTGCCTGCGCCTACATCCGATTTGACGGCGATGTGGATACTTCAGTCATAGACCGGATTTCCGGGCTTGAACACGTACTCGCTGTCAGCCATATCGAACTATAACCATGAAACGACTCCATAATTTTTCTGCGGGCCCAGGTGCCCTTCCCGTATCGGTCCTCGAAGAAGCCCAGCAGGAAATGCTGGTCTATGGCGGGGCGGGCGCATCTATCATGGAAATCAGTCACCGTTCACCAGAATATACCGCTGTGGCGGACTCGGCCAGGCACCAACTCACCGCGTTGCTTGGGCTTGGTGATGACTGGCACGTCCTGTTCCTGCAGGGGGGGGCGTCGCTTCAGTTTTACCAGACGGCACTCAATTTCCTGTCGGATGGCCAAACCGCCGATTATGTCAACACAGGTTCCTGGTCGAAAAAGGCCATTGCCGAAGCGCGTCGGGTTGGTGATGTGAATGTAGCCGCCTCGAGCGCCGACGACAATTTCTCCCACATTCCGCCCGTGGCGTCATGGGCCCATTCGAAGCGGCCTGCTTACGTACACATCACGTCGAACAATACCATTTTCGGGACCCAGTTCCAGGAAGACCCCGTGTCGGCACCGGCACCCGTCATCTGTGACGCCAGCTCCGACTTCCTCTCGCGGCCCATGGACCTCACGCCGTACAGCGTGATCTACGCCGGAGCGCAGAAAAATATCGGACCAGCAGGTGTTACCGTTGTGCTTATCCGGAAGTCGTTCCTGGAGCAGGCATCACAGAAAGATCTGCCGACCATGCTCGACTACCGCGTGCACGCCGAAAAGCTCTTCAACACGCCGCCGGTCTTCGCTGTATACATGGTCGAAAAAGTCCTGCGATGGATAGCGGGCGAGGGAGGACTGCTCGGCATGAAATCCCGCAACGAAGAAAAGGCCGCCCTCCTCTACGAACGCATTGACCGGACCGATTTCTACCGAGGTACGGCGCGGCCGGACTCCCGGTCGAAAATGAACGTCACCTTCCGCCTTCCGAGCGAAGAACTGGAGTCGGCGTTCATTGCCGACGCGAAGAAAGAAGGGCTCGTTGCGCTGAAGGGACATCGCAGTGCCGGTGGCATTCGGGCATCGATCTACAATGCGTGTGAGCTTTCGTCCGTAGAGGCGCTTGTAGGTTTCATGACCGATTTCGAGAAGAAAAACGGCTGACAGCCCTGTCGTGGCGCACGTCCGTAGGCGCGTAAGGTATTCCCCGTCATCCTCGTAATCGGTTACGTGCATTGCACAAGTCGTTCGCGGCTTTGTATATACGTACCGTTCCGATTAACAGACGTTGTGAGGATGTATGGCCTGGTCGCTGGGAGTCCCCAAGGAGTCACTGCCGGGAGAGCGCCTCGTTGCGCTCGTTCCCGATGTGGTGCGCAGATTGGTCAAAGAAGGTGCCACGGTGCACGTCGAATCGGGTGCGGGCGATGGCGCCCACATTCCTGACAGCGCGTTCGTCGATGCCGGCGCGTCGATCACGGACCGAGCGGGCGCCTTCGCGTCGGACGTTCTGGTGAAAGTGCAGCCGCCAACAGACGAAGAAATTGCCCTCATGAAGCAGGGCGGTGCGTACATCGGCTTCATGCGTCCGCTGGATGCGCCGGACCGCGCCCGCCAACTCGCCGCGCATGGAACGACCGCGCTCGCCATGGAACTCGTCCCGCGCATATCGCGGGCGCAGAAAATGGATGCCCTCTCCGCGCTGTCATCCATCGGCGGATACCGCGCCGTTATCATGGCGGCCTCACAACTGCCTAAATTTTTTCCGCTCCTGACGACGGCGGCCGGCACGGTCCGGCCCTCGAACGTACTCGTACTCGGTGCGGGTGTCGCCGGGCTGCAGGCCATTGCAACGGCCAGACGACTGGGAGCGCGCGTTTCGGCCTACGATATCCGCGATGCGGCGAAGGAGGAGGTCATGAGTCTGGGCGCCCAGTTCGTCGAACTGGAGATCGAGATGGGCGACATGCAGGACGCCGGCGGCTATGCGAAAGCGCTCGCCGAAGAGAAGGCGAAGCAGCAGGTGAAACTGCTCGTGCCACATATCGGAAAATCTGACGTGGTCGTTTCGACGGCCCTCATTCCGGGACGCCCGGCGCCGCTGCTCGTATCGGAAGCCGCTGTCCAGGCCATGGCACCTGGTAGCGTGATCGTCGATATGGCGGCAGCGAATGGAGGCAACTGTGAGCTTACGAAACCAGGCGAGACGGTGGTAGCGCACGGTGTTACGGTTATTGGAGCTACGAACCTGCCGGCCGACATGCCCATCCACGCCAGTGAGTTGTACGCCAGGACCCTGCTGGCCATGCTCCTGGATTTCACAGACGAAAGCGGGTTCACCGAAAATCCGGACGACGAAGTCTTCTCTGGAAGCTGCGTATGCCGAGGTGGCGAGGTGGTCAATGAACGTGTCAAAAAGCTGCTCGAATCATGATTGAAAACCTGATAATCTTCGTATTGGCATCGTTCATAGGGCGGGAAGTGATTTCCAAGGTGCCCCAGACGTTGCATACACCGCTCATGTCCGGATCGAATGCGATCTCGGGGATCACTATTGTCGGAGCGCTCGTGGTCGCAGGCATGGTAGGTGATCCGTGGGCTATGTGGATCGGTGTGGCAGCCCTCATTTTTGCCACAATCAACGTCGTGGGTGGCTTCCTGGTAACGGACCGGATGCTGCAGATGTTCAAGAAAAAGGAGCAGTAACACCATGAAGCAAGCCATTATTGACCTGTCCTATCTTGTCTCTGCCATTCTTTTCATCTACGGACTGAAGCGTCTCCAGTCACCGGCTACGGCCCGGCAGGGGAACCAGTTGGCAGCTCTCGGCATGCTGGTCGCCGTCGTAGCCACGCTCTTCATGCAGGAAATCCTGACACCCGCGCAAATGCTGCTCGGCGTTGTCGTGGGTGGTGGAATTGGTGCCATCATGGCGCGGCGCGTGCAGATGACGGGCATGCCGGAACTCGTGGCCGCGTTCAACGGCTTCGGAGGCATTGCCTCGACCCTGGTTGCGGGCGCGGAAATAGCCCACATCATGGCCATCGGAGAGGGCATGCTCGGCGTGGTGACCGCGATTACGATTGCACTGTCCATACTGATCGGCACCGTCACGTTCACAGGCAGCTTTGTGGCGTTCGGTAAGCTCTCGGGCCGCGTTTCGGGTAATCCGATCTCGTTTCCCGGCATGCGTCTCATGACGCTCCTGCTTGTGGCAGCCGTCGTGGGCGGTGCCGCCTGGATGGTTATCGGCGCCGCCGACTTTCCGGTCGTAGCCGATCCGGTGGTGCTCGGCGCTCTCGTCGTAGCTGGTGCGGCCCTCCTTCTGGGTATACTGCTCGTTATTCCGATTGGCGGCGCTGACATGCCGGTCGTTGTGGCGCTTCTCAACTCGTATTCAGGATTGGCAGCTGCCGCCACTGGTTTTGTGCTTGACAACACGGTTCTTATCGTATCGGGCGCGCTGGTGGGTGCATCGGGCCTCATTCTGACCAACATCATGTGCGTGGCCATGAACCGTTCCCTGCTGAACGTACTGGTCGGTGGCTTTGGTGGGGATTCCGGTGACACGTCGACGGGCGCAGGTCCTGCGGCCGATATGGGCAGCGTGAATTCCACAACGGCCGACGACGTGGCCATCATGCTGGCCTATGCATCGAAAGTCATTTTCGTACCTGGATACGGCATGGCTGTGGCGCAGGCCCAGCACGCGGTGCGCGAATTGGCCGAGGAATTGGAGAAAAAAGGGGTGGACGTAAGGTTTGCCGTGCACCCGGTCGCTGGTCGCATGCCTGGACATATGAACGTGCTGCTGGCCGAAGCCAACGTATCGTACGACAAGCTCTTTGAGATGGACGAGATCAACGGCGAATTCGACACCACGGACGTGGCTGTTGTCATCGGGGCAAACGATGTCGTAAACCCGGCGGCGCGGCACGACAAGGCCAGTCCCATCTACGGCATGCCCATTCTAAACGTCGACCACGCCGCCACATCCATCGTACTCAAACGTTCCATGCGCCCGGGATACGCCGGCATTGACAACGAGTTGTTCTACAACTCCAACAACCAGATGCTCTTCGGCGACGCCAAGGAATCGATTTCAAACGTCGTGACCGAAGTCAAGGCGCTTTAGAAGCGTGTTGAATAAGTAGAGGATCTCTCGTTCGGAGCGCCATGACAACAGATTCCAGGCGTCACGACGTCTGCGTAGCCATAGCTACGGATAGGCGTGACAACGCAGAAGATGTTGTCATGCCGCCCGAAGCCGAAGGGAGCGAGGGGGTTGCGGGCGAATACTGCATCATGGCTCCTCCACGATGCTACGGCATCGCGTCGTCGCCCGTCATTGGGCCGGTCCTCGGCCCACTACGCCTCGCAAGACCCTCGCTCGAGAGGCCCTCTACTTATTCAACACGCTTCTAGAAGTCCTCACGACCGGCTCCAGTGCCTCCCACATGGTCTCGGCCATCACGCGGTGGCCTTCGGCCGTCGGGTGGATGCCGTCGTCCTGCATGCGATCCGGGACCAGTGCCACGTCTTCAAGAAGGAATGGCACGAGTTCCGTGTCATACTCCTCGGCAAGGCTGGGGAAAAGATCGCGAAACTGGGCGGTGTAATCTGTACCCAGGTTGGGGGGGACCTGCATGCCGGCCAGAATGATGCGAATGTCTGGATTCATGCTCCGGCTCTTCTCGATGATACCAGCCAGGTTGCGGCGCGTTACGTCAAGGTCTATGCCGCGGAGCGCGTCGTTTCCCCCAAGTTCCAACACCAGGATATCGGTAGACGTACCGAGTACCCACTCGACGCGACTCAGGCCACCACTGCTCGTATCTCCCGAAACACCGGCATTCACGACCCGGGCGTCGATCCCCAGGGAGTCCAAACGCTCCTGAATGAGGTAGACGAAACCTTCTTCTTCCGGTAGCCCGTAGGCGGCCGAGATGCTGTCACCAAGGAATACGATCCGGATGGCCGAGGATGCCTGCTTTCCTTCCGCCGGTGCCCCCGGCGGCGGCAGTGCCTTTGTACTGCCTGCGGGAGGCGTCCCTCGATCCGTCCGTTGATCGGAATTATTGGAACATCCGACAAGCAGGAGAACCCCAGCGAGGAAAATCCCGTAGTGAGTGTTCTTTTCAGGGTTCAGTGTAAACATATGGCTGTGGTTCTCTCTGTCAGGGATCTGACAAAAACGTTCAAGAGTGGCTCCAGGAGCCTCACCGTACTCGATTCCGTCTCTTTTGATCTGGAGGAAGGGGATACTTTTTCAATCGTGGGACCTTCGGGAAGCGGCAAAACAACGCTGCTTGGACTCTGCGCTGGTCTTGATGGCCCCACGAGGGGATCCATTTCCCTGTGCGGGCATGACATGGGGAGTCTCGGTGAGGACGAGCGGGCCCGCGTCCGTAATGAGCACGTCGGGTTCGTATTCCAGTCGTTCCGCCTCTTGCCGACGCTGACCGCCCTTGAGAACGTAATGGTGCCGGCCGAGCTGCGCGGCCGGCGCGGTATTGTGGATGGCGCCCGGGATCTGCTGGCGGAAGTCGGGCTCGGAGACCGCCTCGGTCACTATCCAACGCAGCTCTCGGGCGGCGAGCAGCAGCGGGTCGCGCTGGCACGGGCGTTCATCAACAAACCGGATATCCTGTTTGCAGATGAACCCACTGGAAACCTGGATGCAGAGACGAGTGCTCATCTCGAAGAAATCATGTTCCGTCTCAATCGCACGGCAGGCACAACGCTCGTCCTTGTCACGCACGACGCTGAGCTGGCGTCGCGCACCGGACGCATATTGCGGCTCAGAGGCGGCAAGGCGGTGGAGCAGGAGGTCGTCCCAGCGCCATGAGTATGCGATTCACGGCCTCGTTTGCGTGGCGAGATTCGCGGGGAAGTCGCCGGCGCATGCTGCTTTTCATCTCGTCCATGGTTCTGGGCGTGGCCGCGCTCGTCTCCATCAACTCCTTCGGCGACAACCTGGAGCGGGCCATCGACAATGAGGCCCGGACGCTGCTCGGGGCCGACCTCAGTTTCGAGAGCGACAATCCATTTCCCGACGATATAGAGGCGCTGATCGATTCGATCGGCGGCAATCAAAGCCGGCGCACGTCGTTTTCATCGATGGCTTTTTTTCCGGCGCCGGGCAAAGCGCGCCTGGCGACCGTCAGGGCGCACGAACCTGGATACCCGTTTTATGGTAGCGTCGTGACGGAACCCGCGGGCGCCGCTGACCGCTATCTGGAGGCGGCTGGTGCGCTCGTCGACGGAACGCTCATGAACCAGTTTGAGGTGGAGACAGGCGATTCCGTCCGGATTGGAAATCAAACCTATCCAATCCTGGGTCGGATACTCGAGACCCCCAGAGAGTCTGCCGCTGTAGGCCTTTTCAGTCCACGGATCTACATTCCGCTCGCAGGCCTCGATACGACGCTTACCACGCTCGGCAGCCGAGTCGAGTACGAGGTCTATTTCCAGTTTCCAGATGGGCGCGATGCCGACGCCCTCAGAGACTCCCTCCAGGCGACGCTACGGGCCGCCGATGTGGGATCTGATACCGTACGAGAGGAACAGGAAGGATGGAGTCGAGCGCTCACCAATCTCTATCGCTTCCTCGGGCTTGTCGGTTTCATGTCCCTGCTGCTGGGCGGGCTCGGCGTGGCGTCGAGCATTCACGTTTACGTAAAGCAACGCATTGCCACGGTGGCTGTGCTTCGCGTCTATGGCGCCTCCGTTGCGACGACGGTAGCCGTCTATCTGGTCCAGGCTATCGGAATGGGCATTGTTGGCGCCCTGCTGGGCAGCTTTGTGGGCGTCGGGTTGCAAACACTGATTCCTGTCCTGTTGTCCGATTTTCTCCCTGTCGATGTCGTCTTTGCCGTGTCCTGGCCAGCTGTTCTGCTTGGAAGCGGCATTGGTCTGGGCGTAACAATACTCTTCACGCTCATGCCCCTTCTTCGAGTGCGATCGGTATCACCGCTCGATGCACTGCGGTCGGGAGCGGACGAGCACGCATCTCCGTTGCGGGATCCATGGTGGTGGGTAGCCACGGCCATGGCGGCGTCAGGGTTGGTTGCATTCGCTATCATCCAGGCGCCAGACTGGAAAGTTGGTCTGGGTTACTCGGCCGGTCTCGCGGCTGTTTTTCTTGTACTGGCGGGACTCAGCTCGCTCCTGGTCAAAGGTCTCGTCCGCTTTACGCCAGCTTCACTTCCCTATGTCATTCGACAGGGCGTCGCCAACCTCTACCGGCCGAACAACCAGACCCTCATGATGGTGTTTTCGCTCGGTCTGGGTACGTTTTTGATTTCAACGCTGCTCGTTTCGCAGCAGGTACTGCTCGATCAGCTCGATGTGCTGGGCGGAGGCGAGCAGCCCAATCTCATTATGTATGACATCCAGCCCGACCAGGTGGCACCAGTCGAACAGTTGCTGGCGCAGCAGGGCGTTCCCGTCATGAGCAGCGTTCCGATCGTAACCATGCGCCTGGAAGCGATAAATGATGAAACGATCGACGCCATGCGGGAGGACACGACGCAGCGCTTGTCCTGGGCCCACAGGCGGGAGTACCGCTCTACATTCCGATCCACGCTGACGAAATCGGAGACGCTCGTCGAGGGTGCATTCCAGGGCATATGGGACGGCACGGGGGCCATTCCGGTCTCGGCCGAAGTAGACGTGGCGGAGGAACTTGGCGTGGACCTGGGCGACCGCATTACGTGGAACGTTCAGGGAGTCATGCTCGACGCCGAAATAACGAGCCTGAGAGAGGTAGATTGGCAGCGCCTGGAGACGAACTTCTTCTTCGTTTTCCCGGAGGGCGCACTCGAGCAGGCCCCCGCATTCCATGTCGTGATGACCCGGGCGGCTGACGATGAACAGTCGGCCCGGCTGCAATCGGCCGTGGTCGAGGCATATCCCAATGTGTCGTCCATTGATCTGGCATTGATCCTTGGTGTTTTCGACGCCATTTTCAGCCGCATCGCATTCATCATCCGATTCATGGCGCTTTTTTCCATCCTGACTGGGCTGATTGTATTGGCATCGGCGGTGATTGTGAGTCGATTCCAGCGCATGCAGGAGAGCGTTCTGCTCAAGACACTTGGCGCCTCACGGCATACCGTACTTCAGATCATGGCCGTAGAATATACCGTACTGGGCTTCGTATCGGCATTGACAGGGATCCTGCTTGCCATCATAGCAGGCTGGAGCCTGTCCTACTTCGTGTTCGAAGCCACCTTCGTGCTCCACGCAGTACCACTCCTTCTGCTGCTTGGAACCGTAATGCTGCTGACCCTTGTAATTGGCATGCTGAATTCGCGTGGTGTGTATGAGCGCGAAACCATGGACGTATTGCGCTCCGAAATCTGACTCTGATCATATGACCATCAAGGATCGCTACGAGCATATCCAGGAGCGGCTGGAGCGTGCCGCCAGCCGAACCGGTCGCCCGGCGTCCGATATCACGCTGGTGGCGGTGTCAAAAACGTTCCCGGCTTCTGTTGTTGCTCGGCATCATGCCGTCGGTCACATCGACTTTGGAGAAAATAAAATCCAGGAGTTGAATGCCAAGCAGGAAGCACTCGCCAGAAGCGACGTCCGTTGGCACTTTATTGGGCATCTTCAGCGTAACAAGGCCAAATTTCTGACACGCGGCGTACACCTGTTTCACGCGCTCGACAGCCTGCGTCTGGCTGGCGAACTTGACAAAAGGCTCGAGTCTGATGGCGCAACGCTCGACTGCCTGGTGCAGGTCAACGTGAGCGGGGAGGAGAGCAAGTTCGGTGTGGAGCCGACAGACGCGCGCAAGCTGCTCACGGACATGGCATCGTTTCAGCGAATCCGTGTGCATGGTTTCATGACCCTCGCTGCACCGACGCCCGATCCGGAGCGCGTCCGGCCGCAGTTCGCACGGCTCCGCCACCTTGCAGAGGAGCACGCTGACCTCATGGAATCCAGCAAGCCACTGCTCTCGATGGGCATGAGTGGAGATTTCGAGGTTGCCGTGGAGGAGGGTGCAACTCACATCAGGATAGGCAGCCTTCTCTTTGGAGATCGTACCTGAGCGGTAGAGTGCGTATCTTCCGGCTGCCAACCCATGACCCATGATGAAGATTTCGTCTCTCGATATCAGAAAGCAGGAGTTCTCGATCCGCTTCCGCGGATATGACCAGGATGAGGTAGATGCCTTTCTGTCGCTGTTGTCCGACGAGTGGCAGGAACTGGTCGATGACCACCGGCGCGCCACAGACAGGATCCGGGAGCAGGAGTTGAAACTTGAGCATTACCAGAAGGTCGAAGAGGCGCTCGAGGAAGCGCTCAAGACCGCGCGGACGACAAGCCGCGAAACCATAGAACAGGCAGAGCGGCGCGCACAGGCCATGATCGAGGAGGCGGAAGTGAAGGCGGCTGCCATAACAAGCGAGGCCGAAGAAGATCGGCGCCGCATTCGGCGTGAAACGGCCGGTTTCCGCACGAGACAACAGGAGATTGTAGCCAAAATGCGAGCATTCCTGGTCTCTGAACTTGAAATCCTGGGGCACTTCGATGCCGAGGAGGCAGCCGGACCGCTTCGCCTCATGCATGCCACGACGCATGAGAGTGCAGAGAAGACGTCCAGGGAAGACGGCAACGTGGAGCGCGACGAGGCACACGACCAGGATGACGTGGAGAATCAGCAGGAGGATCACAACCACGATGAGGAGGCTCCGGTTGAAGAGCCCGCGTGGCATGTGAACGACATGTACGCTGAGGATCCAACAGACGAAATCACAAAAATCCGGCGCATTCTTGACGCCATGGATGACGAGGAAGAGGAGAATTCATGACATCGGAGTATGTCCGTCTGGTTGAAAGTGCAGCCAGGCATCTGGAGCGTGATCTGGGCGCTGCGCCCGAACTTGTTATTGTACTGGGTACCGGCCTGGATGGCATTGTCCAGGCAGCCAACATTCTGCACTCAGTCAACGTCACAGATCTTGACGGCCACGTGAGGCCCGGTTTCCATGGGGACCGCGGCCACGTACACGCCTGTGACATGGAGGGAAAACGCGTGTGGCTGGTCGACGGCCGGGTGCATGGTTATGACGGTGCACAGCCGAATGAGACGGCCTTCATGACACGTGTATTGTGCCGCGCCGGAGCACCTCGCATCGTGTTCACGGGCGCCGTGGGAGGCATGGCCGACTTCCTGACAGAGGGAGATTTTGTTCTGGTTACGGATCATATCAATTTTACAGGCACGGGTCCACTCGAAGGTCCGAATCATGATGAGTGGGGACCACGCTTCCCGGACATGTCGAGCGCGTACAGTCCCGACCTGAACAGAACACTGCAGGAAGCGGCCGTGGATTGTGGTATCACTCTCAAGGAAGGTGTCTATGTGGGGGTTCGCGGTCCACAATTGGAGACGGCGGCCGAATACCGCATGCTGCTCCGTCTGGGTGCACACATCGTGGGCATGAGTACCGTCCATGAAGTGATTGCGGCTGTGCACATGGGCGTTCCGGTTACGGCGCTGTGCCTGGTCACTGACGCCTGCCATCCGGACACACTTGAGCCTGTTTCCATTGCTGACATCATGCAGATCGCGGCTCGCGCGCAGGAACCCTTTATCCGAATGGTCCGGAGCTTCGTGTCGAAGGTCTCATGACAGGCCCCCGTCCTTTTGATTTTATCATGCCTGGCAGTTGAACATGAAGTTTACAGAAATCAAGCAAATGCACATCCCTGCCATGGAAGAGTCTATTCTGGCTTCCTGGCAGGAGCGCTCCATCTTTGAGAAAAGTATTGCCCAGCATGCCTCCGGCAAGACTTTTACGTTTTACGAAGGTCCCCCGACGGCCAATGGACGTCCGGGCATCCACCATGTCATGGCGCGGACTGTGAAGGATGTCTTCTGCCGCTTCAAGACCATGCAGGGATTTCGCGTGGAGCGGAAAGCTGGCTGGGATACACACGGACTGCCAGTCGAGATTGAAGTAGAGAAGGAACTTGGCCTTGAGGGTCGCCACCAGGTCGAGTCGTTCGGCATTGAAAAGTACAATGCTGCCTGCCGCGAGAGCGTGCTCCGGTACAAGGACCTGTGGGATACGCTCACGCGCCGCATGGGGTATTGGGTTGATCTGGACGATCCGTATATCACCTTCAAGACATCCTACATCGAATCGGTGTGGTGGCTGCTCCGTCAGATGTACGAGAAGGATCTGCTCTACAAAGGGTTCAAGATCCAGTGGTACAGTCCCGGATCGGGCACGGTCCTGTCATCGCACGAGGTCAGCCTCGGGTACAGGGAAGTACAGGATCCAAGTATCTACACGCGTTTTCGAAGTGTGGATGACTCAAACCTGTACTTCCTGGCATGGACCACGACGCCATGGACGACCCTCTCCAACGCGGGGCTCGCGGTGGGGGAGAGCATTGATTATGTTCGTATCCACCTGGTATCGGAAGATATTGGTGCACATGACCTTATACTTGCCGAAGCGCGGCTTTCCGTGATTACGGAGGACTATGAGGTGGTGGCCCGCATGAAGGGATCTGATCTGCTTGAGGCGCGCTATGAACCCCTGTTCTCCTATTTCGAGGGGGCAGATGGGACGGATCGGGCTTGGCGGATTGTGCCGGCAGACTACGTGTCAACGGAAGACGGCACAGGAATTGTCCATACCGCGCCTGCGTTTGGCGCAGAGGATCATGCTACCGGGATGGCACACGGCCTGCCCATGCTCAATGCCGTCCGGCCTGACGGGACGTTTCTCGAAGACGTACCGCTGGTCGGTGGGGTCTGGTTCAAGGAGGCTGACAAGACGTTGGCTCGGGATCTCAGGGAACGGGGCCTCATGTACCGGCATGAGACCTGCCTCCACAATTATCCCCATGACTGGCGCAAGGGCACACCGCTCATGTCCTACCCGGTAGACAGTTGGTTCGTCCGTACGACAGCCATAAAAGACCGCCTGGTGGCACTCAATAAAGACATCAACTGGCAGCCGAAGGGTGTGGGTACCGGCCGTTTTGGCGATTGGCTGGAAAACAATGTGGACTGGGCACTCTCGCGGAGGCGCTACTGGGGCACACCGCTTCCCATCTGGCAGTCCGATGCTCCGGATTCGGACTATATCGAAGTCATTGGCTCTATTGCCGAGCTGCGTGCACGCTGCGGGGATCAGCTGCCACCGAGCGATGAAGACATCGATCTGCATCGGCCCTTCGTGGACCGTCTGACCTGGCCTGCTCCCGATGGAGGGACCATGCGGCGCGTCGAGGATCTGATCGATGTCTGGTTCGACTCCGGGGCCATGCCGTTTGCCCAGTGGCACTACCCGTTCGAGAACAAGGACGTATTTGAACGCACGTTTCCGGGCGATTTCATTGCAGAAGGCGTCGATCAGACACGCGGCTGGTTCTACACGCTGCATGCCATTGCGGCATGCGTCATGGACACCGTCGCCTACCGCAATGTGGTGGTGAACGGGCTTGTGCTGGACGAAAAAGGCGAGAAAATGTCCAAGAGCAAGGGCAACGCCGTGGATCCGTTCGAGATCATCCAGAAACACGGCATTGATCCGGTCCGCTGGTACATGATGAGCAACACGCCGCCTTGGGAAAACCTGAAGTTTTCCGAGCGTGGTATCGAGGAGACGCAGCGCAAATTCTTCGCTACGCTCACAAATGTGTACGCATTCTTTGCTACCTACGCCAACATCGACGCGTTCTCGTACGAATCGCCCGTCCCCGCCGTGGAGCGACCTGAGATGGACCGGTGGATCCTGTCCCGCTATGCGAGTGTGTGTCAGGAGGTGGAATCCTCCCTTGAAGAGTATAACCCGACACGCGCAGCACGAGCCGTTGAGCGCCTGGTAGACGATCTGTCCAACTGGTACATTCGCCTCAACCGGCGACGTTTCTGGTCTGAACGCGGTGCGGCGCAGCATAAGACGGCGGCCTATCAGACGGTCGCCGAGGTGCTCATGGGAATATCGCGGCTCATGGCACCTATTTCCCCGTTTTATGCGGACTGGCTTTTCAGGCAGGTCAATGCGGGGACCGCACTTCACGGCGCTGAATCCGTGCACCTGACCGCCTTTCCTGGTCATGAAGAGACCGCGACACTGATTGAGTCGACCCTGGAGCACCGAATGCATGTTGCCAGGACCATTTCCTCGCTTGTTCTAAGCCTTCGGAACCAGGAGTCCATCAATGTTCGGCAACCATTGCCGGTCATCATGGTCGTGACCGATTCCAACGTCGAGGAAGCTGTTTTGGCTTCCGTAGCCGATATCATCAAGGCCGAGGTCAACGTCAAGGATGTCTCCTACATCCATGGTGGCAGTGATCTCGTCAAGCGGTCGGCCCGGCCGGTGTTCAAGAACCTGGGGCGTCGTCTGGGTCCTCTTATGAAGCCAGTGACGCGTCTTGTGCAGGCGTTCGGGGATGAGGAGATCGATCGACTGCTTTCAGACGGCTTCATAGAGTTGGACGTCTCTGGCGAAACGGTTCGTCTTGAGCGGGACGACGTTGATCTGCAGAGCGAGGGTATCGAAGGATGGGTAGTCGGGTCAGAGAACGGCATTACGGTCGCCCTGGATACGACGGTGTCGCGTGAACTCCTTCTGGAGGGCCTGGCACGCGAAGTGGTAAACCGTATTCAGAATATGCGCAAGGAGGCTGGTTTCGAGGTTACAGACCGCATCGCCATCTCCTTCGAGGGATCTGCTGACATGGTGGAAGCCCTGCGCGTACATGGTCCGATTATCCGGAACGAGACGTTGGGTCTGGAGTTGATGCCAATCCAAAATCCCGATGGGGAACTGGTCGCCGATTTCGAAATCGGTTCAGAATCGATCCGGATTGCAATATCCCGTTCATAGGTGTAAGACCATACGATCATGGCCAAAGAATCAGCGAAAGACGTCCAGAAGAAGAATCCGGAAGTTGTCACAAGTCCGTTTTCCAAGAGCGAGCTTTCTTATTTCCAGAATCTCGTAGAAAAGAAGAAGAAGGCCGCGCAGGAAGATGTGGAGCGTATGCGAGCCCAGCTTGCTGACGCCCGTGAACAATCGGAAAACGATACGGCCTACAGTTTCCACATGGCCGATGCCGGAACGGATGCCATGGAACGGGAGAAACTGTACCTCATGATCGCCCGACAACAGAAGTATATCGGGTATCTGGACCGTGCCCTCGACCGTATTGACAATGGCACATATGGTATTTGCAAGGTAACCGGCAAGCCGATATCGAAAGAGCGCCTGGAGGCCGTTCCGCATACGGAGATTTCCATCGAGGCCAAACTGCAGCAGCAGAAATAATCGCTGTGACCGACTCTACCGTCCAGGGACGAACATGGCTCCCTGCGGCGCTTGGCCTCTCGGGCGCCCTCGTCGTGATTGACCAGATAACCAAGGTCATGGTGCTCAACACCATGATGCTCGGCGAGTCCATTCCGGTACTGGGCTCGTGGCTGCGCCTCACGTTTACCGAGAACCCCGGGATGGCCTTCGGCATGACCTTCGGCCCACCCGCTACCATCACGATCCTGTCGGTCGTCGCGACCATCGTCATCGCGATCTACTTTGTCCGGATTGGCCACGTGTACGCGCCGTACAGCTACAGCCTGGCTTTCGTCCTCGGAGGAGCGACTGGCAACATCATTGACCGCGTGTTCTACGGCAAAATTCTTTACGACGAGCCGCTCTTCCTCGGCCGCGTGGTAGATTTTATCCATGTGGATGTGTGGCGCGGCTGGGTCCACGATGCGGTGCCCCTTATCGGTGGAGAATATATGGCGCTCTTTCCGATATGGAACGTTGCCGACATGTCCATCGTGGCGGGCGTTGTTGGTATTCTGGTATTCCAGAATGCCTACCACCGCCGCCTGGAAGAGATCTCTACCAGGTAAGCCGCGCGGCGAATGAGAAAACGCGCGGCAGAAGCGGGCGCTCACTCCGCTCAAGCAGGCCCGTCTGGCCCGCCTCATCGCCGAGGAAGAACTGCTCCTCGTCCAGTTCAAAGAGCCATTCGGCGGCATTGGTGCGTCCCAGTACATTGATCACATCGGCGCGTACCTGCACCGCGTACGACCCTACAGGAAAGGTCCAGGAGAAGCCCGCGTCCAACTGGTGTATTCCGGGCAGCACGTGGTCATCCGGACTCGTAAGATCAAAAAACTCAATTTGACGCTGGATGCGACGGATGGCGTCTTCTGATACCCCATTGGACCGCATGTCAGCCACAAGATTGTCGACCTGGTTGAGGTGGGCGCTGAGGAAATCGTAGTAGGACTTCCTGAATCCCCACGCCCTGTCCCAGATGCTTTTCCACCGGACCAGGAAAACGGCTCCCTCGAATGGCACCAGGTCGGCCTTCGCCTCAAGGCGGAGTGGCTCATTCCATGGTACGGTCAGTGATCGTCCACCAAA
The DNA here is from genome assembly GCA_029262835.1 of Bacteroidota bacterium. Taxonomy (GTDB): domain Bacteria; phylum Bacteroidota; class Rhodothermia; order Rhodothermales; family UBA10348; genus 1-14-0-65-60-17. The sequence continues at coordinate 22,764 of JAJCYQ010000095.1, forward strand.
TAGATTGGCGATCTCACGTTCTGCTCGGCTGTAGTCGAAGGATATACCAACGCCTCCAAGACCCACGGAACGGGTCAGCGAAGCCGAGAATCCGGCCGCATGGCCACTGGAGGACTGCAGAAAAGCATCCTGGGAGAGATCCGCCCCAGGATCAGGCTCTGCGCTGTAGTCCAGCGTAAGGACATGATAATTGCGTTTATAATACGATTCCAGTGACAGGGACCACTGGGGCGTTGGCGAAATCAGAATCTCAGCGGCTACATGTCCCGTTTTGGGTGGCGTCACCGTATCGTCATTCTGCAGCCACACACGGGTAGAAGACACGAAGGCGCGTGGACTGCGACTCGAGATATCAAACTGATTCGTGAACTGCCGGTAGAGACCACCACCTACGAAAAACGACACCGCGCCGAGCGGAGTACTGGCATAGTCGAATCGGGTAGAAATGCGCGGCTCGCCGTAAAGCGTACTCCGGGCGTTGAGCCAGGTGAGGCGCGTGCCGATTTCGAGGGACCCGTGTTGACCCAGTTGCAAGTTGTCCTGCAGGAAACCCGCCACTCGAAATCCGGATGACGAATGACTGACGGGCAACTGCTGCGTACCGGCGACGCTGAAGTCTGACCCGGACCCGATTACTTCCAGGGCGGCCTCCAGGTGGTGACCGTTGTCCATGTAATAGTCCATGCCCCCTTTGAGTCCTACTTCGAATACCTCATTTCCATCGTCCTCGGTTTCATCTGCTGAAAAATTGTCCGGCGCCTCAAAGTCATGACGCAGCCGGTAAAAACTTCCCCGGACCTGAAGATGGGTAAGCATGTGAGCGCTTCGAACGACATCGTATCGGGCCTGCGCCATTCCATTCTGCCAGCCATACAGGTCCCGGAACCGGGCCAGACGATCGGTCGGAAGTGGCGACCCGGATCCCGGCTGCGCATCCGGCAGGAGTTCGGAGGATGAGAGTTCATTCCCAATGGCACTGCGTCCCCAGTACGCGGAAATATTAAGCGTTCGGAGGGCACCAAATCGAATGCGAACGGCCTGGTGGAGATCGGCAAACTGGAGCGTGGGTTCTCCTTCGGGGGGCAGGTTGGCAAACGGTGTATTGGTCGATGCGAACGCCGAGAGCAGAAACGTATCGACGGAGTTCCAATCATCGAGCAGGCCCGCCAGCGAAGGCGGCGAGGTCAGGCTCCACATGCCAATACGCGCTGCCGTCAACGTCGTAATATGGCGACCGGCGCGGTCTGTCCGGTTGCTCGAAAAGCGGGCATTTGTTGAAAGTGGGTCGATCTGCAGCGTGAACTGATTCTGCTGTCGCACGCCGCGAAGACCAACCGGTGTACGCAGATCATGCTCTGCCTCAATGACGCCTGATATCTGGCTGCCATGGTCGGCACCAAAACCTGCTTTGTGTACTGTGATTCGGCCCAGGGCGAACGGACTGAATGGGCCGACAAACGTAGCCACGTTGAGCGGAAGATACACGGGTGCTCCATCCAGGCGGAACTCATGTTCTCCCGCATCCCCTCCCTGGATATGGATGTCGGCCGTGGCATCGCTCACGCGTACGCCCGGCATGGCTGCCAGGCTCTGCAGAAGACCACTTGTACCTGCATTGGCATTCGTGGTGACCTCTTCCTGGGATGCCATGGCGGAGCCCAGGAGAGATGATGCTGGCGTCATGCCGAGGCCATCCACGACGATGGGCGCAATCAGAATACTCTCCGGACGAAGCAGGACTTCCGCACTCGCATCCCCTCCAGCCTTGATGGATACAGAGATCGTATGTTGCCGATACCCCAGGTGGCTCACGCGCACATTGTAGGTTCCTGGTAGCAGCCTCGGGAAAATGAACATGCCTTCCTGGTTGGCAACACTACCACGCTCAGCCTCGGCCAGGTAGATATGGGCGTTGGAAACAGGCTGCTCGGTCTCCACGTCCAACACAATACCTCTCAGGTTACCGAAGAGAGGAGGGCCTTCAGTGGCAATTTCGAGCAGATAGAGACCATTCGAGCGGCGAATGAAGTCAAGCCCAGTTCCCTCCAGGACGCACGACAGCAGCTGTTCGAATGGCAGATCATCTGCCCGACAAAAGCTCCGTTTTCCAGAAACGAGCAGCGGGTCCCATGCCAGATCGGCGTCTGTTACGGCCACAAGTGTGGCCAGCGCAGCAGAGAGCGGTTCATTCTGAAAGGACAGCGACCATGTCGCCTCCTGGGCACGTCCTGTGTGCGGCAGGCTTGCCGCCAACATCAGGAAAAGCAGGAATGCTGTAAGTGGCCTTGGGAAAGGCGGCATAGGGCCGCGTCGAAACGCCGAATGGTACCAGATGCTCCGTTATCCAATATAAGGAAAGGAATCAGGGGAGGTACAATTCGAACCCATCTTTTACCGGTCGGTACCGGACGCCAACGGTAGCCGCCACATCGCCAATAATCTCTGAGGCGTCCGACGCGTGTTGTTTCCAGTACGAAATGCGGCGTAACCGGATGGATGCAGGTGCCGACAGCACGATGTCGTACCGGCGCTCCAGATCAAGAAGGACATTGCCGACGGGTTCGTTCTCGTAGGCAAGACCGCCGGTACGCCACGACAGCGAGCGCTCGAGGTTCACGTCGGGAAGTGCCACGGGGGCGTCCTGGCCGCTCGCTACGCGTGCGGCATCGCCTGGCGCGAGCTCACGTACGACATCTCCGCTCCGCACGGCAACGCGGCCAGAGGATACAACGACGTCAGAAGCGGCTTCCATGTTGCCCGGCCAGGCTTCGACACTGAATGTCGTGCCAAGCACCTCCGTCGCGCTGTTGAAGGTCAGCACCTCGAATGGTGCACCCGTTTTTTCTACATCGAAGTAGGCACGTCCCCGGAGTCGGACCGTACGTCTTTCGTCACGATCCGCGCCGAATTCTTCGTCGTATGCAATTCGGCTGCCAGCGGCCAACGTAACCGTCGATCCGTCAGGAAGCGTATAAACGGATGCCGCCACGCCCCGATCAGCACGCTGAATGTGGGTCTCTGGACCCATCAGAAAGGCCAGTGCGACAGCAACCAACAGGGCGGCGGCGACAGAGGAGAAGCGGAACGTGTGCTGGGTTACGAGCCTGAGTCGGCGCACGCGTGGTTCAGCCGAGAGAAGAACGGCGCTGCGCACTGCAGCACGGCGCGCATCCGGTGCGACGGCATCCCGTTTTCCGGACAGCTCCCACATATCCCGTAGGGCGTCACCATCTTCGTGCACGCCAAGGAGCGCATCGAGATCAGGAGGCAGTCGATATGGGGAGGTGTTGTCAGGCATTGTTGTAGGCTTCGACCTTCTGTCGAAGGTGCTGAAGCGCCAGTACGATATGATTATTGACCGTCTTTGGAGCCAGGTTCATGAGCGATGCAATTTCGTCGTGACTCATGCCTTCATACCGGCTCAGCATGAATGCTTCGCGTCGCCGTTCAGGCATGTCCTCGATCCACTCATCCAGTCGTTTCCGAAGGTCATCAGCATCGAGATGTTCGTCGTTCAGCGTATCATGGCTCACCGCCGGATGGTCATCCGAAAGGGCGTCCGTTGCGTGTCGTTTTTTCTGTCGTTCGTGGTTCAGTGAATAATTACGCGCCATCTGATAGAGCAGTGACTTCAGTGACCGATCCGGATCAATACTTTCCCGGATCTGCCACAGTTTCACGAACACATCCTGGGTAATGTCGGACGACGCCTCCCGATCGCGCGTGATGTACAGGGAGTATCTGAACAGCGCGTCGTACATGGCATCGAAGACTGCTTCGAATGCATTCGTCTCACTACGTCGAAGACCGTGACTCCAAATCAGGAATGAATCTTCCTCATCAGATCGCATGCGCGATTTCCTCAGTCATTGATTAGTACACCGCTCATCGTAAATCTACCTAATCCTGTACTTGAACTGCTTCCAGGTGTAGTATAAGATGAACACGCCACGCCTATTACATTGTGACACAAAGCCATAGCATGCTTATGCAAAAGATGCCAGTGCCTCGGGGCCATCTTCTGGCGAGAGTTTTTATTGGCGGCACACGCTCCCCGGGCTTAAAGTAACACATGAGGAGCGCGTGTGCGTGGAACTGTATGTAGACCCACGTATAATAGCGCGTCCACAACTCGTTCCCACGTTTTACGCGAGACCCACGCATGCCCTACGATCCCGGCAGAATCAGGAACTTCTGCATCATTGCCCACATCGATCACGGCAAGAGCACGCTTGCCGATCGCCTGCTGGAAAAGACGGGTACCGTCAGCCAGCGCGATCTCCAGGAACAGGTCCTTGACTCCATGGATCTGGAGCGTGAGCGCGGCATCACAATCAAGAGCCATGCCATACGCATGCAGTATACCGCTGACGACGGTAATGAATACACGCTCAATCTGATCGACACGCCTGGTCACGTCGACTTTACGTACGAAGTGTCGCGTGCACTGCAGGCATGCGAAGGCGCTATTCTCGTGGTCGATGCGGCGCAGGGTATCGAAGCCCAGACGGTATCGAATGTGTTTCTCGCACTCGAGGCGAATCTGGAGATCATTCCGGTACTCAACAAAGTCGATCTCCCAGGAGCCAACCCCGATGCCGTGGCACAGTCCATTGAAAACCTTCTGGGCGAGCCGGCCGAAGATATAATCCGTATCTCAGCCAAGACAGGCGTTGGTGTTCACGAAGTCCTGGAAAAAATCGTGGCGCGCATTCCTGCGCCTTCAGGAGATGCCTCGGCACCACTCCGCGCCCTTATATTCGACAGCATTTTCAACACGTACAGGGGCTCAATCGTATACACGCGTGTCTTCGAAGGAACACTGCGCAAGAAGGAGGCCATGCGCTTCCTTTCCAATGGCAAGGAGTACGATGCCGAGGAGGTTGGCTACCTTCGGCTCAACATGGAGCCGACCGAACAGTTGCGGGCCGGTGAGGTTGGATATGTAATCGGATCGGTCAAGGATGTGCAGGACACAAAGGTGGGCGACACGATCACGACGGTCAAGAATGGTAGTGACGTGCCCATCGAGGGCTTCCGCGAGGTCAAACCCATGGTATTCTCCGGCGTCTATCCTGAAAGTTCGGATGAGTTCGAGGATCTTCGCGCGTCGCTCGACAAGTTGCAACTGAACGACTCGTCGCTGACCTATGAACCGGAGACCTCGGTCGCGCTCGGCTTCGGTTTCCGGGTCGGGTTCCTGGGACTGCTGCACATGGAGATCATCCAGGAGCGCCTTGACCGGGAATTTGGTCTGGACATCATTACGACGGTGCCGAACGTGAAGTATCGTGTGCTACAGACGGACAAGACATGGGTCGGTGTAGACAACCCATCGAATATGCCTCCTGTAGGTCGGATCGATGAAATTCACGAGCCTTACGTCAAGGCCGAGATCATTACCCCGTCGGAGTACATCGGCCCGCTTATGCAGTTGTGTCAGGATCGGCGAGGCCAATATCTCAATACGCAGTACCTCGACACGGAGCGCGTCAACCTGGAGTACATGCTACCGCTTGCCGAAATTGTATTCGACTTTTACGACAAACTGAAAAGCATCAGCCGCGGGTTCGCTTCGTTCGACTACGAGTTCAAGGACTACCAGGCGAGCCACCTGGTCAAGCTCGACATCATGATCAATGGCGATGCAGTCGACGCCCTTTCCACGATCGTGCATCGAGACAAAGCCTACGACATGGGACGGAGGCTGACGCGGAAACTGAAGGATCTGATCCCGCAGCAGATGTTCGAAGTAGCCCTCCAGGCGTCAATTGGCACCCGCGTTATCGCCCGAGAGTCGGTTCGTGCGATGCGAAAAGACGTGACGGCCAAATGCTATGGGGGCGATATCTCCAGAAAGCGTAAGCTGCTCGAGAAGCAGAAGGAAGGCAAAAAGCGCATGAAACAGGTTGGCAGTGTCGAGGTGCCACAGGAAGCCTTTCTGGCCGTACTGTCCATGGATGAATGAAACCATGCCGGCGCGTCTGTTTTTTCTACTTCTGGTGTGCCTTCCGGTCTACGGCGTCTCTGCACAACGTCAATCCACATCGGAGCTGCTCTCACTCTATCTGAAAGAGCGGGCCCTCGAACTTGCTGCCCGAGACGTCCGGCAACGTGGGGAGCGTGTGGCAACCATGCCACTGGCTGATCTTCCTCCGGAAGACGACCGCGTTCGGCGCTGGCTGGCTGCGCTGTATCCACCGGCCCAACCGCCAGCTGATGATCCACCCACGTTTGAAGTCCACGCACTGGAGCCCATCAGCCGCGTGCGGCGTCCGGCCCACGTGAAGCGGTTCCGGGAAACAGCCTGGGCGTTCGCTGGCTCTCAGAGCCGCTCGCCCATTGATACGCTCATGACACGGGACATCCGGGCGCGCATGCAGGCGCAGTTCGGCTCGCCCACGCGCCTGGTCATTGATATGGACAGTGTCGAAACGCTTCCTCCTGCGGAGATCATACAGTTCGAATACTGGTTCATCGTGAACGATTCCATTCCGGCCATGATCGTCGATGTGAACGGACCGTGGGATCGCGGTATCGTGGTCGCCGCACCCTCGGCATTGCGACAGGACATTCGGGCACTCAAGGATGCCCTGCTGACAGACGTTGCACACTCTGCGCAGCGCGACCCCTGGGCCGACTATTATTATAATGCCTTCCAGGGTACTTGGTATATAACGGGATATGACGGAGCAATGTTTTTCGACAGGCGTATTGGGCGACCTGATACCGACCTCGGTCCGCCCTCCATCTTACCCTTCCTGGAAAACCAGTAACCGCTGAGCGCCCATGACGAAGCCATCAAAAGAAGATTCAGCCGCCGAAGCCAGGCGCCGACGCGGGGAGCGGGCCGCTGCCAGCAGAGGCAAGGACAAGGGTAAAGGGAGCAAGCCAACCAAGGGCCCCATCCGCGAGTGGCTGGATGCCATGATCTTCGCCGTGGTCGTGATGGTCGTCCTGCGCGTACTCTTCTTCGATCTTTTCCGCATTCCGACACCGTCCATGGAGAAGAGTCTGCTCGTCGGAGACTACCTGTTTGTATCGAAACTGCACTATGGTACGCGTACGCCCATGACCCTCGGTGTCCCGTTCACAGGCATGTACGTCCCAGGAATCAAGCTCCCCTGGACGCGCTTTCCGGGCTTCTCCGAAGTGAAGCGCCTCGATGCAGTCGTCTTCAACTGGCCCGCAGACGAAGTCGATATCATTGACCGCCGTCAGCACTATATAAAACGCGTCATCGGACTGCCTGGCGAGGCGCTTGAGGTCCGGGATAAGCAGGTTTATGTGGATAGCAGCCACCAGGAACTGCTGCCTACCATGCAGGTCTACTGGAACGTGTTCAAGAGCGACCCCCGCGTCCGTCTCAATCCCGCTTCGCTCTCGGAGCTCGGCATTTCAAGCATGGTGCCGACGACCAATCCGGCCATTGTCCAGATGATTGCAACACCCCAGGCTGCTGAGCAGCTCACTACGCTTCCCTGGGTCGATTCGGTGCGCGTAGCCGTCGTGCGTCGGGCGGATGTCTACAACAACAGCATGTATCCGCCCGGCATGGGCTGGACACCTGACAACTATGGACCGGTACGTATTCCTGCAGCCGGCATGACCGTGACCCTCGACGCCAATTCCGCCCGAATGTATGAAACGGTGATTACGCGTTACGAGGGACACACGCTGTCGACGGCTTCCGACGGAAGCTATCTGGTCGATGGGCAACCGGCTGCGTCCTACACGTTCGAGCAGGATTACTACTTCGTCATGGGAGATAACCGGGACAACTCCGAGGACAGCCGATTCTGGGGCTTCGTACCCATGGATCACATCGTGGGCAAGGCCGTCACGGTCTATTTCTCATGGGATAAAGAGGCCATGCTGCCGCGCTTCGGGCGCCTGTTGCATCAGATAGAGTAGTGCCCCTGCCAGGTCGGACGCGACATTGGCTCGTGTCGCCGGGAACAGAGGCGACTCAGGGAGATGTGCCCCGAATCCGGTCGAAATACTTCTGCTGCGGCGAACCAGGTGGCACATCGAAGGGATGGTTCGGCAGCTCGACCTTGACCAGTTGAGGCATACCGTTCACCATGCGGAATGGCCTGGGATTCCCCGGTGGATCCTGGCCAATCACGAGTACCGTCGTTCCTGGCTCCGCTACGGTACCAAAACCGGCGCGATAGCCCCGGCCGCTCGACGTGAGCTTCCACTGGTCGGCCCAGTTGTAGATCCATTTGGCATCCTCATCCACCAGCCGAACGCAACCGTGACTTGTTGGGCCCCCTGTCGGCATGGGATATTGATGTACATGGATGCCCCGGCTCTCTACGAAATTGAACACCCAGTACATTTCCCAGGGCTCACCGGGTGGACTCATGGATGAAATCCTGTACTCCGTCTTCCAGTTGAAGTTGAATCTGCCGTTCGGCGTTCGATAGGATGCAGCACCGGTATTCACAATACCCCAGCGCACAAGACGTCCCATTTCGTAGGCCGCCCACGCCTGGATGGATTTGTCAATTACGAAGACCTTGTCGAATGCCACACCTCCCGCATAGAATCGGGGAAACGGGGAGTAGGCACAGAAGTCAAGATCCATCCGGTCAGGCACAATAAGCGTATCGCCGATCTGCGTCATATGGATCAGCGTCCGATTTAGGAGCCCCACTAGTTTAGCCCGCTCTTTGCCGAGCTGCACGTCCGAATCGCCGATGATTTTGTAGAACGTGTTGCGAGCCAACACATTGTTGTCTCGACTGCTGTACAGCACCTGATAGTCGTAGCGCGGCGTTGGCAGCGTTGCGAGGTCTTCCGAGCACTCATGCAGGATTTCAGCCAGCTCATTCTGGTTGATGTAGAACTGCGCCTCGGCGGATTTTGCAGGCGCCAGGGCCGGCAGCAACAGGATGAGAAGTAAATGGAGTCGGGGCATTCGCATGATTCCGGGGGGGCGGTACATTGGGTCGGATGAGGGGTCGGGGCTCAGGAGTGCGCCTCGCAACCTTCCCGCTTGAGGGTCTGGATCACGGCATGATCTCCCATGACAAGCAGGGTATCGCCGGCATGAATAGCCATGTCCGGCGATGGGTTGAAGGACAGCTCTCCGGTTTTCGCATCGACAATACCAACGACGATGGCCTCAAAACGTTGCCTGAAATTGGCTGCAGACAGGGAAGATCCCGCCAGTAATGCACCTTCGCGGACTGTCACCTCTTCCATCATGTAATGGATGGATTCGGTTCGGAGGATGTGTTCCAGGAAGTGATCTACATTCGGCTTGAGGATGACCTGGGCCATGCGATCGGCACCGATTTCGTAGGGCGATATGACCTTGTCGGCACCGGCGCGCATGAGTTTGCGCAGATTGGCCTGCGTATCGGCGCGGACCAGGATGAACAGATCCGGGTTCATTTCGCGCGCCACAAGCGTTGCGAAGACGTTCGTGCGGTCATCGGGAAGTGTCAGGATGAGTCCTTTGGCGCGATCTATTCCGGCTTTCTCCAGCACGTCCTCATGTTCGGCATTGCCCTGAACATAGAGCAGGTTGCTTTCGGACAGAGCCGCCGTCCTCTCTTCACTCATCTCAATGACAACGAAGGGTATGCCGTTGCGCTGCAGATCGTTGGCAATCCGGCTTCCAATACGGCCGTGTCCCGCCAGTATGAAGTGACTCGAAAGTGCGTTGATCTGTTTGTTCATAGTCTGAAGCCTGAGAGCGGTGTGAGCGAACAGCATCTGAGCCGCCCGCGTGGCAATATAGGCGACGCTGCCAATGCCAATGAGTCCGACTACAATCGTGAACATACGTCCACCCGTGCCCATGTCATGCACCTCGCGGAATCCGATGGTCGATATGGTTATGAAAGCCATATACAGGGACTCGGCCCACGTCCAGCCTTCAAGCACCATGTAACCAATCGTCGCGACCGTCAGCACGAGGGTCAGGAACAGGCTGGCAAGGACAAGTTCCCTTTGCTCGGGGCGCTGGCTGAGACGGAGCACGATGCTGGCTATGCCTGGTGGGAAGCGGAGGAGAGCAGCCGGGAATGCCAGGACGATGCGAGCGGTACCTCGATTCCGCGTCGCCTCAGCTCATCCAGACGCGACACGGCAAGATCCACGACGGGCGTCTGACCGTCTACGGCCCCGGACTCGGACAAGCCGCGGAACGCCGATCGACTCGCGGTTTGAATCTTCCCGTCTGCACCGCGGAAAACGATGTCCAGACCACCCACCCACGCAAAATTCAGTTCAAGCGCGACGGCGTCGAGCGTGTGCAGCGATTTGTCAATGCCACACCCGGACAGCCCACCTCCGGGCACCTCGGCCGCAATGACCAGCAGACGGTCGTCGATCAGCTCGGCGTCTGAGACAACGAGGCGTCCGTGGGACCGCCAGGTGCTGCGAAATGCCTTCACGTGCGAAAGCACCCGGTCAGCTTCCTCCGGCAAGAGCGACCTGTTGGCCGCGTGAAGCCAGACGTTGGCATCATCAGACAGGGTTGAAAACATCACGTCGTCTTTCGGGTACATGGAGCGCTCGGTCATGTGTACCAATATATTTCACCAATGGATCTCGAACTTACAGAAAAGACAGCGCTCGTTACGGGTGCAAGCCGCGGCATAGGTCGCGCCATCGCCGCCAGTCTGGCGGCCGAGAACTGCCAACTCCTGCTGTGTGCCCGCGGAGCCGATGCCCTCGAGCAGACAGCACATGAACTCCGGCAGGCGCATGGTGTTCGCGTCGAGACCGTGGCCATAGACATCACGGTGCCCGATGCAGCCAGTCGCCTCGTGGAGACTGCCCGGGAACGGTTTGGCGGACTCCATGTCCTCGTTGGGAATGCGGGGGGAAACAGCCGTGGCCGCTTCGAGGATACGACGGACGAGGCCTGGGCCGACATCATGGATCTCAACGTGTACAGCCATCTCAGGACGGCCCGCGCCGCCATACCAGTCATGAAGGCGTCTGGCGGCGGTTCGATGGTTTTTGTAGCCTCTATTTTCGGCCGCGAAGCAGGCGGCGCGGGCCTGTCCATTTATAATACAACGAAATCGGCGCTCATCAGCGCAGCGAAGATCATGGCCGTGGAACTGGGGCGCGATGGGATCCGCGTGAATACCGTTGCGCCGGGGTCAATCCGCTTTCCGGGCGGGTCCTGGGACAAACGAGTGAAGGCAGACCCGGAGGCCATGAAGCAGTTCGTGTCCGATAATATTCCCATGGGTCGTTTCGGCCGTGCGGAAGAGGTCGGCGACGTGGTAGCTTTCCTGGCATCCGACCGGGCGTCCTGGGTATCGGGTGCCTGCCTGACCGTTGACGGCGTGCAATCCCATTCGCTGATATAGAAGCGTGTTTAGAATCGTGTTGTGGCAGCGCGGCGTCGGACTCGTCACGAAGTAAAAAAATCAGTCGAATCGCGTAAACGTCGCTTCGAGAATGCGTTCGCGGCGCTCATCGCGACGTCTCCACTGGACAAGGATGGGGCTCTGGTATGTCCCAGACACGATGTGGCTTTCCGCCCCATTCGAGCCGTCAGAGACGATCATGCTGACCGAGCGCTTCATGCGCAGGAAACGGTGGGCGGGGACCTGGAAAAACTTGTCAATGATGCGCTCAACAAGCGTCTCGCTCAGCCCCATCGCGTCGATGAATTCATTTACCACATGGACGAGGTCGTACTTCATGTAGTCCTTGGCTTTTTCCTTGATGGCTCCCGGGTCCTTGATCATGTTGCGTCCCTTCTGGGCCATGAAACGGATGGGGTCGCGGAGCACGTCGACCAGGTCATGCTGCATGAGCAGCGTCTCGTATTCGTTCACAGTGAGTCCGGTGTGGCTCTCATCTGGCGCGAGGGCCAGGTCAATGCGACCCTTGCGGATACCAAGTTGATTGGCCTCGTGCTGGAGCTCCTCAAGGAGTCCAAGCCGAGGATCCCACAGGTTCACCGAGTCAATGGGATGTCCTGACATGCGGATGGGCACCTGGCGCCGATGCGTGACCGTTTCCCGGTCATACCCGATGATGGTCGTACGTCGGTGCCGCCGCTCTTCACCATTCGTGCCGTCCAGGTCCACGAACCAGACGGACTGGCCGGGTCGACGGTTAAGGTAGGTCACCGTATTCTCCAGACCCGATCCAATGAACGTAAGGTGACTGTCGGCATTGCGGGGCTCGACCGCCTTCTGCTCTTCGGACAGCTCATTGCGCAGCTCCATCTGGTCATGGAGGTAGTCGGCATCCGGAGGAAACAGCTTCTGGAACGTTTCGAGATAGGCCTCCAGCGCCTCCGGGTTGTTCTTCAGCCGATTGGCGAAGCTCTGCTCGAAGTATCCAGCCGTCGTGTGGTAGGACGTGAAGGCGCTACGGTCAAACCGTTCGAAGAAGCCATCGTCTTCGCCACGCACCCGCTCGGCCACATCAATGACATCAAAACGGCTCTCTGGCTGTATGGAAAGGGTGATATCCCGGGGTGATGAAGCCATGGATGGTAACTTTATGTCGTCTATGCGACCAGCAACGTACTATTTCGCTGCGGTCTTTGCAACGTGCGCCAAACCAATACCGCTCATTTACGTTTCTTGATCGGAGGGAAAGGGCCCAATCTTCACACGGCAGTGTTCCTGCCCGGGATCTATCTTGCAGGCATCCATAGATCACCGCACGTCATGAATGTACGCCACCACCTGTCGCGCCTTCTGTTCCTCCTGCTCGCTGCTGCGTTTGCAGTACCGCAGGGCGCCGCATCCAGACAGACAGACCTCAGCTTCCTGCTTACCCGTGCGGAGCAGACACAGTATGAGCAGACCACGCGGTACGATGAGCTGGTGGGATTTCTGGATGTGGTCGTGCGCCAACATGGCAACCTTCACCTGACTCACATGGGGTATTCGGCGGAAGGCCGCGCCATTCCGCTCGTCGTTTTCGGACGTGTTTCCGACGCGGGGCCCGATGCGGTCCGCTCAAGCGGCAAGACACGGGTCTATCTGCAGGGCAATATCCATGCCGGCGAGGTGTGTGGAAAGGAAGCACTCCTGATGCTACTCCGCGAGTTCGCATCCGGCGCGCACGATGCGCTCCTGGATTCCCTGGTCGTCATGGTAGCACCCATGTACAACGTGGACGGCAACGAGCGCGTCCGGCTAGGCAACCGGCCCCGACAGAATGGCCCGGTCGGGGGCATGGGGCAGCGCCCGAATGCGGACGGACTGGACCTGAACCGGGATCATATGAAATTCCGTTCGCCCGAGGCTCGCTCCGTCCTGAGCTTCATGACGCGGTATGATCCACACGTTTCGGTCGATTTGCATACCACGAATGGCACGCGGCATGCCTACCACCTGACCTACGCACCGCCCCTGAATCCCAATACGCCTGTAGCCATTGACTCGCTGCTGCGGGGGGACTGGCTCCCCCGGCTGACGGCCTCCATGAAAGACGATTCCGACTGGCTGACGTGGCATTACGGCAACCTTCCCTGGCGTTCGGACGACGAAGGGTGGTACACCTTCGACCACCGGCCCCGCTTCAACAACAATTATATTGGCCTGCGGGGCCGGATTGCCATACTCAGCGAAGCCTACGCCTACGATACGTTCCGCAACCGCGTCCTGTCGTCGCGCGATTTCACGGAAGATATCCTGTACCTGGCTCACGCCGAGGCGAGCCGCATCACGGCACTGCTGACTCAAGTGGACAGTACGCCCATCACGGGCCAGGAGTTGGCCGTCCGCAGCCGGATAGTTCAGTCCAGCCCAAGCACGGAAATCCTGATGGGTGAGGTGACTACAACGCGTCACCCGGGAACGGGAGAGCCGGTACTGGAGCGCCTGGATGTTGTGCGTCCCGTTGTCATGCCGGAATTCACGGCATTCGAGGCTACCGAGACCAGTCGCGTTCCCATGCAATGGGTCATACCCGATGCGCCGGCCGCGCTCGTCGATGCACTCGACGCGCATGGTATTGTCTACGCCCGTAGCGCGCTCCGCGGCGCTGAACTGGAGGAATTCATGGTCGATTCCCTCCAGATCGCCGAGCGTTCCTTCCAGCAGGTCCACGAAGTCACGGTTCATGGCCGGTGGATGCCGCACGCAGAGCCGTTCTCGGGCGCCGCGATTGTCGTGCCGTCCCGCCAGCCCCTCGTGCGACTGGCGCACTACCTGCTCGATCCGCGAAGCGACGACGGTCTTGCAAACTGGGGACTGCTCGGCGATGCACTGCAATCTGGCAAGGCCTATCCCGTCCTGCGCACACTGCGTTAAAAGGCTGTGTCGAGTAAGCTTGTGTTCCAAAGTATTGAGGATGTCCGCCGCCGATTCCACGAGATCCGGACGGACGCACAGTTCGAGCACGCCAGTTCCGTCGTGGAGGCGTTCCAGAGGGCCTGCAATCCCGTCTTCGCGCGGTACAACGCCGGACGGTATGTGCCCGTGGATGTCTTCAAATACGCCCGTATTGCCACCTTTCCGCCGGAAGAGACGGCGGCTCTGTTCCGCAGCTCGGGAACAGGGCAGGCCGAGCGCCGCGCCGAACACCATGTGCGCGACCTGGAGATCTACGGACGCTCTGTTCTGGCCGGCTTCCGGCATGCGTTCGGGCCCGGAAAATTCATGCTCCTGGCCCACGTCCCGGCCTACGCGCCCGACTCCAGTCTTGTCTGGATGCTTAACCACCTGATCAGCACGGTCGGGGCTCCCGGATCGCGTGTTTTGACAGGGGGGCGCGACGAACTCGCGGAGGTTTTCGGGGCGGCACGTCCCGAATCGCCACTGATGCTCTTCGGAGCGGCATTCGGGCTACTCGACATGGTGGAGCGCGGCCGCGTGCCGCTTCCGGCGGGATCCCAGATTGTCGAGACAGGGGGCATGAAAACGCATCGACGGGATATCAGCCGGCAGCGCCTACATGAACACCTGAGCGACGGATTCGCACTGCCCCAGGCGGCCATACATTCCGAGTATGGCATGTGTGAGCTGCTCTCCCAGTGTTATACGGCGCGTTACGATGGCACCACCGAGGAAACCGCCTCCGGAGGCGTAAACGAGTGGTTTCACGCACCGCCCTGGATGCGCCTCGATGTTCACCAGGCCGACATGCCCGATACGCCATGCCGCGACGGGGAGGAGGGCGTGCTTGTAATCACCGATCTTGCAAACATGTTCTCGCTCCCGTTTATTCGGACGGAAGACCGTGCTGTTCGCCAGGGGAGCCGCGTAAGCATACGTGGGCGGGTTTCGGGTGCAGCACTCCGCGGATGCAATTTCCTTTTTGAGACGGACCTATGACGGCACTCGACCACAGTAGCGACAATCGGATTATTACCGTGACGCTCGATCGCGCGGAAAAGCGGAATGCGCTCAACGCCGGACTCGTGCGCGAACTGACGCATATCCTCTCGGATCTGGCAGCGGACCGACGCGTGCGCGTCGTAATCCTGGCTGCACGTGGGCCGGTCTTCTCTGCTGGAGCCGATCTTGAAGCGTTGCAGGCGCTTCGCACCGCCTCGTTCGATGAGAACCTGGAGGACTCCCGCCTGCTGGCCGACCTCTTCACGACCATCCGTACCGTTCCGTTTCCGGTCATTGCCCGGGTGCACGGCCATGCCATTGCAGGGGGGTGCGGTCTTGTGGCCGCGGCCGATATGGCTATTGCGGCACGAGACGCGAAGTTCGGTTTCACCGAAGTACGTATCGGATTTGTGCCGGCGCTCGTATCGGTGCTCCTCGAGGGCCGCGTCTCGGATACACATGCGCGCGATCTCTTCTTCACCGGGCGCCTTGTCGAGGCCAGCGAAGCAGCCCGGATAGGGCTTGTTGGGCAGGTGGTCAATGCGGCCGACCTGGACGACGTGGTCAGGCGAGCAGCCGATGGAATAGCGCGCAACACGAGTCGGCACGCTGTGGCCCGCACGAAGGCCATGCTGCTTGGCGACGCGGACGCGTTCCGGGAAAAAATGGATATGGCGGCCATCCGAAATGCCGACGCGCGCCAGGATGTAGAGTGTCTGGCCGGCGTCGACGCCTTTCTTGGCCGGCACGATCCGCCATGGGTGCGCGCATGGGAAACCGATCATACGGAACCAGCCTGAGGGGTCCATGCTCGCAGAACACGCCCTGAATGACGCACTCGAGCGCCTGGTAGCCCCGCCGCTCATGACCCATATTCGGCCGCTTTTACGGCGTGGTGCGGATGTGGATCTGGCGCGGAATATCGTAGCAGAGCATGGAGATGCCGCAGGTTTTCGTTACCGATGGCAGAAGGACGCGCTCGCCAGTGCCATCACGGCACACGTGACGCTCGTATCCGGTCTCGATGGGGACTTCGCCTGGAAGACACTCATCCTCATTCAGCAGCGACAGTCCGAAATTGCACAAATTGTTGACGAGATGGACCGCCCCCGCGCGCGCGACGTACGACGCTGGTGGTTCACCATGATCGAAGTCATCCTGCTGGTCAAAAAGGGACCCGGGCCGGGCCCACTGACGCTCGGGCCCATCGCCCGGCTGCACATCGCATGGCAGACCATGTTCAGTAAAACAGCATTTAAATAAATCCATATTCCATGGCCACATATAAGGAGGCCGGCGTAGACATTGCGGCGGGAGAAGAAACGGTCCGGCGCATAAAACCGCTCGTCAGGAGGACGTTCACTCCCGGCGTACTCACGGACATCGGCGCCTTCGGCGCATTTTTCGAAGTGGACTGGGCATCCATGAAGGAGCCTGTCATGGTGTCGTCTGTGGATGGCGTCGGAACGAAGCTCAAGGTGGCTTTCGCCATGGACCGGCACGACACGGTGGGGCAGGACCTTGTGAACCACTGTGTCAATGACATCGCCGTGTGCGGAGCCCGCCCGCTCTATTTCATGGACTACTTCTCGACGGGCAAACTCTCGCCCGATGTCGCCGTTTCGGTCGTGGAAGGCTTTTCCACGGCCTGCGTCGAAAACGGCTGTGCCCTCATTGGTGGCGAAACAGCCGAAATGCCGGATATCTACTCCGAAGGAGAGTATGATCTGGCGGGCATGATCACAGGCGTTGTAGAGAAAAGCCGCATCGTGGACGGCGCTGGAATCGGGGCGGGACACGTAGCCATCGGCTTGCCGTCGACTGGTCTTCATACGAACGGATATTCACTCGCCCGCAAGGTGCTGTTCGAGCATTTTGACGTACGCGACACCCCCAACGAATTGGAGGGCACAAGTATTGGAGATGCCCTGCTCGCTGTGCACAGATCCTATCTGAAAGCCATCCAGACGGCGATGTCGGCGGGCACGGTAGCGGGTATGGCACACATCACGGGAGGGGGTATTCCTGGAAACACGGCTCGCATACTCCCGGATGGAAGGTCGCTCGACGTGGACTATGACGCCTGGGAGCGTCCTGCGCTGTTTCGACTCATTCAAAGACTCGGTGCCGTACCGGAAGAGGACATGCGCTCGGCACTCAACGTCGGGATCGGCCTCGTTCTCATTGTGTCGCCCGGCGACGCGCCCGCCATTGAACATGCACTTTCCGGAATCGGTGAAGAACCGATCCGGATTGGGAGCGTGAGATAGGCAACCCCGAATCTGCTGCCGCACCATGTTGTCCGTTGCCCTTATTCTGATCCTGAGTTATCTGGCCGGATCTGTCCCTGGCAGTATCCTGGTCGGTAAGCTTATGCACGGCATAGACATACGGCAGCACGGAAGTGGCAATGCCGGCGCTACCAATACGTTTCGCGTGCTTGGGTGGAAGTCTGGACTCCTTGCCACCATCATTGATCTCGGCAAGGGTATTCTGGCGGCTGGCACTATCGCCACGCTGCGGCTGGACACGTTGCCGCCCGGGTTTGGCTTCTGGGATGCCGCTACAGTCGTGTGCCTGATGGCCGGTGCGGCGGCTGTTATTGGCCACATGTATCCCATCTGGGCCGACTTCAAGGGAGGAAAAGGCGTCAACACGACGGCGGGCATGCTGCTGGCGCTTACGCCCGCGACCATGCTCATGACGATGGGGATATTCGTGCTCGTGCTGCTCGTGTCACGCTATGTATCGCTGGCCTCCCTGTCGGCCGCCGTGACATTTCCCTCGGCCATCGCCATCAGCAAGTATATGCTGGATTCCAATGCGCTCGATGCCAGTATTCTCTTCTTTGCCCTTGCACTTGCAACGGGAATTTTCCTTGCGCACCGGTCGAATATCCGGCGCCTGCTCGATGGTAATGAGAACCGGATTCGCTCTTTTCGTCCCGCCAGGGGCATGAAGGGGCGGGGGGAACTGTAATGTCGGAACGCATTGCCGTCATAGGCAGTGGCAGTTTTGGTACCGCACTGGCCATTTCGTTGTCGGAAGGCGGGCACGACGTGAGGCTCTGGGCACGTCGCGAGGAGGCGGCGCGTGAAATGCGTGCGTCGCGTCGCAACCCGTCCTACCTGCCCGATGCCGTTCTTCCCCGGGAAATACGAATTTCCAGTAACCTCGAAGAACTCGTGGCCGATGCGGATATCTGGGTGTTCGCGACGCCGTCGCAGGTCGTAAGACAGGTGGCGACGCGCATTGCCCACCTCGCGCATGAGGAGACCGTCGTCGTTTCCGTTGCAAAAGGCATCGAGAATGGAACGCTGCTGACGACGTCGTGTGTGCTGGACGAAGTGCTCCCTGCCGTTCCGCTCGATAACATCGCCGTGCTCTATGGCCCCAGTCATGCCGAAGAAGTCGTGCGCCGCGTGCCGACAGCCGTCGTCGCTGCAGGATACGACCTGGCCGTTGCCGAACGCATTCAACGCACGTTCATGACACCTTCGCTACGCGTGTATGTGAATCCCGATGTACGCGGCGTCGAAATAGCCGGTAGCGTCAAGAATATCCTGGCCGTTGCCGCCGGCATCAGCGATGGCGTCGGCTTCGGAGACAACGCCAAAGCGGCACTGCTGACCCGTGGAATTGCGGAAATCCGGCGACTGGGTGTGGCGCTCGGAGCCCATCCACGTACGTTCGCCGGTCTGGCCGGTATCGGAGACCTGGTGGTCACGTGTATGAGCGGCCTGAGCCGTAACCGGCATTTTGGACAGGAAATAGGACGCGGGAAAACACTCGAACAGGTGGAGTCCGAAATGACCATGGTAGCGGAAGGGGTTCGGACAACGGCGTCGGTGCATGATCTCGCTGGGAAACTGGGAATCGACATGCCCATTACGGAAGCCGTCTACTGTATCCTTTTCAGGGGTAAATCACCGCTCGATGCCGTATCGGATCTGATGACGCGTTCTGCCAAACAGGAAGACTGGCTGACAGCTGAGGAATCATGACACTCGCCGGAGTGAAACGCATTGCCGCACGCGGGGAAGGGCAGCATATTGAGTTCAAGCTCCGCGTGCCTCGTCCCGAGCGTATGGCCCGGGAAATGATTGCTTTCGCCAACAGTGGCGGAGGAACGCTGCTTGTAGGTGTTGATGACGATGGGTCCATCGTAGGCGTCAAGGACGTAGAGGAGGAGGAGTTCTCCATCCGTCATGCTGCCCACGCCCACAGCCGACCGGTCGTAAAGTGGCGAAGCTACCGCGTCCCCGTGAGTCGGCGCCGCGAGGTAATCGTGATCACGGTCCCGGCATCGAAACACAAACCTCATTTCATGACCGAATCGTCTACAAGTGCTTCGGGACCGGCCTATATCCGCGTCGAGGACCGGAGTATGGAAGCCAGCCCCGAAACCGTCGCCCTGCTTCGCACGCAGGACGACGCAAACGGTGTCTTCTTCGAACTGGGTGAGCGTGAAATGATGCTTTTCCGCTACCTGGAACAGTATGGACACGTAACGGCTGACGGCTGGGCGCAGGTAGCCAACATGTCCCGGCATGAGGCAGGGGATGTGCTCGTAACCATGACGCGGGCTGGCGTGCTGACGCAGCATCGCCGCGAGCAGGGCGAATATTTTACGCTGCACATGGCCGATTAATCCTTAACTTGTTTTCTTTGCACACTTCCGTTATTGTTTTCTGCGCATGCCTGTCGTAGATGTCATCCCATTGCACGAAACAACGCGTTCCAGGTACCTGAACTACGCGTTGTCCGTTATTACCAGCCGCGCCCTTCCCGACATCCGGGACGGCCTCAAACCGGTGCAGCGTCGCATTCTGTATGCCATGTTCACCAATCTGCACCTTTACCCGGACGGGCGCTTCCGAAAGAGCGCAACCGTGGTCGGGGAGGTTATGGGCAAGTACCACCCGCATGGCGACTCGGCCATCTATGACGCCATGGTACGGATGGCGCAGCCGTTCGCGCTGCGGGCGCCTCTGGTCGACGGGCACGGCAACTTCGGATCGCTGGACGGCGACTCACCGGCCGCCATGCGCTACACCGAAGCCCGCCTTCAGCCGATTGCCATGGAAATGCTGGAGGAGCTGCGAAAAGAAACGGTCACCTACAGGCCTACGTTCGATGGTACGCTCTTCGAGCCGGTCGTGCTGCCTACGCGCGTCCCGAACATGCTGCTCAACGGCGCATCGGGTATTGCTGTCGGTATGGCAACCAACATTCCTCCCCACAATCTGGGAGAACTCGCCGACGCGCTCGTGCACCTCGTCTCCCAGCCGGATGCATCTACTGGGACACTCGTCCGCGACTTCATCAAGGGCCCCGATTTCCCGACGGGCGGTCGGATACTGAACACGCACGAATCCATCCAGGCCATCTATGAAAATGGTGAAGGCACCGTCGACCTGCGCGGAGAATATGAGCAGGAGGGCAAGAGCCGCGTCATCATTACGAGCATACCGTATGGCCTGACCAAAAGCGCGCTGATTGAACAGATCGCCGAACACATCATTGGGGGTAAGATTCCGCAGTTGACCGATGTGCGCGACGAGTCCACCGATGACGTGCGCATCGTGCTTGAAATCAAGCGCGGTGCCGACGCCGACGTCGCCATGGCCTATCTGCTGAAGCACACGTCGCTACAGACGCGCTTCCACGTCAACATGACGTGCCTCATTCCTACAGACAAGCCGGATGTCTGCGCTCCGTCGCGGGTCGACCTGAAGGCCATCCTGCGGCATTTCCTCGACTTCCGTATGGAAGTCACTGTGAAGCGGCTCGAGTACGAGCTGTCGCAGCTCGAGAAGCGTATCCACATCCTGCGGGGATTTGAGATTATTTTCGATGCGCTGGATGAGGCTATCCGGATCATTCGCTCCTCAAGCAACAAGGCCGATGCCGCCCAGCGCCTCATGCACCGATTCGTGCTGGATGATGTGCAGACCGATGCCATTCTCGAAACCAAGCTTTACAAGCTGTCGCAGCTCGAAATCGATGCCATCCGGACGGAGCTCGAAGAGAAAGAGGCGGCGGCGGCGGCGCTTCGACGCCTGCTGGGCGATGAATCGGCGCGTTGGAACCTGATCACCGCCGAGCTCCAGGATCTGAAGAAAAAGTTTGCCGACGCACGGCGCACGCCCATCGCGGGCCCCGACGCCGACGTGGCGTACTCGGCCGAAGATTACATCGTCGATGAGGATGTCGTCGTGATCGTGACGAGCGACGGTTGGGTCAAGCGCCAGCGGTCCTACACGGACCTGGGCAGCATTCGGGTTCGTGAAGGCGATCAGGTGGCCTGGGTACTTCCGTCATCAACGCGCGAGTCCGTCATTTTCGTGACGAACTTCGGAAAGGCTTATACGGCGCGCGTGGAGTCGCTCCTGAGCACAACCGGGCACGGCCATCCGGTGCAGAAAATGTTCGACTTCTCGGATCGGGAATACATTGTGGGCGTCGTGTGCACCGATCCGCGCGCCCTGCCGGCGCCGGCCGATGCTGGTGCGCTGGCTCCCGAACTCTTCGGTGAGGAGGGGGATGACAGTGAGGAGCACGGCGTAACGCTGTGTGGCGTCAGCTCGGACGGATATGTACTCCGTTTGCCCCTGTCCAATTTTTCTGATCCGTCGACGGTGGCTGGGCGCCTCTTCATCAGGCTGCAGAAGGGGGCGTCGCTTCTGCGCGCGGAGCCGGCTGGCGGCGGCGAAAACGTATGTATTGCGTCAAAGGACGGATTCTGTCTGATTTTCCCGGTTTCCCAGGTCCCCGTCATGAAGAACGCCGCCAAAGGCGTGCGGGCCATCCGCCTGGGCGCGAAAGATACCGTGGCCGGCGCCACGTTGTCGCTCTCGGCGCGCCAGGGACTTACTGTTGAGACGTCACGCGGCCGCACTGAGACCGTTCGCACGACCAAGTTCGACGTGTCCAACCGCGGCAACAAGGGCCGGCTCATCATAAAGCGTGGCTCGCTGGCCAAAGTGATCTACGAACCGGTTGAAATCGAGCTGTCATGAGCACAGGATACACAGGCAAAGACATTCAGGTCCTCGAAGGTCTTGACCCGGTCCGCAAACGGCCCGGAATGTACATCGGAGGCACAGGAAAGCCGGGGCTGCACCACCTGCTCTGGGAAGTGGTCGACAATGCGGTCGACGAAGCCACGAACGGCTATGCATCGCACATAGAAGTTATCCTGCACAAGGATGGGCGCTCCATGACGGTCTCGGATAACGGCCGCGGGATTCCGGTCGACAGGCACCCGACCAAGAAAATCCCGACCGTCGAGGTCATTCTGACGACACTCCACGCCGGTGGCAAGTTCGACTCGTCGAATTACATCACCTCGGGCGGCCTTCACGGCGTGGGCGCGAGTGTCGTCAATGCGCTGTCCGAGGAGCTCGTGGTTACCATCAAGCGCGACGGCGGCGTCTGGGAGCAGCGCTACGCGAAGGGGACACCCGTCACGAAGCTCACCAAAACCGGTCCCCTCAGCCGCGGCAGTGGAACGACGATGTATTTCCGGCCGGACCCGGAAATATTCGAGACACTCGATTTCGATCCGGAGTGGATCACGGATAACCTGGAGACAAAGACGTATCTCAATGGGGCGCTTCGGATTGCGTTCCGGAACGAGGTCAGCGGAGAGCGCTTTGAATACCACCATGAGGGTGGCATTGCAGAATTCCAGCAGCACCTCCTCGCTGTTTCCGGCGCGCGACCTGTGCACGAAGATTCTTTTGTCGTCCGGCAGCAGGATATGTCCCATGGCGCCCGCGTGGAGGTCGCTCTGCAGTGGACCGAGGCTCCTCGCGAAGTGGTGCGCTCGTTTGTCAACGGCATATCGACCAAAGACGGTGGCACGCACGAGCAGGGCTTCCGCGATGCCATCCGATCGGCCGTACGCGCCTACATGGATACGCACGATCTGCTGCCGCGCAAACTCGACATCACGGCCGATGATATCCGGGAGGGAATTGTCGGGATCATCAACCTCTTCATGGTCGATCCACAGTTCCAGGGGCAGACGAAGGAGAAACTCAACAATCCGGAAATCAAGTCGCTGGTGACAAGCGCCATTCGGCTCGACCTGGAACAGTTCCTGACGCAACACCCGACAACAGGCGATGCCATTGCCACGCGCATTGTTCAGGCGGCCAAGGCACGTCAGGCCAGCCGCGCCGCGGCGTCCAGCGTACGCCGAAAGTCGAATGTATCCCACCGCCTCAATTTGCCGGGAAAGCTGACCGACTGTGCATCGACCGATCCGGCCGAGAGCGAATTGTTCATTGTGGAGGGCGACTCGGCAGGCGGGTCGGCGAAACAGGGCCGCAATCGTCAGACGCAGGCCGTCCTGCCGCTGCGGGGCAAAGTGCTCAATGCCGAACAGGCCACGCTCAAGAAGGTGACTGAGAACAAGGAGCTGTCGAACGTCGTGCAGGCCCTTGGCTGTGGACTCGGTGACAGCCTGGACCTGTCAAAACTGCGCTATCACAAGATCATCCTGCTCATGGATGCTGATTCGGATGGGCATCATATTTCGACGCTTCTCCTGACGTTCCTGTATCGCTACATGCGACCGCTCATCGACGGGGGCTACGTATACATTGCGCAGCCACCTCTTTTCCGTATCGATGCAGCCAAAAAGACCTGGTGGGCACTCGACGAACCGGATCGCGAGCGGATTGTGGCCAAGATCAAAAAGTCCCATCCCACATCGAAAATTGAGCTGCAGCGGTTCAAGGGCCTGGGCGAGATGATGCCGGCCACGCTGAACGAGACCACGCTCCATCCTGATTCGCGGCGGCTCCTCCAGGTCACGATTCCTGACGCCGAGCGCATGGTCACAGAGCAGACCATTTCCGACCTCATGGGGAAGGACCCTGCGGCCCGCTTCAACTTCATCATGAACCGCGCCGATGAAGTTGAGGATCTGGATGTATAGGCCCTGGAAGGTCAGTACGTACCTGCTCGGCGGCTGGTGGAAACCCGGCCCCGTGATGTGAGTAGATGAGCGCCACGCCAGGTCCGTAGCTCAACTGGCAGAGCAGCTGACTCTTAATCAGCGGGTTCGGGGTTCGAGTCCCCGCGGACCTACCACTTTCTTCCTCAGCACGCTTCTATTCATCTTCCTCCCAGAGCGATGTGAGCGCATGACGCCGCCGGTGGGAGAAGATCAGGTTCGTTTCCACGTGGTCCACCTCCGGGCGCGCGGTCACCGATTCCAGAACAAAGCGCCGTAGGTGCTCCGAGTCCCGGATGGCCACGTGCAGCAGAAAGTCGTCGGCGCCGGCAACGTGATAGACCTCGCGTACTTCCTTGAGGCACTCTGCGTGCGCCAGAAAATCGCGCACCCCGCCTGGTTTGTGCTTCGTCAGGCGGATGGCAATCAGCGCGAGCAGATTGACGCCCATATGCGCCGGGTCGACATCAGCGTGATAACCGCGAATGACTCCGATTTCCTCGAGACGCCGCGTTCGCTCGAGCGCTGTGGAGGGAGATACGCCAGCCAATTCAGACACGTCCCGATTACTGGTCCGTGCATGCTGCTGTAAAACGCCCAGAATGCGTTCATCTGTTCGGTCTATCCGTCTCATGCGTGAATTGTATCGCAGATAATTCGGTTGGAGTAACTACTAATCGAATTAAATACGAGTATTCAAGCCATATTCCAAATATAATTCGGTATACGCACCATGATGACGGACCAGGAAGCCATCCGCATGCTCTCTCCGCGGCGATCCACAACGAAAGCCGAAACCATCAAGGATCTGGCCCGCGAACAACTGCTCCATTTCGGATTGCAGCCGGACAGCCCGGTGGGGGAGGCGCTCCTTGACGCTGTCGAGCACCTCTACGCCGCACATGCCGATGTGGCCCGGCTTTGGCGCGTCACGGCCGAAGTCATGGACTCGCTCGAGGAGAAAGACCGCATTGCCTGTTTCTCGGCAAAGAAGTTCCTGTCGTTCCAGATTGCCAAGATCCTGGATACGGCCCAGAATCCATTCCGAAAGAGCTACCAGGGGCTGGGCTTTTCCGATGCCTCCCAGCAGGCCAAGGGGCCGTTTCCCATCTTTGACAACGTCACCGCGCTCTTTTCGGCCACACCGGTCATTGTGCGCACGGCGACCTACATCTATGCCTGCACGGAATGGGTCGATGACGCCTTCCACGGCAAGGAGCACCTGCACGAAATCTATTCCCGCCTCCTGAACCCGACCTCTATTTCGCTGGCCAACTACATTGTGGATCTGGAAGCCGGTCCCTATGCCGACCAGTACCTGGCGTGGAATTTCAATTCGGGGATGGCGGCGATCGATACGCTGCTCGGGCACGTACTCGGCCACGAAGACGTCGTCATTGCCAGTCGCAACGTCTACGGCGGTACGCACCAGTTGCTTGCCGATTACTATGCAAATCCGCGTAAAATGAATGTCGGTCTTTCCTGGTTCGATGGATACGACGCTTCGGCATTCGCCCGTCACGCGGACGAGATTGAAAAAGCGTACAAGGATCGGCTGGAGCGGGGAGGACGGGTCGTAGTGTACCTCGAGTCACCGTGCAATCCACACGGATACGTGCTCGACGTGTGTGGAATATCCAGCCTGGCTCATGAACGCGGCTGGATCGTGATCCACGATGCCACGATTTCCACGCCGTTCCTGTCCAAGCCGTTGCGCCGGGAAGATCCGGCCGAACGTCCAGACTACCTGGTGCACTCCTATACGAAAGACCTCACCGGATCGGGAAACGCCACAGCCGGCGTCGTGATTGCCGAAAACAAGCGGATGTTCATTCCGAAGGGGGAGACGTTCGACGGGGTGTCGTGGGAAGACACGCTGTTCTGGGATGCCTATTACATCAAAGGGGCGTTCCTCGACTCTGACAAGGCGTTTGAAGTTATTTCCGGCATCCGAACGCTCGACCTGCGCATGCTCCGAAAAACCATCAGCACGCGGCTCATGGCACTGTTCATGGATGCCCATCCCGACATCACAGTGCATTCAAACGCGCTCTTGGACAACCCCAATCATGCTCTTGCCCAGCGCGAACTGCGGTTTGGGCTTCCCGCGCCGCTTTTCACGATCGACTTCGAGCAGGCCGCATTGCCCAGGGAAGCTTTCGTAAGTTTTTTTGACAGTCTGTCACCGGCGTTCCACCACCAGGTGTCGCTCGGCCAGTGTAACACGACCATACTCTGTCCGGCATTCACCTCGCACAGTGAACTCAGTCCGGAGGCGCTTGAAAGTGCGGGGATCTCCGCATCGACCATTCGAATTGCGGTCGGGGATGAGGACCCGCTTGATCTGCTTGAGCACTTTCGTCACGCGGCGGCGCTCTGTATTGACCCCGTCCGGCCCGGATTTTCTGACCGTTTCATGAACGCCCATGACCTCGCGGCGTTGTACCGGACGCAGTATCTGGATGCGCACGCCGCCTACATCGGAAGTTGTTGTAACAAATAAGTAGCGTCAGTGCACGAAGACCCACACCGCCCACGGTGAGGCGGCCTATTTTGAAGTTCATACAACCACCTACAATACTGTGTCATGGCTCGACCCCTTTCAAGCACTGCATACCGGAATCGATGGCAACAGGGCCTGGAGCGCTCACGTGCGGGCATGTCTCCAACAGAGCGGAAGTATTATTTCTACTCGAAGTACAATTGGGAGCGTCAGCAGGGCGTCTCTGAAAGGTTTGACCCTTCGCCGGCCTTCAGAGAGGCCGTAGCGGCGCTGCCCGACGGTGCGCGGTTGCTCTACCTGACCGAGGACTGGTGCATCGACTCCGCGTATTCGTTTCCCGTTGTCGATTCCATACAGGAATTACGCGGCGATATAAGCCTCGACATCTACATCAGGGACGAGAATCTTGAACTGATGGACCGGTACCTCACCAATGGGGGCCGCTCGGTGCCCAAACTTGTCGTGCAAAACCGCGACGGAGAAGATCTGTGCACCTGGGGACCGAAGGCCGAAAAACTGGTAGCGCTGCGGACAACATTGCAGGAGCAGGGGGCAGGTGGACCCGCTGTCGTACAGGCTACATCCGACTGGTATGAGGACGGAGGTTGGTTGGAGATTGAGCGCGAATTGACGGACGCACTTCTGACATGCGTACCCGCTGCGTCTTTGTCGTAACTTGCCCGGTAGCACGAACACGAACGCACATGGATGCACCCAATTACGATACCTGGTCGCACGCACACGACCTGACGCTGGTTTTCCTGGCCCTCGCGTATTCGACAGATTCCAGGCTGTCCAATGATGAGGTCGACGTAATCACGGATATCATCGCCCGCTGGCGCCCCGACGCAGAACGGGCCGAGGTGCACGAGATCGTTCTGGAATCCATTGCAGCCTACCTGCAGTCTGACGCCGAGGAAGAGGTCGTGCGTTCGGTACGGACGCTTGAAAAAGCACTGTCCATTGATAAGCGTCGTGAAGCCCTGGAAGACGCCATGCGCATTGCCGAGGCGGACGGCATTCTGCTCAACTCCGAACAGAATATCCTGTCTATTGTGGCATCAATCTGGGATATTCGCGCAACGAAGGATCGTTTGCTCGAGGAAACGCTGGTCGAAATCGAAGCGCGGCCTGAGTGGACGGTCCTGCACGACATCGCTTTTCTGTTCATCGTCATGGCCCACGGCGCGGACGGCTCTGTCGCGGACGAGGAGATTGCCGTTATTGTTGACCGCGTGTCCAGTTGGGCGCCTGACATGACCGATTCCGAAGTACGTGACGTCGTGCGCGCCGCCCTCAACTATTACTCTGGCGGCGCGGAAGCTTTCGATATGGAGGCGGCCATTGACTCGATTGGTCACATGCTGCCACGAGCCCAGCGGCTGGTCGTTCTCGACGATCTGCTGGCCGTAGCCGAGGCGGATGGTGAACTGCGCCAGGCGGAAAAGGATATCCTGGAAACGCTCTCGCGTGCGTGGCACGTTGATGTCCGCGTATCACCCCTCAGTTGAGCAGGGCGTGCTGAGACGCCCTACGACAGGATGTCGTCCATAATGGCCATATGATGGCGCGCATGGACATCCAGAAAGCGGAACACCTCGTCACGCGTCAATTCGCCAAGCAGTGGATGGTGGGCCAGCGCGGTCTCGGGCACATTGGCCGCACGGGCGAGCCGAGCACTGGTCTTCTCCGTGAGGGCGTACAGTGCGTCCGCATCCAGACCTCCCTTGGGCTGACCGGCAGGCGGCGCCGTGACCGAACCTCGCGGAATGCTGCCTGTATCGAGCACGCGATGCTTGCTGTAGGCCTGCATACGAACCTTTTTATCATCAGCCGAATCTGTGGGAGATGGAACCGCGCGTCCAGATACGAGCGCGACGGCGAATCCGCCGCTGACAATCAGCACGTGCTCCACGTGGTCGCCGACCGTCCAGGAAGAAATGTCTGGCCGATGTACGGACGCGTGCTCCACATAGTCGCGCAGCTGCGCCATGGTTTCAGTCAATTCGGTCATGAATACGGTCTTTCAGTTGGTGGACAACAACATTACGGATCACGTGACGCGACGGCGGGATAAGGCCCAACAGGCCGACCACATCAGTGAGCACGCCGGGCGTCAGGAGCAAAGCGCCCGAAATGAGCACGATCAATCCGTCGACCAGCTCGTTGCCGGGCATGGCCCCGCTCGCAAGACGTTCCTGGAATCGCCGCCAGACTGAAAGGCCCTGCGTCCGGGCCAGCCATGAACCCGCGATTCCGGTTGCCACGATGATAGCAAACGTGTTGGCCGTACCGATTACGCTGCCAATTTCAATGAGCAGGGCAAGTTCGACGGCCGGGACAACGACAAATAATAATAAAAGTCTCATGAGTGACGTTACGCGTACAGGCAGCCGCCGATCCCACGCCGACCTACGCCGATCCGGCCCGGAATCGGCGGTTCGTATTGACTCATAACATAATTAACCTTATGTTGCATTATGCAAGAAAAGGTACCTCTAATACGCTCCGAGACGTCTGGCGGCGATGCGCCACTGAGTATGTCGTCCGCTCGTACAGACGACCATGTTGTGCAGCTCTGGCTCCGTGGAAAGAGTGAAAACTCGCGCGACGCGTACGTGCGCGATGTGACGTCCTTCTTCACGCATGCCGAAGCTGACCTGGGCGGCATAAAGCTCGAGCACCTCTGGGCCTGGGATGAGCACCTTGGGCGCCAGGGCCTCGCCGTGTCGACGCGCGCACGAAAGCTCGCCGCCGTCAAGAGTCTGCTCAGTTTCGCCCATCGCATTGGATATACCAGCTTCAATATTGGTGCGGCCGTCTCGCTGCCGCGCATCCCCGATATGCTCGCGCAGCGCATTCTGTCGGAAGAAGAACTCGGGCGCATTCTTGCGCTCGACATGCCGACGCGTAACCGCCTGTTGCTGCGCCTCTTCTATGCATCGGGCGCGCGGGTGTCCGAGCTCGTTTCGCTTAGGTGGAAACACGTGTCGGCGCGCACAACGCGCGATACTGCAAGTGGACAGATCACGGTCGTCGGCAAGGGCGACAAGGCCCGCAATGTGCTGCTCGCCGCATCCGTCTGGAGAGATATACAGTCCTGGCACGCCGAAGAGCTTGAATCTGGCCACGGACAACCGACTGAGCCGGTATTCCGCTCTTCGCGCGGCGGGGCTCTGAGCCGCCAGCAGATGTGGCGTATTGTCAAATCGGCGACGCGTGCAGCGGGCGTGGACAAAGATGTGTCGCCGCACTGGTTGCGCCATGCGCATGCCTCCCATGCACTTGACCATGGTGCCCCAACGCATCTGGTGAAGGAAACGCTCGGGCACAAGTCACTCACAACGACGAGCAAATACAGCCACGCCCGGCCAGACGACTCGTCCAGCACATACCTCGATATCTGACGTCACCGTGCCGCCCGTTCCTGTCATAGCCGGACCCACCGCCGTTGGCAAGACCAGTACCGCGTTGGAGCTGGGCCGCCTGTTGGGGTCACCGGAAATCGTGTCGTGTGACAGCCGCCAGATTTACCGCGGCATGGATATCGGAACGGCCAAGCCAGCTGAGACCGTACTTCAGGAAACACCTCATCATTTTATCAATGAACTCGATGTCGGACAACATTTTTCGGCCGGTGAGTTCCAGTTGCAGGCCGAGTCCAGGATTGCTGACATACAGAGCCGCGGCCATTCGCCCGTCGTGGTTGGAGGCTCCACTCTGTATGTGCGGGCACTCGTACTCGGCCTTGGCCAGACACCGAGGGTCGACGCTGACGTCCGGACGCGTCTCAACAGGCGCATGGAGACCGTAAGCCCGGAAGTGCTCTATAACGAGTTGGTAGCCGTAGACCCTGCCTATGCCGCCACGCTCGACAGCTCCAAATCCCAGCGTATTGTTCGCGGCCTTGAGGTCTTCGCTGCCACCGGACGCACACTCACGTCATTCCAACAGGATCACCGCGCACCACGGCACGACTATCTCGTGTTTGTCCTTTCACGACACCGCGAGCGCCTCTACGCGGAGATCAACGATCGCGTTGACGACATGATACAACGCGGTCTGGTGCAGGAAGTTGAACGGTTCCATGAAGCCGGTTTCTCTGAGCACACGGCCGCGATGCGGACTATCGGTTACCAGGAACTCTTTCCCGCGCTGCGGGGTGACTATGATATGGAGCGCGCTGTCGAACTTGTCAAACGCAACTCGCGGCGTTATGCCAAAAGACAGCTAACTTGGTATCGCGGCATGGAAAGTGCCCACTGGATTGACGTTGACGGGCTCTCAGCTCGAGATGTCGCCGGGCAGATTCATTCCTTGCTCGGTTTGTGACGTTCGACCTTGGCGTCGTTTGGCACGGTCACAAACAGAAACTGTCTATGCAATGGCCGCCAGATGGGGCGACACGCGACAACACATGCACCCATACGGCTCGCGAGCTCTACCCATGCCCTGTCGGTTCGGTGCTGGAGGTGAGCTTCCTGTTCATTCATGCCGAACGGAGACAACCCATCCGGCTGAGACGATCCATCCGGCGTGCGGCCAACTGAACGCAGGCGATTGGCAAGAACGTCGAGCCGGCGCAGCAGTGCGTGCTCCCAGCCCCACCTGTACGTGGACTCCAGTACAATGACCCGGTGTCGGGCTACACGCAGAGCCTCCTCCAGAACGGTCGACGGAGACGCGGCGTGATGCAGTACATAGGTCATTACTACTACATCATAGGTGCTATCATCCACAGGTAATACTAATCCATCGTACTGGATGTTCTGTACAGGCACGTTGACCGATGGCCGGACCTCTGCCACGGCGACATCGCGGCCGGGATCCAGGGGCGAAGTCGTGAAATGAGTATCGGTCGCCCGGCGCCAGGCCAGGTACCCCTCTCCCCCTCCCACGTCGAGCACGCTCTCCCCGGGCCCGACCCACCGCCGAATCATTCCATACTTGGCGTCAGCGCGCCAGGCGAGTACGGCCTGCAGCCAAGCAGGGCTGCGCTGCCACGCCCAGACCACAAACCAGACGCCCCACCCTGTGCGAACAGCCCACCAATAGGGCGCTTGACCATGGGAATACAGCAGGTATGTGGCCACGCTCACAACGGACAGTATAAACCAGTGCCACGGTATCCGGTTTTCGAAGAGCACAGCCCCAAGTATAAGGACACCAACGAGATACCACGGATGGACCGTAGTAGAAAAGACCAGATAAAGAGCCCACGCTCCGTAGCCCATCTTCCAGGCCCACCACGCCGGCACGCCACTGGCTCGCTTTTCCGCCACATCGTCCAGCACGAACCGCAGACGCTGCGAACGCGCAAGTGCGGCTACTCCCAGAAGCACAACGACGCCCAGATATATTTCCCGGAACGCCGGACCGATCTGCTTCGACCAATCCGCTCCAGTGCGGAATTCATACCACTCCTTGACCAGATAGTAAGGCCCGGCATTGAACTCGAACCAGGCCACGTAGAGCCGGAGTGAATCCGAGATATTCGCCGGCACATATGCGGCGGCAAATGGCAGCCAGACGGCGACACTGACAAGTGCCACCCAGGCTGTCAGTCGGAAACGGGTAGGCCAACGCGTCGATGCGCCAAGAATGAGGAAGGGGAGCATGACTAGCGGTACCAGCTTCACCCATCCGGCGACTGTGACCCAGAAGACAGCGGCACCCCACTTACCCTTCTTCCAACTGGCCACGCCTGCCGCCAGCAGCGGAAGAAGTAGCACGTCGGTGTGTCCCTGCAGTGACCCTGCAATGAGGAGCACTGGACTCAGCGCCACGAGCAGCAGCGTGCGGGGCCGCACGAGCCGCGAGAGCATAAAAAGCCCCCCCAACTCGGCAGCGGTAAACAGCGCCTTGATACCCATCCAAGAACCCCACCAGGCGCCCTCCGGACCCGGAATGGACGCAAACAGGGGGACTTCCCTCCCCAAGAGGGCACCGGCTGCAAAAAACAGCTGGGTCACAGGTGGATAGACCGAATGGAAATCAGGGGAATTGAGCAGGCAGAACAGTTCGCCCTCGTGCCAGTCGCGAAACATGGCATCGGATGGCAGGAACGCATAAGGGTTCATGCCCTCAAGCACAACCCAGCCATCCCAGACGTATCGGTACATGTCATCCGATAGCACGGGTGGGGTGGGAAAGGCCAGTAGGCGGAGTACGGCGGCGACGGCCAGAATGAATCCAGTCTTCCACGCGTCCAACTTCCAGGCTGCGAGTTGGAGCGCTCCTACGGCAAGCGCGGCAGCAACGAGTACGGGAAAGGTGTGTTGCTGCTGCGCGGCCAGGATCATGACCACGGACGAAGAAGTCAGCAGTACGGCCAGTAGAGCCGATACGCCAGTAGCGGGCGTTTGAATGCGTCCCTCAGCCTCTGTCAAAACGGATGACAGTTCGACGGCCGCCTCGTTCGTAACGTACCTCGTCGGCCATGCGTTCTATAAGGAAGAGACCGCGGCCGCCGTCTTCCAGCAGATTCTCCTCGTCCAGAGGATCTACGACGGCACTGCGCATGAAGCCACTGCCTTCGTCTTCCACCTCGATGATGAAGGCATCTGACAGTTCTTCAAAAACAATCTCGACTTTCTTTTCCAGAATGGATTCATTCCCGTGCTCAATGGCGTTCGTCACGGCCTCCGACGCCAGGAGAACGGCTTTGTACACGAGATCCTCGTTGTCCGTGTGGCTGGAGAAAAAGGCTTCTGCCTGATCGACAACACGCTCGAGATCATCGAACGAGCTCTGAATTGTCATTGCTAGTCTGGCCACTGGACGGGGGTTCTGGTTGACGTCGCACCAAAGTACGAAAATGATCGGCAATGCGACGGGCTCCCTCCCGGCGATCGAAGTTTTTGAGCTGGTGCTGGTCAGGCTTGGGGAGCGCTCCGCCCTTCCACAGGTCAAAGAGTTCCAAGAGCCGCTCCGTGACCTCCGAAGTACGTTCGGGATGCGCCAGAAAGCCGGCACCGCAGGCTTCAATGTCTTCCTGTGCCACGCCTGGTGGAACCAGTCCCAGGATGGGTCGACCTGCACCCATGTACTCGTACAGTTTTCCTGTTGAAATGCCTTCACTGCCAGGACGCTCCCCGATCGTAAGCCACAGGACGTCAGCAGCCAGCTGGGCGCGTACGGTCTCCATGTGGGAGACATATCCATGAGTGACGACGGCGCCCGAAAGTCCCAGTTCGCTGACAAGATCATTCATATAGGCAGGCACAAGCCCCATGAAGTGTGCCTTGGCCTGGCTCTTGAATTCCTCGTTGGTGGCCGCAGCCGCAGCGAACGCACGCAGGAAGACGTCCGGCTTCTGGGCATCGTAAAAAATGCCGGTGTAGAGAAATACGCACGTCGCGCTGGCCCCCGGCGCGCCAGTCGTTGGCACGGCAGTCGCTGGCGGACCTGCAACCGAAAAGTCATCAGGATCAAATCCCTGTGGCACAATGTGTACGAGGGCCTCATCGATAGCGTGGCGAGACAGGAGGGCATCCCGAATGGAACGATTGATGACATGGATCTGTGCAGCCGCCGCGACGACGCCCCGCTCCATGTGGGCGGCCAGGCTCGCATGCCTCTTCGTGGGATAGGTGTGCCGAGGATTTCCAATCCAGTCGTCACGATAGTCCAGAACGAGTGGTAGGTTGTGCGCACGGGCGAGCCGTCTTGCCACCAGAAGGCCGGTGTACGGCGGCGCGGTGGCGAAAACGAGATCGTGTGGCTCCCTCCGGAGCAGGCGCCGCCCTGCGCGCACGGCGAATGGGTACCATCCAATTTTGTTGTCCGGCTGGAACACCCACTGCGATACAGAAGACAGCAGGCCACGACGTCCCTCTTCCGGAAGCGCCACGGTTCTCTGACGCGTGCCGAAAACCCGTGTGGGATCGAGCGAGCCGGTCCTCTTCACGTGAATGCCTGCGCGTTCAATTTCCGAGGCGAGGGCCGGGTCAAAGGCAAAATAAGCGCCGGGATGAACCGTCAGCACGGATACGTCTATCCCATTGTCGGGCAGATACTTGACAAGCTTTGCAACACGTTGTACGCCGCTCAGTCCCATGGGCGGAAAATAGTAGGCTACCACCAGCACCCGAAGTCGCCGTTGCATCACAGGAGCACCGTTTCGGTCGAAAGACGATTCAGGCGCGTACTCCCTGCCTGCGAGACGACCACCGTGTCCTCAAGCCGGATTCCGAATCTGTTCTCCAGATAGATCCCAGGCTCTATGGTGATAACCGTCTGGTCACTCAGCGTATGATCTGCCCGCTTCGAGACTCCCGGCCATTCATGCACCTCAATACCCAATCCATGCCCCAGAGCGTGTGAAAACTGATCTCCATAGCCTGCGTCCTCGATCACGCGGCGCGCCACGCCATCCAGAACCTGTGACGACAGGCCTGCCACAGCAGCAGCGACAGCCGCTGCCCGCGCGCGGTCGACTACGTCCCAGACCTCTCGGAAACCGGGAGGCGGCTTCCCGATACAGGCCATACGCGTCATATCGCTGCAGTACCCGTCAAGTTCGCAGCCGAAATCAAAAAGGATGGGCGTGGCGGGCGCGAGTCGGCGAGGGCCCGGCCGCGCATGCGGCCGGGCCGTATGGCTGCCGAATGCCACAATCGTCTCGAACGAGGACCGACTCGCGCC
Source organism: Bacteroidota bacterium (assembly GCA_029262835.1). Lineage (GTDB taxonomy): Bacteria > Bacteroidota > Rhodothermia > Rhodothermales > UBA10348 > 1-14-0-65-60-17. Next base: position 58,162 of record JAJCYQ010000095.1, read on the forward strand.
CGCCCTTTTCTGTCGGTAATCGATCTCGGCGGCCAGTTCGCGCTCGGTAACTCCCTCTCTGACCAACGACAGGACGTCCAGAAAGACGGATTCCGTGAGCCGCAGTGCCCGTGTCATTGTCTCCAGCTCTACTTCGTCCTTGACGGCCCGCAGCGCATTGGCAAGCCCTGCGCGGGGACAGACGTCGCAGTCACATGCGTGTTCGGAGAGCGCCTCGAGCAGGGCCTCGTGGCTGTCTACCGTGAGGTGGTCCGCCTCGATGGCGAGGTGCACGGCGCGGGCGCCCTCGCCCGCCATGCGGGCGAGGGCGCCCGCAAAAACCGGCTGCGCAGCAAGCGCCGCCGGGAGGCCGTGAATAACCATCCCCACATCTGACACGATTCCAGACATAACGAGATCACGCGCTTCGTTCTCATAACGGCCATCCGTGAAAAACCAGGATCCTTCACGAGCAACGAGCAGTGCGCCGTTCGAACCACTGAACCCGCACAGCCACCGAAGTGTCCCCGTGCTGCTCACAAGTACGGCATCCAAGCCATCCGCCTGGACGCTCTCGACCAGCTTCTGCTGCCGCACCCTGTATGGCATATCAGACATGACGCACTCCGCCAAGTGTCACGATTTCGTACTGTAGTTCGGCGCCTCCTTCGTGATGGCAATATTGTGCGGATGACTTTCTACGAAGGCCGAAGTGCTGATCCGCACAAACTGGGCGCGATCATAGAGTTCGGGTACCGTCTGACATCCCGTATAGCCCATGGCTGCGCGGAGTCCTCCCAGCATCTGGTAGACTACCTCGTGCAGCGAACCACCGTAGGGAACCCGCCCTTCTATCCCTTCAGGAACCAGTTTCCCGAGTTCATCTTCCACATCCTGGAAGTACCGGTCCTTACTGCCTGCCTGCATGGCGCTGAGCGATCCCATGCCCCGGTAGCTCTTGTACTTTCGCCCCTCGTAGAGGATGGTTTCACCAGGGCTCTCTTCAACGCGCGCAAACATACCACCGATCATGACGCTTGCGGCCCCTGAAGCGAGTGCCTTGGGGATGTCCCCCGTCTGCTTGATTCCCCCGTCCGCAATGACCGGGATATCGTGTTCCATGGCCGCTTCGGCGCATTCCAGTACGGCGCTGAGCTGTGGCACACCGACGCCAGCCACAATGCGCGTGGTACAGATCGACCCCGGACCGATGCCGACTTTCACGCAGTCAGCTCCGGCCGAGATGAGATCCAGCGTGGCCTCGCGCGTGGCCACGTTGCCGGCCAGGACATCCAACTCCGAACGATAGGCCTTGACACGCTCTACCGCCCGGAGGACGCCCTGGCTGTGTCCGTGGGCGGTGTCGACCGTCACGAAGTCCACGCCCGCTTCCACGAGTGCACTGAGTCGCTCCTCGATGTCCGACGTCACTCCCACAGCGGCGCCAACACGAAGGCGCCCGTGTTCGTCCTTGCAGGCATTCGGGAACTGCCGCTTTTTCTGTATATCCTTGAACGTGATCAGTCCAGACAATCGTCCTTCCTCGTCTACGACCGGCAGCTTCTCAATCTTGCTGGCCTGCAGAAGCGCCTCGGCCGCTTCGAGTGTGGTACCCTTCGGAGCCGTAACAAGGGGCGTCCGGGTCATGACGTCCTCAAGCAGCGCGCTGCCGTCGACCTGGAATCGGAGATCACGATTCGTTACGATGCCCACGAGGACGTTGCTTTCACCCACGACGGGTATACCACCGATGGAGTAACGAGCCATCATGGCGCGGGCATCCGTAACCGTGTGCCGAGGCCCGAGGGTGATGGGATCCATAATCATGCCGCTCTCGGAGCGCTTCACGCGGCGCACTTCCGCTGCCTGCTGCTCGATGGACATATTCTTGTGCAGCACCCCCGCGCCACCCTCCCGGGCGAGCGCAATGGCCAGATCCGACTCGGTGACCGTATCCATGGCGGCCGAGAGAATAGGGATATTCAGACGGATGTTGCGGGTCAGGCGCGAGCCCGTATTGACATCCCGCGGCATGATGACGCTGTGTGCCGGAACCAGCAGAACATCATCGTAGGTCAGCCCTTCACCACGAAATTTCGGGTGGGACACATGCAATTCCTTGTCGTTCATATAGTTACAGTTTCACTTTGCGGTACAGGGCGGACACTTCATCGCGGGAGAGCCGGCGCCATTTCCCGCGGCGGATTCCTTTTACTGAAAGTCCGGCGTAGCTGATGCGTTCCAGGGACACAACCTTGTGACCAAGTGCCTCGAACATGCGACGTACCTGGCGGTTGCGCCCCTCATGGATGGAAATACCAACCACTGTACGCACGGTGGGGTCAGGAAAGGCCGCCCGGCCAGCTTTGGCCGGACCGTCTTCGAGCGTAATGCCGCCAAGGAGCGCTGCCAGGTCCTCATCGGACAGCTCGCTCTCGGTTCCAACGAGATACACCTTGTCGATCTCGTACGATGGATGCATGAGGCGGTGCGCAAGATCGCCGTCGTTCGTGACGAGAAGGACACCTTTCGTATCGCGGTCCAGGCGGCCAACAGGAAACAGGCCGACTTTTTCCCTTTCCGGAAGGTCGAACAGGTCCATCACATTTCGGCGGCCGCGTTCGTCACTCGTCGTGGTAATGGTGTCGGTCGGCTTGTTCAGGATGTACCAGGCCAGGTTGAGCGGTACGATTTTTCGGCCGTGTACTTCGATGGTGTCCCTGGGTGTTACCTTCGTACCCAGTTCAACGACTGTTTGACCGTTGACGGCGACCTCGCCGCGGGCAATCAGCTCGTCCGCTTCACGCCGTGAGCAGACCCCGGAACGGGCCATGTATCTATTCAGCCGGACTTCTTCCTTGTCGGACGGGATGGTACGTGCTGGCACCTTGGGGAAATTCCTGTCATTCGGACGTTTCGTCCTGGGTCTGTGTGCCATGATCGTGTTGTTCGTTCGCGAGGGTAAGTCCGGAGGTCATCATCAGCCGTGCCTTTTCCCGATGGAAGGCAGGATCGTCCAGGATGGACTCCACTTCACGCAGGTTGGGAAGATCGTCGAGGGCGGCCAGGCCGAAGAGCTCCAGAAACTTGTCTGTCGTGCCATAGAGTAGCGGGCGACCCACCGTATCGGCGCGCCCAACGACATCAATGAGCCCATATTCCAGGAGTTTTCGCAGGGCGTAGTCACAGTCGACGCCCCTGACGAATTCCAGGTCGGAACGCGATGTCGGCTGCCTGTAGGCAAGGATAGCGAGCGCTTCCATGAGCGTCCGCGTAAGACGGCGCTGCCCGTCGGTGGCGTGCACAGCCTCCATGTACGGTGCCAATTCCGCCAAGGTAGCGAACCTGTATCCACCTGCCCACCGCTCTATACGGAAGGAGCGCCCGGTCCTGGCGTACAGTTCGTTGATTTCGTCAACGATGCCCTCAACGTCGTCGGGCGCAGGTGCTTCACTGCCGGTTACATCCGCGAAGGCACGCGCTATGTGCGCCGCCGTAACCGGTTCATCGGCGGCGAATACAATGGCTTCCACAGCTTTCTCCAACTGCTCGCGGTACGTCTCGTCGGTTCTATTCGTCATGGGCCGTTTCGTCTTTCGGAAGCAGCGTCAGGTAGAAGTCATCGTGTCCACCTTCTATGAATATATCCAATTCTCCGCGGCGAGCCATTTCCAGAACGGCAAGAAAAGCAGTAATAATGAAGGGTTTGCTACGCCCACGCATTATGTCTACAAAAGAATGGCGCCCCTCACTGCGAAGGGTGGCCTCAAGGAAGTCCTGTTGTTCTTCAATGGTATAGGCCTCGGACTCTACCTCATGGTCGTCGACAGCCGGCACCATGGTGAGGACACGCCGAAGGGCGGAAACGAGGTCGAATACAGTCGCTTCGACCAATTCGCTGCCGGGTTCAGCCACTGGTGCCACGGCTGCTGCGGCCTCGCCGCGCGTGAACTGTCGAATGCGTTCTTCATACCGGGCGGTCAGATGGTCCGATGCTTCCTTGAAGCGAATGTACTCCAGAAGGCGTTCCACAAGCTCCTGACGTGGATCAATGGGTTCTCCGTCCTCATCCACCTCTGAGGTTGGCAGGAGCATCCGTGTCTTGATTCCGATCAGTAGGGCTGCCATGTACAGAAAGTCACCTACCCCGTCGAGGTCTACTTCCTCCATGAACTGGACATAGGCGAGGAATTCATCGGCAATCTGGGAAATCGGAATGTCATGCACGTCCAACTCATCCCGTCGGATGAAGAAAAGTAGAAGGTCGAGTGGACCCTCGAATTGCTGTAATTGGACTTTGTACACGCTTGCCGTCAGGATGAGCTGTCTGTCTGTCTTTCCTTGAACCAGAGGGCCGTTTCGCGTAATCCCTCTTCCACCCGAATGGACGGTTGCCAGTCCAGTTCACGACGTGCTTTGTCCCATGACAGCACCGAACGCTGCTGCTCGCCCGCCTTGGCCGGACCATGGTGCTCTTCGGCGTGGGGAGCAACCGCATGACGCACGATACGGAAAAGCTGGTTCACAGTCGTCTCCACTCCTGTACCGATGTTGATCGTTCCTACGGGGCGCTTTTCCAGGGCCGCCATATTGGCAGCCACGACGTCGCGCACATGGACATAGTCGCGCGTCTGAAGCCCATCTCCATTCACAACGGTCGGCATGCCGGCAAGCAGCCGCTGGGCAAATATCGCGACCACGCCTGCCTCCCCGTGTGGATTCTGACGAGGGCCATACACATTGCCATAACGCAGCGCGGTCCAGGAGATGTCATACGTATGGTGATAGAAGTGCAGGTATTTCTCTGAGCACAGCTTCGTTATGCCGTACGGGGACAACGGGTTGAGTGGATGCGCCTCATCCTGTGGAGCATATTCCGGCTCGCCGTAGATGGCACCACCTGTTGACGAAAAGACGACGTGCTTCAGACCGCGACCGCGCCCGGCTTCCATCACATTCAGCATGCCCCCTATGTTGATGTCCGCATCGAACCCCGGATCGGCCACCGAGCGGCGCACGTCCATCTGCGCGGCGAGGTGGAATACGACCTCAAATCTGTGCTCCTGCCACAGGTCGGCCAGACCGGCATGGCGCACATCGCATTCGTGAAGCGTGGCTCCTTCGGGCACATTGTGACGGAATCCACCCGAGAGGTCATCGAGCACGTGAACGTCATGGTGAGCGGCGAGCAGCGCATCGACAATATGTGAGCCGATAAAACCAGCGCCGCCGGTAACGAGGACTGTCATGTTTTAGGGAGGATGCGGACCGTGGAAAATGAGGCTGGATGGAACAGGTCCTGCGCCACATTCAGCACGTCGTCAGGTGTAACGGCTTCGATCATGCCCAGGATCTGGTCCAGCGAAAAGTAGGTGTTGTAATATAATTCCTGCCTGCCAATGCGCATCATCCGACTGCCCATGCTTTCGAGCCCCAGCATGATACCGCCCTTGACCTGGCTGCGCGCACGCTCCAGCATGCGCGGCGAAACGGGTTTCTGTACGAGTTTGTCCAGTTCTCGCATCATGAGTTCGCGCGCGTGGTCCACGCGCATGCCGTCCGTGCCCATGTATATACCAAAGTCTCCTGTGTCGGAGTGCATGTTGGCAAATGAATAGATATTGTAGCAGTATCCGTAGCGCTCCCGGATATTCTGGTTCAGACGGGAAGACATCCCCCCTCCAAGCAGTGTATTCAGGATGGACAGGGCGACCCGCCTCGAATCGTGCACGGAGTATGCCCGCCGTCCCACGACGAGGTGGGCCTGTTGGATGGGACGGCTTTCGGACACGAAGCCGGGCTCAGCGTCTGGAATGGGACGAACCGGCATCTCGCTCCGTACGGCAGTGCGTGGGCTGTTCCGGAAGGCTTTCTCCACATGGCGGACCAGCGCTGCGTGGGAGACGTTTCCAGCCGCTGCAATCACGATCCGGTCGTGCGTGTAGCTGGAAGCCATGAAGTCCATCAGTCCGGCGCGTGAAAACGAGCGAACGGTATCCTCTGTCCCAATGACAGGTTGCCCCATGGGATGGTCGGGAAACAGCGTTTCGTCGAGTACATCGAACACCCGATCCTCGGGCGTATCGTCGTACATCTTCATTTCCTCAATCACGACATCCTTCTCCCGCTCCAATTCCCGCTCGGGAAATACCGGGTTAAGAATCAGATCACAGACCGTGTCAACGGCTCTGGGAATATGTTCGTCGAGTGCGCGCGCATAAAAACAGGTGTATTCCTTGGAAGTGAACGCATTCAGGTATCCGCCCACGTTCTCCATGCGCTGCGCGATGTGATGCATACGGCGCTTTGTAGTGCCCTTGAACACCATGTGCTCAATGAAATGGCACGCACCGCTCTCTGTAGGCTGCTCATCACGGCTTCCCGTATGCACCCATGCCCCGATACTTACACTTCGTACGGAGGGGATGGTCTCCGTGACGATGCGTACTCCGTTGTCGAGAATGGTCTTTTCAAACATCAGTTACCGCCTTGTCATGTGTATATACGAATAGCGGAGACCCGAGAAGGCCTCCGCTATTCGCTGGTGGCGTGCTAACACGCCCTCGTTCAGGGCCTGAAGACAGGCTCGAGCAGGATGTAGACCGGCGCGTTGTCTCAGCGACGCCCGCCACGATCTCCGCCACGCCCGCGTCCACCGCCGTCGCGTCCACGGCCACCGCCGTCGCGCCCACGGCCACGACCACCGCCGCGATCCTCGCGCGGAGGACGCTCCTCGTAGCCTTCCGGCTTCTCGATGAATGGCTTGCGACTGAATCTCAGCTTGCCATCGTCACGGACTTCGATGAGTTTGACCTTGATCTTGTCACCAACCTGGACGTAGTCGTCGACATTCGAGACATACCCCCAGTCGAGCTCGGAGACGTGAAGCAGGCCTTCTTTGCCCGGGAGAATTTCCACGATGGCGCCGAAGCCTTCAACCTTGCGAACGGTGCCTTCGTACTCTTCACCTTCTTCTGGCTGAGTAACAATCCCTTTTATGATGGCGAGTGCTGCCTCGGCATCGTCACCATTCACGGCAGCTATCGTGACAAATCCGAGACCATCTTCCTCCGAGATCTCCACCGTCGTATTCGTATCGCGCTGGATGCCCTGGATGATCTTGCCACCGGGCCCAATGACCGCTCCGATGAAGCTGGGGTCAATGGCAATCCGTGTGAGCCGCGGAGCGTGTCGAGAAAGTTCTTCACGCGGGGAAGCAATGGCGGCATCCATGATGTCAAGGATGTGGAGCCGTCCCTCCCGTGCCTGGTGAAGAGCCTGCGACATGACCTCGCGCGAGAGGCCGTCAATCTTGATATCCATCTGACATGCCGTAACACCGTCACGCGTGCCGGTCACCTTGAAGTCCATGTCACCAAGGTGATCTTCCGTACCCAGGATATCGGACAACACGGCGACGCGCTGACCGTCTGAGATGAGACCCATGGCAATGCCGCTCACGGCCTTGCGCAACGGGACGCCTGCATCCATCATGGCCATGGAGCCCGAACATACACTCGCCATGGACGAGGACCCGTTGGACTCCAGTACGTCCGAGTTTATGCGGATGGTGTACGGAAACTCTTCTTCATCTGGCAGCATGCCGGCAAGGGCACGCTCGGCGAGGTAGCCATGACCAATTTCACGGCGGCTGGCGCCTCTCAGGAACTTGGCTTCACCTGTACAGAACGGGGGGAAACTGTAATGCAGGTAAAACGAGCGGTCGGTCTGGTCGAAGACCTGGTCTACGGCCTGGACGTCACGTCCCGTTCCGAGTGTGACGCTCGAGAGGACCTGTGTCTCACCACGTGTGAAGACGGCACTGCCGTGCGTACGAGGAAGATATCCGATATCACACCAGATGTCGCGAATGTCGGTGAGGCCACGGCCATCAAGGCGCTTCTTCTCGGCGAGAATCATGTCCCGCATGACGTCCTTCTCGACGTGGGACACAGCGTCCTTGATGTCGCCTTTCGTCCAGCCCTCTTCCGTCGCGTCAACCGCGTCGTCACCTGTTCCGAGCAGTGCTTCGACTGCGGCCGTCTTGATCTCATCCATGCCGCCATAGAACGACTCCTTGTCGTAAGGAGCGTGAATGTGGGTGGCAATGCGGTCCGATACCATAGGACGCACTTTTTCGATCAGCTCGCTGGCCGGACCGACAGTTGAGTACTCCATAGGGGTCACACCACCTACGGCGATGACCATTTCCTGCTGGAGTGCGCAGAGCTTCTTGATGGCTTCGTGTCCGACATCGAATGCTTCCAGCATGTCGTCTTCCGATGCCTCGTCCATATCGCCCTCAACCATCACGACGGCGTCATGCTTACCGGCAATGACCAGATTCATGTCTGAATCTTCCAGTTCTGCCAGGGACGGATTTACGATAAACTGACCATCGACGCGGCCCACCCGGACTTCAGCGATGGGACCGGCGAAGGGAGCGCCCGAGAGCATCAGAGCCGCGGAGCTTCCGACTGCTGCAATCATGTCGGCGTCGTTCTCTTCGTCCGCCGAAATGACCGATGCTATGATCTGCACTTCGTTCATGAAACCATCCGGAAAGAGGGGGCGAACAGGCCTGTCTATGAGACGGCAGGTCAAGACCTCCTTATCGGTTGGGCGTCCTTCACGCTTGATGAAACCGCCCGGAAATTTGCCGGCGGCCGAAAATTTCTCACGATACTCGACCGTAAGTGGAAAGAAAGGTTGTCCCTCCCGGGCCGACTTGTTGACAACAACGGTGCAGAGCACCATCGTATCGCCCATGCGGGCCACTACGGCTCCGGAAGCCTGCTTCGCGAGGCGACCGGTTTCAAGGGACAGTACTTTTCCGGGGGCAAATTCAATTTCCCGGATGATTGCTTCAGACATGTTTTTTTGTTTTTTCCTCAGACTACACGTACGACGAGTACTTACTTGCGGATACCCAACTCTGCGATAATGGCGCGGTAGCGCTCAATGTCACGATCCATCAGATAATTGAGGAGGCGACGGCGCTTTCCGACGAGTTGAAGAAGACCCCTGCGCGTTGAGTGGTCTTTCTTGTGGGTTTTCAGATGATCGGTCAGCGCGTTGATACGCTGCGTGAAAATCGCGATCTGGACTTCAGGAGTGCCGGTATCGGTGGCAGATTTGCCGTACTTCTCGACGGCCTCCTGGGTTGCATCTTTCGAAATCATGGAGAGAACCTCTTTAGATTATACCATGCTAAAGAAGAACATTCCGGAAGGTGCCCGCTGAAGAAACAGCGCGCTCCAATAGAATGGTATTCAAAGCGCCGGGACCATCCCGGCATCACTGAAGATATCTACCTCAGTGCGGCCCTGCAACGCAGCCTGTCCTCGTTAAGTTGCCGGATAAGGGCCTGTACCCCATCGAATTTGTGTTCGTCCCGCAATCGGACCACAAATTCTGCACGAACTTCACAGCCATACAGATCCGCATCCGTCTCGAGCAGGTGCACCTCAGCATGTTCCTCTGTACCACCGAACGTCGGACGCACGCCGATATTGACCATGGATTTCCTGGGCGGGGCGCCTTCTACCGAGGCCCATGCCGCATACACACCGCATGCAGGCCGAACGGCATGCTGCCGTTCCATATCCAGGTTCGCCGTTGGAAACCCGATTCTGGATCCCCGACCGTCCCCGCGTACGACCGTGCCTTTCAGGCTGAACGCCCGTCCCAGCATGCGCGCCGCATCTTCCACACGTCCTGCCGCCAACGCGCGCCGTATCCGGGAAGAGGAGACCGCACCGTCACCGTCGTGCACAGCCGAGACTTCGTAGATATCGTACCCATACTTCATGCCGAGGGAGGCCATGGACGCTGCGTCTCCTTCCCGTCCGTGTCCAAACCTGTGATCGTGCCCCATTACAACGGCCGAGGCCCGCAATTGGCCCACAAGTACATCTCTCACGAAGGCCTCCGGCGACAGTGCGGCAACGCTTCGGTCAAAGTGCATGACGGCCACATCATCAGCTCCAGCGGCCAGCAGGAGCGCATTCCGCTCGTCAGAAGCGGTCAGTTGGGGTTTAACGACTCCACCAAGCACATGGCTTGGATGTGGATGAAACGTGAGGACAATGGATGCTATACCCCTGCTGCGAGCGACCCGCGCCGCTCGCTCCACGAGCGCCCGGTGCCCCTGATGCACGCCGTCAAAACTACCGACTGTGACCACGGCCGCCTCGTCGGCGCGGCCTCCGCTGGCGTAGGTAATCATGACATCTGCTCCAGGAGGGCTGAAACCGGCCAGGCATTGTCCACGTGATAATCTCCAATCTGGACGCGGCGCAGCGCCGTGAGGTGACCGCCGCATCCGAGGGCTTCTCCGAACTCACTGGCAAGGGACCGGATGTACGTGCCTTTGGAACAGGTTACTCTGAACGATACATCGGCCCCGTCGGGCGCACCCAGTTCGAACTCGGAAATATGAACATCGCGAGTTGGAAGCGTGATGCGCTCACCGCGCCGGGCTTTCCTGTACAGACGCTCGCCCCCTACCTTGACAGCCGAGTAAACCGGAGTAGTCTGCGTAATATCGCCTACAAACTGACGTGACACCTCTTCCAGACGTTCGGGAGATATGTCTCCCGTCGGCCGGACAACGTCTACCGGAGTCTCTCTGTCGAAGGACGCGGTAGTTTCACCGAGCCGAATGGTTCCTGTGTAGACTTTCTGCATGTCCATGAAAGTCGTCATGCGCTTGGTCGCCCGGCCAGAAAGGCAGATCACGAGGCCCGTGGCCATGGGGTCGAGTGTACCGGCGTGTCCAATCTTCCTGACGGGCGAAATGCGTCGCAGGCGGCGTATGATGTCGAAGGAGGTCATGCCCTCCTCTTTGTCCATAAGCAGTACCAGATCGTCCCATGATTCGGGCAATGCCGGATACGCAAGAACGTGTTCAGGCGTCATCTCCCTCTTGCCGAATGGCACGTTCCTCTCTGATCTTTCCAAATATCTCATCCATTCTTGCCGACTTTTCCAGCGACAGGTCGAGGAAAAACCGGAGCTCTGGAATGCTTTTGACCTGATGACGAATGGATTTCCCCAGGCTTCCACGAATCTGGGACGTCAGGTCCCGGAGATGGGCCAGCACGGCCTCCTTCTGCGAGGTGGATTCACCAAGTACCGACACATCCACATAGGCAATAGACAGGTCAGCTGTCACCCGCACGCCTGTTACCGTGACCATGGGGCGCAGCTGATCGGCAAATTCCTCCGACAGGATCTTGGCTATTTCCCGCTGAAAGAGACTTGCGACGCGTTCTGTGCGGATACTCTTACTCATCCAGTGTACGTCGGCGTTCGACAATCTCATACGCTTCCAGCTGATCACCGACCTTGATGTCGTTGAACTTGTCAATCGCCATGCCACATTCATAACCACTCGTGACTTCGCGGACGTCGTCCTTGAAGCGCCGAAGCGATGACAGGGTACCATCATAGATGACAACTCCTTCCCGGATCAGATGAATGCGATCCGGACGTCGGATTTTCCCTTCGACCACGAAGCAGCCTGCAACCGTGCCGGCTTTTGGCACCTTGAATATATTGCGCACTTCGGCGACACCCAGGATTTTCTCGCTTTTCTCGGGCGACAGGAGACCTTCCAGGGCATCCCGTACCTCTTCAATCGCGTGGTATATGACCGAGTAGAGTCGGATATCGATTTCTTCTTTCTCAGCCAACTGGCGTGCGCCAATCACCGGCCGCACCTGGAAGCCAACGATAATGGCGTCCGAGGCGGAGGCCAACATGACGTCACTCTCATTGATGGCACCCACGCCCTTGTGGATGATGTTCACAACCACTTCCTCCTTGGAAAGCTTCATCAAAGAGTCGGAGAGCGCCTCTACAGAACCACCCACATCACCCTTGACAATGAGATTCAGCTCACGGAACTCCCCAAGGGCCAGGCGACGGCCGATTTCGTCGAGCGTTATATGTTTGCGCTGCCGGAGCGACTGTTCCCGCATGATCTGCTGGCGTCGCTGCGCAATTTCCCTGGCTTCCTTTTCTTCCTTCATGACGATGAAGGAGTCTCCCACCTCAGGTTGGCCGTCAAGGCCCACAACGAGTGCAGGATAGGACGGGCCCCTTTCCCTGACTGGACGTTCACGTTCGTCAAACATGGCCCGAACGCGCCCGGCAAAAGCTCCAGCAAGGAAGATATCACCGACTTTGAGCGTTCCGGTCTGGACCAGAACCGTGGCGACATTGCCGCGCCCCTTCTCGAGACGCGATTCGATGACGGAGCAGACAGCCCTTCTGTCCGGGTTTGCCCGGAGCTCAAGCAGTTCCGCTTCAATCGCGACGCGTTCAAGCAGCTCCTCAACGCCCTGTCCTGTCATGGCGGATACGAGCTCACACTGCACCTTGCCACCCCACTGCTCGACGAGCACATTGTGATCGGCCAGCTGCTGCATGACCCGATCCGTATTGGCCGCAGGCTTGTCAATCTTGTTGATGGCTACAATGATCGGCACACCGGCCGCCGAAGCGTGATTGATGGCTTCGATAGTCTGCGGCATCACGGCGTCATCGGCGGCCACTACCAGAATGACTACGTCCGTGACCTGGGCGCCACGCGCTCGCATGGCGGTGAAGGCCTCGTGACCCGGCGTATCCAGGAAGGTCATGGAGTTGCCACTTGAAAGCTCTACATGGTACGCTCCGATATGCTGCGTAATACCGCCCGCTTCACCTGCTACCACATTGGCCTTCCGAATATGATCCAGCAGCGAGGTTTTACCATGATCGACATGGCCCATGACCGTGACCACAGGATCACGCGGTATGAGGTCCGCCTCGTCGTCTTCTTCGATAACAACGTCCGTCGCCGTGTAGTCCGTAATAAACTCCACTTCGAATCCGAACTCGTCGGCTACGATGGTAATGGTGTCGGCGTCCAGGCGTTGGTTGATGGATACCATCATACCGGCCGAGAAAAGCGTCGAGATGACGTCGTTGACGCTTACATCCATGAGGTTTGCCAACTCTCCCGTTGACACGAACTCTGTAACCTCGAGGACCTTGTCCTCGTCCGCCTTCATACCGCTTTCCCGGTCCCGGTCCGACGCGCGCGTATCGCGGCGCTGCTTGCGCCGACGCTGACGCACACGGCTTGCCCCCATCTCCAGCTCGCGCAGGGTTTCCTGGAGCGTCTGCTCCACTTCGGCGTCATCGACCTTCTTTCCTTTCCTGCCTCCTTTGTCCTTCTTGGCCTTAGAAGGAGCCGCCTTCGCAGCGGGAGCCGGTTTATCGGTCGTTGCAATACGCTTTCTCTTGCGTTTGCGTCGTCCTGAGTCATCCTCTACCGAGCTCAGGTCGATGGTGCCAAGCACCTTTGTTCCTGCCAATTTGTAGCGGTCAGCCGAGAGTGTTCCGGATGCCTCAGGAGATCCCTCATCTGGAGCCGCTGGGTCCGTACTCTCGTCGCCGGGGTCCGACTCCCCCACATCAGAGCCTTCTGCCACGGGACCCGAGGTCGGCTCGTCCGTGTCTACCGCAGGCTCTTCTTCAGCCGCAGGCTCAGCTTCTGCCTTCGGTTCCGCTTCTGCCTTCGGTTCCGCTTCTGCCTCAGTGCTTTCCTGGACTTCCGCCCCGTCAGCTTCATCGGCAGACACCTCTTCGCCCGGTGCCTCAGGGATCGGCTCTTCGTCCGTGGATGCCTCGACGGTAGGTGCAGACTCTTCGGGAGCAGGTTCTGAATCGGCAGCCTCCGCCGCGATGGGCTCATCTATTGGGGGCTCCACCTCAGGTTCAGCCGGCTGCTCCGCTACCGGCTGCGCCGGCTCAGCATCTTCCACAGGCGCCGTGACCACATCATGTTGCTCCGAATCAGATTCCTCCGTCTCGGGTACGGCTTCTACTTCGGGTTCGGATACCACGGCCGCAGCCGCCTCCTCCTGCTCTGGTTCGACCTGTCGTGCAGCCCGCTTCTTACTGACCCGGTCTGCCTGCTCCTTGTCGTCTGCAAAGAAGGCAAGAAGGTCCTCATAGGCCTCTTCCGTCGTTATGGCTGCATTGATTCCACTGCCGGCCAGTGCATCAGCATGGCCGGCGTCTTCCAACTGTTCAACAATGTGGTCAATGGATACATTGAGTTCCTTCGACACTTTGAAGAGTCGGACTTTCTTGAATTTTTTTGTCGTAGCCATGAAATGGGTTTAGGGTCAGGAAGAAGAGCACGGATCAAACGGGGTCAAACGGTGTCACTTTCTTCCTCCTCGAATTCTGCTTTGATGATATTCAATATAGCTGTAGCCTTTTCCTGTTCAATTCCGGAACGCCGGACAAGCTCGTCCCTGGACAGTTCGAGTACAGCCCGAGCCGTATCGCATCCAATGTCCCTCAACTTCTGGAGAAGATCCTCTGGAATTTCGTCGCCAAACTCGTCGATCTCAATATCCTCCTCTTCTTCTGCGATTTCCCGGTAGACGTCGATTTCATAGCCGGTGAGTGCGGAAGCCAGACGGATGTTGATACCGCCACGCCCAATGGCCTGACTGACCTCGTCGGCACGAACGACGACCTTGGCCCGCGGAGGACTCAGTTCATCGTTGGTTATGACCTGGACGGGCGTGGCCGGCGACAATGCGCGCTTGATCAGGTCATGCTTGTCGTCCGTCCAGGAGACCACATCGATATTCTCATTTCCAAGCTCCCGAACGACGGCATGAATGCGCGATCCCTTCATGCCAACACAGGCTCCGACGGGATCAATTCTCTCGTCATGGCTGATCACAGCCACTTTAGCCCGATCTCCGGGTTCGCGGACGATCTTTTTGATTTCCACGATGCCTTCGTCAATCTCCGGCACTTCCAATTCAAAAAGACGCTCCATGAAAAGCGGTGCCGCCCGCGAAATAATGATTTGCGGATTACCCGCGCTGTCCCGAGCAACCTCTTTAATGACGGCGCGCACCATGTCTCCCTTTCGGTAGCGATCCCTGAGGATCTGCTCCTGCCGAGGCATGATCAATTCGACCTTGTTGTGGATGACCAGCATTTCGCGACGCCGGATCTGATAGATCTCACCGACGACAACCTCACCGACCAGGTCCTTGTACCAGTCGAAGACGTTGTCTTTCTCGATATCGCGGATACGTTGCGCAAATGTCTGGCGGGCGGTCATCACCGCGCGCCGACCGAAATCCTTGACGTCGATTTCTTCGGCTACTTCGTCTCCTTCTTCGAAATCCTCCTCAATAACTTTGGCCTCAGACTCCTCGATCTGCGTCACGGGATCTTCCACATCCCAATCGGCCACCACCTCACGGATGTGCAGGATCTGCATATCTCCGTGATCGGGATTGAAAATGACCTCAAAGGAATCATCGGCACCATACCGCTTGCGGATCATTGCCTTGAAGACATCTTCAATGATCAACTGCAGGTTGTCCCGGTCGATTCCCTTGTCGTGGGCAATCTCGGCAAATGAGGAAACAAGGTCTGAACTTTGCATGAGTGTAGGCCCTACCAGGGCAACTTGATTCGTGCTTTGGAGATATCGTCATGCGTCAACGTCTGGCGTGCTGACCCTTTCAAATCCACCGTGATTCCAGATTCTTCGTCCACGGAGTCCAGGCGACCGGAGAGGACGGTCTCATCCGTCAGTGTGATTTCGACCTCCTTCCCTACATGTCGGGCGAACTGTCTGGGCAGCAACAGGCAGCGATCTTCTCCTGGCGACGATACATTGAGCGCGTATCCACCCTTGATGACGTCCTCTGCATCCATCAGAAAACCAAGTTCACGGCTGATCGCGGCCAAATCCGCCACACCTACCCCCTGGTCGCCATCAAGGTATACCTCCACGACACGTGAGCCTTTTCGTCCCCGAACCACTACGTCCACCACATACACATCCTCGCGGCCGGCGATGACTTCCCCGACCAGGCGATCCACCGACGCAGCCAGAGCCGCGTCGCCGGTCAATGTGCTACTGTTGTGTCCGTATGTGCTCGTCTCTGGCATGTTACGTGCGAGATGACAAGAGGGCCCTGTGCAAAAAACGCCCGGTCCGAAGCTCGGACGGGCGCCGCCAGAATCCACTCATCAACATCGTGTGCGGCAGGACCGCTTTTGAATGTCTTTGAATACGGAATATACGTTACAAGGCGTACATCATGCAATTCCCGTAACCGGTCGAGAATGGCCGTGTCTGGTCACAGGGACATCTTCAACGCGGTTTCAAATGATGGTATCATGAAGAAGGGCGTCGCGCGTTCCGGGAAAGTCGGTCATATAATGCAGACCACGACTTTCTTGTCGCAGGGATGCGGATTCAATGATGAGATAAGCGATGGCAATCAGGTTGCGCAGTTCGCAAAGAGACCGCGTCACCCGGGCCTTACGGAAAAAGTCCTCCGTTTCCTCGTACAGCACCCGGGTTCTTCGGCGGGCGCGGTCGAGTCGATGCGTGGATCTGACAATACCCACGTAATCCCACATGACACGCCGGAGTTCATCGCGGTTATGGGATACCAGGATCCACTCATCTGGCAGGGAGGTTCCTTCTGCGTCCCAGTCCGGCACACGGTCATTGATTGGCACCTGGCTGTCTGGCTGCCTCGCGGCGACGGCCGCCCGGACTGAGACTACGAGCGCTTCCAACAGGGAGTTGGATGCCAGTCGATTCGCGCCATGCAACCCGGTACAGGCTACCTCGCCACAGGCAAAGAGTCCTCGAATGGATGTCTGTCCGTTGACATCCGTTTTGACGCCACCGCACATGTAATGGGCAGCCGGGACGACCGGAATACCGTCCGTCGCGAGATCCAGACCAAACTGCTCACACGTAGCTGCAATCATCGGAAAATGATCCCGCACCTCGTCACTGTGCAGGTGGGCAAGGCTGAGCAACACGTGCGTATGTCCGTGGCGTTTCAACTGGTCATCAATGGCCCGAGCCACAATATCGCGTGGGGCCAACTCCCCCCGCTCGTCATATTCCGACATGAACCTCTGGCCGTCCAGGTTGACCAGGTGCGCGCCCGCTCCCCGTACCGCCTCGGAGATCAGAAAACGGCTGGCCTCCGGATGGTACAACGCCGTCGGGTGAAACTGTACAAACTCCATGTTCGCTACACGCGCTTTCGCCCTGTAGGCCATGGCCATTCCGTCTCCCGTTGCAATACCCGGGTTCGTCGTGTGGAGGTACACCTGACCAGCACCACCCGTAGCCAAAATCGTGACCCCTGAGAGGAACGTCAGGACCCGATCTTCACGTTCATCAAGAACATACGCGCCGAAGCAGGTGATGTCATTCCGCGAGCGGGTCACTTTTTCCCCGAGGTGATGCTGCGTAATCAGTTCCAGGGCAAAGTGGTAATCGTATACCGTGATATTGCTGTCCGCATGTACACGCCCCAGGAGCGAGTCCTCCACCTCCCGTCCGGTCGCGTCGGCGGCATGAACTATCCGGCTGCGCTCGTGGCCCCCCTCGCGGCCCAGATGCAACGCGCCGTTCTGCTCTGTGAACCGCGCACCGCCCTTCTGCAACCTGTCGATCTGCTCCGGTCCCTCGGCCACGATGGTACGGACCACATCCTCACGGCACAGCCCAGCACCGGCAATGAGCGTGTCGCGCACATGACTTTCAAACGAATCGGCCGCATCCATGACAGCCGCAATACCGCCCTGGGCATAATTTGTGTTCGATTCTGACGCCTGTGACTTCGTGACAATGGCTACCCGTCCATGCTGCGCCAGTTCGAGCGCCATGGACAAACCGGCCGCTCCGCTTCCAAGAATCAGGTAGTCGACGTGTTTGCGCATGTCAGTTCTGCATGAGCCAGGCGCGGATAAGTTCGTCCAGATCACCTGACATCACCGCATCTACGTCGGTAAGCTTTGTCTCTGTCCGGTGATCATTCACCATCGTATACGGCTGAAATACGTAGGACCGGATCTGAGAACCCCACTCGATCTTTTTCTTACTGCCCTCGACGACGCTTTTGGCCGCCTCCTGTATTTCCTGTTCCAGCCGGTACACACGCGATTTGAGCATGGTCATGGCGCGCTCCTTGTTCTGGAGCTGACTGCGTTCCTCGGTACATTCGGCCACGACCCGCTCTTCCCGGCCATCCGACAGCGTTCCGACCCAGATGTAGCGCACGCCAGTTTCCACCTTGTTTACATTCTGCCCACCCTTACCGCCGCTGCGGAACGTCTGCAGCTCGATATCATCCGGTTTCAGGTTGATCTCGATGGTATCGTCAATTTCGGGATAGACGAACACAGACGAAAATGACGTGTGACGCCGGCCACTCGAGTCGAATGGACTGATTCGGACGAGCCGATGCACACCCGTCTCGGCTTTAAGGTAGCCGTAGGCCATGGGACCAGCTATGTGCAGCGTGGCGCTTTTGATGCCGGCCACGTCCCCTTCCTGATATTCCAGGAGATGCACATTAAAGCCGTTCTTTTCCCCCCAACGGGTATACATGGTGACCAGCATATCGGCCCAGTCCTGGCTTTCCGTGCCGCCAGCACCCGGGTGGATATTTATAATCGCGTTCCGATCATCGTCTGGACCGTCGAGCATCTGCCGGAGCTCAAGAGCCGAGAGTTCTTTCTCCAGAGGAACCATTTCAGCTTCCAACTCGGCATCTAGCGACTCTCCCTCCTCCTCGGCCAGTTCGAGGAGCGTCTCAATATTCTCCTTCCGCTCCAGAACCCCATTCCACGACTCTATCCAGTCGTTATGGACGGATATTTCCTTTTCTACCTGTTTGGCTGTTCGCGTGTCGTCCCAGAACGATGGGTCGAGACGCTTCTGGGACAATTCATCGCGACGCTCTGTGTGAGAGTCGATGTCAAAGATACCTCCCGAGCGTGTCCACACGCTCTAACAGGTTACGTACGTTCTGGATATCCATTTTTTCTCCGAAGTAATCTGGACGCAAGAAAACGCCCTTCAATGAAAATAAGTCTACAATCGGCGTCATCCGGTCTACGATGTCTGCAGGTCTCGAAGGCCTTTTCCGAGCCATCCACCTGCAGAACCGAGAATAGCAGCTATGAGTAGCGTCGCTACGACGGTGACAACCGGTGGAAGGTTTCCGAGTAGATCGGCAACAACGCGCCACATTTCCTGCGTCTCCTGGGGAGCCTGCATCCAGGACCAGATAATCAGTCCTCCCCAACCGATTGCGAGGCAGATTGCACCGGCCAAAGGTCCCCGCTTTTCGACCAGGAATCCGGCCAGAATGGCACCGAGAGGGCTCCATATCCACCCCAGAAATACATGCGCCGCAACGGCAATCAGTACGGCGGCGGGCATCATTCGGATCATGCCGAGACGCCCCGCCTGGCCGCGTCCTGCCTGCGATTGGCGAAAGCGGAAATACGCTGGACGGCTTCCTGGATATTCTCCATGGAGTTGGCGTAGGAGCACCTGACGTACCCCGCACCACTCGGCCCGAACGCATCTCCCGGAACCACGGCCACGTTTTCTTCCTCCAGGAGCTGCTGTGCAAACGCCTCCGAGTCCAATCCAGTTGAGCGAATATCCGGGAAACAATAGAACGCGCCCTCGGGCTCAAACGTGGGAAGTCCTGCGGACCGAAAGCCGTCTACAATGAAGCGGCGGCGGCGATCATACTCGAGACGCATGCGCTCCACATCCTGTTGGCAATGCGTCAGCGCGGCCAGCGCGCCCCACTGACTCGCTGTCGGAGCCGACATGATGATATACTGATGCAGTTTATACATGGCTTCATAGACGGGCTTCGGTGCACATACATACCCGACGCGCCAACCTGTCATGGCGTACGCCTTGGAGAAACCGCCCAGCAGTACGGTGCGCTCACGCAGCGCACCAATCGAAGGTAGGCAGGTATGTCCTCGCTCATACGCTTCTCCATAAACCAGCCTGTCGTAGATCTCATCCGAAAGCACCACAAGATCATGCCGCTCAACTACTTCCGCAATTTCCTCCAGAAACTCCCGGCGCAGCACGGCCCCTGTGGGATTACTCGGGTAGGCCAGAAACAACATTTTCGTTCGCGGCGTGATGCGGGACTCGATATCCTCTGCCGTGACCTGGAAATCGTTCTCTACCGATGTGGGTACGTAGACCACACGGGCGCCTGCAAAAATGGCGGTCGGACCGTAGGCCACGAAGCAGGGCTCCGGTATGAGAATTTCGTCACCCGGGTTGAGAAGCGCCAGCATGGCGAGCTGGACGGCCTCTGAAACACCGACAGTCGTTAGTATTTCTGAACCAGGGTCGTACGACACGCCATAGCGCGTCGCCAATTCGTGCGAAACCGCTTCACGCAGTTCCATGATTCCCGCATTGGACGTATACCCCGTCAGACCACGGTCCATGGACTGCTTCGCAGCCTCCAGAACAGGTGCTGGCGAGACAAAATCAGGCTCACCAATGCCGAGCGTGATTACGTCCTTCATGGTCGCCGCAATGTCGAAGAAACGTCGTATGCCACTCGGTGGCACTTCCTTCACGCGTTCAGATAGCCGGTTTGAAAAGTCCATAGACGAAAAGCAGGATCCAGATGGTGCAGAACTGCCAATATACATCCCTGCGTGACATCTGTCTTCCCCTGATCTTTGATTGATGCGCTGGTGTGCGGCAGGTAATTTGCCTTTTTTACCGACAATCAATCCGGTCTCGACATGAAGGACGTCATTACCCAGAATCTCATTGGCGGCGCCTGGCAGGACAGCGCCTCCGGTGCCACTTTCAAGAACATCAACCCGGCCCGGAATTCCGACGAAATCGGTTCATTTCCGGAGTCCGGTGTGGAAGATGTGGACGATGCCGTTCGTGCCGCACGGAGTGCCTTCAAAACGTGGAGCCGCATGCCTGCCCCGGCCCGCGGAGACATTCTGCGCCGAATTGGAGATTTGCTGACCGAGCACAAGAGCGCGTTGGCGTTCCAGATGACGCGTGAGATGGGAAAACCGTTCTTCGAAACCAAGGGTGACGTCCAGGAAGCCATTGACACGGCGTACTACGCAGCCACCGAAACGCGCCGCCTGTTCGGACACACGGTCCCAAGTGAACTACCGAACAAGTTCAACATGAGTATCCGCCGCCCAATCGGCGTGGTGGGCGTCATTACGGCGTGGAATTTCCCGGTCGCCGTACCCACGTGGAAAATGTTTCCCGCGCTGGCTGCTGGCAATACCGTAGTCTTCAAGCCCAGTGAGGACGCTCCGAACTCCGGTGCGCTGCTGACGAAGATCATGGTAGATGCGGGGCTCCCCGATGGCGTATTGAACCTGGTGCAGGGAGGTGCCGGTGCAGGAAGCGCGCTCGTCGAGCATCCTGACGTGAATGCCGTGTCCTTTACGGGCTCCACCGCGACGGGCTCTAAAATCGGCGAAGCATGTGGACGTATGCACAAACGATTCTCCCTGGAGATGGGCGGAAAAAATCCGGCCATTGTCATGGCCGATGCCGACCTGGATCTCGTGCTGGAAGGGCTGGTCTGGGGGGCATTCGGAACCACGGGCCAGCGCTGCACGGCAACGTCCCGCCTCATTGTGCATGAGGATGTCCATGACGAACTGGTCTCCCGCCTCAAGCAACGCGCCGATGCTCTTCGTATCGGTTACGGAAACGAAGATAAAGTAGAAATGGGCCCTGTCATCAACCGCAAAGGGGCAGAAAAAATACTGCACTACCTTGAAATCGGTAAAGAGGAAGGCGCTACAGTCTACGCAGGCGGTAAGCGCGCGACCGGCGCAGACGTCGACGATGGCTGGTTCATCGAGCCGACGATTCTGACAGACGTTACACCTGAGATGCGGGTTGCCCGCGAAGAAATCTTTGGGCCCGTTTTGTCTGTCCTCAAGATTTCCTCATACGAGGAGGCCATCGACGTGGCCAACAACATCGAGTATGGCCTCTCGTCGGCCATCTACACCAAGGACGTCTCCATGGCATTCCGCGCCATGCATGACATTGAAGCGGGAATTACGTATATCAACGGACCAACCATCGGCGCCGAAGCCCATATGCCGTTCGGCGGCGTAAAGGGTACCGGTAATGGTCACCGCGAGGGTGGCTGGGAGGTTTTCGAGTTCTATACCGAGACCAAGACCGTCTACGTGGACTACAGCGGCCGCCTGCAGAAGGCCCAGATAGACAACGTCGAGGACTGATGAGGGGCGAGGTCATTCCAGACGAAACGGTTGCGAAGGCGCTTCCGTGGGATGACCTCGTTCCAGCGCTTCGACGTGCCTTCGCTGAAGACGTCTCTGTGCCAGAGCGCATGCACGTTCCACTGGCAACGGGAACTCTGCTGGTCATGCCTGCCTGGAGGCGCGGTGGCATCATGGGCCTGAAGGTGGCGACCGTCCATCCGGAAAATGCAATGCGCGCTCTTCCGGCCGTGCACGCCACGTATTTGTTGCTCCGTGAGCAAACGGGCGAAAGGCTCTGCGTCATGGACGCTGGCGTGCTGACGACGCGGCGCACGGCCGCGGCGTCGGCACTGGCCTCGCGCCTGTTGTCACGACCAGGCAGCCGTACGCTGCTCATGATAGGCGCCGGCGCGCTCGCTGCGCCCCTCGTGGATGCGCACCTCTGGGCACGTCCCATCGACAGGGTCATGGTCTGGAACAGAACCGCTGAGCGGGCGCAGGCACTTGTTACCCGACTGTCCGAAGGCTGTTGCGACGGTGTCAGCGCCGGACGGCGCGTCACGTTCGAAGCTGTGACCGCGCTTGACGACGCCGTATCCGAGGCCGATGTGATTTCATGTGCTACGCTCTCGACTGAGCCACTTGTGCGCGCCGAGTGGGTCGCCCCCGGAACTCATATTGACCTGGTTGGAGCCTTCCGGCCCGATATGAGGGAATCTGACGGTGCACTGCTCTCGAGCGCCCGCCTCTTCGTCGATTCAAAGCCGGGTGCTCTGTCCGAGGCCGGCGACATTCTGATGGCGATCGGCGATGGGATGTTGACCCCGGAGAGCATTGAAAACGACCTTTTTGGGCTCTGCCGGGCGCCACAGGCGCCCGGCAGAGCGGCATCTGACATCACCGTCTTCAAGTCCGTCGGACATGCCCTCGAGGACCTGGCAGCTGCCGAACTGGTGGCCAAATCACTTGGAATCATATCATGAGGTTGGCCATTGTCGGAGCCGGGATTCACGGCCTCTGCACGGCGCTCAGAGCGGCCAATCGGGGCTGGAACGTGTGCGTCTACGACCAGCACTCTATCCCGAACAGCCGCTCGTCGAGTGCCGACGATCACCGGTTGATCCGGTACGCCTACGGACACGAATTCGGATACACGAACCTGGTTGCAGAGGCGTATCCGGCGTGGGAACGTCTGTGGAATGTGCTCGGGCAGCGGCTTTACGCGCAGACGGGCACGTTTGCCATATCGAGCCACGAGTCCGGATATGTCGCAGCCAGCGTCCAGTCCATGAACCGAATTGGTATAGAAGCGCACGTTGTTGGGTTCAAGGAGGCGCAGCGCCTCTGTCCTCACGTTCAGCTCGGAGAAACAGAGGTCGCCATGTGGAGCGCAAGCGGGGGTGTCCTGCTGGCCCGTCGAATCCTGGATGCCCTTACGACCGCGTGCAGGCAGCGACATGTCGCGCTCCACGCGAACCATTCGATTCGAGTGGATCAGGAACTTCCGCCGGCCGACTGTACCATCTGGACGCAGGGCGCCTGGTCGCCGGAAGTCGAACCCTCCCGGCAAGTCGTCGCATATTTCGAACCACCAGATGATTGGCGGGCCGCCCCCCAGCCCATGGTACTCGACCTGGTCGGCACGGACGGTTTTTATGTGGTCCCCGGTGTGGGCGGCACGCGCTGGAAACTGGGTCTGCACCGGAAATCAGGGTCCGGTCACCCTGACGATGATCGCGCGCTCACAAAGGACGAAGTCAATCATCTGGAAAATGCAGCGCGGGAGCGGCTGTCCGGACTGCCAGAGCCATTTCCGCTGTCAGGGCGGGCCTGTTACTACGCCGTTGCCAAAGAGGATCGCTTCGACTTGAGTCAGGCGACGGGAGGCCTCCGCTTCCAGGGTGGTTCAGGGCATTCGTTCAAGTTTGGCGCACTCGTCGGCGAACTACTTTGCAGCGTGGTGGCCGGCGAGATGCCGCTGGCCGAAGCCCGAGTGCGGCTGGCCGGGCGCTTTGTAGAATAGAAGGCGGTTTCAGGTGTCGACGGCCTACTTCAGGTACCACTTGGGGGCTTCGTCGCCCACCTCTACCATGATTTCCAGATGGCTCATGATGGGCGAAGCCTTGACCTTGGTCATCAGCACTTCCTCGACCTGGTATAGCCCGGTCGCGTTGTCCATCTTGATGGTCAATCCCACAGGTTTGTGGGTACCCTTGGCGATTTCGACACGATAAACTGACTGCGATGAATACCGGTGCATGTCGCCGACGGTCGGGTCGCGCTCAAGATTCATGGGAATGCGAGAGCGGCCCTTGGACATGTCCGTACCATCGGCCACGAGCACGACACCTGCCTCGACGGAATGAATACGGTCGTGTGCCATATGGCCAACTATGCACTCGTGGACCATGGATCGCATGGCAACCTGTCTGGCCATGTCACCATGACAATGCTTTTCCAGATAACGCCGAATTATCGTATCGGCGAGCACAATCGAATGCCACTCATGCGCCTCCCTCGTAACGGACATGCCTACATCGTGCAGAAAACACCCCAGTGCGACCACCACAGCGGCATCTTCCTTGGTGCCAACATCTTCAGACACAAAACTGGGCGGAACACCTCCTTCGTGTAGCAGACGCAGAATTTTAAGGGCGTTGTAGGTGGTAATGCGCGCGTGGACTGGACCATGATCATTATATCCGAGCCTGCGCACCGATACTACATTGGCATAGCTGTGATACAGATTAATTTCCTTGTCCTCCAGCAGGTCCTTCAGGAGACGATGTACCCTGCCTTCAGTCTTGGACAGGAGAATGGCATCCAACTGCGTTTCTTTGGCCGTGGGTTGCGTCCAGTCAGGTATTTCCTTGTTCGAATCGTGCATTGCTCGTTCCGTTCTTGTGGCATGATACGAAAGCGGGGGTAGACCCGATGGCCTACCCCCGCTCCTCCCTGTCGTGGGCTCGTACGAAAGAACACGCAGGGGTTTATTCCTCTTCGTCCTTCTCTTCGTCCTTCTCGCTCTGCGACTTTTTCGACGCGGCTTTCTTCGGAGAAGCGGCCTTCTTCGGAGAAGCGGCCTTCTTTTTGGCCGGTTTCTGCTCCTCCTCCGAAGCAACTTCTTCTGCGCCCGTCTTCGACTCGCCTTTGGACTTGGCATCGGACTCGTCGGCCTTCGACCTGGCGTCGGCCTTGGCCGCCGTTTCATCCGCCTCGGCCTGGCTCTCGCTGGCCTCCATCTGAGCCTTGAGTTCCGCCAATCCCGACAGCTCACCAAGCGTTGTGGGACCGGAAGCCCCTTCTTTCTCGATGAACTGCTTTACGGACCGTTCCTCGGCGCGACGTGCTTCCATTTTCTCGCGACGTTCGGCCTGACGCTCCAGCGCCTCCGCCTGACGCTCGGTTGCTACGAGGCTGACAACGATTTCCTTCTGGTTGGCATCGAAACGGATCACGGTGAGATCTTCCAGTGCTTCACCATCCCGGTATGAATCGATGGTCTTGCCTGCCGGCAGTTCCGTCTGTGGAAGGAAGGCTTCCACCTCCATGGGCAGTTCCACTACCAGACCCTTGTCTTCGATGCGGGCCACGGTACCACTTGTCTTGGCTCCCTCATCGTAGACCTGGGCGAACTGATTCCAGGGGTTGGTTTCAACCTGCTTGTGACCCAATGAAATCCGACGATCGTCCGTGTCGATGTTCAGCACGACGACATCCATTTCCTGGTTCTTCTTGACCATTTCGGAAGGATGGCGAATACGCTTGGTCCAGCTCAGGTCGCTGATATGTACGAGTCCGTCAATACCTGGCTCAATTTCAACGAAGACGCCGAAGTTGGTGATATTGCGCACCTTGCCACGCATCACGGTTCCTGGTGGATACCGGTCGGCGATGTTTTCCCATGGATCGGGCTCGAGCTGTTTCATGCCAAGCGAGATCTTCTTGCCCTCGCCGTCGATGTTCAGGATTTTGACCTGCACAACCTGGCCGAGCGATACCATCTGGGAAGGGTGGCGAATGTGCTCGGTCCAGGACATCTCCGAGATGTGGACCAGGCCTTCGATGCCCTTCTCGAGTTCAACAAAAGCGCCGTAGTCCGTGATGGAGACCACTTTGCCTTCGACGACTGTTTCTTCGCCGTACTTCTGCGTGATCTCTTCCCATGGGTGAGGCTGCAACTGCTTGAGGCCCAGAGAAATGCGTTGGCGCTCCTTGTCATAGTCGAGCACAACCACGTTCATTTTCTCGTCGAGGCTCACAAGCTCCGACGGATGGGCGACACGGCCCCATGAAAGGTCCGTGATGTGCAATAGTCCGTCTACTCCACCGAGGTCAATGAAGACACCAAAATCGGTGATATTCTTGACCACGCCTTCGAGAATCTGTCCAGGCTCCATGGTCGAGAGGATTTTCTCCCGCTGCGCCATGAGGTCCTTTTCAATGAGTGCCTTGTGGGAAACCACAATGTTCTCATTGGCAGGGTTGAGCTTGACAATTTTGAATTCCATGTGCTTCTCCAGATACGCGTCGAAGTCGCGCACTGGACGGACGTCGATCTGCGAGCCTGGAAGGAAGGCTTCCATTTCGCCGAACAATTCGACGATCATGCCCCCCTTGATGCGACGTACGATCTGTCCTTCAAGGACTTCCTCATTTTCGAAGGCCTCTTCGATACGGCGCCAGCGGCGTACCGTATCTGCCTTCGTTTTGGAGAGCACAAGCTGACCGTGGTAATCCTCGATCCGCTCGAGAAACACCTCCACTTCATCGCCCGGCTCGAGTTCGGGGCCGAACTCGTTACGGGATACGATACCGTCGCTCTTGAATCCGATATCAATGACAACGTCCTTGTCACCGACCTTCAGCACCCGACCCGATACGATCTCATTCTCCGTGATCGTAGTCAGCGTACTCTCAATCATGGCCTGAAGATCGCCGAGATCAACAGGACCAATTTCCGGCTCGTCTGCCGTCTCAAGATCGGCCAGGGAGTACACTTCGCCGGTTATTTCACCGGTGTAGCCCAGCATGCCCTTGGGCGTTGCCAGTTGCGCTTCGCGCTCTCCTTCTTCGACAACCGGTTCGCCAGCGGCTACGAGATCCGAATCGTCTTCTTCCGTCGCAGGCTCTTCATCACTGGACTCGGTTTCGGCGACAGGCTCTTCAGCTTCAGCGGAGGGTGCGGATTTTTCAGCTTCAGCGGCGGGCGAGCTATCGGCCTCAGGCTCTTCGGCTTTGGCAGCGGGTGCGGCCTCGGCTGCAGGCTCTTCAGCTTCAGCGACGGGTTCCTTGTCCGGAGTGGTCTCTGGCGTCGTGGGGGCCGCTTCGTCCTGCGGTACGGATTGTTCTACCTGCTCCTGGGCAGGTGCTACCGATTCGTCAGGCTGTGCCTGGGAATCGTCGTGCTGTTTGTCAGCCATGGAAATGATGGTGAGTCTCTCTTGCCTCGGCTCAGCCGGTTCGGGATGGCACAGACTCTCGTTTTCATTGTGAAACAAATAGCCCCATCACTTCCCTGATCGTGATCGGGCCAACCAACCGCAATTACGGTGTAGCCAACGATACACGCACAGTGAATTATTTCGTTCCCCGGGATAGATTCAGCTGTCTTTCTGCCGCAATCTTCACAATCCAATCCACCTGCTCCTCAAAAGCCATCCCCGTCGTGTCGAGGACAATGGCGTCATCGGCCTTTTTGAGGGGCGCCCTGTCACGCGTCCTGTCCCGCTCGTCGCGTACACGCATGTCATCCAGAATGGATCGCAGTGAGACGTCCTGGCCCTTGGCCAGCAACTCTTCTCGGCGACGAATTGCCCGGACACGGTCATCGGCCGTCATGAATATCTTCACATCGGCGGCAGGAAATACCACAGTCCCGATATCCCGACCTTCCATAACCACAACTCCCCCACGAGAAGAAATCTCGTGGGCCATCGAACGCTGCCGAGCCACCATGGCATCACGAACGTTGTCTGACTGCGCGAATTCCGAGGCCAGGCGACCCGCGTATTCCTTACGGATTTCCTGGCTCACGTCTTCCTCTCCCAGAAGGACGCGCAGTCTTCCCGCGCCCTCCACCGTCTCCGAGACATCCAGCCGCACATCCATGTCGCGGACATCATCCCGCCCTACCTCATGGGCCTTCTCGAGTCCCAATCGAGACAAATACAACGAAGCCGCGCGATACATGGCACCCGTATCCACAAAAAGCCCATCAAGCGCTTTGGCGACGGCGCGCGCGGTTGAACTTTTTCCGGATCCTGACGGTCCGTCGATGGCAACGATCATGTAATTCCAGATGGATTAACGGGGGGCTTGAAAACTACGAAGACGAAGTCCGTAATTTGCCAGGTATGACAAAAATGCATACAGTTTTGCCACGAGCCCCTCTGGTCCTCCTGCTGCATGATCTGCGGTCCGCTTACAATACCGGCTCCATTTTCCGCACGGCCGATGCCATGCACATCGAGATGGTTCTTTTGTCGGGCTTCACGCCCGATCCTACTCATCCAAGGATCCGAAAAACGGCACTTGGTGCGGAGAAAGTCGTTCCATGGGCCCGTGTCGAAGACCCTCTATTGGAAATTACCGAACGTCGGAGCAGGGGTTATACAATAGCTGCGCTCGAGCGCGCTCCAGCGTCCATTGATCTTGTAGATGCTCGTTCATCGCATTTTCCTCTTGTGCTGATCGCTGGCAACGAGGTGGACGGCGTTCCGGCCCATTTGCTTGAAGCCAGTACAACCGTATTTGAGATTACCCAACTCGGTATGAAGCAGTCGCTGAATGTGAGCGTAGCCGTTGGCATTGCCCTGCATTCCCTCGTTCATTATCACCGCTCATCGAACACGCTAAACTCATGACAAACACGGACTGGCACGGTTGTATTCGGTGGGAAGGCCACCTGACAAGGGATGAGCTCGGCGTTGTCTGCGGTCAGGATGTTCATTTTTTGCCATCGGATTTTACTGTCGATGCGTCAGCGTTCAGGCGTGAAGGGTACGGTCCGGTATCCGAAATCCTCCTCATTCTCGAAGCGCTCGAAGGACGCGCGGCTGGCGCCTCGCTGTTGGTCGCGGTATCGACCCGGATCATTGTCGAAACGGCAAAGCTCAGAGTACTCCGGGCGCTGCTCGGGCCCGTCGATATCACAAGCATCGGGGACGAACGCGACCTGGCCCGGTCCGACGGTGGAACGAACCGGGTGCGAACAACGCTGCAGGCGGTAGCCGGTGTCTGGGGAGGCGCCGACCGCGTGTGTGTACTGCCACACAACGTTCTGGAAAGAGGCTTCGAGGACGCTGATGCGGCCCGACATGCGTTGGCCGTAACCAGGCTGCTACGATTCGAATGCGGATTCAGAGGGATGACCGATGGTCTCGAGGGAGCGGAAGCCGTCGAGATCGAAGAGGCCCGCATCTACAACGAAATCGACGTCTGGAAGAACCGTTCAGGTACTCTATCAGATCGGCTCCCACGTGATCGCGCGTGGCTGGCAGGTCCCCGTCGACCCCAGGACGAAGCGCGGGTCATCACCGGTGTCAACAAGTACACGTAAAAACGCACCACGCCATGACTCACGACAAACTGCCGCCAGCGGGATCCCCTCCCTTCCTACGGGGTCCCTATCCGACCATGTATAAAGGCCGACCATGGACCATCCGCCAGTACGCGGGGTTTTCCACGGCCGAAGAGTCGAACGCCTTCTACCGGGCCAATCTGGCTGCTGGCCAGAAAGGACTCTCGGTGGCCTTCGACCTGCCTACCCACCGGGGTTATGACTCGGATCATCCGCGCGTCGTCGGGGATGTAGGCAAGGCCGGTGTGGCCATAGACAGCGTGGAAGACATGAAGCGGCTCTTCGACGGTATTCCGCTCGATGAGATGTCCGTATCCATGACCATGAACGGCGCTGTACTACCCATCATGGCGTTCTACATTGTGGCGGCTGAAGAACAGGGCTGCCCGAGCGATAAGCTGTCCGGAACCATACAGAATGACATCCTCAAGGAGTTCATGGTCCGGAACACGTACATCTATCCACCCGACCCTTCCATGCGCATAGTCGGGGACATCATGGAATACACGTCGGAGCACATGCCCCGCTTCAACAGCATTTCGGTCAGTGGATACCATATGCAGGAAGCCGGAGCTTCGCCTGACATCGAGTTGGCCTATACGCTCGCCGACGGACTCGAATACGTGCGCAAGGCGCTGGCCCGTGGCCTCGATATCGATACGTTCGCACCCCGGATATCGTTCTTCTTCGGCATTGGTATGGATACGATCGAGGAAGCTGCCAAACTTCGGGCGGCGCGGGTACTCTGGCACGAACTCATGTCCACGTTCTCGCCGAAGAATCCCAAGTCGGCCATGTTGCGGACACATTGTCAGACGTCGGGGTGGTCACTCACGGCGCAGGATCCACACGTCAATGTTCCGCGCACTACACTTGAAGCACTCGCGGCTGTTCTGGGCGGAACGCAGTCGTTGCATACGAATGCCTACGATGAGGCGATCGCTCTGCCTACAGATGAATCGGCGCGCATTGCCCGTAATACCCAATTGGTATTATTGCACGAGACGGACCTGACCGCTCATGTAGATCCGCTGGGAGGCGCTGCCATACTGGAAAAGCGTACGCATGCGCTCATTGAAGCCGCGCGTGCGCACCTCGTGGAGGTTGAAGCTGCTGGCGGGATGTCCCAGGCCATTGGCGAAGGACTTCCCAAGCGCCGCATTGAAGAGGCTGCCGCCCGTCGGCAGGCGGCCATTGATTCGGGTGACGAAGTAATTGTCGGACTCAATCAATTTGCAACCGACACGGCGGAGTCGCTCGATGTTCGCGAAGTGGATAATGCCCGCGTCCGCCGCATGCAGATTGAGCGTCTCCAGGCGCTGAAGGCAGACCGTTGCGAGGAGGATGTTGCGCGTTCGCTGGCCCGGCTGGAAGAGGCCGCCGCGACCAACGACGTCAACCTGCTTGCAGCCAGCGTTGACGCCGCGCGGAAAAGGGCCACACTTGGTGAAATATCCATGGCACTGGAAAACAGGTTCGGGCGATTCCAGGCCCGAAACGAACTGTTCACGGGCGTGTATGCCATGAACTATACATCGGGCCATGCCATGCAGGACGCCATCTCACTGGCACAGGAATTCGAGACCGCCCACGGACGCAGGCCGCGGATTTTGATTGCCAAAATCGGTCAGGATGGCCACGACCGCGGTGCTCGCGTGATCGCAACGGCTTTCGCCGATATGGGGTTTGATGTGGACATGGGGCCTCTCTTCCAGACACCGGAAGAAACGGCGAGACAGGCGGTTGAGAACGACGTCCATGTAGTTGGCGTATCCAGCCTCGCCGGTGGGCACAAGACGCTTGTACCGGCCCTTATTGACGCGCTGAAAGAAGAGGGCCGCCCAGATATCCGCGTCGTCGCGGGGGGGGTCATCCCGGACCGGGATGTGCCTTTCCTCAAGAAGGCAGGCGTATTGGACGTATTCGGTCCTGGTACCCCCATTCCGCAGTCGGCGTCCGCGCTGCTACGCGTGCTTATTGACGCGTCGTGACACGGACTTCCCATAGAGCCCCGACACGTGTAGCCGACCTCGTCGAGGGACTGCGAAACGGACACCGCGCCAGTCTCGGCCGCGCGTTGACACTCGTTGAGAGTCGTCATGCATCTGACATGGAGCATGCTGCCGTTCTTCTCGACGCCTGTCTTCCGTTCTGCGACAAGGCGCGAAGTTTGGCCGTGACCGGCGTTCCCGGCGCGGGCAAATCAACACTTGTAGACGACGTCGGTATGCGACTGGTCGAGGCCGGACACCGCGTCGCCGTACTGGCCGTTGACCCGAGTTCCCTTCGGACGGGCGGGAGTATCCTTGGTGACAAAACCCGGATGGAGCGGCTCTCCCGCTCCGAAGCAGCGTTTATTCGCCCATCTCCCACCAGCGGTGCACTGGGTGGTGTCGCTGCGCATACGAGGCGATCCATGATACTGTGTGCCGCCGCCGGTTACGACCGCATCGTCGTGGAAACGGTTGGGGTTGGCCAGAGTGAAGTGGCCGTAGCGGCACTTGTTCAATGCGTTGTCCTGGTACTACTGGCGGGGGCCGGAGATGGCTTGCAGGGCATAAAGCGTGGCGTCCTCGAGATTCCGGATATTGTCGTTTTCAATAAGGAGGACGTCGTCAGGAAGGAGCTCCAGGAAACGGCCATCCATCATACGGCCGATGCCATGCACATCATGCGACCCGACCTGTCCGTTCCGGTTTTCGGTACGTCTGCGACAACCGGTCATGGCATGGAGCGCCTTCTCCATGAGCTGCAGGAAGTCCTGGAGACAAGCCGGAGACCCTTTTTGCCCGATACCTCGACGCTCTTCAAGGAGAGCGTCGAGCAGCTCATAGCCCACGCCCTCGAACGCACAGATGGGCCGTTTCGCCCTCTCCTGGATGCGGCACATGAGCAGGGAGCGGACGACGGTCCCTGGCGCGCGGCCACCTGGTTCTATCGCGAACTCAGCACAAAGCTGTCCAAAAACCCATGATTGTAAGAATCTGGCACGGATACACGACCTTTTCAAATGCCGATGCATATGAGGCCCTGTTACAGGACGCGGTCATTCCGGGCATTGAAGAAAAATGTATTCCTGGGTATCGATCTATCGACGTGCTA
This sequence comes from Bacteroidota bacterium, assembly GCA_029262835.1. GTDB lineage: Bacteria > Bacteroidota > Rhodothermia > Rhodothermales > UBA10348 > 1-14-0-65-60-17. The sequence continues at coordinate 90,953 of JAJCYQ010000095.1, forward strand.
CGGCGCCGGCGGGAGGCGGACGTTGAATTCGTGACCATGATGACTTTTGACCGCCTTGAGGACGTCAAGGACTTCCAAGGCGAAGACTTTGAGAAAGCCTATGTCCCTGAGGCCGCGCAGCGCCTTCTCTCCCATTGGGATGCCGTGAGTACGCACTATGAACTCCGGCACAGGGCCCCGTCAGGCGAGTGCTCTGACGGCCGTCTGTAGACGTTCACACGTCGCGTCCCGGCCCAGGTACACCAGAAGGTCGAACAGTCCCGGTCCGTGGGATACGCCACTCACGGCGAGACGTACCGGATGAATGAGGCGCCCCGCCCCGGCACCGTGCTGTTCTGCCGTACTCCTGAGACACGATTCCAGCGACTCGGCTGTCCAGTCCGGGAGCGCCGCGAGTGCTTCCCGGTACGCCGTCACCAGTCCTGGCGAGTCATCCTTCCATCTCTTCTTGACGGCGGCCTCATCCCAGGTTTCGGGAGCGCGAAAAAGATAATCGAAGGCAACGAGGTCAGACGCAAACGCCATCCTTTCGTGCATGAGCGTTGCTGCCTCAACGGCCCGGTCCTGGCTGACGTCCCCATAGGCGGCGCGCAATGCTTCCATCTGACCGCCTGCTATGGCCTCGGGCGTCATGCCTCGCAGGTGCTGGCCGTTGAACCATGCCAATTTGTCCTTGTCGAACTGGACGCCAGACTGTCCCACCCGATCAAGGGAGAACGCATCTGTAAGACCTTGCAGTGAAAATATTTCCTGCTCTCCCGGTGGATGCCACCCGAGCAATGCAAGGTAATTCAGCAGCGCTTCCGGTTCGTACCCTGCTGCCCTGTACTCCTTGACGAAAACCGGAATCCCCTGACGCTCTGCATTGCGTTTCGACAACTTTCCTCCCGTCGGGCTCAGAATAAGCGGAAGATGCGCCATGTGTGGTACATCCCACCCAAATGCATCGTAGAGCAGCACGTGTTTGGGTGTAGAGGACAGCCATTCCTCGCCGCGCACGACGTGCGATATCTGCATATCGTGATCGTCGACCACGTTGGCCAGATGGTAGGTTGGCAGCCCATCTGATTTCCGAAGAATCTGGTCGTCGACTTCATCGGTCCGGAAACTGACCTCGCCGCGAACCAGATCCGTAAAAACCACGTCCGATCCAGGTTCAACACGAAGGCGAATGACGTACGGCTCACCACCAGAAATCCGTGCCGCAACTTCATTCGCGCTGAGCGTAAGGCTGTTCTTCATGTGGGACCGCGTGGACCAATCGTATCTCGGATTGGGATTCGCGTCCGTCGCCAGACGCACACGCATTTCCTCGATCTCGGCTGGTGTGTCGAACGCCACGTAGGCACGACCAGCATCCAGAAGACGCGTCAGAGCTGCGTCGTACAGGTCTGTTCTCTCAGACTGCCGATAGCTGCCCGTCTGTGGTCCTTCATCCACGTCCAGACCTGCCCACTGCAGGCTGTCTACGATGTCCTGCTCCGCATCCCCAACGAACCGGCTCCGGTCTGTATCCTCAATACGAAGAATGAATACGCCTCCGCTCTTACGCGCAAGAAGCCAGTTGTACAGGGCCGTTCGGAGGCCACCGATATGCAGATAGCCGGTTGGACTGGGGGCGAATCGTACTCTCATGTGCCGCTCTGGGTGTGCTGCTTAAGGTGTTTGATCAATCGACGTGACGATCATCAACCGAAAGTAACACCGGACACATGGCGGCGCCGTGAAAACGCGTATAATCAGCGGTCGTCCAGCGAATCGGCCTCGACCGTAATGCCCGGGTAGAACACGTGGATGTAACTCTGTCGCACGGTAACAGGCCTACCGATGTCTACTGGAGCGGTAAAGTCCACCGTCTCCATTTCGGTCGATACCACAGGCTCGGACGAGCCTACGATTCCCGGTGCAAGAATGCCAATCAGGAATACCACGCCAAGTGTCACGGAGGCCGTTCGGATGGTAACCGATCGCCGTTCCCTCCAGACGGGACCACGCTCAAGCAGGCGATCGTGGCGACTTCCGGCCGCCTTCATACGAGCCAGGCGTTTGAAAAACCCTTCATCTCCCGATGGGGATGGGACCAGGATTTCCTGACGACTCATCCTGCGGAACGCCAGGACAGATTCCATCGTGACCTGACATTCAGCGCACTCGGAAAGGTGACTGAACAACGACTGTTGTCTCGCCGTCGGCAGTTCGCCGTCGAGATACAGATTAAGATCCTCTTCGAGCAGTAATGGACACGTCATACAGACCTCCCAGCCTCGAGGCGACGGAGACGTCTGGCCTCAGCTTCCTGCATGCGCTCGGATAATTTCCGGCGCGCCTTGAACAATCGCGATTTGACGGAACTCAAAGAACTCCGCGTCACGGCAGCAATTTCCTCGTAGTTCAGGTTCTGATATTCCCGCAGAATAATAACCTCCCGGTATTCCGGTTTCAGCTCATGCAGGAATGCCGTCACAAACGCCACCTGCTCACTCTTGTCCATGCGGGACAATGGCGTATCGGACGAGGCCAGACTTTCGAGTGCATCCTGGCTCATGGCCACCTGGCGCCCGGATTTCCGGATCTGGTTCAGACACTGGTTGCGCGCAATCGTGAACAACCACGACTTGAAAGATGACGTCTTCATGAGTCGGTCACGATTCTCATACACCCGCAGAAAGGTCTCCTGCATGACGTCCTCGGCCTGCGCGCGATCCATGAGCATCTTGTAGGAGAAGGCGAATACCGGTGATTTGAACCGATTGTAGAGCGAGACGAACGCAAATTCATCTCCTTCCTTGAACGCTTCAATCAGATCATACTCGTTCATATTGATACTTCCTTCACTGGTGGGCTCTCCTGTTTGACCATGAAGTATTCGCAAAGTTGCCCTCCGGTGCACGCTGCCAACGCGCTTTCTGCTGGGGAACCATTGGCGGCTGCCTTGCGTGGACCGGTTCTTGACTCTCCCGCCCATCATTTTGCGCACGTATCACTATTGTAATGAGACTCCCACTTTTTCTGTCTCTAACAGCCCTTCTGTTTCTGGCAGCATGCCGTACGGCTGGACCTTCCGCCATACAATCCACTCCCGCAACGGGTCCCGGACCTGTCGCTGTAATTGACGGCCAACCGCTGACGCAGACTGACTTTGAAGAGCAGTACGCCAGAGCACTTTCCACAAGCGCGGACTCCATTGAAGGTCGATCGGAATTTCTGGACCGGTATGTCAATTACCGACTGAAAGTCCTTGAAGCTCGTCGCGCAGGCTACGCAGATCGTCCCGATGTGCAACAGGAAATCCAGTCCTACCGTTCACAACTCGCCCGTCCCTACCTCGTCGGGCGGGAGGTTACCGACCCACTTGTAAGGCAGTTGTACGAGCGCCGAAAAGAGGCCGTGAAGGCGTCCCATATTCTGGTAACGGTCTCCCCTGACGCTCCGCCCGCCGATACCCTCGCTGCCTATGAGCGCATTGCTGCCCTGCGGGATTCTGCGCTCGCTGGTGTTGAATTTGGTCGCCTGGCACGAGACTACTCCCAGGATCCTTCGGCCCAGCGTTCTCCGGGTGAGCCTGGTGCTGGCGGCAACCTCGGGTTTTTCGGTGGCGGGCGCATGGTTCAGCCGTTTGAGGACTATGCGTACGACACGCCCGTAGGCGGAATCTCGCCCGTGTTCCGGACACAGTTCGGATACCACATTCTGAAAGTGGATGCCCGGCGCGCACTTCCCCCGGCGCGTGAACTGGCACATATCATGATCCAGCCGCGGGGTCCCTCTCCCGTCGACTCGGCCGATGCCCGGCGGCGTGTATCGCTGGCCCTCGAGCGCCTTCAGGCCGGAGAATCGTTCGCCGCTGTCGCCGAAGAATTGTCCGATGATCGCAACTCAGCCCAAAATGGAGGCAATATCGGACTGTTGGGATTCGATCAGGGGCTTCCTGACGCCATGCGCGACTCGGCCTTTGCCCTGTCTGCGCCGGGTATGTTCTCCGGACCAGCCCAGACACGCTTCGGATATCACATCATGACATATCTGCGTGAAGAGCCACTTGGAACGCTCGAGGAGGAATATGAAACCCTCAAACAACAGGTCGCAAGCCTGCCGCGAGCCCAGGAGGCACAAACGGCATTTTCCCGCTCACTCCGCGCCGAACTCGGTGACTCCATTCACGCGGCAGTGATAGACAGCTGGGTCGCCAATATGCCCGGTGATTCCCTGTATCGCGCCCTTATCCAGGGGGCCTTTACGCCGGAAGAGGAAGAACGTGTTCTGGCCACGCTCGGAGATTCTACATGGACCGTGGCAGACTACCAGACGTGGTTCCGCTCATCCCGACTGCCATCGGCTTCGGGAGACGTCCGCGAAAACGTGCTTTCCTCACTCGAGACGTTTCTTGACGAACAGGCCCTCACCTATGAAGTGGCACGCCTGGAAGACCGGAACGCGGATTTCCGTCGTACCATGCAGGAATTTCGAGACGGAATCCTCCTGTTCCGACTCATGGAAGACTCCGTATGGTCCAAGGCCTCAACAGATTCTTCCGGTCTGCGGGCGCTCTATGATACCAACCCGCAGGAATGGCGATTTCCCGAGCGTGTGGAAGTCATCTCCATGAGTGCCGGGAGTGATTCCGTCCTGTTTGCGGCTCGCGATCAATTGCGCGCAGCAGAATCTCCCTCCACTGTATTTGCAGAACTGGAAACCCGTATCCGGGTCGATACGACATACATCGCCTCCCGGTCGGGGTCGGCATTCGACGAGGTCCTGGATCTTGAAGAAGGTGAATTCACCGACCCGTCCCGAAGCAGTGGTCGATACATCATGCTGCGACACAACGGCATCCAGCCCGCTCGTCAGAAAACGTTCGATGAGGCCCGTACGGAACTCATCAATCGGCACCAGGTCCTGTTGGAGATGCGACTGATGGAACGGCTTCGGGCGCGCTATCGCGTACAGGTCTGGCCTGAGCGGCTGCCGTGATGAAGTTGGTCTCGGCACTCCAGGTGAGCCTGGTTCTCGTTCTGGTTTCAGCAGGATGTGCAGATACAACCATCCGTGAAACTACGGTAGCGCGCGTGGGTGATGCCGTGCTGACGCAGAGCCAGCTTGACGAGCTCTGGACAGACAGGATGGTCCGGTCTGACAGCGCGACGGTTGCCCAGGCCATAGTGGATCAGTGGGTAGTCAATGAATTACTCTATCAGGAAGCCCTTCGGCGTGAGTTACACACGGATAGTCTCCTCCAGCAACAGATTGAGGACAACCGTCGATCTCTACTCATTGCGCGGCTACTCGAGGAGCTGTACGCTGAAGACGCCATGGCTCCAGATCCTACTGCCGTGGAAACCTGGTATCAACAGCACAGAGCGAGTCTGGTCCTGCGACAGCCGTACGTCCGCATCTGGTACCTCCCTGTAGATTCCACTTCGTGGACAAGTGTAATCGTCGACGAACTTGCCCGAGCAGAGACCGATACCGCATTTTCCCGCCTCATTGATACCTATTCGGTGCAAAAGGAGCAGTCCAGGTACTTTGCCTCGGGCCTCCTCCCGTTATCGCTTGTCTTCTCGCAACACGCCAGTATGCGCGAACGTGTCGGTCAGTTAACGGAAGGAGACATTGTGCCCCCCCTGTCTGACGATGGATTGGTTCACGTAATGAAACTTGTCGAACGCGTTCCGGCGGGTACTATTCCCGACCTTAATATGATCCGATCCGAAATTGAGCAGCGGATCCTGATAGAGTCTCGGAAACAGTTGTTTGCACGACAGGTTCAACGCCTCCGAACAGCGGCAGAGGCGCGTGATGACCTGTTTGCCCGGGAATGAATCGCGTGTCGCCTCTGCTGCAACGCCTGATGGGCGGACGCATGCTGCGCCCGCCCTCATTGTTTGTTGGCCATCTGTTCCTATCGCACGTTTTAAATGGTTTCCAAAAACTACATGACCATCCCCTCCTGGCGGCTGATCCTTCTTTTCAGCCTTGTCCTCCTGCCTGCGACTGCCCAGGCCCAGGACGATATGGTACTCGACGAAATCGTAGCGGTTGTGGGATCAGATATCATTCTGGCCTCTGACGTGGATGGCTTTGTACTCGGCGTCATGAATCAGCAGGGAATGCCGTTTTCAGAGGAACTCTGGGACAGGGCACTTCAGCAGATCATTGACGAAAAGGTCCTGGTAATTCACGCAAAACGTGATACCAACATCGTCGTCGGCGACCAACAGGTTGAGCAGATGCTGGACGGTCGAGTTTCCCAGATGGCCGCACGCATGGGAGGAGAGAGCCGACTCGAGGCCCTCTATGGAAAGTCTGTACTGGAATTGAAGGCGGAATTCAGGGACGAAATCCGTGACCAGGCCCTCTCGGAGCAGATCCGCAACCAGAAACTGCGCAATGTCCGTGCTACACCGTCCGACGTGGAGGCGTGGCTCAGTCAGATCCCGACCGACTCTCTGCCAACCATCCCCGACATGGTACGTATTTCGCATATCGTAGCGTTACCGGAAATTACAGACGAGGCGCGTGAGGAGGCCATGGAAATCATTTCTACCATCCGTGACACCGTATTGGCTGGCGGTGCCACGATGGAGGAGATGGCTGAACTGTTCTCCGATGATCCCGGTTCGGCTCCGAATGGTGGTCTGTATGAAGACATGGCGCTGTCCGATCTTGTACCCGAATTTGCCGCGGTCGCCTCCCGTTCACCCATCGGTGTATACAGCCCCATATTCGAAACGCAGTTCGGGCTCCATTTCCTGCGTATCAACGCCCGGCGCGGTGACCGCATCGACTACAACCATATTCTGATTTCATTCGATGAGTCAGACAGCGATGCTGAACCAGCCCGGGCGTTGCTTACAACGCTTCGTGATTCCATTCTCACAGGAAGGGTTACATTCGAAAAATTGGCCAGGGAGTTTTCCGAGGAAGAAGCTTCACGCACACGGGCGGGTGCTGTGATCGACCCCAATACGGGAGAGAATACACTGTTCGTCGAAGCCCTCGGTCCACTCTGGCAGGAGACACTTTCTGGTCTCGAAGAGGGTGACATTTCAGAGCCGAGGGAGGTTACGCTTCTTGACGGCCGCCGGGCTTATCATATTGTGCGCCTTGAGGAACGCATTCCAGAGCACAAGGTATCGATCGAGACCGATTACGCCCTCATTGAGCGTCGTGCCCTCCAGGACAAACAGGACCGGGTCATGCGAGAATGGATGGAGCAGCTCAAGGAAACGGTCTACATTGAACTACGTGGTCGTGCGCTCCGGACGACCACGGCAGCCAACACACCGAACAACTGACACATGGAAATCAAGACATCGCCCGAGACCATTGACCATCTCCACGCCGGGTACAAATCCCTCCGGTCTGAAATTGCCAAGGTCATCGTAGGCCAGGACGATGTCATCCACAGGATCATTGTATCCATTCTGTGTCGAGGCCACGTACTTCTCATCGGTGTTCCGGGTCTCGCCAAAACGCTGCTCATCCATACGATATCCGAGGCGGTGGAACTGGACTTCAATCGCATCCAATTCACGCCCGACCTCATGCCGTCGGACATCACGGGTACGGAGATCATAGAGCAGGACCGCTCGACGGGAGGCCGTGAGTTCAAGTTCGTGAAGGGCCCCGTATTTGCCAATGTCGTGCTGGCCGACGAGATCAATCGTACGCCCCCCAAGACACAGGCGGCTCTCCTGGAAGCTATGCAGGAGCACCGCGTCACGGCGGCTGGCCACACGTACGCACTGCCGGAGCCATTTTTTGTACTGGCCACACAGAACCCCATTGAGCAGGAAGGCACCTACCCGCTGCCTGAAGCGCAGCTTGACCGGTTCATGCTGAACCTGTGGCTGGATTATCCGACATTCGAACAGGAGGTCGAAGTGGTGCGGCAGACGACCTCAGCGCGCACGAGCAAGGTCGCGTGCGTCATGACGGCCCAGGACATACTGACCTATCAGCAGTTCATCCGGGAAATCCCCGTTGCTGACAATGTGATCGAATATGCCGTCCGACTCGTTGGAAAGACACGCCCTGGCAGCACTGCGGCCCCCGATTTCGTGAATCAGTACCTCAGCTATGGCGCCGGCCCGCGTGCATCCCAGTACCTGATCATGGGCGCCAAGACCATGGCCGCCCTCGACGGACGTCTGACACCATCAATCAGTGATGTAAACAGCCTGGCTATCTCTGTTTTGCGTCACAGGATCGTGTCGAACTTCACAGCCGAAGCCGAAGGCGTGACTTCCGTGGAAGTCATAGAGCGCCTCATGGAGCATTCGGTCTGACCACGCTGCTCATGAGTACAGACATCGGGCGAAGTGGGCCGATGTTCTCAAATACGATCTTGAGCGTTGCCGTAGTAGGTACGGCAAGGATCATACCCCAGAGTCCCCAGAGCCAGCCCCATGTGATAAGCGAGACCAGGATGAGCAACGGGCTCAGGTTCAGACTGAATCCCATGATCCGTGGCTCCAGCACATTTCCCATCGTGAGCTGAAGCGCCCCCAGTCCCAGGATCACGACAAGTGGAACGACCAGCGTGTCGTACTGGAGAAGGCTGACAGCAAACGGAAAAAGCACGGCAATCGTGCTGCCGATATTGGGGATGTAGTTGAGCAGAAAGGCCAGAAAACCCCATACGAGCGGGAAATCCACGCCCAGAATAAACAGAACGAGCCAGGTCAGAGCTCCGGTACCGAGGCTGATCAGCGTTTTCGTTACCAGGTATTTTCGAACCTGCTCGTCCACGTTCGATACCAGGTTGGCAATTTTGTGCGCCTGTGATTCGGGAAACGCTACGCGGATTTTTTCTGCCAGTTCACCGCTACCCGCCAAAATGAAGAGCATGAAGAGCAGCACCAGGAATGTTGTGCTGACGAAACTGATGAACGAGCCTACACCACTCGTCACGGCTGCCGACACACTCGACCAGTCGAAGGCATCGGACCATTCCACCTCGGCGACATCAACATTGAATCGTGAAGCGGATGCCAGCAGAAACGCTTCCACATCGCTCACGATGACAGCAGCCTTGGCCTCATACTTGGGAAGCTCTTCGATGAATGACTGCGTCGAGGAAAACAGCACCCATCCAACCAGAAACAGAACCGCTGACGAGACGATAAGTACCATAAAAAGGGCCACCGCCATGGGTACCCTCTTGGCCCTGAGCCATAGAATACCCGGCTTGAAAATCACGGAAAGCAGAATGGCCAGGACCAGCGGCATGAGCACAACTTTCAGTTGCAGGAGCGTAACGCCCAGCAGGAAGACCGCGATCAGGCCCAGAAAGATCAGAAACAGGTTACTATGTTGCGGATCTGATACCATCAATACGTCATGAGTAGATCGTCCCTTCTTCTGTCCATGTGTGCCGTCCTTCTATTGGGGAGCATGCACGGGGATCCATACCCCGACAATTATTTCACCTCTCCGCTTAACATCCCCCTCATTCTTTCTGGAGGATACGGCGAAATGCGGTCCAATCATTTTCATGCGGGTCTGGATATCAAAACCCAGGGTCGTACCGGCCTCCCTGTGCTGGCGGCTGCCGACGGGTGGATATCCCGGATCAACGTCAACGCTGGCGGATACGGTAATGCGCTGTACATCAACCACCCAAACGGCCACCAGACCGTCTACGCTCACCTTGACTCATTTGCCGAACCCGTCGCCAGTTTCATTGAGCAGCACCAGTATTCCCAGGAATCCTTCGAGGTACAGATTTTTCCGGAAAGAAATCAATTCCCGGTCTCACAGGGTGAGATCATTGCCCGTTCCGGCAACTCGGGCAGCTCCGGTGGACCGCATCTTCATTTTGAAATCCGCGACGCCGGCACCGCCGAGCCGCTGAACCCGCTTCTTTTCGGAATTGATGTCAAAGACTCCCTGCCGCCCCGCATATTTCGGTTCAAGGTATACGCTCTCGACGATGATTCCGTGATCCGACTGCGTGACAGTCAGACGGGTGGATGGCGCATTGTCTCCGGCAGGGAGTCGGCCTTCGTGGACGTCCGCACGGCGGCCGATGGATCCTACGAACCGGCGCGGGTTTCCCGCATCGAAGCGGCGGGACGGATAGGTTTCGGTATCCAGACACACGACTATCATGAAGGCGCTACGAATCGACTCGGAGCATACCGCATATTGCTGACGGCGAATGGGAATCGGCTGTTTTCCTCTGTCATGGAGCGTTTTTCCTTCTCTACGACCCGGTTCCTGAACGCACACGTGGACTACGCAGAGCGCAGAAGCAGCGGACGCTGGGTACAACGCAGTTACCTGCTTCCAGGAAACGAACTGGCCATATACGATGCTCCTGGACGCGGTATCCTGGAAGCCGGGGGAAGTGACGCCGTCCATGAGATGCATTATTCTGTCGAAGATGCCTTCGGGCACTCGTCACGCCTCTCGTTTACTGTGCTCGGCGCTGATCCAGCCACACCGGGTCAACCAGACAGTGACGCGGGCGCATCTACTGAAATCATGCACTGGGACCGCACGTTCACCTACGCCACACAGGACATGTCGCTGCGCATTCCGGCGCGGGCGCTCTATGATGATGAACGCTTCAGTTATGAGGTGCTTCCCAGGGTTGAGGGCAGGACGTTTTCCGACAGACACCGGATCCACGATGCCGGAACGCCCCTCCACACAGCCATGACAGTCCGTCTTGCCGCCGATGACGTACCTCCTCAATTGTACGACAAAGTACTTGTTGGGATGACCGACAGCCGGGGTCGCATTTCGTCGGCCGGCGGAGCCTACTCGGGTGGCAACGTGTCCACGCAAGTCCGAAGTTTTGGTACGTTTGCCATCGTCGCGGACACCACGGCACCCACGATATCACCACTCCGTCATTCCAGGACAGCCCGTAGCCGCGCATTGCGCCTGAGGGTCCGGGATGACCTGAGCGGGATTGCCTCCTTTCGGGCAGAGATTGACGGCGAATGGAGATTGTTTGAGCACGACGCCAAGAACAGCCTCTTCGAGCACCGTCTGGATGAGCGGACCCCGCCTGGAGAGCACATACTGACCGTCCGCGTGGTTGACAACAAAGGGAACATAGGCCACCTCGAACTGCCGTTCAGGCGCTGAGAAGGCGCGTCAACTCTTCCTGGTCGGCGTCAATTTGTTCTGCATAATGGGCGGCACTCGCCAATGTGGCAAGGCGCTCGGGTGTGTCCGGCGCCGCACCGGTAGCCTTTTTCACAGTTTCCGGAAACTTGGCCGGATGGGCTGTTGCCAGTACGATAACTGGGGGCGCGCCATCGGACCGGCCACGTGTCGCACGCAAAGCCACCGCCGTGTGCGGATCGGGCATATAGCCGGTCTCCTCCCATGTTTCCCGCATCTCCTCGATTGTCTCCCTGTCAGATACGCGTACGCCCCGCACGAGCCGCTTCAGTTCTGTGCGGTCGAACAGGTTTTCGAGCCGCTCAAAATTGCTCGGCGCACCAACGTCCATGGCATTGGACAGTGTTTTTACGGACGGGGCAAACCGGGCACCCTCGTCAGAGAGCCAGGATGGGAAGAAATCATTGGCATTGTGAGCGGCAATGAAGCCATTCGCCGCCATACCGGCCCGAAACGCCATCATACCCGCCGTCAGGTTGCCGAGGTTTCCGGATGGAACGCAGAATACGGGATCGGGTGTCGACGCCGCCCTGTGCCGCATTGTCCGGGCCGCGTGGACATAATATATCGTCTGGGCAAGGAGGCGCCCCACGTTGATGGAGTTGGCCGTGGTGAGGCGAATGTGGGACGGCACCTGACCGGTGAACGCGCCCTTCACCAGGCGCTGGCAGTCATCAAAGCTGCCCCTGACACAGACCGGTGTGACACCGGACCGGCGCAGCGTGAGTTGCAACTCCTGTGTAGGACTGACGCCGCCCTCGGGGTACAATATGACAACACGCACACCATCAATACCACTGCACCCATCGGCCACAGCGCTGCCCGTGTCTCCTGATGTAGCGACAAGAACTACAGTCTCCTGGTCCGATTCCTGCTGTAAAAGACCGAGCAGCCCGCCAAGCAGACGGGCTCCGAAGTCCTTGAACGACAATGTGGGACCATGAAACAGCTCGAGCATATGCAGACCACCGTCAGCGCCGAGCGGAACGAGGGGAACGGGGAATGTGAATACACGCCGCACCAATTGCTCCACCTGCAGGGAAGAGAGCCAACCGGACATCCATGGCGAGAGCATCTGCTCGGCGAGCTTGGCAAACGCATCGACATCACCTTCTACGTGTGCCCGCCTGGGCAGCAACGGGGGTATCTGCGTCGGGACATACAATCCACCATCGGGCGCCAATCCTTGTAGAACGGCCGTGCCGAGGCTGACAGGTTCCGAATTTCCTCGCGTCGATACGAAGCTGATCATCTCGTGAAGGGGGTTGCTTCTGCTATTCGGACGCCGATCGGGTCGACAGAGGTTGCCTTCGCCAAACAGTCCACCCCGTGGTCTGCGCAGGCTGCCCGCATGGCCGCGGCAACATCGACACCAGAAGACAGCGTTGGGCAAACGGCGAACAGGGCTGGTCCCGAGCCCGAGAGGGCCACACCAAGCGCTCCTGACTTGCGAGCAGCGCTCCGGATAGACTCATAGGGAACCACGAGCGCCGCCCGCCTTGGCTCGATCAGTTCATCGGACATCACGAGCGCCCCCAATTCCTCTATATTGCCGCTCCGAATGGCATGTATCATCAGGCCAAGCAGCGAGGCGTGGCGCACGGCAGCTGCCAGCGTTACATGCTCTGGCAGGAGCTCACGGGCCTCACGTGTGAGCACGTCAATAGCCGGGATAACGACGGCAAGATGCAACGGCACCGGACAATCGACGCGGCGCGTGTGTTCTGGTCGATCTGACTGTGCCAGGACGAACCCGCCGTGCAGCGACGGCAGAACATTATCTCCGTGGCGCGCTCCTGACGTGGTCTGCTCTCCGTCGAGCGCGGCTTCCCGGATAACATCTGTCTCCGACTCTTTTCCGTGCAGCGCCGCCACCGCAAAGGCGGCACCCACGGCACTGGCGGCCGAGCTGCCCAATCCGGATCCTGCCCGGCCCGTTTTTCGGATCAGGAGATGCACGCCTGCATTCGAGCCGAGGCGCTCAAGCATGGAGCGCGCCGCCACAAAGGCCGTGTTGTCCTCCGAGCGTACCGGCGCGCTCCAACTGGACTGCGGATCCCATTCCCAGGTCAGCGCCGACCTTTCCTGGCGTCGCGCCTGGATATGATCGCCAAAATCTGTAATGGCCACTCCAAGGCAATCGAACCCCGGCCCAAGGTTGGAGAGGGATGCCGGTGCCCATACTGTTACCTCATCATGCATCATGGGTAGCGGAGCTCGCCCCGAAGAAACGACTCGGCCGTCCGAACCATGTCCACACAGCCAATATATACAGGAACGCGTTGGTGCAACTTCGTTGGCACAACGTCGAGCACGCGACCGGCGCCAGTTGACGCCGCGCCCCCGGCCTCTTCCACGATCATGGCGAGCGGGTTCGCTTCATACATGAGGCGCAGCTTTCCCTCCGGGTTCTTGTGTGTCGCAGGGTAAATGTAGAGCCCTCCCTTGAGCAGGTTCCTGTGGAAATCAGCCACGAACGAGCCGATATACCGGGTTCCCAGGGGGCGCCCGGAGTCCGAATCCTCGTGTTGCATCCACTTGATGTGTTCCTTGAGGCCCTGCTCAAAAGAATTGTAGTTGCCCTCATTGACCGAGTACATCTTCCCCGTACGGGGCGTCTTTATTTCCGGGTGGGTCAGCAGGAACTCGCCGATAGCGGGATCGAGTGTAAAGCCGTTCACACCGTGCCCGGTCGTGTAGACCAGCATCGTCGACGAACCGTATACGACGTATCCGGCGGCAACCTGCCTGGTCCCAGGCTGCAGCGCCGACTCAAGAGTGGGTTCAGACACGTCGTCCGGCATCTGATAAATACTGAATATGGTCCCGACGGACACGTTGACTTCAATGTTGGACGACCCGTCCAATGGATCGAGCAGCACGATGTACCGACCGGTATCGATCGACGTCCGCATGGGAATGGCCTCGGAATGCTCCTCCGATCCGATCAGGCAACACTCTCCTCCCCGCTTGAGAGCCCGAACAAATTCTTTATGCGCCAACGCGTCCATGATCTGCTGGACTTCACCCTGAACATTGATCTCTCCCGTCTGTCCGAAGACATCCACGATACCGGCTCGACGCATATGCCAGTTCACAAGTTTGGCTGCTACGCTGATATCGCGCAGAAGCCTGGAGAAGGAACCGGTGGACTCGCTGACTTCCAACTGTCGTTCAATAATGAACTGTTCGAGCGTTTTGAATTCACCGATTTCCCGGATACGCGAAGCTGGCTGCATGTGGTTTTTTTTGAAGGTTGGAAGCTTGCCGGGAATATACGGTTTCAGAGCGGCATGGTCCGAAGTCGCGGGCATTCGGCGTCTGTACTACGCAGCTCTTCCATGAGCCGGTCCAGTTCCTGAGCCGAGTCCACATCGTACCAGTATGGCAGAATCGTTACATCGGCATCAAGGTGCAATGCGCGATCCGCCGTCTCCCTGAAAACCGTTTCTGTGGACCACGTCATGTTACGGAACAGTTCGGGATAGAGCGCACTCATGCCTATCAGATAGTACCCACCATCCTCGCTCGGCCCGAGAACGATGGTCCGGGGCTCACGAAGCGCCTCCATTGCCTCATCGACGAAGGCGAGCGGCAGCGTCGGGTGGTCCGTGCCAATCAGAATCACCGCGTCATGACCTTCGGCCAGTCCTTTCGCGATTTCGCGCAGCATCCGCGCTCCCAGGTCCGGACCCTGCTGGGTTTCGACTACGATCCCGTCGGGCACATCGCCCGGCATGGCCTGACCCGCCAGGGACAGCGACAACTGCACGCGGGACTCGAATGGACGGAGGCGCGTCAGCGTATCGTGCATCATGGCGCTGTTCAGTTCGGCACATTTTTGTGCACCCAGTCTGGGCTCAAGGCGCGTCTTTACACGTCCAGGAACAGACGCTTTCCCCATGACAGTTACTTTCACGACATCCTCCCCGCAACCCGCGCCGCACGCTCCGCAGCAAATTCAATGTCACGGGCGGAAGTACGACCCCCGAGCGAGAAGCGAACGGCGCCACGCGCCACATCCGGCGGCAGGCCGAGCGCCATGAGCACGTGACTCGGCTTCATGGACCCACTGCTGCATGCGGCCCCGGCCGATACCTCTACACCCTCCATGTCCAGTCCCAGGATGAGCATTTCGCCATCAAGGCCGCGCCCGTTCGCATCCAGAAAAATCGTGTGCAGGATGTGGGGGGCACTCTCATGCTCTGGCGCCGGCGTAATGCGCCGGACACGACCTCCGAGTGCGTCGGAAAGTGTGGCCCAGAGCGCCTCGCGGAGCGTACGTACACGCGGCGACGTGACTTCCCTCTCCTCATCGGCCATTACCATGGCGCGGGCAAAACCAACAATTGCCGCCACATTCTCGGTCCCAGAGCGGCGGTCGCGTTCCTGTCCCCCTCCGCGAAGTAGCGGATGCAGATCGGCGCCCCGCCCGGTGACGACAGCTCCCACGCCCTTGGGGCCGCCCACTTTGTGACCGGACAACGTCAGGTAACTGCACCGGGAAGCCAACGGACGCAGGTCATACCACGCCGCAGCCTGCACGGCGTCGGAATGCAGAAGGTAGTTGCCCGGTGCTGGCAGGACATTGTATGCACCCGTTTCGTTGTTCACCGCCATGATCGAGACCAGATCCCCGGGTTCAGGTACCTCAGTCAGTTCTGCACCTCCGTGCTCACCGGGCGCCAGCCAATGAACGCTGTAGCCGGCGCGCTCGGCCTGCTTGGCTGGAGCCAGTACGGCGTCGTGCTCAACGCGGGAGAGAAACAGCCGGCCCGATGGATACCCTCTCACATGCGAATGGATGACCTGGTTATTGGCTTCCGTGCCACCGGATGTAAATATCACCTGCGCGGGTTCAACGCCAAGTACACGGGCAACCGATTCACGCGCCTGCTCGACGGCATGCCGCGCCCGACGGCCACGGGCATGCACGGAGGACGCATTGCCGAAGCCATCTGTGAGCCACGGCATCATGTCGGTCAGCACTTCCGGCCGAATAGGAGTCGATGCGGCGTGATCCAGATAAACGTTCACATGTCACCTCGTTGATTACGGTCGTCGTGGCGCTGCTGTCGCCACCTGCTTTCGTCGCCAAACGCCCTGGTGTCTCTGCAGATCCACGTGCCGTATCTTGGCGGCCGCATCCATCCAAGAACACCTTATTGGTACCGGCTCAACATGGACAAACTCGTCATCCGCGGAGGAAACCCGCTCCAGGGTACGCTCCCTGTAAGTGGATCGAAAAACACCGCGCTTGCACTCATGTCCGCGGCACTTCTTACACGAGAGCCGGTCATCCTCAGGCACATTCCGGACCTTAAGGACATCCGGACATTCTGCCGGGTCATGGAAGTTACAGGAACCGAGGTGGCGTTCGATACTGGAGCACATACGCTGCGAATTGACGCAGGCCCACTCAACCGTAGCGAGGCACCCTATGAGCTCGTAAAGCGCATGCGTGCGTCTTTCTATATGCTGGGCGCCCTGTTGGGCCGTACTGGACAGGCTCGCGTCTCTTTGCCGGGTGGGTGCGCGTGGGGGCCCCGTCCGGTGGATCTGCACATCCAGGGCATGAAGGCCCTCGGCGCTGAGATTTCGCTCGACAAGGGTTATGTCGTGGCTCGTGCCCCGCTAGGGCGTCTGAAGGGTGGAGATTTCACACTCAGTCCCTCTTCGGTCGGCGCCACAATCAACTTCCTTCTGGCCGCTGTGACCGCCGCCGGCCCGTCACGCCTCCACGGTGCCGCTACCGAGCCGGACGTGATCGAATTCTGCCAGATGCTGACGGCCATGGGTGCACACATTGAGGGCATAGGTACGCGGACCCTTATGATTTCCGGCGTCGATGCACTTGGGGGCGTTTCCTTCGACAACTGCCCAGATCGAATCGAACTTGGCACGTTCATGATCGCCGCCGCCATCGCTGGCCGTCCTGGCGAACCGGTGACGCTGTCGCACGCGCGTCCAGAGCACCTGGGCCAAGTCTTTCTGCAGGCTTTTGAACAGACCGGCAGCCGAGTCAAGGTCGACGGTTCAACGCTTGAGGTCATTCCACCGCACAGACTTACGCCAGTCAGTATTTCCACGGATATCTATCCGGGTTTCCCGACCGATCTACAGGCACAATGGACCATCCTGCTCGCGTGTGCAGACGGTAATGCCAAGGTCCTGGAAACCATTTATCATGACCGGTTCAAACACATTCCCGAACTGCGACGCATGGGCATCAACGCCGTCGTCGTCGGGAACGAAGTCGTCGTCGAAGGTGGGAATCCGATTGAGGGAGCGGCCGTCATGAGCACCGATCTGCGGGCCAGCGTGTCGCTCGTTCTGGCCGGCATGGTGGCTCGCGGCGAAACCCACGTACTACGTATTTACCACCTGGATCGCGGATATGAGGGCCTGGAGACGAAACTCGCTGCAGCCGGCATTGATGTGCGGCGCGAGCGCTACGACGAGTGGGCCGACCCGTCCTGAACAGCCGCTGAAGAAATAGCAGGCCTGTTGAAGAAGTAGCGGGCTTCTATAAGCGTGCTGTCAGCTGAAACCGCCCCGTATGGATCGTGCGCCCACTTGATGGAGCGCGGCCATCATAGGTGAGCCGCGCTGACAGCCGATCCGACAGCTCGGCCTGCAAACCAGTGCGCCACAACCACGAAGCCCCTCCTCCACGACCTTCTGTAAGCTGGAAACCCACGAGTCCTGCACTCGCGGCGCCCGCTGATCCAGAGCGTAGTGTAACCCGGGCATGTTCCAGGCGCGCAGTCACGCGTACACGGCTCTCGAGTGCCCAGGTCGACTCAATGGGCCAGATCCAGACGGATGCATTCGTCTCGGACTGCCGCTCCGTCTTGAACGACACGGCGGGATTGCTCGCCACCGACCAGCGCCGCGTTACGGAAAGACGCGCCGAAGGACGAACGCGCCAACTCACCACATCAAAACTCCGAGTGGCAAACTGCGCACTTTCGGAGCGTTCCAGTTCGCGTGCCAGACCCAGCCCCCACGTCCAGACAGGCGTAGCCCGCCAGGATGTCTCAACATCCACAAGGTCCGTCCGCGAAGCCTCACTGCCCGATGCCAGCGAGCTCAGACTGCGCACCGTTTGTGCGGTTACGTCCATATCGGCGCTGCGCACCCAGGGAAGCAGCGTTACCGTCTGTGCGACGCGGACGCGGCCGCGAATGGTTTCACCCGGCGTCCTGAACGTACCCAGTTTCAGCAGATAGACGTCGCGCCGTGAAGGGGTACGGCTGGTTTCCTGAACCTCCAGGACCGTTGTCGAGCCCAAACCTCCCAGCTTTTGCGTCCTTTCGGGCCTGATATCGAGTCGGATTCGACCCGTGACGCTTGTTACAGCCTCCAGGGAATCGGATGGCAGCAGCGTACGGACATAGTCACCTTCGGTCGGGTTTGTTTCTGGAATGAATTCGTCGAGCTGGATTACTCCATCGGTGTTCGCATCGACCCACACGAACTGCCCTCGCTCGGGGCCTGTCCGGATGAAAATCTCCTGCAGCGTGGCCGAGCGCTCGCTTTTGGCATCGTAGAGCACATCGAGACGAGAACGACGAGATGGCCGGATCTGACCCGAGGCCGTCATGAGTAACGCGTCGTCGCTCGCCTGGCCGTCCTGGCGGGTCTGCCGCCAGCCCACGGATAAGTCCGTTTCAATTTTCGTGCGCGAGAGCCGACTGCCAAACCGAGACGTAAGAATGTCTACATCCGATGGCGCGGTGCTCCGACTGAATCGCGTCTCTGAGCGGACCTCGACTCCCAGGAATCCGCTCAATCCGCCACGCCCAGCGTCAAGGCCCGCACCATAGAGCGTGAAGTCGGGTTCGAGCGAGATGATGGCACGCTCCCCCTGGCGGGCGGTCATATGCTCCGATTCCCACCGGACCCATGGCCGAATGGAAATGCCATTTGGCGCCGCCATTCGTGCCGAATGGCGGCGCCAAACACCCTCCTGCAGGACGCCGGGCCTCGATAAGCCGTCGCGCGTTCGAGTCCAGGACACGCGCGCATCCAGACTCGGTTTTCCCGGCTCAAACGACTGCACGGCAATGCGCTGCAGGACGCCATCAAACGCAGAACCAAGATCCATTTTCTCAACCGTTGCATCAAGCCGTGTACTGTCGGCCAGTCCGACCGTCACACGCCCCGTGCTTCTCGCCTCCTCTTCGCCTGCTACTACATTCTGGGTGACCGCTGATCCCGGGCTCGAGGTAATATTCCACGTACGCTCAAATTCCACATCCCGCGTGCGATCGAAGGCTGTAAAATACGAGGAGCGACGTTCGAAGCGCCCTTCGGCTTCCACCCAGATGGACGGAGCGCCTGGCCGCCACCGGTCTGTTTTCAGCGCGGCGGCCAAGGCATTGCCGCGATCGTCGTTGTCATCGAGTGTCGACAGCCGATTACGATCCAGCCGTGATCCGGCCCACTCCAAAGAAACCTGGGCGAGCGGAAGCGCCCGGCTGACCATGTGTAAACTGACCAGTTCCTGACTGCGTGGCGCTGAAAGAGGCACTACCGGCTCATACTCACCCTGACCTTCCCCGACAAACCTGAAGACAATACCATTCGCATTTCCAGCGCCTGTCCTGATGTAACTGCCCTCGCCAGCGCCGAGTCTCGTGAAGGTTACACGGAATACCCGCTCCCCCTCCATGGGCTCGCGCAGTACGGGAATGAAAACCGCCAGGGTATCTCCACCGGGCAGCACGCGCTGCTCTTCAAAGTACTGCGTAAACAACGCCTCCGGATCATACGTCACTTCGCGCGCCCCGCTGCGCAGGGGCGTAGTGTCCCCTGCGCCTATGACGGCTGCGGAATCTTCCGCCGTAAAGGCCAACTCCTCGGTGAATGCATTCCCATCCGCCTCCCTGATGGCCGTCACATCGATATCCGCATACCGCATGCGCGCACGTCCAGCCCCGAACACAAACGTTCGCGTAAACTGGTTCGTTGTAAACTCGAACTCAACACGTATACGGCGTTCCCGCCCAATGATATGGCGTGATGTAAAGGAAACTTCTGCCGTCGTGTAGTCGATCGTATAATCTTCCTGTGCACCGCGCGTGAGGAGCTGTCCATCGAGAAATACACGCTCCGATCCAGGAAGCACAAGGATGAACCGCTCACCCGTGGTGCCTTCGAGACGGTAGGGACCCTGTACGCCATCGAGTGCCTGGATCTGCTGCGAGCGGAAAACTCCCCGCGATGTGGCGCCAGCCACCCGTGTCTGCCACGGCGCCGTACCGCTCGAGGAGCTCCTTTCCACGCGGCTTCCGACTTCCAGAAACGCTCCCTGGAGACTCCGTCGTACGAGTCCGTACGTTCCGCTTCGGTGCATGACATCCACGTCTCCCAGTTGGAGTTCTCCGCGGTCCATTGAGAGTCGGATGAATACGCGATCGAACTGGTCGAGTCGCCGCGTTGTGCCCTGGGGCAGGACCGGCGTGTCCTCGTCGGTCAGCGACGCCATGATGCGGAGACCCGGCGTCAGTTCCCCCTCCATTTCGAAACGCAGGGCGGACTCGATCGATGCATCACGACCCGATCCGGCCACGACGCCGCGCGTTACCGACCCGGAACGCCGGAGGTCGGGGACGCGGGACTGCACGACGGGACGCAACGCAGCACGCTCCTTTTCATCGGCATTCGGCCACGCCCGGACACCCGCAGGGCGGCCGAGTGGAATGTAGGCGTACGTGGCCACGAGACGCATGGACGAGTCCGCAGCAACGGCGTGGAGTTGCAGCAGCCCGGCGGCGGCATCGAGCGTGTAGGAGGATGGCGAAATCGAACGTAATGGATCCACCATTTTCAGGTGCAGGCTACCCTCGACAACAAACGGCCGCAGTTGGAAAGGGCCTGGTCCGACGACGTTCAACGTATCGGAAACGACGGGTGCTTCCTGGGCCTTTGCGACCCCATAATCGCACAAAAGTACGATCAGGACCATGCAACCCGTCCTGATAAGCCCGTGTGGTAAATGACGATGCTGCTGTTGCACCCTGCGCCCGAATGGTCTGTCGACTGACGCAGTCACAAACACGCCCGTGGCAGGGCAGTTTCCCACCCGTTGCCACATCACACAAACTGGCCCTACATTGGATAACGTTCAATAAGCAGAATGATCATGGCCAACGACGCAACAGTCCGCAGGATCGCCGTCATCGGCGCAGGCCCCGCCGGGTTCTATGCCGCTGAACACCTGCTCAAACAGAGTGAGCCCCCCATTGCCGTCGACATGTTCGATCGGCTGCCCACCCCCTACGGCCTGGTACGTGCCGGCGTGGCACCGGACCACGAGAAAATCAAGAACGTAACGCGCGTTTTCGACAAGACGGCAGAACGCGAGGGCTTCCGTTTCTTTGGAAACGTCGATTTCGGGACGGACATCACGATCGACGACGTGAAGCAGCACTATCACCAGGTCTACTTCTCAACGGGCGCACAGGTAGACCGTTCGCTTGGCATTGAAGGTGAGGAGCTGCCCCGCAGCCATTCTGCCACTGAATTCGTAGCCTGGTACAATGGACACCCGGACTTCCGGGACCTTGAATTTGACCTGTCCCAGGAGCGCGTGGCGGTCATTGGTGTCGGCAATGTGGCCGTTGACGTCGCGCGCATTCTGTGCCGGACGACGGAAGAACTGAGAAAAACAGATATCGCTGATCATGCACTTGAGCAGCTGGCAGAAAGCCGCGTGCGAGAGATCGTCATGATTGGACGGCGCGGTCCCGCCCAGGCGGCGTTTACCCTCCCTGAAATCAAGGAGCTCGGCCACATGGAAGACGCCGGCATATCCGTCATGGGCAAAGACATGGAGCTCGACGAGCACTCACGCGCCCAACTGGAGAAAAACCCGGACAGGCTGACGACCAAGAAACTGGAGGTCATGCAGGGGTACGTAGGCGGCACGAATCCACAGGCATCCCGGCAGTGCATTATTCGTTTTCTATTGTCTCCCATCGCTTTACACATGACGGATGATGGTGGCGTAGGAAGCATGACACTCATGGAAAACCGCCTTGAACCCGGACGTGGAAGCCGTCTGTCGGCGGTCCCGACCGGAAACACCATGACCCTTTCGTGCGGACTCGTGTTCCGGTCCGTCGGATACCATGGGGTAGCACTTTCAGACATCCCGTTTCGAGAAGACTGGGGTACCGTTCCCAACGATCGCGGACGCGTTACGCGCGACGATGGCTCTCACATGGTGGGCGTCTACGTGGGAGGCTGGATCAAGCGGGGGCCGACAGGGATCATCGGAACCAATAAACCCGACGCCATAGAAACGGCCACATGCATGCTCGAGGACCTGGCCAGCGGCGCGTCGTTCACGCCCAGCGCAGACGACATGGCCAAAACGCTCCGGAAACGCGGCATCGATTTTGTCACCTTCGATGACTGGAAAATACTGGACGCCCTTGAGACGGAGAACGGCCTTGCCCAGGGGCGACCGCGCGTCAAGTTTACACGCGTTCAGGACATGCTCAGCGCCCTGGGGTGACCGCTGTCAGTTGGAAGCCTTCTTCCTCGATCGCCGCGCTGAACACCTCTTTGCCAACAGCGCCGGGACCGGCTTCCACGACAGCCCTTCCGATCTCAACTTTTACTACCTGCACGTCCTCAAGTGCGGACAGGGCTTCTTCCACTGCGCGCACGCAGTGCCCGCAGCTCATTCCGTCAATGGTTAGTGTCTGTTCCATGATCCATGTCCGGCCCGCGACGCGGGCCCCGTTGTGATTGCTTCAATCTGAGGCTGTTCGAAACGACCGATACGCTGGAAAGTGCCATCGCCGCAGAGGCGATCATGGGACTGAGCAGCCAGCCGGTGAACGGGTACAGCACGCCTGCTGCCACCGGAATGCAGATTACATTGTAGATGAAGGCGAAAAACAGGTTCTGCCGGATGACACGCATGGTTTGCCGCGAGTCCTCGATGGCCTGCGGCACGAGGAGAAGATCATCGTTCATGAGCGTCACATCGCTCGATTCCATAGCGATATCCGTACCACTGCGAACAGCCATGCCGACATCTGCCGCCGCGAGCGCCGGTGCGTCATTGATCCCGTCCCCTACCATTCCGACCAGTCCATGCTGCCCGCGCAGATCGCTGATCGCATCCACCTTGCCGCGTGGCAATAGGCTCGCCGTGTACCGGTCAATACCTGCCTCCCGGGCAATTCGTCGGGCTGTAGCTTCCCGGTCGCCTGTGAGCATGACCACCTCGACGCCCAGGGCCTTGAGGCGTGAGACAGCCTGGCGCGCATCGAGTCGGATCGGGTCCTCAAATGTAATACTTCCAAGGTATGCACGCCCACGGGCGACATGGATGAGGCCCTGTTCGACGTCCTCAGACGCACCGGACACATCGACGTCCGCATCGACCAGAAAAGAAAGGGACCCGACATGAACGCGCTCTCCGTCTACGTCGGCTGCCACCCCCCGCCCTGTATTGGATTCAAATCCAGTCGACCCCGGAATGGACAGATCCTCTTCGCGGGCGGCGCGAACCACCGCCCGTGCCAGCGGATGCTCCGAGTGGATTTCGACGGCGGCCGCCATGGCGAGCACACGCTGCCGCTCTCCACGAATGCTCCCCACAACAGGCTTACCCTCTGTCACGGTCCCCGTCTTGTCCAGCGCCACTATTCCCAGCCTGCCGGCACGTTCAATGGCGGAGGCTTCACGGATCAGGATCCCGATGGATGCAGCGCGACCGGTAGCCACCACAACAGCGGTCGGAGTAGCCAGCCCGAGCGCACACGGGCATGCAATGATGAGGACGGACACAGCGCGGAGCAGCGCGTGGTTGAGCGCCGGATCGGGCCCAATAAAGACCCATATGAGACCGGTCGCGAGGGCCACGAGCATGACGATCGGCACAAAAATCGACGCTATCCGATCGGCCAGTTTCTGGATTGGAGCCTTTGAGCCCTGGGCGCGGTGCACCAGATCCACGATCTGGCGCAGCATGGTATCGTCTCCAGTACGGACAACTTCCACGACGACGGAGCCCGTCTCATTCAGTGTGCCAGCCACGACGCGGTCGTCTTTCTGCTTCTCAACAGGCAACGGCTCCCCGGTCAACATGCTCTCGTCCACACTCGTCACTCCATCAAGAATGCGCCCGTCGACCGGAACGCGCTCGCCAGGGCGGACGCGGACACGATCACCGAGCACGATGTCGCTTACGGGAACGGTTTCTTCGTCCTCTCCCGAGAGTCGATGCGCCGTCTCGGGCTGGAGTTTCATGAGTTTTCGTACGGCGGCTCCCGTTCTACCCTTCGCGCGTTCCTCAAGCAGACGCCCTGCCAGAATCAGCGTGACAATCACGGAAGCCGCCTCAAAATAGAATTCGGGAGCCGCCTGCCCAGGAAAAAACCCGGGTACCAGCAGGGCGGCCGTACTGTAACTCCATGCGGCTCCCACGCCGAGCGCCACGAGGGTATTCATATCCGTTGCGCCGTGGCGCGCTGCCGTCCATGCCGAGGTGAAGAACGGGCGCCCCGCCCACACGACCACCGGTGTCGCCAGAACAAACTGTATCCACCCCTCCATCGGGATGTGCCACGCGCCGTGCGACATGGCGATCAGAAAGAGAGGCACCGTCAACACGGCCGCGGCTACGACGCGCCGTTTGAGAATACGCACTCGCGTCTGCTGGTGCGATTCGTCTGGTTGACGCGTGGCCTCGGCGCCCGAAGCGCCACGGAAACGACTGAATATTTCCTGCAACATCAGCCCGGACAGGACGGACGCTACATATTTTACCTGCAGCACCGTCTGGCCTTCTGTTGGCACGGGCTTGACGTCGAGCACGCCGTTCGTGGCAAGGAGCACGCGGGTGGCCTCGGCCGCCGCTTCCGGCTCCGCAAACACGGCTTCCGCCTCGGCCACCCGCACCGAATACCCCGTCTTCTCAATCACATCTACAATGTCCTGGACCGACGCGCCCGATGACGTGACCTGCGCCTTCTCCGTCGCATAGTTGACTGCTACTCCGTCCACACCTTCTGCCTTGCCAAGTTTCCGCTCAATTCGGAGCGCACATGCTGCGCACGTCATCCCCTCCACGGCTATTGCATACTCTTCCATTTCGCCTTCCTGCGTGTTAACACCGTTCGAACCTTTGCATGTATGAACACGTTCCACGGCGTCACCCAACAAACGGCCCCGTCCGATGGCCAAGGAAAAAACCCGTATCACGATCTACGACGTGGCCAGCCACGCCAGCGTGGCCATCTCCACCGTATCTCGTGTCCTCAATCAGTCTCCCGAAGTCTCCCCTGCCACGCGAAACAGGGTCGAACGCGCGATCTCGGAGTTGCAGTACCGACCGGACCGAACAGCACGGTCACTGGCGCAGCAGGAGTACAACACACTCGCCGTCGCGCTTCCCTCCTTCACCGCGCCGTTCCAGAATGAACTGCTCAAGGGCATACGGACGTGCATACGCGAACACGCGCTGGATCTACTCATCTGTGATCTCGGCTCCTCGAATCACGATCGGGCACTCCTGGATTTTTTGAAACGGGGCGCTGTCCAGGGTATGCTTATTGGTGGGATGCAGATCGGCGCGCAGGTCAGGTCCGCGCTGCAGACCCTTCAGGCGCCCACGGCCGTGATCGGTGATCTGTGCGATGGAGTAGACAGCTACACCTGGGACGACACGACGGGCGCAGCGGACGCTGTCGGCCATCTTATTGAGCGCGGCCACCGACATATCGCCATGATCCGGTCTGCCACCCGAAGTACGCTACAGGAAGCCCGGGCCGACGGATACCGCGCGGCGCTACAGGCAGCCGGACTGTCTGTCGACGAGGAGCTTGTGCTGGCGGGTCGGATTGAAAAGCATGGTGGATTCAGCGAGGAGGATGGACACGACGCCATGAAACAGATTCTCGAACGCTTCCCCAGAGTAACGGCGGTGTTTGCCAGCAGTGACGTGCAGGCTATTGGCGCCCTGTCGGCGCTCGCAGATTCTGGGCGCCGATCCCCTGACGACATGGCCATTGTTGGCTACGACGACATCAAGACGAGTCGCTTCATCGGCCTCTCATCGGTCAGCCAGTTCATGCAGCAGACCGCTCTCGAGGCGACACGGCGCCTTCTGGCGCGCATCGAAGGGTCCGACGCCGCGCCGCCCATCCAGCGTACCATGAAACCCGAACTACACATTCGATATTCTTCAGACAGGGCAATATGACTACACGGGAGGCCATTCGCGCCCACCTCGACCATACCGTCACGGAAACCCATTTCCAACATCTTGGAATGCGATACAAGGGTAAGGTCCGGGACACGTACCGCAACGGAGAGGTCCTCATCCTCGTGACGACCGACCGGATCAGCGCGTTTGATCATGTGTTGCGTCAGGGCATTCCGTTCAAGGGCCAGGTGCTCAACCAGTTGGCGGCATGGTTCTTCGAGGAGACGAAAGGTGTCTGTCCAAACCATGTCATCTCCATCCCAGATCCAAATGTGACGCTGGCCCACCGTTGTCACGCCGTGCCGGTTGAATTTGTCGTCCGCGGATACCTTGCTGGCCATGCATGGCGCACGTATCGGGACGGACACCGGACGCTCTGCGGTAAAACACTGCCCGATGGTCTTTCGCAGAACAGCCGCCTTCCGGAACCCATCCTGACACCGGCAACCAAGGCCATCGCCGGACACGACGAAGACACTTCGCGGGAAGACGTCATTGCACGCGGTATCCTTTCTGAGGATGACTTCGATCTGCTCGAGTCCAGGGCACTGGACCTCTTCGCCCGGGGCACGGAACTGGCTGCTGAGCGCGGATTGATCCTGGTCGATACAAAGTACGAATTCGGCCGGTACCTCGACGGCACATTTCGGGTAATCGACGAGATTCACACGCCCGATTCGTCCCGTTATTTCTATAGTGATACATACACTGACCGCCTAGAACGCAATGCACCACAACGGCAACTTTCCAAGGAGTTTGTCCGGGAGTGGCTCATGGACCATGGCTTTCAGGGTCGCGCCGATGAGCAGCTTCCCGACCTCTCAGACGAATTCCGGATAGACGTCTCCGCGCGGTACATGGAGCTCTATGAGCAGATCACTGGCACACCATTTGAGCCGGACACTGCTTCCGAACCAATTGCCCGGATGGAGCACGCGCTCGCCAGCCTGGCATCAAAGGGTCCTGCCTGACCCGCACACGAAGAATTACCAGGACCCCTCGTGCCACGACGACGAGCCACTTCGGAACGTTTCCCGTTTCCAGATGGGTACACGATGCTTGAGCGTGTCTATCAGCCAGTTGCAGGCATTGAACGCGGGTTGCCTGTGCGCCGATGCTACACCGATGAGTACGCTGACTTCCGACACCGGGACCTCTCCGATCCTGTGCCAGATGAGTGCACGCAATATCGGCCACCTGATGGCTGCCTCCTCCAGCAGACGGGCACACTCGGCCTTGGCCAGGGGAACGTGCGCTTCATAGCTCAGCACCACGGTCTCCTCACCGCGCGTAAAGCGGCGCGTCGTACCGGCAAAAAGAACATTTCCACCGCTTCCGCCTTTGGCAAGGAATGCCATTGCGGCGTCGGCTGGCGGAATGTCCATTCCAATGCGGACATCGAATGCAGCGGCAGTGTGCATCTGATCGATCATCCGCCACTTACCGGCGTAAGC
The DNA here is from genome assembly GCA_029262835.1 of Bacteroidota bacterium. GTDB lineage: Bacteria > Bacteroidota > Rhodothermia > Rhodothermales > UBA10348 > 1-14-0-65-60-17. Next base: position 118,778 of record JAJCYQ010000095.1, read on the forward strand.
AGCGCAAGCTCATCACGATCTGACAGCACGTGCGAATCGTCTACAAAAGATGTGCCTACCGCGAAACGGAGTGCTGACCGCATGCGTGCCACCTCGTCGTAACGCGTGGCCAGCAGGCTGACCACGTCCTCCACACGCGCTCCCGTAGCCACCCCGACGACTTCTTTACCTCGGCCAAGGGCAGAACGCAGATGTGAGAAATAGAGGATAGTGACGTGCACGAGTCTGGTATACTTATCGTGTCAGAGAGTTTTAACAACCTCTTTGACTGCATCGAGATCAGGCATGTCACCAGCACTTTCCAGCACTTCCGCATACTGGACAATACCGTCCCGGTCTACGACAAACGCAGCGCGCTTCGAAATACGATCGAGCTTCATGGGTGTAAAATCGTTGTCGTACTTGCACCCATACGCTGCGGACACATCACCGTCATGGTCGCTGAGCAGATCAAATCGAAAATCATTTGCTTCTGAAAATGCCTTCAGCGCAAACGGTGAATCGGTCGAGACACCGCGCACAATGGCGCTTCCATACGCTTCCAGTTCGTGGCTGACAGTATTCAGCTCTGTTGTGCAGACACTGGTAAAAGCACCTGGAAAGAACAGGAGTACGACCGGCTTTTCCTGAAGGGAAAGCTTGAACGGTTCGTTTTTGTCTGAATAAAGCAGAAAGTCAGGGGCCTTGTCTCCGGTAGTCATGAGTCAGTGCTGTAGATGAATGGCACGAATGGGGTCAATTCTGGATGCGTACCGGGCTGGTACAAAGGCCGCCCCGGTACACAGTATGCATGTTAGTAGTGGTACGAGTGCGAAGTCAAGTAGAGACAGTGCAATCGGCGCCTCTTTCATATAATAGGCTTCTGCTGGCAGGGGGATGATCCCATACTCCATCTGAATCAGAGCAAACACGAGGGCAATTGTAGCACCAATTGTAGAACCTGCAAGTCCAATACCGAGTCCGACCCGTGTGAATGTGGCGGTCATATCCCTGCCGCGTGCTCCCATGCCCATAAGGACACCAATGTCCGAGCGCTTTTCGAGGATGACCATGAGCAGCGTGCCGATAACATTGACGGCAGCGACGAGAACGATGATTGAGAGCACAAGCGGAATGATGCTCTGTTGCAGTCGCACCCACGCAAAGAGACTCCGGTAGACCTCGCTGATGGGTCTGGCCATAGCTGGAAACGGAAGCAGGTCGTCGAGAACCGTGGCTATGCGTTCATAGTCTTCCCCCTCCTCTACTCGTACGTCGATCCGAGACGCTGCATCGGGAGCATAGCCCACCAACTGCCGCGCACGGTCAATCTCCGTGAACAGATACAGGTCATCAAAATCCGCGAGCGACGACTCGTATAGACCGGCCACCGTGAACTGCCCGACGCGTGGCCGCCCCTGCATGCCATCTGATGGAACAGAGAACAGCGTAATCCTGTCTCCAGGTTCAACCTGCATGGAATGCGCGAGGGATGCACCCATGTATAGTTCGCCCGGTGACAGCTTCGTCCGCGACGTACCGGCCGTCAGCGCTACATAGCTTGGCAATTCATCGGTTCCCCAGATGGCAGCACCTTCGATGCGCTTTTCATCTGTCCTGAGTAATACGAATTCCAGCACGATCTGCGCCGTACCGACTACACCTTTCTGCTCTTCAGCAATCGCCGCGTAAGAATGGGCCTCGGCAAGGGGTGCGTCGCGCAGGCTTTCAATCTGGATCTGGGCTCCAAAACCGACTATTTTTCGGGTGATTTCATCGCTGAACCCGCGTACAATGGCAAGCGAAAGGATAAGCGTCGCGACACCAACAGCCACTCCGCCAACGGCAATCCGCACTACCAGCCGCAGAAAACGGCGTCCTTCAGAGCGTCCCTCCGCTCCGCGGAGGTACCTTAATGCCAGAAAAGTCTGCAACGATTGGTTTCGCATGCGCTGTTGACGTTGCAACAGGCATTCGGATCCTTGCGCCTCGAAGAGGACCTACACGGCGTAAGCGTTTGACGGCTCGATGTGTGTGAAATGATAGGCCATCCAGGGACCGCTCAGCTGAAATTCGACGCCCATCTGCGCGTACTGCGCGGCAATGGTGTTTACTGTGGCCCGAAACTCGGCTTCCTTTGCCTCGGATACGAGATAACTGGCGTTCAGTACGATCCGATGCGTAGAGTCGGGACTTCCCGGAACGTTCTTCAGTAAGCCTTCCGATGCCACACCCAGGATACGCGTGTGCGTATTACCTACGACATTCTGGATCAGTGTTGCCAACTGTGCTTCGTCGGGCGCTTCGGCGCTGAGTTTGAGTTCCTCTCGAATAAAGCCGGCAACGCCGCGCGTCATGTCATTCAATGAGGCATCGATGCGCGCGTCGGACGCCATAAAATGTTCTCTAAGGGCATGCATATCGACGTGCAGTCGCACGCTGAACTCCTTCCGGTTCGAAAGTCTCGACAAGGCGTCCCGGAACGCTTCGTGGCGTTCGGACAGGAAATCGTCCAGATCGACTGGGCTTTCGAAGACTTCACCGAACGGGAGCGGTACGAGCGATTCGACGCACGGCAGGGCATTCAGGATTTCGGCGTGTCGCGATACCTGGCCCTTCGTCCACGATGCATCGGACATCGCCGCTTTGAGTGCACCTCCGCCGAACGTCGAAGCGGGAACGCGTGATGTTACCGCACACAGGTTCTCCCACGTGTGGAATTGCAGCTCCGAACCGGCTGCCAATCCTTCGATGTTTTTGATGTCCTGCGGATCGAGGGCGTCAATATCCACGACGCCGTATACATAAATCAGTGATTGCGTGCTGGTGTTCGGGCTGGAAACAGTTGCCAGTCCAGGAGCCTTGGAAACCGCGCCATCCCCAGGTGCAAACAGTTCGGATACGGCCCAGGGCTTTGCGGCCTCGTCCTCAATTGGATTATTATCATACTCAGTCTGTGATTGCAGTTCTTCCCCAAGCTGTTCCACCTCAGGCTGTTCCACATCAGGCTGTTCCACCTCAGGCTGTTCCACTTCAGGAAGTTCTTTCCCGGCCGTCGCGTGGACATCTACCGGTTCGGGTTCGTCCATGTCAGACAAGGAAGTCCACGACACGCCTTTGGCTTCAGGTTCCAGCACAGCCGTCATCGCTTTGCGCAGTAGACCCATGTCCTCGCCTGTAGCATTCTTTTCAGCAGACTGTCCGAGTGTACGGAGAGTATCGGCCAGCACAGTCGCCATGATACGGTCGCGGAGTGATTCCGCGATGAGGCCGATCTCAGGTGCGTCTCCCGGCACCCGATCCATGGCCTCACTCACTGACTGCTCCACTTGTCCGAGTGCTTCAAGCGTGTTGGTAGCTACGAGGTGCAACACTTTGTCCTGGAGAGCACGTTCCAGGCGCGCAATTCCTTCTGATTGAAGATCCACGCACTCCCACGCTGCTTGGACCACTTCGTCCGTCTGATCAATCTTCTGTTCGGCCATCCGGGCAATCTCATCCTGGAGCCTCGACACCAACGATTTCCACGCCGCATCGAGACCGGACGTCGCGTCCATTCGCTCGCGCGCCGCGTCAACAATTCGCTGTACATCTGCGAGACGTTCACCGGCCTTCGCGCCAACTTCGGCAACGAGCATTCCTTCAAGCATGTCAGCCGCCTGTTCGACACCGGCAAGCGATTCGGCCATCCGCGTCCGTGCTTCGGATGAAAGTTTTTCAACGTGCAACAGGCGCCCTTCAGCCTCGGAGATGACTTCTCCAAGGATGAGCGCCATGGTCGCCTTCACGATCCGCTGGACATCATTGTTCTCGAGTGGAATGGCAGCAGAAGCACGTGAGGCCATGACCTCCGTATCACTGAGATGCTCACCTGTCAGTGACGCAATGTTCGCGATGAGCAGTTCACGGGCGGCCATTACGGCGTTCGAGACGTGCTCCTCACTCTCAACCGCGACGTGGTCTGCCGCTGAGCGTGCCATTGACGCCGGGTTCTGCAATTCTTTTCGCAGTTCGGTTTCCAGGTGCCGGGTCAAACTGGCCATGGCTGCATCGCGGGCAGCTTCGAGGTCAGGATCGGACGCAGAGATCCAAAGTTCCGCATCGGTAGCCAGTTCCTCGCGGTTACCAAGCGAGCGGGCGGTACGACGGGCGATATCCTGAATGATGCGTGTGCGCAGGATGGTGGTGGCGGCAATCAGGTCGTCCTGGTCAAAAGTAATCAGTGCGCGCGCCTCGTGGGACAGGCGATCCGCATCGCCGAGACCGTCGAGCGTGCGATCGGCAATGCGCTGAACAAGCGATTTGCGGACATCGGTTGCGACCGTTTGTGTCAGATCAGAGGACGCCAAGACTGATTCAATGGTTTGCTCTATCATTTCAGAGCGGTCGCCATGGTCGTCGGAGAGCGACTCCTCTGACAATGTACGTGCCTTGGCCACGACAGCGGCGTTTACAGCGGAGTCGACATCTACCGTCTGCATGGCGCTTTCCGTCTGCTCGCGTATAAGTTCCTCCATCTGCAGCTGAACCTGCTCTTTGACCCGCTGCGTGATGTCCGATGCAATGTCCGGATGTAAATGGAATTCCGGCTGGGCGGTAGCAAGGCTGTCGGCTGCAAGGGCGTCAATGTCCAGCCCATCCCAGACTGCGCTGGCCTCGGCATCGACCATATCACGGACTTGCCGGGTAGCATGCTCCTTCACCGATGAGGCTTTGGCAGCGATCATTGTGCGGATTCTCTCGCGTGCAGGTTCGAGATCAATCTCAATGTCCCTGATCTGCTGATCAATCTGCTCCTGGCTGTCGGCCGCCAGCTCATCGACGGCCTGTTGCATAAGTGTGCGCAGCAACTGCTGCTTGACAGCTGCTCGGGCTTCGTCCATCTGGGGTTGCTGGTTCATTGCAGCGCTCTGTGAGTTCGGTTTGTCGTACCCTCCGCGCATGCAACTCCTGTGCCGGAACGAATACATCCTCCAAACGCCTATTTTGATGCGTTCCGATGCGGTACCCGACCGCATTTCTTGCCCCTGTGCGGAAAATTATTCCGCTCCTCTCACGTCAATGAGTCGTGCAACAGCACGCGCCGTTGGAAGTTTGAATGAAAGCCTGCAAGACGCTTTCCATGCGTGTTACATTGCCTGTTCGTCCGCATCCATGCAAGATCCTATTGTAATGAACAATCAGATTCCTTCTGTTCCGTATCCCGTCAACGAACCCGTCACATCCTTCGCGCCGGGAACGCCCGAACGTGCAGCCCTTCGGCAGCGTCTGGCGAGCATGAGAAGCGACACGTTCGACATTCCGGCCATCATCGGAGGCAAGGAATTCCGAACGGGCAAAACCGACCGGGTCGTGGCACCCCATGACCACCGGCTGGACCTCGGTCACATGCATGAGGCTGGACCTGACGAAGTGGAAAAAGCCGTAGCAGCTGCGCGCGACGCACGGCAGGAGTGGGCCGCGTTGCACTGGACAGACCGGGCCAGCGTGTTTCTGAAGGCGGCCGAATTACTCGCAGGGCCATGGCGAGATACAATTAATGCGGCGACCATGCTTGGACAGAGCAAAAATCCCATGCAGTCGGAAATAGACGCGGCTTGCGAGCTGATCGATTTTTGTCGATTCAATGTCCATTTTGCAGAGCAGGTCTATGCGGATCAGCCCATTTCAGATGCCGGGATCTGGAACAGGTCCCAGTATCGTCCCCTTGAAGGCTTTGTGTTTGCCGTCGCGCCCTTCAATTTCACATCCATTGCCGCCAATCTATTCGTCGCGCCAGCGCTGATGGGCAATACGGTGCTCTGGAAACCTTCTTCGACGTCGATTCTGAGCGCATACTATCTGTACAAACTGTTCGAGGCGGCGGGACTTCCACCGGGAGTGGTAAACATGCTGCCGGGCGACGGCCCGACAGTCGGCGACCCTGTTTTTGCGCATCGCGAATTCGCAGGCCTTCACTTCACAGGATCGACGGCAACGTTCCAGCATATGTGGCGAACAATGGGAGCCAATATTGCCAACTACCGGTCCTATCCCCGCATAGTCGGGGAAACAGGCGGAAAGGATTTCATCCTCATGCACCCCGACGCGGACACTGAAGCCGTGGCAACCGCCATCGTACGGGGAGCATTCGAATACCAGGGTCAAAAGTGCTCCGCGGCGTCGCGTGTCTATATCCCCAGATCCCAATGGAATGACGTCCGTGAAAGCCTCACGTCCCAACTGGCTGAAATAACCGTAGGTCCTGTGGAGGACTTCACGCATTTCATGAATGCAGTCATTGACCAGAAAGCTTTTGACAAGATCACTGGGTATATCGAGCACGCCCGTGCCTCATCCGATGCGGAGATCATTGCCGGAGGCACGTATTCGGACAAGGAAGGCTGGTTCATTGACCCCACTGTAATCGTAGCCTCGGACCCGGGATACAAAACGATGTGCGAGGAGATATTTGGTCCTGTGGTGACCATCCATGTCTATGAAGATCAGGACTTTTCCCGCATGATTGAAGTCATAGACAACACCAGTCCATACGCACTCACGGGCGCCATATTCGCCCGTGACAGACGCGTCATTGCCGAGGCAACGGCGGCGCTCTCCGATAACGCCGGCAACTTCTACATCAATGACAAACCAACCGGTGCCGTGGTTGGACAACAGCCCTTCGGTGGCGCTCGCGGGTCGGGCACCAACGACAAGGCAGGCTCCTATATGAACCTGCTGCGCTGGGTATCAGCCCGCTCCATCAAGGAAAACCTCAACCCACCGACGCACTTTGCGTACCCGTTCCATCAACCCGATCCAAGCGACATCAAACTAACATGAATCAACCCTATCGCGTTGTCCAGTATGGACTTGGACCCATTGGACAGTCGTGCCTCAAGACGATCCTGAACAAGCCGCTCGGCATTGAACTCGTCGGTGCTATCGACATCGACCCCGAAAAAATCGGCAAGGACGTATCTGATCTGATTGACCACCCCCGGCCAACCGGTGTCGTGGTCTCCGGCGATGCCGATGCCGTGCTTTCGGCCACGCGGCCCGATGTTGTTGTTCACACCACGTCCTCGTTCCTGGCCTCAATGTACGATCAGTTGATCCAGTGCGCGCGGCACGGTGCCCATGTCGTTTCGTCTACGGAAGAATTGTCCTGGCCCTACCACCGGCACCCTGCCATTTCGGCCGAGTTGGAGCGAGTTGCAGCGGAAAACGGCGTTTCCATTCTTGGAACGGGCGTAAACCCCGGCTACGCGATGGATGCGCTTGCACTGATGGCGACCGGCGTATGCAACGATGTTTCAAGCGTCATAATCCATCGGGAAGTGAATGCCGGACTGCGTCGCCTTCCCCTTCAGCGTAAGGTAGGTGCCGGTATCACGCCACAGGAGTTTGACGAGAAAAAGGCTACTGGACAGTTCGGGCATATCGGCCTGGTTGAATCGCTATACATGGTGGCTGCTGGGCTCGGATGGGAGTTGGACGCCATGGAAGAGCAGTTGGAACCCGTCATCTCGGACACGCACCACGAGACGGACTACCTGAGCGTTATGAAGGGCCAGGTGGCGGGTATTCACCACCATGCGCATGGGTTTGTTCGTGATCAGGAAGTTCTGACACTCGACCTGAAAATGTATGTTGGTGCCCCGAATCCCCGTGACGCTGTCCGGGTCGTTGGTGATCCTCCGATTGACCTTGAAATCAAAGGCGGCATTTTTGGGGATACGGCGACCGTCGCTGCTCTCGTCAATGGCATTCCACTCGTGGCTCAGGCGCAGCCCGGACTGCGGACAGTAGCCGACGTGCCACTACCGCGGGCGTTTGCCACAACACCCGGCTGATCCACTATCGAGATCCCACACGATTGAAGTCATACCGATCCCGCAGACATCCCGGTGGGCGCCCACGCCCCATGGTATTCGCATCGGAGCTGGTGCGTCCACTGGGTGTGTGCATGCTGCCCGTCATGGTCGTGACGCTTTTCGCCATGCTCGAGGGACAGCAGGTGCTCTCAGCCATTTACGTCGGATTTCCCGTTGCCCTCTCCTTGGCCGCAGCCTGGACATGGATCAGAATCAGAGACATCATCGTGGAAATACACGTGGGTGAAGATCGCATTGCGGTGCGCTCCCTCTACGATGCCGCAATGCCCGAAAAGGACCTGCACTGGTCTCGGCTTCTGGATGCGCGTCGTGACGGCACTCGCCTGTCCTTGCAGGTCGGTCACGAGGAGTTCCGGTTGGAAGAACATGATTGGGACCTGCTTCCTGTCCAGATCTCATGATCCGTGTCGATACACAGGACGACCTACCCATTTACCGGCAGCTTGTCGAATCCATCAGGTACGAAATAGCGTCCGGCGTGTATGCACCTTCTGAAGTCATGCCGGCCACGCGCGCTCTTGCACGTGAGCTTGACGTATCATTCCACACGATCCGTCGCGCCTACGGCATCCTGGTCGAAGAAGGTGTGCTGGCATCCCAGCCTGGAAAAGGATTTGTCGTCGTGGGTCCGGCCGCACTCGGTAAGTCGGAACGCATGGAACTCGGTGCCCGCATAGTGTCAGGAGCCCTGCAACGCATGACAGGCATCGGTTTGGATGACTCAGAGATCGCCTACCTCATGGAAGAGCAGCGATCCCTGTTGGATTTTGATCAGCGTGGTAAAAGGGTCGTCGTCGCGGCGGAATACCAGGAACTGGCTGAGGCTGCATTGGAGGTGGCATCACTCATGACGGGCAACATCGTTGAGATCATGGATCTGGAATCGATCGATGCCCGCTTGGAAGCGGATGTGATCCTTGTTCCGATGTCTCGTCTCGCGTCAACGAAATCCCAAAACGCGCGCGCTGAAGTGTTGGGATTCCAACATGCATTCGCCGAAGAATCTCTTATGGCTATCTCCGCCCTGATGGACCGCGAGACGCTCGGGCTGATTACCAGGTACCCTGACGCAATCGGCCCCGTGTCCCAACAGATACGGCTTCTTACAGGGTTCAAGGGACAGATCCTTGCAACAGCTGTTAGTGGACATGATATACAGGTCGATACCATAGCGGCTGCCTCGGACCTGGTGATCTACACGAAAGGTGCGTCGAGGACCGTCCGCCGGGTCGGCCCCGACTCGTGGCACGCGCTCATGGAGCTGGACATCCACCTGACGACATCATCCGTCGAGCGCGTCCGAAATCTTTTCCGTTGACTCTTCCCCGGGATATTTGACCCGGACGTGGTATATCCCCAGCAGGGCATTGAGCAGGGTCTCCTTGATGACCTTCAAATCCTTGAACGTAAGGTCAGTGTCATCCAGTTGTCCATCCTCCCGCCTGGCCTCGACGATGCCATCTATCAGGCTTTCAAGTCGCTTATGATTGGGGTTTTCGAGAGTTCGGCTGGCCGCTTCCACCGAATCGGCCAACATCAGGATTCCCGTTTCCTTGGAACCTGGTACAGGACCCGGATATCTGAAATCGGACTCGGACACGTCCGCATCTTTGGCCTGCGTAAGATTGACCGCTCGGCGATAAAAATACTCGATTCTCGTCGTGCCGTGGTGCATGGGAATGAACTGCAGCACTTCCATCGGCAGGTTTTCCTCGCGGCCCATATCCAACCCTTCTTTCACATGAGAAGCAATGATAAGGGCGCTCATGCGGGGCTTCAGTGCATCGTGCGGGTTGTTGTCAGGACGCTGATTTTCGACGAAGTACTCTGGTTTGACCATTTTCCCGATGTCGTGATACAGCGCACCCACACGTGTAAGGAGCGCGTTCGCACCCACGGCTGCCGCGGCTGCCTCGGCGAGATTGGCGACCTGCAGCACATGGTTGAAGGTGCCGGGTGCCCTCATACTGAGCTTCTTGAGGAGCGGTCGGTTGGTATCGGAGAGTTCCAGGAGCGTGAGGTCCGTCGTTATATCGAACGTCCGCTCGAAGACCCAAAGTAGAGGGTAAGCCAGTAGCAGGAGTACCGAATTGATCAGGACGAACACGGCTTCATCTGCAAAACGCTCTATTGAGGTACCGGCGAGCAGAAGACCTGCCGTGAGGACGGTTATGTAGCCGAGGAAGACCAGTCCGGCACTCAGGAAAAACTGGCTTCTGTTTCGGATATCACGCACGCTGAAAATGCCCAGCGATCCAGCAAAGATCGTTGCAAATGTAAACCCGAAGTCAAATCCGAGAAGCAAACCGCCCAGCAGGGCCAAGGTCAGTGTAGCGAACATGGCCGCCCGCGAATCGAACATTACGGTCAACAGTATCGATACGACAGCGACCGGCACCAGATACATATCTACGAGTGCCAGACGCAGCGCCACACCATACAGCAGTATGATGGTCACAAGCAGAATGTTGATGAGGAGCATGAGCTTCGCATCATCAAATATGGGCCGCCTGAGCAGGAACAGATAGAGATAGAATATCAGGAACGTGCCCAGAACCACCATGACCTGCCCCAGAAGACGTTGCCACTGGATACTCGTGCCCGAACGCTCCATTCGCTCCGCCTCGAGTGAGGTCAACTTCCGGTGAATGTCTTCCGTAACGAGGTCACCCCGCCTTACTATGACTTCGTTCTGCCTGACGATGTCAGCGCTTGGCACAATCAGATTCTCATGCTCCTGCCATCGCGTCTCCGAAGCGCGTCCATCGTACACGAGATTGGGCTCCATCAGGTAAGCGTAGAGTGCCAACGCTGTAGATTGCATGACCGGGTCTGCGACGTACAGGGACTGGATACGCGACTGGACTTCACGCAGTGCTTCATTCCTTCCCCATACCCGCTGCGAATCCACGTCCTGCTGCCGCCTGGTTAGGTCGGTCCTTATGGTCACCTTGTCCGATAGAATCGAGTCCTTGGCCACGCTGAGGATGCCCGTCTCCTGGAGTTCTGCAATGATCCGCACGACGTCCCGTACGGCACGCTCCGCCTGTCCGTCCTCCAGCAGGACGTTCCACTCGGAACGACGAAGTCCCAGCCGAAGCGAATCGACACCAGCGCGCCACGCCATGGAGTCCCTGTGTGCTGCTGAATCGGCCACGCTCAGCGACCTTGTATCGCGAATTCGCGCATGAATATCAACAAGGCTGCCCAGCGCTTGCATGAGCGTATCTCCGCGTGCCAGGAGTTGTTCACCCGCGCCTGTCTCCTCACGGAAAATGGGCGGTGTTTCCCGGCGAACACGTTCTCTTTCAGCCTGTAACTCGTCAGCCGATTTCCGTATGGCGTAACGAAAAGGTGCGTGCAGGTTGTCCTGCCGCCATATGTCATCAACCTCCACGGTATACTCATACACTTGGGCCCGCGGAAACACTACGATGGCCGCAACCACAACGAGGGTCACCATGAACCATCTGAACCACCGTTCTCTCCGTCGCCTGACCGCCGAATGGTTGTCCATACCGCGTTCCAGATTCGAACCTACCGGCCGGACCCGCGGTCTGAAAAAAGGAAGTTTATCCAGAAATGACATCTGACATCGTTTTCCGAAAACGTAGTGGTTCCGTGTCAGGAATGGCGTAGAGCCAAGGATGATCCTGTACCAACAGCTACCAATGTGCCAATCGCCGTGTACCAGGGCCACGCAACGGCCGGTGCTGCAATGATTCCGGGAATTCCAAATATGAGTACAACCATGACTGACACAGACATGGCAAAAGCAATAATGGCATCCACCTCGTTGGCGCGTCGGTTCCACAGACCAAGCGCAAATCCACCAAGTAGAGCTCCGTACGTGAAACTGGCTATGGACAGACCAAGTTCGACAACCGGGTTCTGTTGATCTTCGAAGAGTGTCGCGAATCCCACAAAAACGACGGCCCAGACCAGTGTAAGCCGCCTGGAGAGTTGTAGTCGAGCGGCGTCGGACCAGACCGCGAGACGCTGGCCGAAGAGATCCAGGACAGAGGAAGATGCAAGCGCATTCAGGCTTGATGACAGCGTGCTCATGGCCGCTGCTAGAATGCCTGCAATGAGCAGCCCGGTAAGACCAACGGGTAAACCTTCGATGATGAATCGAGGGAATATTTCATCAGCTCGCGTGAGGCCCATGGCCTCCGGTGTGGCGCCTCCGTAGTAGGCCCAAAGAAGCGAGCCAACGGTCAGGAAAGCGACAAACTGGATCATTACGATAACAGCGCTTCCGACCAGCGCCTTCCGGGCATCGTCGAGAGAGGCACAGGCCAGGAGTCTCTGTACGATAAGCTGGTCCGTGCCATGGGAAGCCATGCTGAATACGGCTCCACCGACGACGGCTGTTACCATCACATACGGCTGCGTCACAATGCGACCTGGATCGAGAGTCAGATCGAAAACCGTAAGCTTTCCAGCCTCGGTCAACATCGCCACGGCTACCGGAAGCTCCAGCGTCATCCCGACAATCATGATCGTTATCAATGCACCAAAGACATACAGACCCATCTGAACTACATCCATCCAGACAACGGCTTTCAGTCCACCAAAATACGTATATAGCGCCGTGAGGATGCCGATTCCGAGGATGATGACAGGATACCCAAAGTCGTAGCCAAGCGATGCGAATATCATTTTTACCGGAATGGCCGTGGCAAAAAGACGTACGCCATCGGCCAGAAGCCGTGTCACCAGGAACGTGGCCGACGCCGTGCTCTGAAGCCGATGCCCAAACCGTTCGCCAAGGAATCGGTATGCCGTGCCGACTTCACCGGAGTAATAGCGTGGAAGCAGTATCCATCCAACAAGTGATCGCCCAACGAGGTAGCCAAGCGTCAGCTGCAGGAAGGTCCACGTACCAGCATAGGCGACTGCTGGAATACCAATGATGGTCAGCGTACTTGTCTCCGTAGCTACAATCGAGAAACAGATTGCCCACCAGGGCAGCTCTCGGCTGCCCATGAAGTAATCGCTCGTAGACTCTTGCTTCCCGGCGATCCGGATACCAAAGATTACGACACCGGTGAGGTACAGGATGATGACAGCGATATCGATGGGCGAGAGCATGAGTACGTCTTCAGGAAAGGAGGTTCAATAGATCACGCTCGGAGAGCACCTGAATGCCAAGTTCATTCGCCTTTTCCAGCTTGCTTCCAGGAGATGCTCCGGCGACGAGAAAATCGGTTTTGCGGCTCACACTGGATGCTGTTTTTCCGCCAAGGGCAGTTATCATTTTTTTTGCCTCTTCGCGCGTCATCCCCTCAAGCGTGCCCGTTACGACAACCGTTTTTCCAGAAAGCGGCCCCTCCTCTACCGGCGCGTGTGCTTCTTCTTCTCGGCGAACAGTGTTCACGCCCAGCGACGTCAGAGCGTCCACAAGCCGCCTGTTCCTGTCAATTCGAAACCAGTCATATACACTCTGGGCAACGACCGTACCGACACCGGGTACCGATTTCAGCGCATCCAGGTTGGCCGAAGCCAGGGCATCGAGCGACGGGAATGCCCCTGCAATCGCCTCGGCCGTGGTTTTCCCGACGTGTCGGATGCCAAGAGCAAACACGAGGTTGGCCAGCGGACGATGCCGTGCCTGTTCTATGCCCTGCAACAAGTTGCGCGCCCTCTTGTCTCCGAACCCTTCGAGGGCTACGAGGTCATCAGCCTGCAAACGGAAAAGGTCGTCCAGGTGCTCGACGAGTCGCTCCCTGGCCAACAGGTTAGCCAGTTTGGATCCAAGGCCCTCGATATCCATAGCATTCCGGGAGGCAAAGTGCTCGACCAGACGCACAAACTGTTCCGGGCAGTCAGCCGAGACACAATATGTGTCGGCTTCTCCTTCAATGCGCTCGAGTGGCGCGCCGCACACCGGACAGTTGCTCGGCAGGGTCCATCTTTCTTCCGTGCCCGTCCTCGCCGATACAACGGGTCCGAGAACCTTCGGGATGACATCTCCTGCGCGTTTGACCAGGACCGTGTCCCCGATACGGATGTCCCGGGACAAAATATAATCGGCATTGTGCAACGTGGCTTGCGATACGCGCACACCACCAATCTGAACCGGGTCGAGCACGGCTTCGGGCGTGATCTGCCCAGTCCGACCCACGTTGACAATAATATCTCGCAACGTGGTTGTGACCTCCTGGGCCGGAAATTTGTATGCAATGGCCCACCTGGGGGCATTTGAAACACTTCCAAGTTGCTGTTGGACTGAAATGTCATCAAACTTGACGACAACACCATCAATTTCATAATCCATGGACTCGCGACGGTCAGACCATGATAAAGCCAGTCTGATGGCCTCATCCACACTGTCTGCACGACAATTATCCGGACTGACAGGCAGCCCCCAGTTTTCCAGTTGTTGCAGTCTTTCAGAGTGGAAAGATGGAAGTTCTCCGGTCGTCGGGCCAACCCCGTAGGAAAAAAATGACAGCGGCCGCATGGCCGTGATGCGTGAGTCGAGCTGTCGCAGTGAACCAGCCGCTGCATTTCTGGGATTGGCAAACGTCTTCTGGCCCTCTTTCAATAAACGCGCGTTCAGGCGTTCAAAGGCGGAGCGCTGAAAATAGACTTCACCGCGAACCTCGAGGCGGGAAGGAAAGCCAGGACCTGAAAGAGTCAGCGGAATGCTGCGTATTGTGCGTACATTTTCGGTAACGTCCTCCCCAACTCGACCATTTCCACGTGTTGCAGCGCGAACCAGTGTACCCGCTTCGTAGGTCAACGCCAGGGCAACACCGTCTATCTTTGGCTCCAGGGCCAGGTGTAGGCGTGCTTCGCTCTGCAGGTCCATTCCTGCATTTCGGACCCCCCGCTCATACCAGGCTCTGATATCCTCGTCTGAAAATGCGTTGGCGAGCGACAACAGCGGCTCCGGGTGTTCTACCTTTGTGAAAGCGGCAAGCGGCGCCGTTCCAACGCGCAATGCCGGAGAATTTTCAGTGGCCAGCATTGGGTACTGGTCCTCGATCTCGCGAAGACGTACCATCAGGTCGTCATATTCTCCGTCGCTGATAACGGGGTCGTCCAAGCCGTAGTACCGCTGCCCGTGCAACAGAAGAACATCGGAGAGTTCGGCATGCAGTACAGATATGTCTTCCGGAGTACGGGAATCCGTGGCTCGCTTCTCCAGACTCTTCTGCAGGGCACGCGTTCTCTCGATCAACGACTTGGTAGCGGTAACGCTCACGGTACATCCGATTGCCTGCGGAGCCAACTCAGCACAGAATCCCGATTTACCGTATATACGCCGGCTTCATCTACCCACTCTGGCGGAAGTTTATGACCTTCCACTGTAAACGTAGCATGCTCTACTTCCCGCTCAAACTCGGCGACCTGCAGGAAGCGGAACACAACCGTTGAATCCATCTCTATCCACAATGGAAAACGAACAAACGGTTCAATGGGCAGCTGCACCGTATCGGTGACGGACGAAATGAGCATCTGCTGCTCCATGTCCAGCGTGATTCTGATCGGATCCAGCGGTTCAACCGAGGCAGTGACTGCAATACTCAGGGTATCGGGCAGGGTTGGCTTCGGGAGTTCGATCAATGCGGGCTGTTCCACCGCCTCCGTGGCGCCTGGACTGCCTTGGATATCCTCCTGGGCGGTATCACTTCTGGAGACAACCCAAAGGGCGGCGACGGCAATAAGTGCAATGAGAACGATGGCCGCGACAGCAGCCACCCACATACCACGCATGTTGGGCAGAAGCACTACACGGCCTGCAGGTTGTGCGGGACCGGGTAGCGCAGAGGGTACAGGGGGTGAAGGGGCCGAGGAAACGGACGTCGCAGATAGTTCAGGGCCTTGCTGTGTTGCCTTGTTTGCTTCGGGGTCTGCTACAGTCTCCCCATCCTCCGTCTCATCCACTTCAGACCCGCTTCCTGGCGCCTCGTCCGTCCCAGACTCATTGCGGGCCGAAGTATCCTCATCCGTCGCTTTGTCCGACGACATCCTGTCGTTCTCATCAACGTTTACGGTTTCCAGGTCGGCCCCAGGGCGCAGGCTGCCATCATACGTGCCGCCGAGTGCTTCCTCCAGCGCATTGAGAACAGAAGACTCCTCCAGTCCGATGGCGCGGGCATAGGAACGAAAAATAGATCGGAGGTAGACCCGGTTGAACATCGGATTCGAGACCAGTCCTGTGATCTCCATCTCTTCGACTACATTCTCAGCCAGTCGTGTCGCATCCATGACATCTTTCACGGAAACACCACTTTCCTTTCGAATGGCATTCAGATCGGCCGCTAGTTTGCGTCCAGCCGTGATACGTGCGTCGCTCATGACGAGGCGTGTTTATGGTTGCGTGAGCACGTGAAAGTACGCGATGCAGAGACAAGCATCCAGTTCAAAAACAAGCAACCCGGCTGGACGTATGACACGGCGCCGTCTACAGCTTTTACACGTCAACGTCATGCCCCGAATTCTCCTCGTCCTTGTTCTCGCCCTCGGCACATTGAGCGCCTGCGCCTCCGATCCAGGTGCACAGGAAGCCACCAGCCCACAGGAGGCGTCCGCCCCAATGGAGCGGTCGGGGCCATCGGTGCTCGTCATTACCGCCCATCCCGACGATGAGGCCATGTTTGCGGCCACCATGTACCGGATAACCCACGCCCTCGACGGGAATGTGCACCTGGCACTGGTTACCGACGGTGCCGGCGGATACCGTTTTTCCACGCTGGCCGAACCGCTCTACGGGTTGGACCTGACCACACAGAAAGTGGCACGACAGGAACTTCCCGCTATCCGGAAGAGAGAGCTGGAGGCCGGTGGCCGTATAGTTGGTATTTCCGAATATTTTTATCTCGATGAACCCGACGAAGGCAAAACAGAGAACGCAGACTCCGTCATGCAGCACGTGTGGAACACCACACGCGTCGCATCACGCCTCGATGACATCCTCGCCGGGCATGACTACGATTTTATTTTCACTCACCTCCCCATCAAGCCCTTCCACGCCCATCATAAGGCGGCGACCGTGCTGGCGCTCGAAGCGGTTGAGCGCATGGCGCCGGAGCGTCGACCTGTAATCCTAGGCAGCTTTCCGACAGGCGGCATGGA
Organism: Bacteroidota bacterium; assembly: GCA_029262835.1. Classification (GTDB taxonomy): domain Bacteria; phylum Bacteroidota; class Rhodothermia; order Rhodothermales; family UBA10348; genus 1-14-0-65-60-17. Next base: position 135,724 of record JAJCYQ010000095.1, read on the forward strand.
CGATATCGTAGCGCAGTTCCGCGAGCTCGAAGGCTTTCCTATTACGGCCATTCGGAAAGAGGTCGGCCCATGGACATTTGACCGTTCCACGCCCTTTGGCACTGACGACAGACTGCACTACGGCATCATTGCCAATTGGCTCATTGCCGAACATAAATCCCAGGGCACCATGCAGCTCTTCATGGCCAACTCGGATCCCGGCACGGAGCGATTCTGGATGTACGCCCTCAACTCCGCATCGTCCGCCGAGAAAACGGCGGCACTTTTCGAAGCCGTTCAAGCACCACCTCACCCGTTTTGATACGAGCGCAGCCGTCGGAGCCGGCTCACAGGCCCTGTTTCACGGTCGATGCGGCCACCAGGCGCCCCTTCCACACGGCAGTTCCCTTCCAGTGAGCCCGCGCGGAACTGATCTGGATCAGCCCGCCGAGTACGTACGATACGGGTGCCAGGAATGTGACCCAGACCGGTAGTCCCAGAAATCGGTCGGTCACGAGTCGCGTTGCGAGAAGGACACCCAGTAGGCCAGGCGCAAGGGCCGGCGCGGCGAAGACCAGCCCCGCATAGATGGCGAAGATGACGACGGCCCGCAGAGGTGTCCCTCCAGATATGGCATACGCGTTTTTCTGAAAGCCGAGCCACGCCTCGCGCAGGTTCCGGTACATATGCACACGTACTTCGCCCTGGGCATTCAGCATCACCGGCGTATATCCTGATCGGTAAAGATACCGGCCTATATGGATGTCCTCAAGCACCTCTCCTTTCACGTGGAGATGAGGCTCGGTGCGCCGATATGCGTCTCCATCAATCAGCCAACACTGCCCATTGACGCCCGCCATGCTGCTCGCGGGCAACCATCGCCCGAGCCACCAGGGTATGGCCGACAGAATGACTCCGCCGATATGCGAACCCAGCAGGAGGCCCCCACCGCATAGCCGGGTGACACCCGTTCCAACCACTCCGCCCGTCGTGCTGAATCGTCTAATGAGCCGTTGCAGAGATTCCCGATCGGTCAACTCGGTATCCGCATCGAGAAACAGGTAGCACGCACCCTTGGCACTACGCGTGAGACGGTAGAGAGCGTGTACTTTTCCCATCCAACCCGGTGGTGGTCCGGTACCCCGTTGGAGATTCAAGCGGGAGTCGCAGACGGAAGATAGAACGTCCCACGTGCCGTCCTCAGAAGCATCATCGTGGACATGCACGCGAAAGGAACCCGGGTACTCCTGGCCAAGAAGCGATCTCAGCAGACGGCCAAGGTTTTGCTCTTCGTTCCGGGCCGGGATGAAAATGTCGAGATCCGGTAGCGCTTCTGAAGGGACACTCATTCCTGCTCTCGATGGGCGAGCAGAGACGCGGAGCCACACCACGTTGGCGAGTGCATTGACGAGCATGGCAACGAGAATGACCCACGACGTACCAGTGGCAATTGATACGAACGAACTCATACAAAAGTCTGCCTGACACCGGGGAAGTAAAAGGTGGCCACAGTGCCGTCCGGTTCCACAATGGTTTGTGTCCACCGATTGGCGACAGGTCCCCGCCGCGCACGGTCCACCTCTCCAAGGAGAAGCCGGAACCATGGCGAGAAGTCGGAAGGTGATGTACGAACGAGCTCATGGAGTGCTGAAGTCTCGACAAGCTTCGTCTCGGAAACTTCATCTGGATCCGGCTGAAGGGTACCGGAAAACGTACCGGCAAATACCTGATCGTATTCGTGCTCTATCAGTCCGCCGTGTAGTTCAGAACGGTATTTCATGTCGAACAGGTGAGCTACACGGCACTCAAGCCCCAATTCCTCCCGAACGCGACGCGCAACAGCCCGGTCAATGGACTCCCCTGGTCTCGGATGCGAACAGCACGCATTCGACCAGAGACCACCCGTATGATACTTTCCCGAAGCGCGACGCTGGATCAGTTGCCTGCCCTCCGCATCGAACAGAAATACGGAAAACGCCCTGTGGAGCGCGCCCGTGACATGGACTTCCTGCTTTCCGGCGGTACCGATTTCACGGTTCTTTTCATCGACGAGTATGACGGCGTTACTAGGCATCACAATCCTCCTGGATACTGGAAAAGGTGGCCTCGGCCGACAGCATTACGCCGGGCACGCCCGCGCCGGGGTGCGTTCCCGCCCCGACGATATAGAGGCCTCGTACGTCTTCCGACCGGTTGTGCGGCCGGAAAAAGGCCGTCTGACTGATTCTCGGTTCTACTGAAAATGCGTTGCCAACGAACGCATTGAGCTCAGACTGGAAGTCGTTCGGGGTAAACATCTCACAGACGTCCAGATTCGACCGGAGATCATCGAGTCCCCAGGCCTCCAGGAAAGTCAGGATCTTGTCCCTGTACCTGGGCGCTTCCGCCTCCCAGTCCACATCTGCTCGGAGGTTGGGAACCGGCACCAGAACGTACATGCTCTCACACCCTTCCGGAGCCATGGAGGAATCGGTCGCTGTCGGAACGTGCAGGTACATACTGAAGTCGTCCGGCAGCTCCTCATGCCGAAAAATATCATCGATCAACCCCTTGTAGCGTTCGGCCAGGATGAGCGTATGGTGCGCCAGACGCGGGTATTTCCGGCGAGTCCCCAGGTACAGCAGAAAGCAACTCATCGTGTAGGCCGTCCGATCTATCTTCCGATCGGTCCACTTTCTACGATGTCTCGAATCTATCAGGTACCGGTAGGTCGAAGCCACGTCTCCGTTTGAAACAACGATGTCCGCCTCCTGCCGGCCGTCCTCTGTCTGGACACCCGTGACCCGACCAGCTTCGACGTTGATCCGGGTAACTTCACTACTCGTATGGATGCGGCCGCCAAGTTCGGTGAATACACGTGCGAGCGCCTCTACGAGAGCATACATACCACCTTTCGCAAACCAGACGCCCTCTTCCTTCTCCAGATAGGGTATCATGGCATAAATGGCAGGAGCTCGGAACGGATGCCCACCGATGAACAGCGGATGGAAGCTGAACATGAAACGGTGCCGGAAATCCTTGAAAAACCGCTTCGCGAACCAGGCTACCGGAATAAGCGCTCCAAGACGGGCGGCACGCGGAACAAATCGGGCCATGACCCCCAATGTGTCAAATGGTTTGCTCCCGAGACCATCCCTTATCACGGCCTCGTAGATCGGTTTCGTCGCCGCCATGAAGGCATCGTACTGAGCGGCATCGGAGGCGTTGAAGACGGCCATCTGCTCCTTCATCCGCTCGGCATCCCCTGCGTAGTCAATGTGGGTGCCATCGTGATAGAAAATTCGATAGAAAGGATCCAGCGGTACCAGGTCGATATAGTCTTCCAGGCGCCGATCGGCCGCATCGAAAATCCGGCGAATGATGGATGGTGCTGTCACCAGGCTGGGGCCCATATCGAATGTATATCCATCCTTCTTCAACCTATACGCACGTCCCCCTACCGCCGCCCTCTTCTCAAGGATGGTTACGTCGTGGCCGGCAGCCTGCAGTCGAACAGCGAGCGAAAGTCCACCAAAACCTGATCCGATGATCGTAACTTTCATGTCAAATCCTGCTGAATTGTGTGACCGCCTGCTCGCCCCATCTGTGTAGATGGGACCTGATGTGCGCCACCCGCTTCGTGACGAGCTCTTCCGAAAGCAGGACTGTATCATCGCTCGGGGCCACATCTACCGGCTCGTCGATGTCCATAAACACGGAGGGGCGACGCAGATGAAGCATTTCCGTGGCCAAACCTACCGCTGTAAGCTTCAGAGGGTGGGGACACCGCATGACGAGACGCGGAAGTTGCCTGAACCCGAGCGGCATCGCATCCCCTGGCAGAATACGCCCCTGGGGAAACATCACGACGGCATCTCCTGGTTGCACGTCCCGCTCCATGAAACGATACACGGCGCGAAGCGACTGCGGCCTGTCTGGATCGAAACCGACAGCACCCGCACCCTTGAACACCCGGTTTTTGTCGATCTGTGATTGTAGCATGAGCGTGAACAGCCGTCCGGCACGTTCGTGGGAAAACCACTCACGCCAGATCGCAAAGCCGTCATACCGACCCGTATGGTTGGCAATGATCACGTTCACAGCGTGGCCATCGCACCTCATCACCCCACGAACATGCAGGCCGGCCAGGCGACGCCATAATTCCAGACGAATGATGAGATGGAGCATGCGGGCCCGGTGCGGTCGCCAATAATCTGTCATGGACCCTGCTCGCGATACTTGACGTGTGCCGTTTCGACCAGGCTATGGGCCCACGGCCTCCTCAAACGACTGTATCCATATCGGGCAAGACCACATGCCGCCAACCACGCTTTCTCGATGGAACCGGTCGCAATCCGTCTACTCAGGTTGTCATACCCGTCGGATCGCAGCTTACCCATAATGCCTCGATAAACCGAGGCCGCGACCGCCACTGAAAGACCAAACGAAGCCGGAAGTCTTGGTATGGCCTCCCACGCTCTGTCATATTCTTCATCTGCCATTTTAGCGACGGTCTCAAGGACGTTTTTGTAGGCATCGAGGCGCGAGTCACGTCCCCTGTGTGCCGGCCCGAGACGGACCAATTCGTGAAGATCATCCACCGATAGGCCATGCGCTGAAAGTATTTCCAAAGGAATGTACACTCTGTCCATGAGCAGGTCTGTTTTCACGTCACGCAGAATATTCGTGATCTGCATACCCCTGCCCAGGGCAGCAGCCCGAGACAATTTCCAGCTATCCCTTTCGCCGAACAGATAGCACATCATGATACCCACGGTCGATGCCACCGAGTAGGAGTAGTCTTTCAATTCCTGCGTGGACAGTACACGGACACGGCCGGTGTCGCTGAGCACACCGTCCACCAGCGCATCTATTACGCTGAAAGGCATGCCAGATGCGCGAAGGGCACCAGCCAACTCGTTGAGCCAGACAAATCCGGACTCTCCCTCATCATAGGCGCTGCGGAGAATGCTCCGCCACTCATGCAGGAGCGCCGCTCTGCGGTCTGGAGGCATGGCATGGTTGTCGGCCAGATCATCCGTAATCCTGCAGAATACATAAAGTGACGTTACAAGACGGCGATTCGCCTTGCTGAAAAGCCGGGATGAGAACGAAAATGACCTTGAGTGGTCTCGAAAAAATCCCCACGCATTCTGGCTGGCAGCATCGATGACCGATGCGAGGTACGCGTGGTTGTCGAGACCGTCCACGTCTTCCACCCCTCGTTCATCACTGGGTGCACCATGGGATGTATCTGAAGTGCCCGCTGCAGATCTGGAACCGGTACCGAGCCGACCGTAGATCTCAAGTGCGATAACGAGAACCGTGATGGAAAATACGGCAGCGGGCCACGCTCCAGCAGCCACCAGCATGCCGAACGGCAGCGCGAACAGAATGACATAATAGGCCGTCAGCCATCGCGATGACAGTCGCGCCTCCCATTCCCTCACTCCAGTCTGGTCAAGCGCAAACGAGAGGATGACCCCCGTAAACAGCCATCCTGCCAGATTGACCCATGGCATTCCGTAATACGCGCCTTCCACTCCCCACTCCCAGTAAATCACCAGATAGCTCATAGCCGGGTCAAGAGCGAGGTCCCATATCGTCAGCAGTATTCCGGTCAGTAGCCAGTGCATGGGGCGGGACATAGACCACTCTGTCAGACGCCCGGTAATGATGTGGGCAGGCAGCACCATCGTGAACCAACTGAGTGGAATTACGACAGGCACGTGATCGAACCATTTCGTACCGAGAAGACTGGTGTAGCGGTACTCTCCGAATGGAAAGCCGGTATTCGTGCCCGCCAGCTCGCTGGAAAGACTCAGCACATAAACGAGCACAAAACCGGTTATCCACTTCCATCCTGCCGACCGCACAAGAAAGAGTAAGAGAACAACGCCAGACAACCACACCTGTGACTGCGCAAAGAAACTGTACGAAACGGCATAAAAAGAGGCCGACGAGGGAAACCGGGCAAGATTCTGTGGATGCAGCCCAAAAAACCAATATCCGGCAAGTGCCAGGGCTGTAAAAATGGCCAGAACCGTGAGGACTGTTGTTGACCACGGGTCCGAGCGTTGACCCGGTTCCAGAAAAAGACGCCTACTTGTCATGGCGCATCTCCAGCCAGTCATCGAACGATTCCGAGTCCTCAAACGTCCGAACTATAATCGGAGAAGGTCTGGCCGGTACCTGATCTGTCACCAGATTTACACCAGAGCCTCCAATGGCAAGATCAAACGGGGCATCCTCCCGCCTCATGGAGATCACATTCCTGACGAACTCACGCACTTCTGAATTTGACCGCTGACTCGACATGGAGACGGCGACGAGTTCGGCGCGGTGGCGACGCTGATAAAGAATCAGATCCTCTTCGGGCACATTTCGACCGAGGTAAATCACTTTCCAGCCCCTGTCCATAAGCAGGATCCGTACCATCATGGCGCCCGTCGCGTGATCTTCCATCGGAGCACACCCTACGATGGCCGTCCTCACGCGTTGCCCGTTGTTGGAGGTTGCTGTCTGGGGCATACCCGCCAGCAGGCTGTAAAGGACATCCATCAGAGATTCGGAAATCCGATGCTCATCACCAATTTCAAATGCTCCGCGAGCCCAGGCTTCGCCAATGTCCGCCATTACTCGTGCAATAAGACGGTCGAACATGCGGGCATATGGAATATCCAGCGAACGACATAACTGCATGAGCGCTGCCAGCTTCGAGCTTTCCGCGTGCAACAGCCAGTCTTTCATTTTGACAGCTAAAACATCAGCATGGCGGCCCAATCGCAATTCATTGGCTCCATTCCAAACCATGAGTGCATCGTTACCGAATGGCAGCAAGGAGCATTCGAGATTCTGGCTTTCAGCGAACGAGAGTACATCCGTCAGGTCAATGCGGCGATGCCCACCCGCCGTATGCGAACATGGCAAATCGTCCGCATTGCACCAACGCTTGATCGAAGATTCGTGGACACCCAATAATGTGGCCGCCTGTCTCGTTGACACCAAATTCATATCGCTCTATAATGCTTGCTGGACGCTATTAAGAGCGTGCTATCCTCAGATCGATAGTATGTTTCCGACCATTCCTATTTTTTGATCGTTTTCAGCCAGGCAGGCCGTTCCGAACGCTGGAATGTTTTTGGCCTGCTCTGCGACCCGTGGTCCATGAATCCCACTACAACGAAAACGGCCACCAGCTATTCGCCAGTGGCCGTTTCGTAGTACGTTACCTCGTAAGTCGGGACGGCGGGATTTGAACCCACGCCCCCTTGCACCCCATGCAAGTGCGCGACCGGGCTGCGCCACGTCCCGAGGTCAGGGCATTCATATCTATCCCCTGCCGATCGGTTCCCTCCGTGACGTGCTTGTCAGATCCTGTCCAGCAGTCGAGCGAGAAAAGTCTTGACCTCTATGAGGTCTTCCACTGAATCCTGGTCCGTATTCGCATTGATGTCGTCCTTGCGGGCCAAGGCCTGCCGGGCACCATCGATCGTAAACTTCTCTTCCCTGAGCAGATGCCGAATGCGATACACGGTGTCAATGTCCTCGCGCGTATAAACACGTTTGCCGGCCCGGTTTTTCCTCGGCTTCAGTATTGGAAACTCTGTTTCCCAGTACCGAAGGACGTGGGCCTCCTCACCAATGAGGCGGGATACCTCACTGATCGTATAGTAGAGCTTCGTTATTCCCCGATCAGTCATACGGTAATGTACGATTTTTGGAGTAGCTTGCCACACTCAAAAAATAGAGCAGCGTGGTGGGAGACATGATGAAACGGTGGCGCAGCGAAATAGAGTTGCTGTCCGTCGTCCTGATGTGGGGCGTAAATTTCCCGCTCATGAAGTGGGTCCTCGTAGTTTTCGACCCGATTGTACTCAACGTGCTGCGGGTCTCAACAGCCCTTGTCGTACTGGCCTGGGTCTACTGGCTCCGCAGCGGGCGAAGCATGCGGGTCGTTTTGGCACCGTTTTCTACCCATCCCTGGGAAATTGTCCGCATCGGCGTCGTGGGGTGGTTCATTTACCAGGTTGGTTTTGTCCTGGGACTCTCGCTGACGTCGGCCGGTAGTGCTGCCCTCATCATGGCGAGCGCCCCCCTCTGGACCGGGCTCCTTGCCAAGTTTCTGGGACTTGAAAAATTGGGGGCGCTGGGCTGGATCGGTCTGGTCATCAGTATGGTCGGCACCGCCGGTGTCGTCGTGTTCGGGCGGGAGGAAATCACACTCAGCCTTGCTGCCATGCTGGGTAATATCATCATGCTGGCCGCCGCCATGATGTGGGGCTTCTATACGGCTATGGCCCGTCCCCTCATTTCTGTGATGACCCCAACCGCACTCTCGGTCTGCGCCATTCTCCCGGCGCTGCCGCTGTTGACGCTCGCTGCCGTACCATTCATGAGCCAGATGGATTGGAGCCAGGTGACGTGGCTGCACGTCATACTCATCATAGCCTCCGGCGCTCTGCCCACTGGTTTCGCCATCGTCCTTTGGAACCGTGGCGTACGTACCATCGGAGCATCGCACACCGCCGCATTTGGAAACCTCGTTCCGTTTGTCGCCCTTTTTTCAGCCTGGTGGATGCTGGGCGATCCGGTACTTCCCGGACAATTGATTGGAGGGGCCCTCATTATCGGAGGACTTGCTGTAATGAGACGATCCCGTGTTGAACCCAGAACCCTGGCGCCCCGCGTGCATTGACCGACCATGCCCTATCAAAACATGCGTTCATACCATTTCGCCATCCACCTCACCCTTCTGCTCTTCCTGGGTCTGCCGCTGATGATCAATGTGGCTGTTGCCCGGCAGTTGCCTGACGTGGCACCTCCAGTATGGTCTGCCAATTCGTGGACAGGCGCTGATGATGCGGTCCAGGGTCTCCGTGTTGGCGTGCGGCGGACGGTACCTCTCCGCTCCCTGCTTCCGCAGGCGGCCCCGGGAAGTCATATCCATGTTCTGATTCTTGAAGGTGGCGTTCAATCCGATGACGGCGACGTTATAGGGCGCTTCAGGATCGGAGGAATCGATCTGGGTGTGCAGCGGGGACACAGATCTGTCGTGTTGACCCTCGCCGACTATGACCGGGCAGGAACGATGGATCTCAACGCCACGTGGGCCCGCGCCGGATTCGGCCCTGGCGTTTCGTGGAACGGGCCGCGACGCGCAGGTCGGATAGCACTCCATGCCTTCTCAGGATTGGTGACCAGGCAGCTCGGGCGAACTCTCTACGCACCACTGCCAGGGAATAGGACGACCAATACGATGGTGGAAGGTGGATTGTCCGGTAGGGCGACGTTCTCACACACGGCGGCATGGCGCTTGGATGCCCGCGCGGAGTATACCGTCCACAGTCAAAAAGGGGATCTGCGCACCTTCATGGTCGAACCCGAACTCACATGGAGCCCTGGAGCACGCGTACGTGCCTCCCTGTACGCCCAATGGTACGGGGCTGAACAATCCGGTGTTGAACACGATAACACGCTCATCGGCGTACGGCTGCGCCTCTTCCGTTAAAAACGCGTTGAACCGGCCGGGAAGGCGATTCGACTCAGGTCGGCCGTCCTTGTCTGACCGCACCAATGCGGTGCTCCACCTGCTTCCGAAAGTCGCTGAATGCGTCCGATTCCCTGCCGAGTACGTCCCACGCCTTCGGGACGAGTTCCGAGACCGGTCTGTAAAGATCTGACGCCACCCGCGATGGCTGCGAGGGAAGCTCAGCAAATCCCAGCATGAGAAAAAGGAGGCTAAGAACGACAGCCGCCTTGAACGTACCTGCGGCGCCCCCCACGACCCTGTTGAGAGCGCTTAAAGGTGTCCGCGACAGCGATTCATCGAGCGACGCTCCAAAGCCACGTACAATAACGCGTACGACGACAAAAACGCCGAGGAACGCCAGGAACACGGAGAAGTCCGATGGAACACCCAGATTCGTTTCAAAAATGATGCTGACAGGCCCCATGAGGAGTGAAGCCGAAACAAACGCCGCGACAAGACCCAGCAGATTCGCAAGTTGACGCACTGCACCGGATCGGTAACCCCGGAAAAGACCTACCGCCAGTACGATGAGTATGATGATGTCAAGTGTCGCCATGTTCGAGATATCGGCCGGTTATCCCATTCCTGAAAGAGCCTCCCGTACGAGACGCTGCACGTCTGCCCCACCAGCTCGACCGGATAATTTCTTCATCGCCAGTCCCATGACCTTGCCCATGTCCGACATACCCGTCGCCCCGGAAGCCTCCAGAATGGACACGAGTTCCTGTCGAATGGCGTCATCGGAGAGTTGCTCGGGAAGGTAGCCCTCAAGGACGGCGAGTTCTTCCTTCTCCTTGTTTGCCAAATCATCCCGGTCTGCTTCTTCGTACTGGGCCATAGCGTCGCGTCGTTGCTTGGCCTGTTTCTGAATGACGGCCAGAGCTACGGCTTCCGGGAGTGGCGTGTCCTGTGCGCCTTTCGCGCGCTCCCCCGTTCTTTCTTCAATGGATTTCTCCATGAGAGCCGCCCGCAGCGCACGAATGGTGCGCAAGGCAACCTGGTCTCGAGCTTTCATGGCTGCCTTGAGATCTTCTGCAAGTCTCGACTGAATATCCATCACGACTACCTGTTCCGGACTGCGACCGGTGCCTTCAAAAAATGAGACGAAATGCGAACACGCCGAGCCCAACCTGCATGGTGCCAACGGCTACCCCGGAATATACGTCAAGCCGCTGTACCCGGTTCTTCAGATTCGGGTCCTGTGTTTCCTGCCACCGATCGAACCGATTGTCCGCTTTCGTGCGATAATGAACGGCGAGCGCCCCTGCAACGGCCGCTGTCGAGAGGGCGGCGACGTCGATCCAGCGGCGACGCCTGTCCGGCTCGGAGAGGCCCATGCGCCGCGCGACGTTCGCGTCACTGATGTCCAACGTGACCGCCTCATGGTTCCATATTTCCTTGCCGGGCACCAAGCGTGCCGACGTATGCCCCTCGTGGGCTATCAGAAACTCGCCCCGGAGTGCCGCAGGAGATTGGTATAGAAGCGGGGTTTCGCCGAGCCACTCGTCGCCGGTCGGCGAGACAAGGAAAACATCAGCACCCGGAGGCATGGACTCCACGCGGTAGTAATACGGAAACATGGCGCGCAGTTCTCCGACTGCATCGCCACTCGTAAGGTCGAACCGGATGGGCTGGATGGCCCAGGCATCGAGCGTCTCCGGCTTCACGGTGAGCTCTTCCGCAGACTGTGCTACCAGAAAGGGCCCATCTGTCACCCGCCCCATCCACTCCCCATCTACGAAGACGTGCGCAGTGTTCATATTGGACACAACCGTCAGTGACCGCACCTGGGCGGCTCCTGGAACAGCGATAAGCGTCCCGAGGACACATAGCATCAAGCGTATTATCTGTGGGCTGTCAGTCCTCACGTGCAACCTCCTTACTGCGTACAAATTTCGTTACATAACGGGGTTCTGAAAGGACAATCAAGGCGTCGTCCGAGACAGCCATCGCTGACTTCACGCGTCCTTTCAGATCTACGGACCAGACCTCGCGGCCAGATTTCCGATCAAGGGCGACGAGTTGACTGCCAAGCGTTCCGACATACACGTGGCCGTCCACGATCTGCGGAGGAGCAGTCACCACACCATCCAGTTCCACCTCCCAGTCCATGCCCCCCGAACCCAGATCCAGGGATCGCACCTTCTGATCGGTCGCACCCACCAAAACCTGTCCTACACCTACTGCGACGCCGCTGAAGCGTGCATCGTCGCGTGCGAGCACATATTCCCACAGCGTCTCCCCGTTATCGGCTGAGAGCGCCACGAGTCGTCCCCGTGTCGTGGGAAATACGATCACGCCTTCACTGGCGGCAGGAGACGCATATACCGGAGCGCCTATGTCCCGCTCCCATACCTTTTTCCCACTCTCCGCACCGAGCATCACCACGCGTCCTGCATCGGTAGCAATAACCATATACTTACTGTCCAAAAGCAGAGGAGCCGCCTGGACGGCACTCCGAACGTTCATGTCAAAGTGCCAGGCCTCCTCTCCGGTTCGCTTGTCATAGGCCCTTACATGGGACTCGACATCCACCGCCACCACGTTTTCACCGGCATCGACGACTGGCACTTCGATGGGTATGCCGCGAATGCTCCAACGCATGACCGTACGCGTCACATCGTATGCCATAAGCACTTTTCGTCCCCAGGCAGACGTCACGTACAGTGTCCCGCCCGACAAGACCGGCGTACCCTCGATCGCTTCATTGAATGGTTTGTATCCAGACCGTTCGCCCGTTACCCAGTCAATGGCGTGCACCTCGCCCTTCCTGGTACCGACCAGAACCTGATCGCCAAGAATAAGTGGCGATCCGGGCCCGAATCCCGCCGACGCGTTGTACTCCCAGGCAAGCTCCAGGGGCGGACTGAGTTCCAGTTTTGAGTACCGACTCCGCTCGGGACTGCCACCATCCGTCTTCCATGCCTCCATGCCGAGCGCATTGGGCGTATCTACAGACACCGTCTGGCAGCCCGACAACAGGAGTAGCCCGATCAGGAGAGCTGAAAGGCCATGATGTGTGCGTTGCATCTTCAAAAATCCCAACCGAACATGAATTGCTTGAACACCTTGTCCTGCTCGCGGAATCCATCCCGGTACCGCCGGCCGTAATCAAGGCGCAGCAGGAAGGCTCCATAAAGGTTTAACCGGAGGCCGATCCCGGCCGAACCGATGGTCTCTCCCGCATTGATCTCGCGCCGGACCTCATTGTAGTCATCATTCCAGGCATGCGCCGCGTCGAAAAAGGCGGCTCCGCGCAGGTTGGCAACACCCAGGGGAGCAAGTACAGGCAGTAGCACCGATGGAGCGTCGAGCAGCGGAAAACGCAATTCCTGCGAGGTGAACCAAATTTTCTGCCCGCGCACATCAAAGAAATCAAACCCGCGAATATCCCACGACCCGCCCATGACGAACAGCCGCGCTTCCTTTCCTTCGTTGATCCGGCCCATAAACCAGGACGCAAAAGTAACGCGATTCGACAGGCGAATGTAGTTGCGGACATCCGCGCTCAGCGTGAAGTAGCTGACGTTCGAGTACACGACATCGGTCGTATACCCGGCCGTCACTTTGGCACGCCAACCATCGATGGGACCATTCATCCAGTACAGCGCCTCGTCATGAACCAGCGAGACGGTATTCGACAGCAGCCAAGCATCCCGTTCCTGCTGCGTGAAACTGATTTCCTTCCGGCTCCAGTTGAACGATGTGCCCAGTTCCAGGCGTCGAAACTTGGAGAGTGGGTAGCTTAGAGCACCGAAACCGCCGTAAATGGTCTCCTCGAATCGGGGAAACTCCGTGGGTGCATCCGGATCCGTGACGTCGTACCGGAGTCCGGCAAACCGATAGAGGCCATATCCTTTGTTCACGCGGCTCCCGAAATCGAACTTTGCAACCTGGAACGAAAGGTCCCTGAGCAGCGATCGCTGCGTCGTGCCGGAATTGAATAGTGTGAATTGAAGGTAATCGTTGCCCAGCATGTCGGAAAATGACAGCATGGCCCCCCCTGTCGTACCCAGCACGGAACTCTGACTGACGGCGCCCTGGGCAATGTCCAGCTGGTATCGGCTCTTGTAGGTGCCCGCCGTTGCACCTTCACCCACACCGATTTTACCAAAGGTCCATTCCCCGCCGGCATCGGACAGGTCGGCCACCTCGCGTTTCCTTGGCGCTGTGCGGAGAGAATCGACGCCTTCCAGATGTCGAATCGAGAACTGGAGCCCTTCAAAAGACGTGAAAACAATCCGATCTTCCGACGTCCACACCGGGTCCATGGCAGCCGTTGCCAGGTGGGTGAGGCGGTCCATGGCTCGCCACTGTGGCGAATCGGAAAAAGACGCCTCCCCGTCAACTGCGACCACCGGGTCGTCCGCCGGTCCGTAGGACATATCAACCGTCCAGAGGTCCTGCGGCCCGAAGCGGCCCGTTGAATCCTTCACGGCCGAAATAAATGCAAGCGACTTACCGTCCGGACTCCATGCCGGCGCCATGTCCATCCGCATGCCATACGTCACGTAGCGGATTTGCCCGTCCTCCAGATCATACACGAACAGATTGTAGGCGCCCTTCTCGCCGGCACTCGTCCTGTCGGAGGAGAAGGCGATATGGCGCCCATCGGGACTCCACGCAGGGTCTCTGTCATCATAGTGATCGTCCGTAAGTCGTTGCAGCCGTTCTGTTTCAAGGTGGTAAATGTAAACGTCTGAGAACCCATTTTCTTCTATCGAAGTAAAAACCAGCGCTCGACCGGAAGGGGACCATGCGGGCGAATAGGCCGCCGTGAAATTGTCGAATCGGAACGTGGCCTCGTGTTCGTCCTCAACCAGGTCCCAAATGTGTATCACGTCCTGGTTGCCACTTTTGGTGACGAACGCCAAATTGCCTTCCGACGACACGGCGATCTTCGACTCGAACAGGTGGACGTTCTCGAAGTCATGGTCCCGACCGCCCCGCACAATGACGTCCGGTTTACCCACTGGACTGAACGTGGAGTCGACTTCGACACCATATACATGGCTCAGGCCGGACTTGTTACCCACGAAATAGACCACCCGTCTCCCATCTTCAAACGTATGGAACGCCGGCTTCGCGCTGAATCCGGAAGAAGAAATACTACCTGTCGAAAGCGAAGCCACGTCCACATTTTTGAGGTCCGGGTAGTATTGCTTCTTGATCCAGCTTTCCCACCGGGCCGTAATCTCTTCAATGGGCTCCTGAAGCGACACTTCCAGCACCACCTCGAACTCCCTGGACTTCCAGAAATTATCAATGATGTCCAGGATCTTTTCCTCCCCGTATTCCTCTGCGATGAACCTGTTTATCGCCTCGCCCTGCTTGTACATCACAAACGAGCCATTGATACGGAACATGGACTTCAGCGGAACGAGATAATTCGTGTATAGCGCGTCGCGCAGTATCATCTCATGCTGATGGTCTGGCTCCCCGGACCAGTACTCGGCCAGACCCTCAGTGAACCACAGCGGCAGGAAACCGGTGAAGGGACGACGGTGATCACTCATCACGCGCGACAGCTTGTTGAACGTGAAAACGTGTACCATCTCGTGACGCACCACACGGCGGAACCGTTGCAGGTTGCCGTTGGCCGGAATCACCACGCGCCCTTTCATGAACTCGAAGAAGCCACCAACGCCATCCGGAATGAATCCAGGTGTTACATTCGTCTGCTTGAAATCAAGGTTCGACGAATAGAAAATCAGCGGTACACGCTCGTTGAGCGTAAAATTGAACTTGTGCTGCAGGTCCGAATAGGCTTCCTCGGCGAAATAAGCACCATGCTCAGCCAGTTCGAGCATCTCCGGGTAGTAGTACACGTCGAAATGATCGGTCCGCATGACCTTCCAGTCAAACTCATCGTACTGGATTTTATTTCGACCAAAATGGTAATCGTACTGGGCATACGCTGGCGCCGTCCCTGCCAGACACATGCACAGACAAAACTGAATGAATCCGGATTTCCTCATCCACATAGGCACCACGTGAATTGCGTCAGGTCAAACATACGCATTCATACGCCTCTGTGGACCGCGGATTCCCCCACGTGTGCCAATCGCCCGGTTAACAGGTCCTCAGCCCGACCGAACCGTAGAAGGGTCAGTAGTCCAGACCACAGCCGTGTTCGGTAAGCCACGCCTGAAGGAACGCATGCGTATCCCGTACATCCTCCGAGCGGAGTGCACGCTCGGCCACCTCCTGCCCCTCTCCCATGCTCATTGACCGGATTATCCGCTTCATGGCAGGAAGGTATACGGGAGATGCGGACAATGAAGTAACCCCGAGACCCACCAGGACTGGCACGGCCTGCAGATTCGTCGCCAGCTCCCCGCACAACCCGACCGGGATACCCGCCTTACGGGCTGCCTGTGCGGTGTAACGGATCAGTCGAAGTACCGCCGGATGAAGTTCATCAAAGAGCCCGGCAACAAGGTCATTTCCGCGGTCCACTGCGAGCACGTATTGGGTCAGGTCATTGGTACCGATAGAGAAAAAGTCGACCTCCCTGGCGAGTGACTCCGCTTGCAGCGCAGCCGCCGGGACCTCGATCATGATGCCAAGAGGTATATCCGATCGACAACGAACGCCCTCCGCTTCCAATTCCTGCCGAACGGTGCGGAGGCGTTCCCGGAATGCACGGATTTCATCCCGCCCAGTCACCATCGGAAGCAGCAGACGCGTAGGACCGTGCTCGGCCGCACGCAGGATGGCACGCAGCTGGGGCACCAGAATGTCGGGTTTGTCTAGCAGGATCCGAATACCCCGCCAACCAAGAAACGGATTCTGCTCCCTGTGCCCCATGGGTAGCATCTTGTCTCCACCCAGGTCCAGCATACGGAAGGTCGTGTGTCCGGGAGCGGCCGTAGCTACGACGTCCCGGTAGAGCTCATACTGCTCTTCTTCGGACACGAGCAACCGACTCTCCATGAGCAGAATCATTTCTGTCCGGAAAAGACCGATCCCATCAGCGCCATATTCCGCGAGCAGCGGTAGCTCCTCGCGAAGTTCGATATTGGCTTCAAGCTGCACCACATGGCCGTCGAGAGTCTCGGACGCCAGTGGAATCAGCGCCCGGTCTTCGACCAGAAGCTGTTCGTACCGTTTCCTTTTAACCTTGTAGGCCTCCTTTTCGGCATGTGTCGGGGCGACCGTCAACTGGCCCTTGGCTCCGTCGACAATGACCATCTGGCCGGTTTCGACGTGATCCGTAATGTCATGCATCCCAACGACCGCCGGCACTCCCAGGGAGCGCGCCATGATCGAGACATGCGACGTAGCTCCGCCATAATCTGTTGCACACGCGAGTATGCCCTTGCGCGAAAACAGGATGATATCCGCGGCGGTCAGATTTTCCGCAATGACAACCGTATTGGCCGGGATGTCAGACAGAATGTGTCCGCGGCGCAGGTGCCGAATGAGACGTTCCTGGACGTCCAGCAGGTCGTTGGCCCGTTCCCGAAGGTACTCACTGTCACTGGCCTCCATCATCTGCCGATGCTTCGACATCACAACGCTCACGGCGTACTCGGCAGCCACCTGCTGTTCCCGAATGGTGTCCACGACGACATCATAGAGCGCGTCATCGCGAAGCATGAGCATCTGCGCCTCGAAAATGACCGCACTTTCCGAACCCACCTTGTCACGCGTCAGCGCAATAATTTTCTTGAGATCCCGCTCGGATCGCTGAACGGCACGCTCGAATCGATCCAGTTCCTCATCTACATCATGATCGGCTATTTTCTTCTTCTCGACACTGAAAGAGACTTTCGCGTAGAGATATGCCGGCCCCATGACAATTCCCGGAGCCACGCCCGATCCTGAGTAGGAAGCCACTATTTCACCTCCCCGAATCCGTCTTCAAAAAGCGCGGCGAGTGCCGCGAAGGCTTCCTCTTCGTCGGGACCATCAAGTTGCAGCATGAGCGTGGATCCCTGTTCAGCCGCGAGCGTCATGACACCAATAATGCTTTTTCCGTTGATTTCATAGCCATCCTTATGGATGAAAAACTCTGATTTGAACTGGGCTGCGGTACGGACAATCATGGATGCAGGTCGCGTGTGCAGCCCGGCCCGGTTGGTCACTTTTACTTCTCTCTCGATCATGTGAGGCCCTGGTTCGTCAATGGACGCGTCGTTCAAGTTGTACGGTCAGATCACGCAGCACAGCACGCTCCCGTCGGTCAGGAAGACGCTCAAGATGCTCCCGGGCCGCTTCTGAGTGGAATATAACGGCTTTCTGTGCGGCATCCAGAATTCCAGCATCAGAGAAGCGGCGACGCGCCTCGGGGATCAGGTCCGGGTCGAGGCCGTCCGACAGAACGCATCGGAACCAGTCGTAATCGGCACCCGCCGTTACTTCCAGTGCGCGAAGCAGCAACCATGTCCGCTTTCCCGTCACCAGGTCGCCGCCGACAGGCTTGCCCCAGGATGGCTCCCCGGCTGTCACATCGAGAAGGTCATCCTGAATCTGGAACGCCAGTCCGAGATGCTTTCCATAGCCTTCCAGGTGACTGAGATCACCAGAGGGCGCATTGCCCAGCATGCCCCCCAGCACGACCGATGTCTCGAGGAGTGCGGCGGTTTTTTGCCCGATCATGACGAGGTAGTCGTCGAGCGTCACGTTCATCTCCGACTCATACTGCATGTCACGGACCTGCCCCTCACACAGGGTCCGGACCGTCGAAAGGAACCGGCCTGTCACATCGGACCGGTAAGGCGATTCAATACAGGTCACGAGTTCCATGGAGAGTCCCATCAGGTAATCTCCACACAAAATAGCGGTCGGCTCGTCCCATTTAACATGGACGGCAGCACGCCCACGTCGCTCTGTTGCGCCATCCATGATGTCATCATGCACGAGTGTGAAGGAATGAAAAACCTCCATGGCCGCAGCTACGGACAATGCATCCGGCTCTGGCGCATCGTAGAGCATCGCCGATGCCAGCGTCAGAAGTGGACGTATCCGTTTTCCAGGCGCACCCAGGACATATCGGACGGGGTCATACAGACCGGCCGGGTCCCCGCGTGTCTCCAGACCAGCGAGCATCTCGTCAATCCGGGCCCGGGACGCTGTCACAAATTCGTGTGTGTAAGGCGACACGTCAGCTACCCGAATCGGCTACCTGCAGAATGCGGTCACAAACGTCCGAGAAGGTCCCCTCCCCACTGATCTCATGGAGCAGACCGTGGTCCCTGAAGAAAGCCACGACCGGGAACGTTTTCTTCCGGTACACAGACAATCGGTGCAAAATCGCCTCGGCCCGGTCGTCCTTCCGCTGTACAACATCCTCCGGCGGAACGTCCGGGGGGACCGGCTTGTAATCCAGGTGGTAATTTTCACCTGTCCGCACATTGATACGGCGCTTGGATAAACGATCCACAATGACGTCATCCGAGACGACAAGACTGATGACCGCCGTGAGCGACGTGCCATGATCGGAAAGGTCGGACATGAGCCAGTTGGCCTGGTCTATCGTGCGGGGGTATCCATCCAGTACGAATTGATCATAACCGGCCTCTGCGAGAGCGCCATTGGCGAGTTCACGAACGAGTTCTCCCGGCACAAGATGCCCCGACTCCACATAGTCCCTGGCCTTCTGTCCAAGCTCTGTTTCCTCCCGGATGGCCCGTCGGAGCAGGATTCCGGTTGAAATGTGTGTCACGCCCCGTTTTTCAACGAGCATACTGGCCTGGCTGCCTTTGCCAACGCCGGGAGGTCCGAACAGAACAATTCGCATGATTCAGTGGGATTCAAAAATAAGAGGGCATTCGACACGGAACGTCGGGAAATGATTCCCAGTGAACGGACCACAAACAGAGACTTCATCCGCCGTGACGCCGGCGATCCACCAGGGCGGTTATCCGGTGGACCAACTCTTTTGATATGGCCGACGAGATCGATTGTGAAAAATGATGGACCAGAAGACCAATGATTCCGCGGGACTGCCTCAGTTCAAGTATCGGTGGATGCTTCTCGAGTGCCAGCCTGACGGCATCGGTGGGTTCGTCTCCGCGCTTTATATGCTCCGTGATCGTGTCGGCAAGGCGCTCCGAGACGTGGTCAAGTCCTTCTTCATAGGGTGTCCACCGCCGGGACCTAAGTCCACGCACAAGTAGAAACATGCCTGCTGCTGCTACAACGGGAAGGACGCGCCGTCCGCTGAGACGCCGAACAGCGCGACTTATTCCACCCGTACCCGATGGGACGAAAGATTGAACAGCGTCGACCCGTTCTGAAATTCGTTTTTGGCGTTCGGCGAGTGCCTGCTCTATTTCGTCACGCCGCGACTTTGCCGTGACCTCCAGGTTATGTGCCATGGCTGTCCTCCGCCCTCCGGCCGTCCTTACCAGATTCCTTTCCGTTGTCCCCCTGGAACAGCCTTGGAGCAACGGCCGGACGCGACGACTTCACGCCGAGAGCTGCCAGGAATCCTACAACGGCTACAACCAGGAAGCCGAGAGCTGTACTGCCCATCCATTCACCCAGTGCGAAGGCAGCGGCCATGGCGAGGAAAAGAAGCGCAAGCGCCAGCAGCAGAACAACAACTACGGTTTGAGCAACGCGGTTGATGGCATCCTGGATGCGCTCTTCGACATCGAGTTGGAACAATTCAACCCGCAGTTCCACCCATTCGCGAACATCATCAAAAAACTGCCTGCCCTGTGCCGCGACGCCGCTCGCAGCATCATCCGGCTCTGCCGAAGGTTCGGGCTCCATATACTCTTTTTCTGACGATTCCATGAGACCTGAACGCGTCCTGCATCAAAAGTGTTCTTGAAAGAACTCCTTGTGAGACATTCCGTCCGGGCTCCACGTCAACGGAGGTCGCTGTGCTGTACCGAGTCGTTCCGTATCGAGGCCACAGCGCCGTGACCAAACACTCTGACGTTCTTCACGCACATAGACGGATTGAAGTCCGTCCCGCTGCGCCCTGACCCATGCCGAAACGGCGTCTGGATGCTCATAGGACACCCACCGCACGTGCCCCGGCCCCTGCTCCTCGGCGTCACCACGGGACAGCAGAAAAGACGGCCCATCGCCCCAGGCATGAGGACGGTCGAGCGCGGCCAGGAAGCCTTTCTGCATGGTCAGCGAACCGGACGTTCGGGGATGAACTGGAAACGTGCCCCTGAAAGCAGCCATGGCCTCGAGCAGGCCGTCGGGAGACAGGGACTCCGGCGCAAATACGATGGCCGCGCTCCGGCAGCCCTGCCCCTCGTAGAGCAGCATATCTTCCGCGGCATCGAGCAACTCCTCCTGCGACTCGGCGCCGTCCAGAATGGTAACGGAAAATCGATGTCCCCGGAGCCAGCAGTGCTCGCGATCCAGTCCTGCGGCCTCCGCTCGCGCCGCCACATCGGCGATCGTGGAATCGCTGCCAGAGGCAACAAGGAGGTCGGCACCGTGCACGACGTCGTCAAAGGAGCCAACGGCCGCATCCACAAGCGAATGGCCCCCAAAGGCATGCAGCAGCTCGTCCAGGAAGGCTGGCAACAGTAACGGGGAGCGGCTCGAGACCGTCCCGCGCCAGGCGAACCCAGCCAGCAGGCCCGCCACCAGGTCCTGTACCTCTACAAGCGGGATGTGCCCAGGATTCAGAACGGCCAGCACGCGTCCCTGGCCGAGTCCAGCAAGTTGATCGCCCCAGGACTGCAGCGCCTCACGATCAGAGAATACATGCATAGTCCGGTTGACAGCGAATGCCATGGCCTCATCGGTGAAGCGATGGCTGTCCAGGTCCAGAGTGGCTTCGACCGCTTCGACACGCGCCGGATGATCAATATCCACCCACGCGCGGGCGCACGTTGCAATCACCTCTTCCACGCCACGTTTCATGCCGCCCCGGTCAGGAACGTTCGGCCAACCCAGACGCCGGCAATCACGGCAACGAGCGCGCCCAGGTTGTTGGCCGCCACATTGATGAGTGCCGGCCGGAGTCCAGCTTCCTCGAACAGGCGCAGACTCTCCAGACTGAACGTCGAGAATGTCGTGAATGCGCCCATCATGCCAATTACGAAGAGGGCATTGAGTCGCTGCTGTCCGACTGTTTCACCCAGGATGGCCCAGAGCAACCCGGCCACGAACGACCCCATCATATTGACGGCGAGCGTCCCCCATGGAAATGCCCCGCCCATCGTGCGGAGCACGAGGCCCGACACTGCGAATCGCATGACGGCACCCAGCGCGCCTCCCAGAGCGACATAGACAACCTGCATCAGACCCGCTCGAGAGCCACTGCCGTGCCGCCACCCGTGCCATGGCAAATCGCCGCCATCCCCTTTGACTTTTCGCGGCGGTGGAGGGCGTGTACGAGTGTCGTCAGGATCCTGGATCCGCTGCAACCGATAGGATGCCCGAGCGCGACGGCACCGCCGTGTATATTGATATTGTCCATGTCCACGCCGAGCATGGTACTGTAGAGAATGCTGTTGATGGCAAAGGCTTCGTTGTTCTCGTGAAGGTCAAAGTCCGAAATGGACAGACCCAGCCGGTCCAGCGTTTTCTTCACAGCAGGAACGGGCGCTTCCGTGAAGCGCCACGACTCTCCGGCCGATATTCCCGACCCCATGATGCGCGCCAGTGGCGTCAGCCCGTGCTCCTTCACCGCACGTTCACTTGCCAGCATGATAGCCGACGCACCGTCGGAAATCTGACTCGCGTTACCGGCTGTAAGAACACCTTCAGAAGCGAATGCCGGGCGGAGACGCGCCAGTGACTCGTTCGTCGTGTCGGGCCGAATGCCTTCGTCACGCGAGAGCGTTTCCATACCGCGTCGCGCCTTGTATTCAATGGGCGCCACCTCGGCGTCGAACGCACCGGACTCCCAGGCCTCGTGGGCGCGCAGGTGTGAGGAGAGTGCGACCGCATCGAGCGCTTCCCGTGAAATATTCTTTTCCGCCGCAATCCGCTCCGTCTGACTGCCCATCGCCTCACCCGACATGGGGTCCGTAAGTCCATCGTGCAGAAGAAGATCGGTCAATCCCTCCGGGTTTCCCATGAGGAACTTGTATCCCCAACGAGCTCTGGAGGACAGGTAAAAACCCGTACCCGACATGGACTCGGTGCCCCCAGTCAGGACCAGATCGGCATCTTCCGCCTTGATCATGGACGCTCCCTGCATGAGAGACAGCATGCCTGATGAGCAGACCATGTCAACGGCAAAACCATCAATGTCATTCGGAATTCCTGCCTTGAGTGCGGCCTGTCGAGGAATCAGCTGGCCGTGTCCACCCCGCAGTACATTACCGAAGATATAAAGATCGAGAGCCGCTCCGTCTACGCCGCTCCGCGCAAGGGAGGCCTTCATGACGTGGGCCGCGAGATCTACAGGAGAAAGACTGGCGAGGGATCCGCCGAATGTTCCGATGGGCGTACGGACCGCATCGACAATGAATACATCACGCATGGAAAGAGGAAGGTCAAACTGGAAAATTTTGTCAGCCTGACTTCTACGCGACGCCAGCGCGTTCAGTTCTCCCAGTAAGCCAGGGACAGATCATCCCGCGTGTGGTAGGCAAAGTACCCGATCAGGAGCCCACGTACAAGCAGTTGTGCTTCATGCAGGTTCGTCGTGAAGACCTCTTCCTTGCACTGGATACGGAGCCGACCATCCTCAAGGCGTTCCACGTCCCGAACCAGGCCAAAATCCTGGCCGAGCTCAATAAGTTCATGCAGTGAGGGCTCCCGATAGGGCTCCTGCTCCTGCAACTCGGCGAGCGGTTTGAATGTCGGTGATGTGTTCACGGCAGTCGTACGACATGATGGATACTGCACAGAGTATCGGCCGCCGACATCGTGTCTTTAACTGTGGAGACTACAGGATGGAACGGAACGTCGAAGGAACATCGTCGGCATCCGAATTTGTGTCGCTACGCGTTTCAGCATCCTTTCGTGCCGCATCGGAATCCGACGAAGCGACCGAGTCACCCTCTGACGCACAATACTCCTTGAACGCACCCACCAGGTCCATGGCAATGGCCGACGCCGAGCGCCCTTCGATATTGCGACGCTCCAGAATAAATACGGGTTCGGACTGTTTGAAGAGCACAATGAATGGCGAGGATGGCGGAATGCCCGGCATGTACTCACGCGCACGCGCAGTAGCCTGCAGATCCTGACCCGCAAATACCGTCGTGTAGGCATCCGGCTGGATGGGCGACTGACGGGCCAGCGTTACGGCCGGTCGGGCATTGGCCGCCGCACACCCACATACGCTGTTGACCACGAGCACCATCGTGCCCGATGACGTCCTGTCAAAAGCAGCATCGACCGCGTCCGGCGTCATGAGTTCCTCGACGCCAACACGCGTGAGTTCGGCCCGCATGGGAGCAACAAGTGGTTCGGGATAAGGCATGGGCGAAAGACAGTGATTAGTGATGGGTCGGAGGAAACGGACACGCCCCGGAATTTGATCCGACCTGGTACTTAAGCGTGCGACATGCCTGCCGAAACCCGGTCCATGCACCGCCTCGTCGTCATAATTTGCCTGGCATTTCTGTCTGGATGCACCGCATTGCAGTCGCCCCGACCGGCTGCGCCGGTGCGTTCAATGGATGCTGGTGCGTACGAAGAGTTGAATGAACTGCTGCGCCAGCATGCCCAGCGCTGGCTCGATACCCCCTACCAATTCGGCGGCGCATCGCACGAGGGTGTGGACTGCAGTGGCCTTATCCAACGCGTCTACGCCGACGCACTCGGGGTCGCGCTGCCGAGAACGACCGCACAGCAGATACGGGAGGGACGGCGTGTTCGTCCGGGACGCAGCCTGCCAGGAGACCTCGTATTCTTTGAACCGGACGGCAAAGGCAGTCACGCGGGTATCGTTTTGGGAGACAATGAGTTTCTGCACGCCTCATCCAGCAGAGGTGTCATGATCTCCCCACTGGACCACGGCTACTGGTCGCGGCACATCACCACAGCCAGGCGGATCCTCCCCGAGGAGGACGTACCGCTCATCCTGTCCCGGCATGAGCGAGGAGCGGTCGGCGTGCCAGATTTGACCGTTCGCTGAGAACGGGGGTGGACTGGTCGTGGAAACAGCCATTTCAGTGGCGCGTTCATACGCCCTATACCGACGCTGCCGCTCCATGTGGCAGCGTTTTTTCATTCTGGAGCCACCCCACTCGATACCCCCAGCGCGTATGGAAACGCCAAGCATTACCTACCTTACCAAAGAAGGCCTTCAGAAACTGAAGGACGAACTTCAGTTCATGCGAACCAAGGAACGTGCGCGTATTGCCGAAGCAATTGCTGAAGCTCGAGCCCAGGGTGACCTCTCAGAAAATGCAGAATACGATGCCGCAAAGGAGGAGCAGGGGCACCTTGAGTCCAAGATTGCAAAACTCGAATCGACCATTTCGACTGCGCGCATTGTCGATGAAAGCCAAATTGACAGTTCCAAGGCGTACATCCTGTCGAAAGTGACCGTCCGCAACAAAGCCAACGACATGGAGCAGACCTTTACGCTGGTAGCACCGGAAGAGGCGGATCTGCCCAGCGGAAAGATATCCATC
This sequence comes from Bacteroidota bacterium, assembly GCA_029262835.1. Classification (GTDB taxonomy): domain Bacteria; phylum Bacteroidota; class Rhodothermia; order Rhodothermales; family UBA10348; genus 1-14-0-65-60-17. The sequence continues at coordinate 160,735 of JAJCYQ010000095.1, forward strand.
AAGAGCCCCATCGGATCGGGGCTGCTTGGGAAGTCAGTTGGAGACACAACCGAAATAAAGGTACCGGCTGGCATGGTCACGTTCGAAATCATCGATATATCGCGCCAATGATCGATCTCCGTTCGGATACGGTTACGCGACCTTCAGAGGCCATGCGTCGCGCCATGGCCGAAGCCCCGGTCGGTGACGATGTGTTTGGCGAAGATCCCACGGTGGGCGCACTGCAGGAACGCGTAGCCGAATTGCTTGGCCACGAAGCCGGGCTGTTCGTGCCGTCGGGCACCATGTGCAACCAGATTGCGCTCAAAGTACATACCGAGCCCGGTGATGAAATCATCTGCGAAGAGGACTGCCACATCGTGAATTATGAGACGGGTGCCATCGGTGCGCTCTCCGGTGCGAACGTGCGCACGCTTCGTGGCGACCGTGGTGTACTCTCGCCAGCGCAGATAGAGGAAGCCGTCCGGAAAGGATACTACTGGGAACCACGGACACGCGTCCTGTCCCTCGAGAACACGCACAACAAGGCAGGCGGCAGTATCTGGCCCATCGAGACCATGACGGGCGCCGTCCAGGTGGCGCGAAAACATGGTCTTACCTGTCACCTGGACGGCGCCC
>JAJCYQ010000096.1 GCA_029262835.1 Bacteroidota bacterium
CCGACGCGCACCAGGGCGCGCGAGCTCCGGCCCGGGATTGGGGCGCTCTGGGCGCCGGCTGTGGCGCGGCCCGCGGCGCCGGGTCGCCGCTCGCCCCGCGTGGCGAGCGGCGACTTCGCGGCGGGCCGCGGCGTATTGCCCTGGCCAGCCGAAGGCGCCGTCGTGGAGCCCTTCGGAGAGCGGATCGATCCCGTCTACGGCACACGCACGCCCAACCCCGGCATCCTGATCGCGACCACCGCGTCGGCCGAAGTGCGAGCCGCCGCCGGGGGCGTCGTATCGACCGTAGACATGATGCCCGACATCGGCTCCTACATCATTGTGGAGCACGGCGACTTTCACACCGTGTACGGCAACTTCTCGCTCGTCTACACCGCCGTGGGCGACCAGGTCGCCGCAGGAGATCTCCTCGGCCGCGCTGGTACCGCCTCCGAACCCCGCGGCAGCGCTCTTTTCTTTGGAATTTTCCAGAAAGCCGTTCCCGTCGATCCCCTTTTGTGGCTTCTGCCGCGTTGAGTCCGCACCGCTGGTCATTGCGCGCAGGGCCCCGGTTCAGTAGCTTGCGGCATGGCCGGAAAACCCGTCATATCCGAAGATCAGGTCCGGGATGCCGTGCGCCGCGGCGTGCGCACCATGACCATACCGCCGAACGCGCTCGTCACGCCGCTCGCCGCCGACACGGCGCGCGCCGCTGGCCTTACGCTCCAGCGCGGCACGCCCGAACTCTCCCCTTCCGGCGCCACATCTGAGCTCTCCCGGCCAGGCGGTGGATCTGGCACCCAGGCCACACATGCGGCTCCTCCTTCGGCGGCGCGGCCCGCCGCGCCGCCAATGGCGCTTGCCATCGGTTCGGACCACGGCGGCTACGCCATGAAAACCGAACTTATTCCGGTGCTCGAAAAGGCGGGCTTCCACGTGCTTGATGTGGGCACCGACTCTCCCACAAGCTGCGATTATCCCGATTTTGCCTACGGCGTGGCCCGCATGGTCACGACCGGTAGGGCCCGACTCGGCATCATGATCGACGGCGCCGGCCTCGGGTCGGCCATGGTCTGCAACAAAGTCCCGGGCATCCGGGCCGCCTGCGCCTACAACGAATTCACCGCCTGGAACGCGCGTGCCCACAACAACGCCAATGTGCTCACGCTCGGCAGCCGCACGCTCGGCATTGAAGTCGTTAAGCGCATTGCCCATACGTTTCTGACTACCGAATTCGAGGGCGGGCGCCACGCGGCGCGCATTGCCAAGCTCACGGACATCGAAGCGCGCTTCGCCCGCGACTGATCCCCGTCGGCGCCCCGTCGCCCCCCTCGGCACTGCGCCCCGTTTTTTCACCCGGTTTCAATCCTATTCGCACCCCGACGCGGGCACCCGCACCGCGCGCGGGCGTATCTTGGGTCTCTGACTTTCCATCCGAAACATCTATTGATCATGGCTGCATCTTCCTACGACGTCGTTGTAATCGGTTCGGGCCCAGGGGGCTACGAGACCGCCATCCGCTCTTCCCAGCTCGGCCTGAAGACGGCCATCGTAGAGAAAAACAAGCTCGGCGGTGTGTGTCTCAACATCGGATGCATCCCGACGAAAGCGCTCCTCAAGAGCGCTGAGATCATGGAGACCATGAAGCACGCGGCCGACTACGGGCTGACCGGTGGCGACAGTGTCAAGGCAGACTTCGGCAAGGTCATTGATCGCAGCCGCGCGGTGGCCGGTAAAATGAACAAGGGCGTCGAGTTCCTCATGAAGAAGAACAAGATTGACGTCTACATGGGAGCCGCCAAGCTTTCGGCAAAGGATACGGTAGAAGTCGCGCCCTCCGAAGACGTGGATGGCAACAAGCAGGGCGAAAAAGCCACGCTCAAGGCCAAAAACATCATCATCGCCACGGGCGCCCGCCCGCGCGAACTTCCGTCGCTTCCCATCGACGAGAAAAAAATCGTGTCATCAACGGGTGCCATGTTGCAGAAATCGCAGCCGAAGCGCCTCGTGGTCGTTGGCGCCGGCGCCATCGGCGTGGAGTTCGCCTACTTCTACCATCACATGGGCACGGAAGTCACCATCGTCGAGCTCATGGACCGCGTCGTACCCGTCGAGGACAAAGACGTCTCACGTGAACTCGCGAAGGCCTTCAAGAAGTCCGGCATCAAGATCATGACGAACGCATCGGTCGAAAAGGTCGATACGTCCGGAAAGGTCCTCAAGGCCACAATCAAGACCAAGACCGGCGAAGAAGTCATCGAGTGCGATCAGGTCCTTTCGGCGGTCGGCGTGGTTGGCAACATCGAAAGCCTGGGACTCGAGGCGGTCGGCGTCGAGACGTTCAAGGGATCGGTCAAGGTCGATGGCTACGGGCAGACGAATGTGGGGGGCATCTACGCCATCGGCGACGTGGCAGGCCCGCCGTGGCTGGCCCACAAGGCCTCTCATGAAGGCGTGATCTGCGTTGAGCATATCGCAGGACGCGACGTCCATCCGCTCGATAAGACGAACGTTCCGGGCTGTACATACTGCCAGCCGCAGATAGCGAGCGTCGGCCTCACCGAAGAAAAGGCCAAGGAAGAGGGCTACGATCTGAAGGTTGGTAAATTCCCGTTCACAGCGAGCGGTAAGGCCGCGGCGGCCGGGCATCCCCAGGGCTTTGTGAAAGTTATTTTCGATGCGAAGTACGGCGAATTCCTCGGCTGCCACATCATCGGATACGACGCCACCGAACTCATTGCCGAGGCCGTCGTGGCCCGCACGCTCGAGACCACGGCCCACGAAATCATGGAATCCATCCACCCGCATCCGACCCTCTCGGAAGCCATCATGGAAGCCACGAAGGTCGCCTACGACATCCCGATGAATATCTGAGGCCCGCCAAGCGCGCCCGCCGTAGCGCGTCGGTTCGGTGTGGGCGCGCCGGTTCCTCGGCGCTTCGGTTCCTCGGCGCTTCGGTTTCTCGGCGCTTCAGTTTCTCGGCGCACGAGCGCACGAGCGCCCCAATGGCGCGAACCCAGCGCATTTGTGCGTTTTCAGGGCTTTTTGGCTATTTGGTGCTTAATTCCGTGGCGCACATCCTGCTCTCATTGGCGTGATTGGGACGATATTTGGCGCGCGACGACCCTCCTGCGGCGTGCACTGGTCCTGCCGTGGCGCCAATGGGTCGTCCCATGACCTGTTGATTCCGCACTGCGAACCGGCTGAGCCGCCGAGTGGCGAACTGCGTACTCCCGGACAGGAACGCCCGGACGGTCAGGGACAACGGGCGAGCACGTCATTTGTCATGCAATAGACGCCATGCATCGTCGTATTGGTGCCATTCGAGTGTATAGCCGCGCCATCTAGCACATTCCACGCGCCATTTTTGCAGGGAATTGCGCCGCGTTTTCGGTCGCTATGAACGAAATATCGACGTCTTTGAGCCATATAGGGCACTTCCCGCCGCAATCGCGCCATTCCAACGGACGCAATCGCCCCCACTCATCCGCGTCATCGCCACACATCATTCAAATCTACCGCAGGGCGTGTACGAGGTCGATGGCGGGGCGAGCGTCAGCGAGCCCAAATCCGCGGCCTGCCAGGATGTCTTCGTAGACGCGGGTATGCAGATCGGTGAATCCGCCGCTGAATTCGAACGCCTCCCCGTCAAGTTCCAGACGGCGCCACGTCGGCATGCCGGCCGCACGGGCTTCGTCTGGCAGGTCCGCCGCATCCACCGAAAGAAACCACTCCACATCAGCGTGCTCCAGCTCGAGAACGCCCCCGATATGCTTCTCGCTGCGGGATGAGACGTGCAGGCCGGTCGCGCTGGAGCCGCCGGTCCCGCTGGAGCCGCCGGTCGCGCTGGAGCCGGTTTCGCTGGACCCGCCAGTCGCAGGCAAACCGCCCCGGACCGGCCCGAAAATCCAGAGCAGCATGTCGAAGAAGTGAACACCGATATTGGTCGCTACGCCGCCCGATTTGGCCTCAACGCCCTTCCACGAATGGGAGTACCACTGGCCGCGCGACGTGATGTAGGTCAGCTTCACGCGGTGCCGCCTCGCCGCCCCGCCCGCGCTCGTGCCACCCAGCACCCGCTCCCGCAGCGCCACGACCGCCGGATGCACCCGTAGCTGCAGCACATTATAGATCCGGCGCCCCGTCTCGCGCTCCACCTCGGCCAGCGCATCCACATTCCACGGATTAAGGACGAGCGGCTTCTCGCAGATGGCATCGGCCCCGACGCGAAGCGCAAACCGGATATGGGCATCGTGCAGGTAATTGGGAGATGCAATGCTCACGAAGTCCACGCCGCCGCGCCCTTCGCCGCCGCGCCCGTCCCCGCCGCGCCCCGCGCCAGCGGCGCCCTCCCGGCGGAGCTTCTCGATGTGGCGGTCGAAGCGCTCGAATTCCGTAAAGAACGCAATATCGTACCCGAACGAATCCAGAACGCCGACCGAATCGTGCGGATCGAGCGCTGCTACCAACCGCCCGCCCGTGTCCCGGATGGCCTTCATGTGGCGCGGCGCCACAAATCCGGCCGCCCCAATCAGGGCGTACGTCTTCTCGCCAGCCGTGGCCTGTGATGATGGTGAGTCCATGCCGGAATATACGGCAGGTCCTGCGCCCCTACTCGCCCTGCACGCCCGGGTGTCGGACGTCAACCGCCTCCACGAGAAAAATGACGCTCTGCGCGACATTTTTGGCGTGATCCGAAATGCGCTCTATGGCCTTCGACACGGAAATAGCATGCGCCACGCTCTCAATGGACTCCGGATTCTCGCGCCCGAGCGCAATCAGCGCCTTGAAATTCTCCTTATGGATGCGGTCCACAGCGCTGTCCTGGCGCATGACGCGTTCGGCCAGACGGCGATCCCGATTCGTGAAGGCATCCTGTACGTCGCGGAGCATTTTGCGCGCGGCATCGCCCATGTCGTCGAACCGCGTAACGGCCAGCGCGCCGGAGTGCTCGCGGATATCCATTGTCTTCTTGGCGATGTTCTTGCAGTGATCGCCAATCCGCTCCAGGTCGGTATTGACCTTCACGGCCACGATAAGGAAGCGGAGTTCGCTCGCCACCGGCTGGTAGAGCGCCAGAATGCGCTCCGCGTTCCGATCCACCTCGAGCTCAAGCGCATCGACCTCGTCATCGCGCTGGCGCACCTCCTCGGCCAGTTCATCGTTCTTTTCGAGCAGCGCATTGAGCGCACCCGCAACCTGTTCATCGACCAGGTCGAACATGTCCAGGAGACGACTCCGGAGCAGGTCCATGTCATCGTCAAGATTGCGATGAATTGGCATTTCGGGTTCCTTCCAGGTGTTTTCGCTCATCCGAACCGGCCCGTGATATAGTCTTCGGTGCGCTTGTTCTCAGGCCGGGTGAAAATGACTTCGGTATCGTTGAATTCCACGAGCTCACCGAGATAGAAAAACGCCGTCTCGTCGCTTATGCGCGATGCCTGCTGCATGTTGTGCGTTACAATCACGATCGTGTAGGAGTCTTTGAGCTCGATTATGGTTTCTTCCAGTTTGCCGGTGGCCAGCGGGTCGAGGGCGCTCGCGGGCTCGTCCATCAACAACACATCGGGTTCAGCCGCGAGCGCCCTCGCAATACACAAGCGCTGCTGCTGCCCTCCCGAAAGTCCGTACGCGTTGTCCTTCAGACGATCCTTGACCTCATCCCAAAGCGCCGCCTGCCGGAGGCACCGCTCAACGAGATCCGGCATACTGCCTTTATAACCGTTTATACGCGCTCCCCATGCAATGTTCTCCTCGATCGATTTCGGGAACGGGTTCGGCTTCTGGAAGACCATGCCGACGCGGCGGCGCAGCATGATGGGATCGGCCCGGCGGATGTCCTCCCTGTCGAGCAGCAGATCGCCCTCCCACTGCGTATCGGGGATGAGTTCATTCATGCGGTTGAAGCAGCGCAGAAGCGTGCTTTTGCCGCATCCAGAAGGGCCAATGAAAGCCGTAACGAGGTTTGGCTTCATGGAGAGCGTAATGCCCTTGAGCGCGTGCGTCGTCCCATACCAGAAGTGGAGATCGCGCGCCTCCAATTTGGCGGCTGGCAGGCTGTCCGCCGAAGTGTCCGGGCTTTCAGTCATATCAGTACGGCCGGTTGCGTTCAAAGTGGTTGCGAAGCGAAATCGCGCTCAGGTTCATCAGGAACAGGAAGATCATGAGAATCACAATAGCCGCCGCCGCGATCTCCTGGAACTCTGCCTGCGGCCGTGAGGTCCAGTTGAATATCTGGATGGGCAGCACGGTGAACGGATCCATCACCGTCTCGGGAAGGAATGCAATGAACGTAAGCGCCCCGATCATGATGAGCGGCGCCGTCTCGCCGACCGCCCGGCTGAGCGACAGAATAACGCCCGTCATGATACCCGGTGTGGCAATGGGCAGCAGATGGCTCCAGATGACCTGGCTGCGCGTCGCACCCAGCGCATAGGCGCTCTCGCGGATGCCCTGCGGCACCGCCTTGAGCGCTTCCTGCGCCGAGATAATGAGAATCGGCATGATCAGCAGCGTCATCGTGAGGGCGCCCGCCAGAATGCTGCGCTCAAGCGCCATGAATCGAACGAACAATCCAAGCCCCAGAATACCGTAGAGCACGGACGGAACGCCCGCCAGATTCGCAATATTGAGTTGGATAATGTTATAAAACCACCCGCGTTGTGCGTACTCGGTCAAATACACGGCCGCCCCGATACTCACTGGGACAGCAAACAGCGCCGTCAGACCCATCATCCAGAGACTTCCCACGATTGCGCTCTTGATGCCCGCTTCCTCCGGGTTACGCGACGGAAAGTTCGAGACGAACCCCCAGTCGAGCCACGGAAGCCCTTTCGCCACGACATCGATCATCAGCACCATCAGTACCAGAAGTCCAAAGACGGTCGCAAGAAAGAAAAGCGCCCGCACAATGAGCGCCTTGCGCCGCCGCTCCGCCAGGCGCGGCTCGAACGCCGACGATCCACCGGCCCCGGATAGTCCTCCGCCCTTCGCGGCCGCACCCGCCTGGAAATCCGTATGCTGCGAATCTCCCATATCAGTAGACCTCCTTGTAGCGACGAATGACCTTGTTGGCGACCACGTTCAGGCCGAGCGTGATCAGGAACAGCATCAAGCCCACCGCGAACAGGCTCTGGTAGGCAATGGAGCCCGCCGGGGTATCGCCGAGACTGACCTGCACGATGTACGCGGTCATGGTCTGGATGCTTTCCATCGGGTTCGCCGTCAGCCGCGGGGTCGCGCCTGCCGCGAGCGTCACAATCATGGTCTCGCCGATGGCACGGCTCAGCCCGAGGATAAAGCTCGCAATAATACCCGAGAGCGCCGAGGGAACCATGATTTTGGTCACCACTTCGAGCTTGGTCGCGCCGAGCGCATATCCGCCGTAGGCCAGGCTCCGCGGCACGGCCCGTAGCGCGTCTTCACTGAGGCTGGCCACCATGGGAATAATCATGATGCCCACCACGATGCCCGCGCTCAGCGCGTTGAAAATCTGCAGATCAGGAATGAAGTTCTGCAGCATCGGCGTCACGAAGGTGAGCGCGAAGTAGCCGTAGACGACCGTGGGGACGCCCGCGAGCAGCTCCAGTCCGGGCTTCAGCACCCTGCGAGCCGAAGCGGGCGCATATTCGGCAATATACACTGCACTCGCCAGCCCAATCGGCAGCGCAACAAGCGCCGCAATCACCGTTACCAGAATCGTCCCCGAAAGGAGCGGCCATATCCCGTAATGCTTCTCAACGAACTGCGGCGTCCACTGCGTATCGGTCAAAAAGTCCAGCACATTCACGTTGCTGAAAAAATTGAAGCTCTCACCCAGCAGTACAAACGCAATCCCGAAGAGCGTAAGCACAGTCGCCACCGCACACGCGCCCAGCACGAACTGCACAGCCCGCTCCTTCGGGCTGTTATAGATGTTCGTCTGCAGCGAACGAGGCGGGTTCGGCGTCATTTACCTATTGTTCCAGCTTCAGCAGATCCTCGAGACGAACGCCAACCTGGCTGCCTTCGCCCTCGAACACGCTGCCCGATACACGGGCCTTCGAGCGCTCCACTCCGAGCCGGTAGGCTTCGGCCGAGAGACCCACATACCCGACTTCCGTCGCCAGCTCCGTCGCATTGTTCAGATAGAACTCCACAAACGCCATCACCTCCGGCCGGTCCAGCGCCCGCGTATTCACGTAGATGAACTCGGGCCGCGCCAGCGGCTGGTATGTGCCGTCCTGGACCGTTTCCGCACCCGGCTGGATGCAGCCGTCTCCGTTTTCCGGATTTTCATCGTCAATGCCGAGCAGCTTCAGCTTGTCCATGTTTTCGGCGTAGTAGGCGTAGGGGATGAATCCGAGACCATTGGCATCGCCCGCAATGCCCTGCACGAGCACGTTGTCGTCCTCACTCGCCGTGAAATCGCCACGGCTTGCCCCCTCTTCGCCCGTGATGGCCGCCGTGAAATAGTCGTACGTGCCGCTGTCTGTTCCGGCGCCGTAGAGCCGAAGCTCACGGTCTGGAAAGCCCGCACGCACCTGGCTCCAGTTGCCCACCGTGCTGCCCGCCTTCCAGATCTCATCCAGTTCGGCGACCGTCAGGCACTCTGCCCAGTCATTCTGTGGACTCGCAATCACAGCCAGACCGTCGTAGGCCACCGGCAGCTCCACATATTCAATTCCGTTCTCGGCCGCCAGGGCCGCCTCTGTCGGCTTGATGGGGCGCGACGCGTCATTGATGTCCGTCTCGCCACGCACGAATTTCGAGAATCCACCGCCTGTGCCACTCACGCCGACCGTCACACGGACGCGCGGATTCACTTTCATGAACTCCTCGGCCACCGCCTCCGTAAGCGGATACACCGTGCTCGATCCATCGACCTGCACCATGCCTCCCAGGTTGTCGACGGTCGATTCGCCGCCCGAGTCCGATCCGCCGCCGCATCCAGAGACAACCAGGAGGAGGACCGTGAGAAAAAGGGCAACCGGGCGCTGCGCCGCGCTGGCCGGGATAGGGAAAAACGATGTCATGGGGGTGGGGTTTTGATTCAGTTTCGGCTCTTTCCCGAGCGCATTACCGCTCAGGCCTGCAAGTTTACTGCGCCATATTAAGCAAATGTTACGACCGGCGCGGATTCAGCCAAACTTCCCATTATCCTTTGGTTCCCGGACGGCGTCACGGGCCCATTTCATATACCGGTCAACGGCCGCATCTCTTGTTTCTTCCATTCGAGTCAACTCCTCGGCCCACATTCCGGTTATCATTCGCCGGATCATCTCCTCCATGATCGGATGCAGCCTCCAGATGGGCTGGCCTGGATAGCCGGGCCTGCCGTTCAGGTCATAAAACTCCCGATTTGCCAATCTCTTCGTATCCTCGAAATAGGTGTGCGCCTCCTCGGTGAATGACCATTTGCAGGTCTGTGCGCCACCGTAGCGCCACGTCACGCGAAGTGCCTGCAAGTGCTGCAGGTCGCGCTGCAGCGTCCTCTTGCTGGACCAGGAATGCGGAAACATATCAGTAATATCGTGGATCTGAAGCGGAGCTTTGTGTGTCCGGTATGCCATATCCCTACAGACACGATCGTCTCGCGAACATAACCCGTGGGAATCTACTACATAGGCACGCAGACATAAGGCTGAAATGGCGCGAGCCCCTTCGAGCTGGCGTAAGCAGGCCTGAGATGACGTGAGATGCGCTCGCGACATCCCGGACAAGCTTGCGCCATCCTGGATCTCACCGGGCACATGATAATATTTCGGTAAGCATAAGGTGGGCAACGATATGTGTTGATATATCAATTGAGAATCGCGACATTTCGTCCATAAGGGCTTCGAAGCGAACATCACGAATTGAAATCAACATGTGACACTCCCGTGACAACTTCTCCGGGGGGCTGAGCGAATATGGGGGTAGATACTACCCGGCCCATTGACGGGCCTCAAACCAACCGGAGACAGGATCATGAAAGCATTTACACTCATCGTTGGACTGGCCATGCTGGTCGCGGCGTGCGATTCCAGCAGCGCCATTGAAAGCGGCTCTGTTGACAGCAGTACATTCGAAAGCAGCGCGCAGAGCGTCTTTACATCGGACGACATCGCGCTTCTGGCATCCGATCTTGGCGTGTCCAGTTCGGACCTCTCGGCGCTCTCGGCGGTTTCGCCGGACACGCGCAATCTGTGGGCGCTCGCAGCAGAACTCCATGCCACGCTCACAGACGAGCAACGGGCGCGACTGCTCGACAGGCTGGAGCAGCTCGGCGCCGAGCGCCGGGCCGGTGAGCGGGCCACGCGTCCAGGACGGGCTGGCCAGCGCGGACAGCGGCCTGGAGCCGGTCAGTTCGGAGCGGGTCGGGGAGATGCGCTCGCCGCGCTTGATCTCACCGCCGAGCAGGAAGAAGCCATTGCGGCCATCCGGGAAGATTTCCGGGCGCAGATTCAGGCGCTACCCGCCGATCGTGACGCGCGCCGCGAAGCCATGACGGCCCTTCGCGAGGACATGCACGCGGCCATCCTGGGCGTTCTGACGCCGGAGCAGGCGGCGCAGCTTGAGGAGCAGCGAGCGGCGGCCCAAACCGAACGCGAGGCAAGACAGGCGGAGCGGCAGGCCGAGCGCGAGGCGCGGCGGGCAGAGAACAAGGCAGCACGGGCCGAAGCGCTCGGTCTGACCGACGCGCAGATTGCGGCGCTCGATGAGCTCGAAGCGGCGCGTGAAGCGTTCCGAGAGGAAATGCAGGCGCTCCGCGACGCGGGCACGCCCACCGAAGAAATCCGTGCGGCGGCCGACGTCCACAGGCAGGCCCAGCGTGAAGCCGTGGAGCAGATCCTGACCGAGGAGCAGCTCGAAATCACGGGCATCCACCGTGTATTGACGCTCCGCATGGCCGCGCGGCGCGCCCAAGGCGGCCCGGGAATGCAGGGCGGTCCGGGAATGCAGGGCGGACCTGGAATGCAGGGCGGACCCGGCAGGCGCGGACAGAACTAGTGTTGCGTCCACCAAGGAAGCAGGCTCATCTTTCAAAGTCTGAAGGATGAGCCTGTCTCTTTGTTTCACTTCCCGCTGGCGCATTATGTTACAGTTTCGACTTTGACAGGCTGAGCCTTCAACCGCCGCCAAGCCGGCGCGGACCGGACTGAACTGAAACCTCCTGATGTGATGGCGTTTATAGTGCGGAGAACTTGGCTCTCGGCCTCTCTGACGCTCTCCACGAACCGACCCGGCACACACGATGGCATCTCCCGAAACACAACCCCTGAAACGTGAGCCACTCTGGCAACGGGGCATCCGGCTCGCGGCCGCTGCCATTTTCCTGGTGGGTGGCCTCAACGGTTTCTTTTCGTTTGTGCCGGTCGCGAATGTCCCCCCGTTCATGGATATCCTGATGGATTCAGGCTATATATATGTTGTAAAGGCCATCGAAATCATTGGCGCGCTGCTGCTTGTCTACCGCCCCACCGCTCCGCTCGGGACCATTCTGCTGGCGCCGATTGCCGTGAACATCGTGGCCTATCACGCGCTGATCGATGCCTCGGGCGCCGCGCTCGGCGTCGCTGCCGCCGTGCTGATTGCCGCGCAGCTCATCATTCACCGGCGCACGTTCTCAGGCATTTTCGTCTTCCGCGACTGAGCGGAGGGACTGGTTTGGCCTGGGATCGCCAAGAGGAGGTTACGCCTGGCGACCTTGTGTGTCCATAGGATCCGAATCACCTTGAACTGTGAAGTGGATCCTGTGGAGGTCAACCATGCATCATCATCCTTTTGGCCGCTGCCAGGCGGCGCCAGTCGGTTTTATTACCCTGTTCGCATTTTTGGCCCTGTTTCCGGGCGCTGTAATAAATGTAACCGCACAAGTTACATTTTTTGAGGAGCTGTTCGATGCGTCGGGGGGCGCTGCGCCGCCCACGGTAGCCGAACTGGGAGCTGGATGGGCCGTCGAGGACGTCTCTTCGTCCAATGGCAGCGGCGCGCACAACCTGGGACACAAAGGCCAGACCCCGGGACGCACCGTCCTGGGCCCCGTCAATCTCGGTGTAGCCACGAGCGCCACGCTGTCGTGGCTCGCGCGCAGAACGGGTTCATACCCCCAGGACAGCCTGTCGGTGCGCGTGGGGTCGTCTCCCGGCGGACCGTTTGTCACCCTCGCGCCACCGGGCCTGGCGCTCCCGGCCGCCGAACTGAGCTGGACGACGCTCTCTTTGCCCATCCCCGACTCCCTGCTCGGCGGCCCCCTCTATATCGTATGGGATGCATTCGGCGGCGACGCAGGGAACTCGAGCCTCCGACTCGATGATGTCCGCGTCTCGGGCGAAGCGGATCTCTCCCTCGTTACCGGCGAGCTGGGCTTTGCCCAGTCGCGCCAGGATTTTGATCTGGATGCGCTCAGCGGCAGCGGCGCGGGAGGCGGCGCCCTGGCTACGCTACAACTACCCATCGATGTATCCTTTCCCGGGCCCGATTCGCTGGCCGGACTGCAGTTCGACGTGACCTGGGATCGGCCCTGGCTCAGCCCGGCTGGCGTTGCGCCCGGCCTCGCCCTCGCCGACACCACGCTGTGGGCCATAAATACGAGCGCGCCGGCGTCCCAGACGCTTCGCGTGCTCATTATGCCGCGCAGTCCGTCGAGCGGGGCGGCGCTGCAGGCCGGGCTCTACCCGGGCCTTGTGACAATTGCCTTCGACGCATCGCACCCGGCCACCACCGACAGCGCTAACGTCTCGCTCACGGGCGTTATTGCATCGGCCGCCGCGCCCGACGGGCACGATATCCTGTTGCCGGGCGGCGAGCGCGGGTTTCTGGCTCATTTCGCCGCATCTACAGCACATTTCAGTCTGGCCGGTCCAGGCGGCACGGAATTGGGCGCGGGAGGTGCAGCTGCAACGACATCGCTCGCCCACACACCGGCCGGTGACACGGGCGTCGTGACCCTGTACGTGCGCAACCTGGCGCCCGGCGCGACGGGTGGCGGGTCGGATCCCGGCGCGGGCGGCAGCCCCCTCACGGTCGACAGCCTCCGCCTCGAGCACGACCTCTTCGATGTGCGCGCGCCTGACGGCGCGGGCGGCGCAGGCGGGCCGCTAACCGCGCCGTTCACCGTGGCCGCTGCCGACAGCGCGGGGCTTGCCGTTACGTTTTCGCCAACGCCCACCCGCTTCGGCTTTACAACCGCCGAGCTCATCGTATTCCACTCCGCCCCGTCATCGCCCGACACGCTCGTTGTGCGCGCGACCGGAACCGGCGGGCGCGGCGACGCGGACCAGGACGGCGCCGTCGACGTGGCCGATATTGTGCGCGGCGTGGACATGGCGCTCGGGCTCTCGGCGCTCGATCTCGTGCGGTTTGACCTCTTCCCCTTCCCAACGGGCGATGTCGCCATCGACGTGCGTGACATCACGGTCGCCACGCAGGCCGTCATGAACAACGCCTGGCCCGATGCCATCCTGCTTCCGGCTCCCGCGCCTGCTCCGCCGCCAGGTGACCCGGCAGCCCGCAGCCTCCTCACGATCGCAAACAACTTCGTGATGACAACCGCCGAGCCCCTGCGCGCCCTCCAGATTGAGTGGATTCCGGAGCCTGGCGCGGCGGCCCAGCGGCGGGTCGACGTGCGCTGGCCGGGCGATGAAATTCCGCCAGGCGATATCGTGCTGCCCGAGGGCGACGTGCTCCGCGTGGTGACCGTAAACACGCGCGGACAGAAGGAAATTGCCTACGGCGAGGGGTTTACGGCCACGCATACGGACAGACTGGGCAGTTCGGCGCCGGGCGGCGAACTGCCCGCCGAGGATCCTGTGCTTGACGTGTGGCCGAATCCCTGGCTCGTGGCAGAGGGCGGCGCACTGTCCATCCGGCTGCAACATGCAGACGGGCGAGCGCATGCAGGCCGTTCTGGATCCGACCGCCGAGCGCCACAAGCCGTCCTGTACGACGCCATTGGCCGGGAAGTGCTGCGAACGGAACTGCGCGATACGGGAGAAGGGCTCTCTGGAGAACTGCGCTCCACGGGCACACTCTCTTCTGGACTCTACTTCGTGCGCATTGGCAGAACGACGACTGGCGTCCTCGTGCAGCAGTAACGCCGTGCCGTAGCTGAACGCGTCAGGCCCCTCTCGGAATCACGGAAACAGGTACTGATCCATGTAGAGGAAAAGCAGCGTGCTTGCCGTACCAATCCAGATGAAGAAGACGAAAACGAGCGCGACAAGCTTCCAGGTATCGGTGCGCTGCGTGCCCTTTTCGTCGGCCGGGCCGACGCCCGTCGAGGGTCCAACACCCGTCGAGGGTCCAACGCCGGGCGTGGGTCCAACACCGGGCTTGGATCCCTGGCTGGAATGGGGAGCCGTTCCGCGGGCCGAAGCCTTGGACCGCCCGAAAGACAGCCAATTGAAGAGGCCCTTCCGCGAAGGCGCGGGCAGTGGGTTCACATTCAGCACCACATCCTGGGCGCGACCACCCTGACCGTCGCCTGAAACGCTGCGCGTTCCCAGTCCGTCACCGGCCATGTCCGAAGAACGGTGTCCATGGCCCGACACGCTGCGCGTTCCCAGTCCGTCGCCCGACACGCGGGGCGCGCCAGAAACACGACGCCCCTGTCCATCGCCGCTGGGCGTTCGGACGGGGGCGTTGTACATCGGAAAAAGCGGGTTCGCGTGGTAGCTGCGGCCCTCACCACCATGCCAGAGCGGCATTTCATCCTGCGACGTACCGTCGTTCACCACGGTGGGTGCGTATTGGCGGTACAGGTGGTGGCTCATGATGGGGAGAAAGTGGTCGTTGTTTCTGCCATTGGAGAACGAGCAATTATGCAGAATTTGCGGCCACCCCCTGAAAAAAATCCAATTGGTTCGCGCGACTGGAACTGCGCCTGCAAGTAACCCATTTTCGTGGCCGTTCGCAAGGCGCGGGCGCGCCATTTTTCTCCGGCCACCCAGCTTCTTTGCGCGGCCCCAGTCTCCTTGCCAACCCGGCATTCGGGTTGCGGCGCTCCCCTACCGCGCCGCGTCCACGCGTCCAACGAGCTCGGCCAGCGAATCGCCCCCGAACTTCTCAAGCAGGGCATTGGCAATGACGTGCGCCACGACGGCCTCAGCGACCGTCGATCCGGCGGGCACGCTCGTCACGTCCGAACGCTCGTAGCGCGTTGGCTGCTCCTCGCCCGTTCGAAGGTGGGCCGTCCCGAGCGGCTTTATAAGCGTTGGAATTGGTTTCATGTACCCACGCACAATGATGGGCATGCCGTTCGACATGCCACCTTCAATGCCGCCTGCCCGGTTCTGCGTCCGAGAGAACGCGGGACCCGCGTCCGCAACCGATCCCGAACCCGAACCCGACCCCGAACCCGAACCCGCACCGCTCGCGCGGATGGGGTCGTGCACGCGCGAGCCGCGGTCCGATGCCGCCGCCACGCCGTCGCCAATTTCCACAGCCTTCTGCGCCTGGATGGACATGATGGCCTGTGCCAGTAGGCCGTCGAGCCGGCGGTCCCACTGCACGTACGATCCAAGTCCGGCGGGCACGCCCGTCACCACGACCTCGTAGACGCCGCCAAGCGAATCGCCTTCCTTCTTGACCGCCTTGATGTGCTCCACGCAGGCCGCCGAAAGCGAGGCATCGAGCATGCGGACCTCTGACGCATCGGCCACCTCGTTCAGCCGCTCCGCGCCGAGCGCCGCCCTGGATGCGCCCCCAACTGCGCCGAGCGCCGCACCCGCCGCACGTCCCATAATCCCGTCCGCGAGGCCGCGCCACGCGGACGCATCTCCAAAACCCACTTCCCCGATCCGCACCACGTGGCTGCCCACAAAAATGCCGCATTCGGCGAGCAGGCGCCGCGCCACCGAGCAGCAGGCCACGCGCATGGCCGTTTCTCGAGCGCTGGAGCGGTCAATGACCGGGCGGATATCGTCAAAGCCATATTTCTGTGCGCCTGTCAGATCAGCGTGTCCGGGCCGCGGGAGCACGACCGGCTCTACGCCCTCGCCCGCGCCGCCAACGGCCATCACCTCGGGCCACGACGAGCGGTCGCGCGTATACGCCTCGTTGTCGAGGCGCAGGGCAATCGGGCTGCCCATGGTTTTCGAAAAGCGGACGCCACTGTAAATATGCACAAGGTCCTTCTCGAACTTCGCGCGGCCACCGCGCCCAAAGCCCAGCCAGCGCCGCGCCAGATGCCGGTTCACATACTCGGCCGTGAGCGGAACGCCCGCCGGGACGCCCTCCACAATACCAATCAGCGCCTCCCCGTGCGATTCGCCCGCCGTCAGGTACCGGATCACAGGCCCACCTCCAACATCTGGAAACCGGTCACAGGCTCACCTCGAAAAACAGTACGGCGCCGTCCATGCGGCGCACCTGGACCAGCACTGGCTCCGATCCCGGGTCCGTGTCCAGCCGCTCGGCCGCCGACTGCAGACGCAACACGGCATCGTCCAGCGTAAATACCTGCTCCCCATCGATATGCGTAATAACCTGGCCGCGTGAAAGTCCCGCCAGCGAAAAGGGCCCGTCATTCTCAACGAACGCTACGAACACCCCATGCGCCACGCCGAACTGATCACGGATGCGCGCATCGAGCCCCACGAGCCCCGCGCCCCAATCCGGCAACTCCTCAATTTCCATATTCGGCGGCGGAATGACCGGCGCCTGCTGCTGCCCGCCACCCAGATCGCTCAGCCACTCGTCGTAGGCCGGATCGTCGCGTCCCTTGAGGACCACCGGCACCGCCCGTTCTTCTCCGCCGCGCCAAATGCGCAGCATAATCCGGTCGCCCGGCGAGTAGAGCGCAATCACGCTCTGAAGTTCATTCGGCTCGAATACCGGACGGCCCTCGACCGAGAGCACAATGTCCCCGTCGCGCAGCCCCGCTTCGGCGCCCGCCAGGCCGCGCTGCACATTCTGCAGCAGCACGCCCTCCACAATCGGTAGGCCAAACTGCTCGGCCTCGATGGCCGTCACCGGCAGGATCGATACTCCGAGATACCCGCGCCGCACCTCGCCATAGCGAATCAGATCGCGCGCGACGCGCTCCATGAGATCGACCGGCACGGCAAAACCATACCCCTCGTAGGATCCCGATTCCGTAGCAATAGCCGTCGCAATGCCTACCAGCTCACCGCGCAGGTTCACCACCGCACCACCCGAATTCCCCGGGTTAATCGCCGCATCGGTCTGAATAAAACTCTCAATGCCGAGCTGGTCATCGATCACGTTCACCGACCGCCCGAGCGCCGACACAATCCCTGCCGTCACGGTCGATGTCAGGCGGAACGGGTTGCCAACAGCCAGCACCCACTCGCCCACCTGCACATCGTCGGCATTGCCAAGCGCCACCGCAGGCAAATCGCCCCCCTCCACGCGGATCACCGCCAGATCGGTCGTCGGATCGCGCCCTACCACCTCGGCGCGAAACTGCCGCTTGTCCTGCAGCGTGACCCAGATTTCGGTGGCATCTTCCACGACGTGATTGTTCGTCACAATGTACCCGTCGGACGAGAGCACGACGCCGCTTCCCGCGCTCTGCGAGCGGCCGCCCCCCCCGCGCTGCTGCCCAAACCGCCGCAGCACCTCCTGCGGCCCGTCCGATATCACCTGGATGAACACAACCGCCGGCGTCACGCTTCCCGCCACCTGCTTGAACACCTCGTTCAGCGAAAGCACGTCCAGATAGCGCACATCGCCACCCTCGGCCACATCGGTCATCCCGCTCGGCACCTCAATGCGGGTAGATGCGCCGGGCTGCGCCCCAATTTCCACGCGTTCAACCTGACTGGGCCGCTCTAGCGGTCCGGCCCCCGGCGACAGCCAGATGGTCAGCAGGATTCCGGACAAAAGGCCCACCGACAAAAGGGCGAGCCACGTAAGACGTTGTATGCGATGATCGGTCATGCGCGTGTGTACCCCGCGCGCTGTGATTTCGTTTCCGTGGCTACAACACCGTCACCACGCGGCTCGCCGTGAAGGCTCCGGCCTGGAGGCGAAGGATGTAGACGCCGCCCGTGGTGCCCCCCCACGCCGCTTCGTGCCGCCCGGCGGGAAGGTTGGCATCCAGAATGGTCGCGACTACGCGGCCGAGCGCGTCGAATACGCGCAGCGACCAGTGCCGAAAGTCATGTTTTCCGTTCAGGCTGGTTGCTGGGGGGTGGTTATCTCTTCCAGGACATAAGGACGAAATGGCGCGATTCACAATCGGAATACTGTCACAATAGCTTGTCCACCTTGCACTTACCACCATTAACGCACCTATTCTCCAAGGTCCAGGATGTCGCGAGCGTGCCTGACGTGGCGCGAGCGGCCCCAGCATGTCGCGAGCTCGAATCGCGACAGCTCAGGTGCCCTTACGTCATGTCGAGTACACTCG
The DNA here is from genome assembly GCA_029262835.1 of Bacteroidota bacterium. Taxonomy (GTDB): domain Bacteria; phylum Bacteroidota; class Rhodothermia; order Rhodothermales; family UBA10348; genus 1-14-0-65-60-17. The sequence continues at coordinate 18,317 of JAJCYQ010000096.1, forward strand.
CGCCATCTCAGTGGACTACGATCTACCAATAAGATGTTATAAATACGCTACTAAACAAAAAAGATTGCGACATTTCGTCCTTATGCCCCAGCGAACATGATCTCAGTGCGCGCCCCGAATCGTCTCGACGCCCTACTTGGCGCCCCGAAGCGCTTCCACGGCCTCCTGTGCGGCGGCTCCGAGCCTGGCCAACTGATTCTCAACCAGAGCAGCGACCGACATGCGAAATTCATCCTCAGAGAGCCAGTCTGGGTGGTCATAGAGGGCGCTATTCACTATCCCCTCGACAGCCCGCACAACTATAAACGCCGTTCGCCCTATCCGTGCCCGACCCACACCGGGGAATCTGATCTGAAGCAGATCTGTCAGGCCGTGTTCCAGAATGGAGTGGGCCTTCCGCATTTGAGCTGTCCAATCAACGCGAGGAATCTGCTCCCGCAGGGCTATGGCGAGCATGATGTCCGCTTCACACCTGTCCATTATGGAATCAATCAGGCGACGCACGGCTACGTCCAACGGCTCTTCTCGAACAGCCTCGAAGAGCATCTCCAGGGAGCCCCGGTCTCTGCCGACCTGCTGCTCAATGAGTGCTGCAACAACGGCCTCCTTGTTCGGAAAGTACTGGTAAAGCGATCCAATGCTCACACCAGCCCGGCGCGCGATCATGTTTGTGCTGAGAGCAGGGTACCCATCCTTTGTCAAAATGTGAGCCGTTGCCTCCAGAATAGCATCTCGAGTGATCCTGGCCCGATCCTGTTTCGGTTTTTTGCGTGGCCTATGGCGGTTGTCGTCAGTCATCGATTCGCCTATCCAAACGTGAGTACAATCGGTGTAACCCGACAGCTGGCAACAGGTATAATATGAGCAATTACTCACTTTTACCAATACCACAATGCCCTTCCTGAATACATGTCCTCTCCTGACACCTGATACCCCTCACCCGGTCGCTCCTCCTCCGCTGATTTTTCTCCTTCCGCTTGCAATGGGCTTACTGGCACATGGAGTCCTGCCGCTTCGGCTCTCGGAGCATTCGGCGCTACCCTGGGTCGGCGTAATCCTGCTGGCATGTGGCGTCCTGCTCTACGCGGCAAGCCTACGAACTCTGACGAGGGAGGGGACCACCATGCACGCCAACCACGCGGCTACCGTACTTGTCACGTCAGGCATTTTCCGCTATTCACGCAACCCTGTGTATGTGGCCATGGCCGTTGTTTATCTGGCCGTTTCACTTTTGTGCAACAGTGCGTGGATGCTGGCCTTAATGTTGCCAGCGCTGATCGTGACCCACTACGGGGTCATCAAACGAGAAGAAAACCACCTCAGGCATCAATTTGGGGATGAATTCAATGCCTACGTGCGGGCTGTCCGCCCTTGGTTGTAACCTGGCCGCCATCATCATGCATCCAATGCCTTCATCCAATAATCGTCACTATGCGCTCGACTGGCTTCGGGTTATAGGTATCGTCGGCGTTTTTATCTATCACAGCGGTGCACCGTTCCTGCCTGGACTGTGGCACCTGAAGGCTTCCTCTGTCAGTCTGCCAGTAACAATCCTGAATACGTGGCTACTTCTCTGGATCATGCCACTGTTCTTTTTCATTTCTGGGGCCAGTTGTTCTTTTGCTCTACGGCGGCAGGCAGCATGGCCGTTCATCAAACGCAAAGTCGAGCGTCTCCTTGTTCCCCTCGTATGGGGTATTCTCGTGATAGTACCTCCGCAGGTCTACATCGAGCGTATTACACGTGGACAATTCAACGGGTCATTTGCTGCGTTCTATCCGAACTACTTCAATGGTTGGTATCTCTCTATAGGTGGGAATGGAAATTTTGCGTGGATGGGTCTCCACCTGTGGTACCTCCTGTTTCTCCTGGTACTCACCGTACTGACACTTCCTCTTCTGATGTGGATTCGCAGCAATGCGTCGATGTGGGCCAACTGGTCATCGATTCGATTTATGAAGCGAAATTGGGGCATATTGCTGCTTGGCGCGCCGCTGATATTCATCGAATTGGCCTGGGGCAATGTGGGTTTGGGTGGATGGAACATGCTCACATATCCCCTCTTTTTCGTTTATGGTTACATTCTGTATATGACAACGGACGGTGTTTCTCGGATTCGTGCTGTCGCCACACCCGCTTTGCTTGGAGCTGTCATCGTAACCATCTCCCTTGAGGCGTCACTTTTTGCGGACGGAGCCGTCCCTTATGGACTGTATGCGTATGAGTTGCAGCGCATTGGTCACGCCGTGGGTGGGTGGTTGTGGATCCTTGCGTTCGTCGGGCTTGCGCATCGCTCGCTCAGCCACCCTTCTGTTTGGCTCTCCCGTCTCAACGAAGCCGTTCTGCCTGTGTATGTTTTGCACCAGACCTATATCGTCGTTTTCGGCTACTATGTGATTCAACTTAACCTCGGCCCAGGCAGCCAATTCCTGCTTCTGGCATTGATTTCATTCCTCGGAATTGTCATTACATACACGCTGCTTGTACGACGCATTCAAGTCTTTCGCTACCTTTTCGGAATGCCGGCCGCGAAACACAAAAGTGTCCTCGCGGGCAGACAATAACGCGGCCCGTCTTCCTTATGCCCCAGCGAACATGATCTCAGTGCGCGCCCCGAAGCGTCTCGTCGCCCTAGTTCGCGCCCCGAAGCGCCTCTACGGCCTCCTGTGCGGCCGCGCCGAGCGATTTCCGCGTGTGGCCGCGGGCCGGAATGGGCGCGCCAATTGCCACCTGCCACCGCAGGCTGTGCGGCGTCACGCGCCACAGCCAGGGCCACAGCTCCTCGCCGCCATGCCAGGCAAGATGCGTTCTCTCCGCGTCCGACGCTGGCCGTCCATCGATATGGGTAATGCGGAACTGTACGGGCAGCACCAGGCCTGATCGGGCGACAGGAACGCTGGCGCCACTGGCGCGGCCGTTGGCGCCACTGTCCTCCTCCACCAGCGCCGCAAAACCGCCGGTCTTGAACGGAAGGAGCGCTCGGCCGTCCGACGTTGTGCCCTCGGGAAAGATGGCTACCGGTACGCCCTGCTCCATGCGGGTGCGCACCTCATCGACCATGCGGGTGGTCTTCATTTTTTTCTGTCGATGCGCGAGTATGAGACCGGCCGCACGCCCTACGAGTCCGACGACGGGCCAGCGCGCAATTTCAGACTTTCCTACGAACGAGCAGTCGAAGACCGCGGCCAGAATCCAGGGATCGAGCGCGCCAATGTGGTTGGCCACTATAAGCACGGACGCATGCGTCGGCACGTTCGCCACCGCGCCAGGCGCTGGACTTCCGGCGACCGCGCCTTGCGCCGTGCCCCCGGCCTCCCCGCCCCGCACCACCACCTCCCACCGCAGGAGCTTCAACATCCGGCGGGCTCCGCGGCCCTGGATGCTGCTTACGGCTTGCCAGCGCCGCGCCGCGCTAACCGCGCCGCCACCAGCAGCCGCGCTACCGAATCTACCGAATGCGCCCCACCTCAGAAGCGCCCACGCCGCGTACCCGACCATGAGGGCGTAGAACGCCGCCCCGGCCACCGTCCGTAGCAGAACGCCCCGTCCGCCTGGCAACGCTTCTCTCGCCTCGCCCGCTTCGTTACTCACGCGTGTACACGACTTCGCCGCCAATCACTGTCTGCATGACGTGAACATTGGGAATGTCCACGGGCTCGATTTCGAACAGATTCTCCGAGAGCACCACGAAATCCGCGAGGCGTCCCGCTTCCAGCACGCCCGAAAACCCGTCCGACCGCCCGGCCTCGGCGCCCGAGCGCGTGTACGCGACAAGCGCGTCTTCGAGCGTAATTTTCTCCTCGGGCACCCATCCATCCGGGTTCGCGCCATCGATGGTGCGCCGCGTCGTGGCCGCATAGACGCCGAGCAGCGGATTGAGGGGCGCCACCGTCCAGTCCGATCCAAACGTGAGCGCGGCGCCCGCATCCAGAAGCGAACGGAACGCATAGGTTGTTCGAATGCGATCGCCAATCCGGTTTTCCGCCCAGCGACCGTCATCTATTGCATGATACGGCTGCATGGACGGCACGACGCCAAGCTCCGCAAACCGCGGCATCGCGTCCGCTGACAGGTGCTGTGCGTGTTCAATGCGGAGCACCTGCCGCATGCTTCCCGCCGTGTTGGCCCGCGCCTGGGCATAGGCGCCGAGCAGCCAGTCGTTCGCCCGGTCTCCGATGGCGTGTACCGAGAGGTGCAATCCGGCGCTGTACGCGCCCAGAATATCCTGCCGCATGGCAACAGTATCGGTCACGACGAGCCCGCGCGAATCCGGATCATCCTCGTATGGATCGTAGAAAAAGGCGGTTGTCGAGCCGAGCGATCCATCGACCATCCCCTTGAGCCCGCCCCACCACACGCGCTCGTTGCCGGGCCCGTTCTCATCCATGAAATCCTCCAGGCGGCGCCACGACGACAGCGGCACATGCGAGTAGATGCGCAGCTTCAACTCGCCCCGCCGCTCGGCGGCCCGAAAGGCCTCGAGGTCATCCCACCCGCCGTACGATCCGACATCGTGGACCTGCGTGACACCAAGACGGAGCGCGTGCTGCTCGGCGCGCGAGAGCATGGAGAGCCGCTCCTCGAGCGAGGGCGGCGGAATGACGTTGAAGACGGGTCCCATGTCATTGTCCTTCAGAATGCCTGTCGAATGTGTGAGGCTGTCCACCCCCGCCATCTCGAGTGCCAGCGAATTGGCAAGCCCCATGTGCCCATCGAGGCGCTGCACGAAAACCGGGTTGCGCGCCGTCACCGAGTCAATCCAGGACCGGTCCGGCAGCTCGCCGCCCCAGGCCTCGTGATCCCAGTCGCCGCCCAGAATCCACTGGCCGTCGGGCAGGCCCCGCGCATAGTCGGCCAATCGGCCAATGAATTCCTCGGGCGTCGCCGCCTCGCGCAACTGCACGCTCTCGAGGTTGAAGCCCCCCTGCAGGAAATGCGTGTGGTTGTCAATGAAGCCCGGCATGACGAATGCGCCGCCGAGGTCGATGACGCGCGTGCGGTCTCCGCGCACGCCCTCGGCGGCATCTGCAGACCCCATATATATAATGTATTCCCCGCGTACGGCCATGGCCTCCACCCAGGGTTCATCGGCATTTGCCGTCCAGATACGGCCGTTCACGTAGAGTTCGCTGGCATGCGGATCGGCGCATCCGGCGGCGAGCCCGCCAAGCAGAAGGGCCGCCAACACGGCGCGCGCGCTGCGCACGGCAAAGGCGGCTCGCGCGCCCAAAAAGGCCCGCAGAAAGGGGATTTTCGTCTTCACGCTCTGTACCCATCAGGTTCGTTGCGACCCCCAAGGTACAATCCAGCGCCGGATTTAAATGTAACTCTTATTGTTACATTTATTTTGGGGCTTCGGTCCACTTCGCACGCCAGTCCTGGAATACATCGGGACGTATGCGGTAACGCGCAATACTTCCTTCGTGCAGATTGAGCAACTCGCTGAGAGCGAGTTCAACGAAGCGCTCCAGATCTTCAGGCGGGATCTGTCCGTCCGCACGCAGACGAAGACGTGACCTGGCGGGCGCCTCACCGCCGAGCACAGTTTCAGCCAGCACAGCGGCCAGGACATCCCGGTAACGCATCCGGAACGGATCGGGCATCGCGACCGACTCGCGGATGGCGAGGTATTGACGCGTGGACCGCTCATAGGCCCACATGAAAACGTCACGCATCAGGTGCCACCGGTTCAGTTCATACATGCCGAGCAGGCCCTCGACGTAATCCTGATTGGAAACCTCAATGAAGGAAACCGGGCACAGGTTGGCTTTGATGAGCGGAATATTTGCCGCAAGCCGCGAGACGCGCTTGTTGACATCGGCGAACGGCTGCAGGTACGGCAGGTGCACCAAGACGAAAAACGCCTGCTCGAATGGATCGGGAATTAGAGCGGCCTTCTCCAGAATAAGCCTGAAGTATTCTTCGATCTGCTGGGGAACGGCCAGGGGCAGAAACACGGAGCCCGAAATCTGTACCGTACGACGCCGCAGCCGCCCCTCATCGGCCGGATCGGACATCAGATTCTCTGACAGCGCAGAGTGCAGATTGCCAAACGTATACAGATCGAACGCAACGTCCTCGGTGTGGTCCACGAGCAGCTCGATGGCCTGCTTGTGATTCAGAATCATCTGGGCTTCTTCGGCCGGTTTTCCCTCTGCCCGCTGCCCGAACTCAATCAGATTCTTTGTATCCAGACGCGAATAGGTGTTGCCTTCCAGCCTGCTCGATGCCCAGGACAGATCAATAAGGAGCCTGTCCAGGATATCCCTCGCAAAAGTACCCGCTGGCCGCTGGTCTGCCGGCGTGCGACCGAGCGCATGAAGGTGGTTGCGCATGGCCTCGTCCAGATACCACGTCGTTCCGGGGTTGTAATCCAGCAAAAGATCGGGATGATATCCTACGGGTGCGCGTTGCGAAAGCGGCCGCCGGACCAGGCGCTGAATGGCGAGTCCATCTGCCGAGGGTTGGAAAGCGTCTTCGTCGACTTCGACGCCGCAACCCGATCATCACCTACCAGCCGGCGAAGGTGCCGCTGCATGGTCCGGCTGCCGATCGCTTCGCCGAAGCGCGCCTTGTATGCGTGCGCTACATCGGCGCGTCCAATTCCCTCTGGATGCCCGGCTACGACGTCAACAATGGCATCGAGTACCGCCTTGTCAACAATTCGAGGCACGGTTTTCGCGACATATTATCTTGTTTCGCGACATAATAGACCTTTCGCGACACAAAAATTTCTGCTCTTCGCCTGGCGCGAGTGTAAACGGTCCCGTACCTCTCATGGAGCGGCGGTCTCCGCGGAAATTTGGCGTGCCTCCCCAGCAATGTTGAGTTCCGTCCAGAATGATCTTATGACTGGATCTCCGGAAAACATGAACGTCGTCACGTCGTCGGAAAAACAACCACCAAACCCACCCACTGTGATGGGCGTCCCGTTTTCACTGAGACCTTGCAAGTTGTTGTTAAATTGCTGTGCAGTCCAGGGGTCCGCAGCGAAAATAAAGGGCATCATTCCCATTGGATGACCATTTACCGTTGGGTCTCGCGTATTTTGCACGCCAAAAGCCGGAGGGTTGAGGCCGTAGCCGAAGTCGCCCTCATCGTTATTGTCTGCGTTGTATGCATAGCTCAGACTGAGCAGACTGTCCGACCCGATGTGATCATCAGCCCAATTACCGAGATCGACGTCGGTATATGCGCCAAAATAAACACCCTCAATGGTCTGGCCAGATTTGTTGACGATTTTATACACGTAGAACGTCGTATTGTCATAATGCGGGTTCTGTGTCGATGCGCTCGAGAACGCCATTCCCTGCACGTCGACGCCCATGGGAGACTCGCCCGGTCGCTGGTGCTCATTCCCTATGTCGTTCACGACCCACCAGTGCATTTCATCGCCCAAGAGCAGCGAGCGGTCGCCTGCCGCGAGGTCATAGTTGTACGCCTTGGTTTTCTCTCAGTATGGTCAGCTACAGTCCGCATCCGGAGAGGCGCACCGTCTCCGCTCTCTGAGTACGTCGAAGTAGTTACTGATCGCCATGGAGAGTTCACATTTGGGGAGGCTAGCTGGACGATGTTGTCGATCTGAACATGGCTCTCGTGTACTTCTCTGTTCATGTATTCACGGACCCAACGGCCTTCTAACGCGTCCTCTACTTCTGGCTTCCTGGCATACCAGATCTGATTTTTTCTCCCGCCTTAATAACTCCTTCACGCGGCTTGAACGATTCAATCAGACTGAGGAGAACAATGTCACCATCTTAGGTTGGCAATTCCTGAGACTTGGAGAAGAGAATCATTCCCTGACCTGAATCAGGATAGCCACGCCATTTCAGTTCACTGTTGAAGGCGTCAGCTCGCGGTAAATCCGACGGATGTTAAAGAAAAAACATTGGCCTCGCTCAAGATTCAGGATACGGAAGTCTTGCTTAACCCTGGAGGCTGAAGTCTTAGCGTCAGCTTGTCATGGTAACGCTGCGCGTCGAGGCGACACCATCGACCACAATCCGAACGAAATACACTCCGGCACCTCGGTTTCCCAAATCCAGCTTGAGGTGGTGGGTACCGCCTTCCCAAAGGGCGTCTGGATAGGTGGAAATCCGCCGACCCAGCGCATCGAAAACAACAATCTGCAGACGGGAAGCAGACTGCAATGTGAACTGGATGATTGGCTGTGACATGGCCGGATTCGGGTATACCGCCATGTCGATCAGGTCTGTCGAAT
>JAJCYQ010000097.1 GCA_029262835.1 Bacteroidota bacterium
CACCGCAACCCCCGTCCGCGAGCCGATTATCCGGCGTGAGTGGATCAAACCCGGAGCCCACATCAACGCCATGGGCGCCGACGCCCACGGCAAACAGGAGATCGACACGCAGGTACTGCTCGATGCCCGGGTGGTGCTCGACGATTGGGCACAGGCCTGTGGCAGTGGCGAGGTGAACGTGCCGCTCACCACAGGCGCACTGACCCGCGAAGCGATTCACGGCCCGCTGGGCGAGATCGTCGCGGGCACACTGGACGGCAGGAGTTCCGAAGATCAGATCACGGTGTTCGACTCGACCGGTCTGGCGGTACAGGACGTTGCCCTCGCGCGTCTGATCCACGACACCGCACTCGAGGCCGGGGTCGGGCTCGAGGTTGACTTCGGCGGCTAGTTCCGCGCGGAAACACGGCGACTGAAACTACCGAGACCCGTCTGCTCCCGCCAACGCGCGGGCGAGAAACTCGAGTGCATGCACGCGAGCCGCTTCGCTACCTTCGCCGGTTCGGGTGGAGTTCAGCACGGATGAGCCGTGGCTGCCGGTGGCGGTGACGTAGGACTGGAGACCGGCGCGTTGCAGTGCTTCCATCTGCTCGCGGACGCTGTCGATTTCCATCTCCGTGCGCGGCCGGACGACGAGCGTCGGCATGGTCAGTTTGTCGGCCGACGATTCAGGCCTGCAGCCTGTCATGGGTTCGCCTCCGGCCGCTGAAAAGGCCAGCACTGCAGCTATGTTCTCGGGTTGCTTGGCCCCTACCGTGACGACCAGGGCGGCGCTGTAGCTGCTTCCCCAGAGGACGATCGGTCCCTGGCCTCGCGTCCGGCCGTATTCGAGTACGGCAACGACGCCGGGCTCGGCGTCGCAGAACGAGAAGTCCACGGGCTCGGGCCGGGCCGCCATGGTTCGATTGGGTTCGCCGAAACGGTCGCCGCCACCGTACAGGTCGGGCGCGATCACGTTGTACTCCAGTTCCAGCAGATAGGGGATAAGAAATCCGTACTCGCCGCGGGCGCTGCCGCCACCCTGGTGGAACAGCAGGATCGTTGGATTCTCTTCGGCGATCATGTATTCGTCGGCGTAGATGTCGCCGTCAGCCGAGGTGGCGATGACGACCTCGCGCCGGTTTGGCAGTCCTCCCCATAGCCCGGACAAGTACGAAGCGAGGTCCTGCCAGTTGCTCGATCCGGCGTCGAGGACCGATGCGCCATGGTCGCCGTCGATGGCCTGAAAGAACCGGCTGCCGGCGCTCGAGGCAGCCTCGAAGACCGGCCCGACCAGCGCAGCCTCATCCGGGGCAGCCACCGCGTACAGCGGAATCTCGAGTCGTGCCGCCCATCCACGTGCCATTTCCGGGCGACTATCGTCATATTCACCCGGAGAATACGCGAGCACGGCGTCGACATGCTCCTCTGCGCCCAACCGCAACGCGAGCGTGGCCGAGAACGACGAACCGAGCGCGTACACGGGTCCCGTGTAACCGTTGACGTCGAGCCATTCCAGGGCGGCGCGCATGTCCTCGTAGGAGGCGTCGATCGTTGGCCACGGACTGGCGTCACCTGCCTCGACAGCATTCATGATCGCGTCGGTTCCGTGCCGCGCGGCGGTCTCGTTGCGGACCTCCGCCCATGTCCGCCCCCAGCGGAGATCTACCGCGAGTGCGTTGAAACCGAGCGCTGCGATGCGGGCCCCGGTGGTGCGGAATTCACCGCGGCTGGATCCGGATTGGTGAAACAGGACGACGGTTCCCGATGTCGGACCCGCGCCGTCATAGAGGTCGGCGGTAATCTCGAGACCATCGCCGGAAGGGAAGTTCACGGTGCGGAAGGGCTCGCTGGCGACCGCGGTGGCCGGCACGGAAAGTGCGGCGACCAGGGCCACTGTCTTGAGCAACTGTTTGTGAATCATGCGGAGACCTTGGCATAGAGATCGCGGACATTGCCAGTCCGACTTTGGAGAAGGGTGATCGCCTTGCAATTACTCTAGAGATTGATATATCAATATCAAGAGTATTGAAGCAAGTCTCGGACCACGCGTGCGAATCCCCAGGTTGCCGATCGATGGCGAAGAGCAAGGATCTCAAGATAACGGTACCGATGCTGTACCTGCTGTTGACGTTGGTCGACGGTGATCGACACGGCTACGCCATGGGCCAGGAAGTGGCTCGCCGGTCGGCCAACAGGGTGCGGCTCGGACCGGCCTCGCTGTACTGGTCCATCAATCGGCTGCGTGAGGCGGATCTGATCAGCGAGGTCGAGGGGCCGGCGTCCGGCGATGGTCGTGGCCGTCCGCGCCGCTACTACCGAGCCACCGCCGCCGGCCTGTCGGCGCTGCGGGATGAAATGGAGGTGCTCGAGAGTGCCGTCGACTTTGCTCGCGACGTGGCTTTGAAGGGTGATCGGCGATGAGGGGGACGCATCCTCAAGCCGTCAATCCCTGGGCGAGGCTCATCGGCGTCCTGCTACGCCTGTATCCGGGTTGGTTTCGTCGTGAATACGGGCAGCAGATCCACGAGGCTGCCCGAGCGGAATTGCAGTCCACGAGTAGCGGCCATGGTGCCGTCTCACGATGGCATGTGGCCGGCGACGTGCTCGTCAATCTGGGCCGCGCGTGGATGTCGACCGTTCGTTCCGGCGGAGCCGAGAGGACACCTGGCCGCCGCGGTTCGCGCCTGTCGTCCGGTTCGGGCGGACTTCGGGGTACCGGCCACGACCTGCGCGCGGCGGCGCGCGGTCTGCTGCGCCGGCCGGGCTTCGCCCTGCTGGCCGTGCTGACGATGTCGGTCGGCATCGGATTGACCGCGGCCATGTTCAGCATCGTTCAGGGGCTGGCGCTACGCGGACTGCCGCTCGAGGACGCCGAGCAGATCGTGGCCATCCGGCGAGTCGACCCCGACCTCGGCGAAGGAGCCATTGTGGCCAGTGGCGTGCATCTGCTGGCCGATCTCACGGCCGAGCAGACAACGCTCCAGGGTCTCGTCGGCTGGCAGGGCGTGGTCATGAACATCGCCGATGAGCACGAGCCCGCTGCCTCGGTTCCCGGCCTGAAGGTCGGCGACGGTTTCCTCTCTCTATTGCGGGTGAATCCCGTGCTTGGCCGAGACTTCACGCGCGACGATGGCGCGCCTGGCGCGGCGCCGGTGGCGCTGATCAGCCACGGTCTGTGGCACGCGCGTTTCGGCGCCGACAGCAGCATTGTTGGCGCAACGATTCGCCTCGACGGCGTGCCAACGCAGGTCGTGGGGGTGCTCGAGGAGGGTTTTGCCTTTCCGCGGAACACGGACGTCTGGCTGCCGCTACAGGCCGATGCGGCGATCCTCGAACGCGGTGAGGGGCCGCCGTTGTTCCTGGTCGGACGACTGCGCGAGGGCGGCTCAGAAGTAGAAGCGCAGACGGAACTGACGTTGCTGGTGCAGCGCCTGGGCGAGGCGTATCCGGAGACCGACGGCGGTTACCGCATGCTGGTCAAGGAGTGGACCGCGGACTTTCTCGGTAGCGGCGGCCGGCAGGGGCTGCTGACCATGCTGTTGGCCGTTTCCATGGTGCTTGTGCTGGCATGCGTCAACGTGGCCAACCTGCTGTTGGTGCGTGCGATCGCCGGCTCGCGCGAACTGGCGCTCCGCGCGGCACTCGGCGCATCACGCGCGCGCCTGGTCCGGCAGGGTCTTTTCGATGCACTGATCATTGCCGGGCTCGGAGCTGGCGGCGGGGTGGTGATAGCCCATCTAGGCTCGCTTTGGTTCGCGTCGGCCTGGCAGTCGCTGGTCGGTGCCATGCCGTTCTACGTGGACGTGCGCGTGGATACCGGCGTGGTGCTGTTCGTCAGCGTGTTGGCGGTCGCTAGCGGGCTCATTTCCGCCTTGCTGCCGGTCTTGCAGGTCGCTCGCAGCGACAGTCAGGATCTTCTTCGCCATGGTGCGCGCACGGGAGCGAACCCTGGCGTGGGTCGCATCAGCCGTGGGCTGGTCGTCGTGCAGGTGGCCGTCGCATGCGCCCTGCTGGTCGGCGCCGGGGTGTTCGGGTCGACCGTCGGTGATCTCAGGGGCCTGGACCTGGGGCTCGACCTGGACAGAGTCTTCACCGCCGCCCTGACTCTGCCGGACTCCGTGTATCCCGAGCCCGAGCAACGCACGAACTTCTACACAGCTCTGCTCGCGAGGCTGGGCAGCCAGCCGGATATTGATGCCGTGGCGTTGACCACCGATCTGCCGCTTTCGGGCCGCGGGTCGACGAGGTTCGGCCTGGCCGGCAACAGCTACGGGGCTCGCGAAGCGCCGCGTGCGCGCCTTGCCGCGGTGAGCCCCGAGTACTTCGATGCCCTCGGCTTGGCGGCCGTTCGTGGTCGCCTACTGTCGGCCACCGATACGCCGGACACGGTCAGGGTGGCGGTCGTGACCAGGAGCTTCGCCGACCGCCACCTCGACGGAAATCCTGTCGGCGCCAGGATCGTCCTGGCCCCTCCGGTGGATGCGGTGCCGGAGACTGACCAGGAAATCGAGGTCGTCGGTGTCGTCGACGAGTTGTACGGCGCGGTGCAGACGACGAGCTTGCCGCGTGAGGCGATCCTGGTGCCGCTACAACAGCGGCCACAAGCAGGGCTTACGGGCATCAACCTGGTGGCGCGTACGTCGGACGAACCACTGGCCCTTACCGGGATCGTACAGAGCGAGCTCGCGGCACTCGACCCCGACCTGCCGCTTGCCGCTCCCACCACAGCGCGCCAGGCATTCGTGACGAACTACTACTACCTGGTGGTGTTCGGAGGCCTGTTCGGAGTCTTCGGCCTGGCGGCCCTCCTGCTTTCGGCCGTAGGTGTCTACGGAGTCATCGCCTTTGCCACCAGTCGCAGGACTCACGAAGTGGGGGTGCGGCTAGCGCTCGGGGCCACTTCGCGGAGCGTCGCACGTCTGTTGATGCGGCAGGGACTATGGCGCGTGACGATCGGTGTCGCGGTTGGCCTGGTGGTTGGGCGGCTCTTGGCGAGTGCTTTCGCGGGTACCTTTGGAGTTTCCGCCAGCGCTCCGGTTGTCTTCGTCACCGTTCCGGTCGTGCTCGTCTTGACGAGTCTGCTCGGCTCCTGGCTCCCCGCACGCCGGGCCGCGCGCGTTGATCCCGCAGCGACGCTCTCCTCTGAATAAAGGTGTAATCTGGCTAACATTCGAGGCCATGGGCGCATCGGCTTCGTGCTAGCGTCCGGCTGTCTGTAATTCCCCCGTTCCGGGAGGAAGTGCGCCTTGTTCTCAGTTCGTCGCGCGGCAGTTGTCCTGATCGTTGTGGGCCTGGTGGGTAGTTCGTCGGTTCCGGCCAAGGGCGGCGTCGCGTTGGTCGACGGCGAGGCTCACCGTTTCGATCTCGAGCGCTTCAAGCGTCTAGGTACCATCACGTCAGCCGTCGCGGTGGACGAGTTCGGAACCGTCTTTTCCGACCGCTTCATCGCCAGCGCTCCTGGCGCTGAGGGCGGCGGCAGGATCTTCTTCGTGTCCGAGGATGCGGTGGTGTCGTCGGCTACGGCCGCGGAACTTTCGAGTACGGAAACGGCGCGCTTGGGCGAGGCCTGGGGTGACCTGGGGCATCCACCCGGCGCGGTGAACGCGCTGGTCGTGGGAGCGCCGGGAGAGCCGGATGACGTCGCCGGGCGCGCCGCAGCCAAGCCGGCGGTCCTTGTCGTCGAATACCTGACGGGCTCCACGGCACGTTTTAGCCGCGAGGTGAGCCGCGTCACGGGGCCGGGGGGATCATTGTTCGGCTGGCGCGTGAACGCGACAGACAGCCAGTTTCCCGAGGCGTCCTTCAACGCCAGTTACATCGTCAGCGCCCCGCTGGAGAATCGCGGCAAGAAGAGTCGTGCCGGTGCGGTCTACAAGTTCGACACGGTCACCGGTCGGCAGTTGTGGAAGTTCAAAGGTCTGCGCAAGGGCGAGTTGGCCGGGTACGACATGTTGGTGGTGGACGACAGGGATGGGGATGGATTCGCCGACGTGCTGGTCGGAGCGCCCGGCTCGCAGGACCTGAAGGTACCGGGCCGCCTGTACGTGCTGTCCGGACGCAACGGCAAGGTACTGCAGCGCGTCGAGGCGCCCGAGGGCGCGGTCCTGTTTGGCTTCGAGGTTTCGTGGGGCTCGGCCATCGGCGCGTTCCAGGGGGTCCTCGTCTCCGCGCCCGGCACGCCCAAGGGCAGGAAGGAGGCCGTGGGTTCGGTGTACCTGTATCCGGACCTCGACGACGCGCCCGAGGTGTTTCAAGGGAAGCGGGCGAACCAGTGGTTCGGTATTGCCATGGCCATGGGCCAGACTCATCTGTTCGTGGGCTCGTTCGAGGGCCACCGTAATGCCAAGAAAGACATGCGGGGAAGCGTTACCACGCTATTGCCGAGCGGCAAGCCAGGCAAAACGCTACGAGGCAAGAAGGGCGGGCAGTACTTCGGCCGCTCCATCCGCATCGGCGCGGCCCTCGCGGTCGGCGCCCCCGGCGCCCCGCCCCTGTTCGTGCCGGAGTAGGCGCGCCGACGTCGAGATCGACTCTCCGTTTCGCGATGCTTCTCTAGCGCTGCTTGCGGGCTGGCCTTGTGCGGGGTCGGGGTTTGTTATTGACTTTGTCTGTATAAACGACGGACGAATTCATGATCCCCCCAACCTGAACGGCCATGTCATTTCTTTCTGCTATGAGATCCCTGCGGGCTCCGCGCCGGGTCGGCGCCTTCGTGGCGGCATTGGCCTGTCTGGCGGCGGGCTCCTCGCTGGCGGTGCCATCCATAGAAGAGTCGGCGCTGAGCCTGTCGGACTGGCCCGAGTTTCGTGGCGTCGACCATGCCGGTGTTGCCGACGGGGCCGATCTGCCCACGGCTTTCGACGGTACGACGGGCGAGAACGTCGCCTGGAAGACGCCGATCCCTGGATTGGCGCACTCGAGCCCGGTGGTTCTGGGCGACACGATCTACCTGAGCACCAGCGTGCCGATCGATGCCGAGCTGCCGTCGCTGAGCACCGGCGATGTGGAGGCCGCTGGCAGCGGTTCGGTGGATGACGGCGCGCAGTACAGCTGGCGGCTGTACGCGGTCGATAAGAACAACGGCGAGATCCTGTGGCATCGGGTGGGTGCGCAAGGTGTGCCGAGAGTACAGCGTCATCCCAAAGCAAGTCACGCCTCCGCTACCCCGGCGAGCGACGGCGAACGTATCGTCGTGTTGTTCGGCTCCGAGGGGTTGTTCTGCTACGACCGCGGAGGCAACTTGCTCTGGCGGAAAGAGGTAGGGACCCTTGATGCGGGGTACTTCGGCCAGCCTGACATTCAGTGGGGCCCGGCCAGCTCGCCGGTGATCCATGACGACCTGGTGATCGTGCAGAACGATCGCCAGGCCGACTCGGTACTCGTTGCCTACGATCTCGACAGCGGCGACGAGGTGTGGCGAGTGCATCGCGACGAGAAGCCGGCGTGGTCTACCCCGACTCTCATTCGTGGCGCTCGCCCCGAGCTCGTGCTCAACGGGGCCAACTGGCTCACGGCATACGATCCGCGCACCGGCGCCGAGCTTTGGCGGCTTTCCAACGGCGATCGGCAGGTGATCACGCCCACGCCGATCGTTGCCGATGATCGGATCATCATCACCGGCGGTTATCCCACCGGTGGTAATCCGATCCACGCGATCCGCCCTGGCGGCAGCGGTGACCTCACGCCAGGAGCGGGCAACGGCGACTTCCTGGCCTGGCAGACGGAGCGCGGGTCGCCGTACACACCCACCCCGCTGGCGTACCGAGGCATCCTCTACGTCATTGTCGACAATGGGATCCTCTCCGCGTACGAGCTGGAATCGGGCGAGCGGCTGTATCGCACCCGCCTGAACGTCGGCGCCGGCTACTCGGCATCGCCGGTGGCTTCGGACGGCAAGCTGTATTTCTTGAGCGAAGACGGCGACGTGATGGTGGTTCGTGCCGGCCCCGAGTACGAATTGCTGGCCGAGAATCCCATGGGCGAGATTCTGATGGCGAGT
>JAJCYQ010000098.1 GCA_029262835.1 Bacteroidota bacterium
GTCCGAGGAATTTCGGATATTGGACATAACCCGTTGGGTGTTGCATGGGACTTGTTTTTCATCGCCTTCAAGGTACCAATTATATGCAACTTAACCCAACGGGTTTTTTTATGTTCAAGAGCCAGAATCGCTCAGGTCAGGTCATAGGTAGTATCATGCACGATAGGAACGAGTAGATCACGCGCCAAGAGCGCTGAGAGCTCTTTATCAGCAATACCCTCGGCCGCGACACGGCGCAGGAATGCAGGAGTCACCAACACGATCCCAACTCGCGAGTTAGCCAACCCCCTGTCGATTTCCCGAAGCAACGACGCACCCAGAACGACATCCTTCTCGCTGAACCAAACGGAAACGTCTCGCGACTCAAGATGATCGTGCAACTCTTTGGCAGGCCCCTTCCGATCATCCCAAGCGTGGCAGAGGAAGGTGTCCCGAAGATCCGGGACCGTCGCTCGTTTCTCAACCCTTTCACGAATCGGTGTGAGCGCCCGCACCTCGGCAGGCGTGTACATGACAGACGAACCTGGTCGCGACCATCGCGGCTTTGTGGTGCGGCTGGATCCGCCGCTAATGCTCCGGCCGCCGCCACGGTTTCCCGGCGGAGTGTAAGACGAAGGCGAGTACGACCTATGGTCGCTGTAACCCCGATAACCGCCATAGCTCCCACCGCAAGCAGGGCAGTTGGCAGCCCCGCTCGCTGTGCGATGGCCACGTACTGGTGCTGTACATCTACCCATGTCGAAATCCTCTCTGAATTCTGTGCACTCTAACTAATGCCCTACGGAACGACCCCAGGAGGGCTTATTTGATACATTCCAATAATCGTTCAGCAAAGTATAACCGGCACAGTGGCTTGGCGCAAGACTTTTGGCATAGGATGCAGCAGATATCCGGGCGCACACGTTCCAGGTAGGACGCTTCCAGATAGCAGGCGCTCTACGATGTCACTACTTCCGGTTCGCCGTCGAGGGGGGCCTTTCACCATGTGCTGACGCCGCTCCCCGCCTCCTATACCACCTATACACCCCATACAGGCTGATCACGACCCAAGCGGACTCGATGAAGATTGCGGGCAGGTTCACGTCGATGGAGAGGGAGACGAGGACGAGGGCGGCGCCAATGCCGTTCATGACGGACCAGCGGAGGCTGTCGCTCGAGACGCGGCCGGTTTGGACCAATAAATAGGCTGCCAGAATCAAGAGCACGCCAGCCGTGCCGACAACATTGTGCCACGCGACGCCCAAAAGGCCCGCCGCGACCAGCGGTGCGCCGAACAGCGTCATCGGAGCCAGCATCACGCCCCCACCTCCGCACCCGGCGACACCGCCGAGCCCGCACCAGCCGCAACGCCCACACCACCCACTTCAATCGTCTCCACCCCGTCCGGCCACTCCATTTCCTCAAGCCGGGCCTCATCCACGAGCCCAGCGGCCACGGCCGACGACGGTCGCGGGTTGGGTTCGGCCCAGAGCTGGCCGCGCGTGGAGCGCATAATGACGAACTCGCCGCAGCGGCCCAGGACGTAGGTGCGGTTGAGGGGAATCTTGCCGAAGGGCGTATCCAGCACATAGACGGGCATGGCGAAGCCGGTAATGCGGCCCTGGAGGCGCGCCATGAGGTCCATGCCGACTTCGATCGGCGTGCGGAAGTGGGCGGTGCCGCCAATGACCTGCGCCTGGTAGAGGTAGTAGGGCCGGATGCGGGCCTGCACAAGGCCCTCGAGCAGCTCGCGGAGCGCATCCAGCGAACTGTTGATGCCAGCGAGAAGTACGGTCTGGTTGCCGACGGGAACGCCGGCCTGAAGGAGCGCCAGAATCCCCTCGCGCGCTCGCGGCGTCAGCTCTTTGGCGTGGTTGAAGTGCGTATTGAGCCACATGGGGCCGTTTCGCTCCAGGACGCGGCAGAGCTCGGGGGTAATGCGCTGCGGCAGCTTGACGGGCATGCGGGTCCCAATCCGGACAATATCCACGTGGTCAATCGCCTTCAGGCTGCCGAGCAGCCAGTCGAGGTGCCTGTCACCCAGCGTCAGCGGATCCCCGCCCGTCAGCAGCACATCCCGCACCTCATCGTGCGCCGCAATGTAGTCGATGGCCTGTTGTAACTCGCTGCGGCGCATCATGAAACTGGCCTCCCCCACCATGCGCTTTCGCAGGCAATAGCGGCAGTAAATGGCGCACTGACTCGTTACGCAGAACGCCACGCGGTCCCGGTAATTGTGGATCAGGTTCTTGACGGGCGAGTGCGCGACCTCCTCGAGCGGATCCTCCACGCCCACGATGTCGGGCGCCAGTTCGCTCGCGAGCGGCACCACCTGGCGGCGGATGGGGCACGCCGCGTCGCCAGCATCCATCAGACTGGCGTAATACGGCGTAATACTCCACTGGAACACGCCCTCGGTCCGGCGGATGCCCTCGCACTCGTCAGCGGTCGGCTGGATGTAGCGCGTGAGCGCATCCAGCGTCGTCACACGCTGACGCATGTGCCAGCGCCAGTCATTCCAATCGGGCTCGGAGGGCATCATCAAGCAGGCTCGCCAAAAATTCGGTGTACGTCTGCCCCATCAATTCCGCCATGACCGCAAACGTTCCATCCACGGCGAACGTCGGCAGCGGATTGATTTCCAGAAACCACACCTCGCCGTCCGGACTGACCCGGAAATCGGACCTCGAAAAGTCGCGGCACTCGAGTTTATGGTGGATGCGCAGCGCGGCGCCCTGGAGCCGGGCCTCGAGATCGGGAGTGAGCGTGCCCGGGAGCGCCCAGGCGGGTTCGGGAGTGGGAGCGGGGTTGGAGGTTGCGGTGGGGTTGGCGGCTGCTGCAGCGTCGACGGTGGGGCTGGGCTCGGCGGTGTGCTTATCCAATACGTGGAGACCGATTCCGGTCGCCGGGTCCACGGCGCGTTGAATGGCGGGGAGGGCGCGTCCAATGACGGCGACGGTATACTCCGCGCCCTCAATGAACCGTTCCACGAGCACATCCTGCCTGTAGCTGCGGCTAATGCGCCGAACCTGCGCCTCGAGCTCGGCCGCCGTCGTCACCTTGCTCTCGAGCGATATCCCCTTCGCCGCCCCCTCGTAGCGGGGCTTGACGAAGCACGGCAGCTCCGGGAGCGAGCCATCCAGCTGCCCAGCCAGGCCATCCGGGCGATCAGCCAGGGACTCCGCGGCAAACGAATCTGCCCGGTATATGGCCCACGGCGGCGTTTTGAGGCCGGCCTGCACGGCGAGGTCCTTGGTCCAGGCCTTGTCGAGGCTCAGCGAGAGCGTCAGCGCATCGGACCCGATGTACGGAATGCCGAACATGTCGAGGAGCATGGGCACCTCGCCCTCGCGGCCGCGGTGGTGTGCGCCCTCGGCAATATTAATGGCGATGTCTATGCCGAGCAGAGCCGCCTCGCCCATTCCAGAAGCGGGGCGCCTTGCATCAACATCCTCGGCCCCGCTCTCCGCGAGCCGGGCCACGAGGTTTCGCGCGGTGCCAATGCGGACCGGTTCGTAGCCGAGCGCGGCGACGGCGTCCTCGAGGGCGCGGACCGTTTCGATGGGCTCGTTCTCGGCCGCGGCATCCGTCGGCTCACCCTCCCGCCAGGGGTAATCTTCGAAAAGGTCGTAGAGAAGGCCGACGCGCATGGCAATGCAAACAGGAAGAGTGGTGGGGCGCCCGAGCGGGCAGGAGCTGGAGCACGCAGGGACCCGAGCACGCTGCGGGCCGGTCGAACGCCCCGGCGGTTGTTTTGTGGCAAAATGATACGTAACTATTATTGTTACAATTCCCAAGCCCAGCCCAGCTATGATCAAAAAACGTTTTTTCCTGTTCGCCGTGGCCGTTTGCCTGCTGCCGGCGTGCGCATCCAGCGATAACAACGCGCCCGGAAGCGGCGAAAACGGTGTTGGAACGGCGGGCGCCACCGGTCCGATAGCGCTCCACGAGATGCTCGGCGCGGCGACCATCATCGACATGTCCTACCCGTACAACGACGAAACGGTGTACTGGCCGACGGCACCCGGCTTTACGAAGAACACGGATTTCGAGGGGATGACGGAGGGTGGCTACTATTATTCGGCCTACACCGTAACGACCGCCGAGCACGGCGGCACGCATCTCGATGCGCCCATCCATTTTGCCGAGGGCCGCTTGGCCGCCGACGAAATCCCGCTCGAGCGGCTCATGGGGCCGGCCTACGTGGTTGATGTCTCGGAAATGGCCCTCGCCGACCGCGATTACCTGATTTCCGTATCGGATCTGATAGAAGCCGAGGAGCGCCTCGGGCGCATTCCGGATGGCGCCATCCTGCTCATGAGGACCGGTTACGGGCAGTACTGGCCCGTCCGGGAGCAGTACATGGGAACGGCCGAGCGCGGACAGGAGGCCGTCGCGCTGCTCCACTTTCCGGGGATCGATCCGGCGGCCGCCGAGTGGCTCGTCGAGAACCGGCGCATTGACGCCGTGGGAATCGATACGCCGAGCATCGACTTCGGGCAGTCGACGCTGTTCGAGGCGCACCAGGTGCTCTTCGAGGCCAACATTCCGGCCTTTGAGAACGTAGCCCACCTCGATCGCCTGCCTGAAACGGGCGCGACCGTCATTGGGCTGCCCATGAAAATCGAGGGGGGATCCGGCGGGCCGCTGCGGCTGATTGGCCTTCTGCCTTGAAAAAAGGCTATGTTGATATGCAACATAGCCAGCAGAGGCCCGTCTGATGGGGCTGTATCACACCAGTACACCCCACGATTTCTCACGCTACGATTTCGCCTGTCATGATTTCACGCGCACTCGCAACGGCCACGCTCAGGCCCATGGTTCTCGCGCTTCTCGATGGCCGGCCGGAGTACGGGTATCAGATCATATCCCGGATCCGGAAGCTGTCCGAGGGGCAGCTCGACTGGACGACGGGTACGCTCTACCCGTTCCTGCACGGACTCGAGAACGAGGGGCTCGTGGAGAGCTTCTGGCAGTCGGTGGATAACGCGCCGCGGCGCAAGTACTACCGCCTCACGCCAGCCGGCGAGCGGGCCCTTGAGGCCGAGCGCGCGCAGTGGATGGAAGTGCACGCCATGCTGGCGCCGCTCTTCGCCGCCGCGCGCTGACGGCGATGTTCGCGCTGGAGCATGCCATAGCCACCTGGCGGCAGGTCATGTCGCGCCGAAAGGGCCTGCTGCCCGAAGACGTGGACGAGCTCGAGCAGCACGTCCGCGACGAAGTGGCAGCGCGCGTGACCGCGGGCGAGGACGTGGAGCGGGCCTACCGCGCGGTCATGGCCGCCATGGGATCGCCCGATGACATCGAGGCCGCCTACAGCCGGGTGTACTGGAGCAAAATGCAACGCAAAGGCCGGCTCGCGCCGACCCTCATCCAGGAAGCCCTCATGATTGGACACCACGCCCTTCTCGCCCTTCGCAACATGCGCCGCAGCCCCGGCTACACGCTCATCAACCTGACGGGCCTTGCCGTCGGCATTGCCTGCTGCCTGCTCATCCTGCTCTTCGTGGCCAACGAGCTCTCCTGGGACCGGTACAACGAACACGCAGACCGCATTGTGCGCGTCGTCATGCACATTCCGGACCGGGGCGAGACCATTGAAGTGACGCCGACCGCCATTGCCCCCATGGCCAGGCGCTCGCTGGCCAGCGTCGAGACGGTGGCCCGCTACTACGACATCAGCCGTTTCCGGAAGGTGACCGTGCGTGTGGAGGATGAGGCCTGGCAGGAGGCTGGGTTCGCCTACGCCGACTCGACCATTTTCGATGTGTTCACGTGGCCCTTTCTCGAGGGCTCCCCGGCTACGGCGCTCGTCCGCCCGCGGACGCTCGTCCTCACCGAATCGACGGCCAGGCGCTACTGGGGCACAGCGCGCGGCGTCACGGGGCGCACGGTAGATGTAAGCGGCACCGAGTACGAGGTGACGGGCGTCATCGAGGACATCCCGGCCCAGAGCCACCTGCGGTTTGACCTGCTCGCATCCTTCGCATCGACCCATTGGGCGAGCCAGGAAATATTCGGCTCGGCGAACTTCTATACCTACCTGCTCATAGCCGACGGGTGGACAGTCGAGCGCGTGCAGGAAGAGGTCGACACGGTCGTCGAGGCGGCGCTCAAGGCCGGTGGCTTCCCGGTCGAAATCCAGTTCCCGCTGCAGCCGCTCACCGACATCTACCTCGTGCACATGGGCCGGATGGATCAGGTGCTGCTCTTCGCCGGGCTCGCGCTGCTGATTCTCATTGTGGCGTCGTTCAATTACGTCAATCTCGGGACGGCCCGCAGCGCGCGGCGTGCCCGCGAGGTGGGCGTGCGCAAGGTGCTCGGCGCGGACAACACCGGTATTGCCCGGCAATTTTTCGCCGAGAGTGCGATCATGACACTTTTGGCATTTGGCGCGGGCCTCGCCATCATGTACGCCGCGCTGCCTTCCTTTGAAGCGCTCGCGGGCCGGCCGCTCGGCACCGACCTTCTCACCTCACCTCGCATGCTCCTCTGGACGGCCGGAATTCTGGCCGTCGTGGCGCTCGGCGCGGGCTTCTACCCGGCGCTCGTCATGACGCGGTACGAGCCCGCCGTGACGCTCAAGGGCGCGCAGTCATCGCCCGGCGGCAGCGCGCTGTTTCGGGATGTACTGGTGTCGCTCCAGTTCGGAATCACGGTCTTCCTGCTGGTCTCGGCGACCATTGTGTACCTGCAGATGAACCACATCCGCACGGTCGATACCGGATACGACCGAGAGCAGACGCTCGTCGTTCCGCTCGCCGACAACGCGGCGCGCCGCGCCGTCCCCACCCTCAAAGACCAGTGGATACAGGACAGCCGGATCGAGGGCGCTTCGGCCATGGTGGCCATTCCCGGCAACATGCGCGGCGGCTACGGCCTGCTCCTCCCGGGCATGCCCCCCGATGCCGACATCAAACCCATCTACGCGAGTCCGGTAGATCCGGACGCCCCCGCCGTACTCGGCCTCGAGTTCCTGGCCGGGACGTCGTTTTCGCCGCCCGCGGGTTCGGCGGGTTCGTCGGCGGCAGGTTCGGCGGGTTCTTCGGCCACGGGTTCGTCGCCCCTCGCCAGTCCAGACAGCGCGGCCTACGAATACGTCATCAATGAGGCGCTCGCGGAACTGGCGGGGTGGTCGCCCGAGGAGGCCATTGGCCAACGCATGTCGGTCTCCGGTACGCGGCGCATGGGGACGGTCCGCGGCGTGGTCCGGGACTTCAACTTCCTCGACCTCAGGCAGGGCATTGAGCCACAGGCGCTGTTCGTCGAGCCCGAATGGAACGTGCTGCTCGTTCGCCTTACCCCGGGAGCCCCCATCCGGGACGTGCTACAGAACCTGGAGCAGTCCTGGACGGCCACGACGCAGGGCAGCCCCTGGATGTACTCATTCCTGGACGATGAATTCAACGCGTTCTACGAGAGCGAAGAGCGCACGGGCCGCATTTTCCTCGTGGCATCGCTCCTGGCGGCATTCGTCGCGCTGCTCGGCCTCACGGGCCTCGCCGCCTTCGCTGCCGAGCAGCGCATACGGGAGATAGGGATCCGAAAGGTGCTCGGCGCATCGCGTGGGCAGATTGTGCTGCTGCTGGGGCGCTCCACACTCGGCCGTGTTGCCGCGGGCGCCCTGCTCGCGCTTCCAGTTTCTGCCTGGGCCATGCACACGTGGCTCGGCCGCTTCGCCTACCGCATGGACCTTTCCGTGTGGCCCTTCGCGGCGGCACTCGCAGCGTCGCTCCTCGTCGCCTTCGCTACAGTGAGCCTCCAGGCACTCCGGGCCGCAGGAAGCGACCCGGCCGAGACGTTGAGGGCTTCGTGAGGAGCGGGCCGGATTCGTCGGGCGCGTTGCGCGCATCATGAGTGTCTGCGGCGGGCGCGTTGCAGGCATCACGAGCATCTGCATCGGGCGCGCCCGCTCTGCTCCGCATTTCATTCTGGCCGCCGAGCCAGGCCACGGCGCCGTCCCAGTCCGCCATGACGCGCGCCTGGCGGCCCCGGTTCAGGGCCACCGTCTCAAGAAATTTGCTGCGCTCCGTGTGCTCGTCGTTTTCGAGGAAGACGAGGCGGCACGTGCCGAGCCCCGGCTCCTTCGCCAGTCTCGCGCCGAATGCATACGCCTCGGCGACACTGATCTGCATGTCCGTTCCTCGCAGATCTACTACAATGCCGCGAACATCCTGTCCTCGCACATCCTGTGCGTCGGAACCCTGCTCCTCCACCATGCGCACAAACGCGCTCAGCGCCTCGTTCCGCGTCGCCCCGGTCACCACTCCCGTATACTTGACGTGCCACAGGCCGGGCGCGCCAAGCTGTCGAATAGAAAAATTTGACATATCGCCACGTTCTCGGACAGGTGAAATCAATATATCGGATGAGGGGGCTGTAAACGTAAGCAAAAGTCGCCACTTTCGTACCGGCCGGCCTTCTATTTCGTTCAATAGTCGTTTTGCGATGGCCAGACTTCACCCCGCGTCACACCGACCCTGAGCCTGCCATCTCCCGGAATTGCAATTCGTGGAGCCGCGCGTAGAGCCCGTCAAGGGCCATCAGTTCGCCGTGCGTGCCCGATTCCACCAGCACCCCGTGGTCCAGGCAGAAAATGGTGCCGGCCCGCTGAATGGTCGACAGCCGGTGCGCGATCACAATGGTCGTGAGCGACGTTTCGCGCGCGAAAATGCCCTCGAGCGCATCCTGGATGACCGCTTCCGATTCGCTGTCAAGACTCGCCGTGGCTTCGTCGAGCACCAGAATACGCGCATCCTTGATCATGGCCCGCGCAATGGCAATGCGCTGCTTCTGCCCGCCCGAGAGCTTTACGCCCCGCTCACCGACCTCCGTGTCGTAGCCGCGCGGCAGCTCCTCGATGAACGTGTGCGCATTCGCAATCCGCGCCGCGCGCCGCACCGCATCGTCGTCCGCATCGGGCCGCGCATAGCGAATGTTGTCGCGAACCGATCCCGAAAAAAGCGTCGGTTCCTGCGGCACCATCGCCAGCCCGTCGCGCAGCACGTCGAGCTCCATCTCCCGCACATCGCGCCCGCCAATTCGGACCGCCCCCTGCTGCGGATCGTAAAACCGCGCCAAAAGCCGCGTGAGCGTGCTTTTTCCTGAACCCGACGGCCCCACAAACGCCACCGTCGCCTCTTCCGGAATGGTAAACGACAAATCGCGCAGCGCCGGCTGCCCACCGCCCGGATACATGAACGTGACGCCATCGAACGTAATATCCCCCTGCTCGAGCCGCGCCGCGCTGCCGCTCGTCTCGGGCGACGAATCGAGCAGATCAGAAACCCGCTCGAGCGCTGCCATTCCCGCCTGCAGCTGATTGTTGAAGAACATGACAGACAGAATGGGCCGCTGCAGCATCTGCTGGTACATCAGAAACGCTGTCAGTTCGCCAACCGTCAGCGATCCCTGGACCACGAACCATCCACCGACGAAAAGAATGGCCCCGATCCCGTAGTCGGCCGTGAGTCCGATCAGCCCCTCCATGTATCCCACATCCTTGCGCCGATCCAGATTGTGCTCCACGTAGGCATTGTTCTCGACGCCGAATTTGCGCTCTTCCATGCGCTCGCCCGCGAACACCTTCACGACCTGGATATTGCCAATGACTTCGCTCGCGACCGCCGTCATTTCCCCGACCCGGGCCCGGATTCTTCTGGATGCGGCGCGCAGCGCCGGCTGGTAATGTCGCGTAATGAGCGCCAGAAGCGGCGTCACGACCACGTTGACAAGCGCCAGCTTCCAGTTCATGACCACTACGATCACGATGATGACCAGGATGCTGAAGAGCTGGCCGGCGAGGCGCGTCGATCCCGCCTGGATCATGCCCTCAAGCGCATTCACGTCGCTCACCACGCGCGATACCAGGCTGCCCGAGCGCTCCTCGGCAAAGCGCACCACCGGAAGGCGCAGCATGCGCGACCAGGCCCGCATGCGGATGTCGCTGATAATGCTCTGTGTGAAAGCAAAGCTGAGGTACATGCTGGCGTAGCCGACCAGCATCTTGACGAAATAGAACGCCGCAAACAGGCCCGCCAGCCACAGGAAAAGGTCCACTTCGCCCGATGGAATAACCGTATCGAGGCCGTACCGGATGAACTGCGGGCTGACGGTTCCGAGCGATGCCGACACGGAGATCAGCACCGAAAGGCCGATCACTTTGGCCTTGTAGGGGGCAAGCACGTACCAGAGCTTGCGGACGCTGTCAAAAGATTGCTCCGAGCCGGGAGCGCGTTCAGATTCCATGGCGTGGAAACGCGCCTGGCCGGGGCAAGGTTCAGGCATGGACCTTTTTTACCCGGCTCTCCGTTACAACAGGCTGTATACTGCTACAAAAATCATTTTTCATGGCCAAGCAAGAACCCATCAAACAGGAAGGGACCGTTATTGAAGCGCTTCCCAACACGCAATTCCGCGTCGAACTCGACAACGGGCATGTCATTCTGGGCATCCTCTCGGGCAAGATGAGGAAGTTCTTCATCAAGATCCTGCCCGGCGACCGCGTCGACGTTGAACTTTCCCCCTACGACCTCACAAAAGGCCGTATCGTCTACCGCTACAAGAACTGACGCCCGGCCCGGCGAGCCGCCTGGCCCGCCACCCCCGTCTACCGAAGAACGGTCAGCGCCCGCACATCGGTCTCGCCGCCCGCCGCGACCCGCAGGAAATACGTGCCGGCGGCGACACCCGTCACGTCGAGCGCAACGAAACTTCGACCCGCCGCGAGCGCGCCCGCGTCCGCGCGCCACACCAGCCGCCCATCTACCGCGTGCAGCGTCAGCGTCACATCCATGGCGCGAGGAAGCGCCACTTCCACCTGCCCCCGTCCGCGGAGCGGATTCGGCCACGCGCCGCCAAGCGCCACGCGGACCGGTAACTCCGGCGCCGCGCCGTCCGTCGCGACCGTAATCACGCCTTCTGGCGGCACGACCGCGGGCTCAAAGCTCGTATAGATGTGGAACTCGCCGGGCCCGAGCGTGATCGGCTGCGACGTGGGCTCCGCCACCTCGAGCGCCGCGCCGCTGAAAAAGTCGCGCCACGTGCCCGCCTGCGGAAACGTGAGCGTCACCTCCCGCGCCACGACCCCGAAATTGCCGACCACAACCGCCCGCTCCCCATTCGGGTGCGAGAGCACGACGCGCTTCACATCTCCCGAAAAACTGCGCGTAACGCTCGTCTCCGCATCGTGGAACACCTCGTGGGCGCGCCTGAGATGGATGATGGATGCAAACGCCTCATAGACATTGCGCCGCAGCGGGTCGTCGTAGTAATTCCAGCGGATGGGCTTGTTGCCCGTTCGGCCATTGAAATCGATCGATACGTCGTAGCCGAGTTCGCCGAACATCCAGAGCATGCGGGGGCCGGGCACGGCGTAGAGAAACGCCGCGGCGGCCTTCACGCGGTCGAGTGCGACGGGCAGGTCGCGCACGCTGTAACCCGCGGCGCCGTTACCGAAGGCCAGGTTCTTGAACATGATCCGCTCTTCGTCGTGGCTCTCCATGTAGCCCACGATATGGTCGAACGCCCAGCCGCGGCTGCCCGACCAGATATCGGAAAAGTCCGAGTTCGAGGTAAAGCCCATCGCGGCTTCCTGGAACTGGTGCGTCACGTTCGTCCAGACCATCATGCCCTGGTTCGCGAGTGCGCGCTGCTCGAGATCGGCCGTCCAGTGCTCCAGGATCACGTAGGCCTCGGGGTCTACCTCCCAGACCTTCCGCGCCATCCGCTCCAGGATGGCAATCCGGTCAGCGTCAAAGTTGCCGCCGCGATTGTTGTTCGTGAACCCCTGCGTGAAATCGAACCGGAAGCCGTCGAAGCGGAATTCCTCGAGCCAGAAGGCGTTCACGCGGTCCACGAACGCCCGCGTCTCGGGGCTTTCGTGGTCGAAATCGAATCCGAAGCACGTTGCCGGATGCGCGCACGTCTCGTTGAACCAGGGGTTTTCGGCGGTCGGCTGCCCGGCGCTAAAATATTGCCGCACGAGCGGCGCCTGCCCAAATGAATGCTGCAGCACCATGTCCATGATGACGGCGATCCCGCGCGCGTGCGCGGCATCGATAAAGCGCTTCAAATCGTCGGCCGGGCCGTAGAACTTGTCGACCGCAAAGTAGAAAGACGGATTGTACCCCCAGCTCTCATTCCCCTCAAACTCGTTGTGCGGCAACAGCTCAATGGCGTTCACGCCGAGCCGCTCGAGGTAGCCGAGCGTGTCGGTGAGCGCCCGCCAGTCGTGCTCCACCAGAAAGTCGCGCACCAGCAGCTCATAGATCACAAGCTCATCCTGCCGGGGGCGCTCGTAGTCCGTCGTGGTCCACTCGAAGGCGGCCTGCCCGGTCTCGATAACGCCCACCGCGTGCTGCGTGCGGCCCGACGGATATGGCTTCAAGTCCGGGTAAATACTCGCTGGAATGAAGCTGTCTTCGGGCGAGAGCACTTTTTCTGTGTAGGGATCGGCCAGGCGCAGATCGCCGTCCATGAGATACTGGAAAGCATATTCGCGGCCCGGCTCGAGCCCGTCCAGCTCCAGCCAGAAGTGCACGCTGTCCTCGCGCACCGCGTGCCGCTTCATCTGCATCGCGGGCCGCACCTCCCAGTCCGTGAAGTCGCCTATCACGTGCACAAACTGCTTGAAGGGCGCGTAGACCGACAGCGTCGCGCGTGTCGGGTCGTCCGAGTACGTAATGCCGTCGCGGATGCCACCCGGCAGCGGCGCCTCCTCGTTTGGCGCGACAAGCACGGCGGCAAACGAATCGGCCGCCGCGGCGCTCCCTTCCTCGGCCTCGACGCGGACCACGGAGCGGCCGGGCGACGAGAGCGCCCAGGTGAAGGCGAGCGAATCGTTGTCGGCCTGCGCCACTACCACGTCGTCAATGAAGAGCGTCATGCGGCGCGCCGTATCTGTATCGGCCGTAGAAATGGCCAGGATCTCCACGTTGCCCGGCTCGGCGACGACGAGCGGGCTCAGCGGCGACACATCGGGGCTCGCAAACTGCACGGAAATGCCGCCCTGGAAGAGATCAACAAAAATGTCGCATCCCCCAGTGTCCTTGCCCGTTATGGTGCCCGACGCGTTCCGGAATACCATCGCCAGGCGCAGCACGGTTTCGCTGGCAGGCACGGCGTAGTAGGCGCGGAGGTCCGAAATGGTCAGCGTGTACGTGTCGGCGGCTGTCCGCGTCATGCGCGTTTCAGCGGTATTCTGTCCCCAGGCCGTCTTCACATGGCGCCAGTCGGCTTCATTTGCCTGGCATCCGTCCTGGCGCGCGCTCAGGTTTGTGATGACACCCGTATGGATGTAGATGTCGCCCGTCTGCCCGGCAAGCGCCGCATTGCCCCGGTCCGCGTGAAAGGTGATCGTGACGGCATCTGACACGGCCGGAATGGCGGGCGACGTCGTTACGACCTGCGCATGCGCCGCGCCCGGCAGCGCGGCCAGCACGAGGGCCATCCAGATGACGGTGGCCGCGAACAGCCGCCGTTTGGCGCCCGACGCGCCCGTCACGGCTCAAGCCGGACAATAGAGACGCCGCCGCGGGGCCGGTCAAACGCCACATAAATGCGGCCCTCAGCGTCCTCGACCAGATGCCGTACGCGCCCCTCGCCGCTCAGCAGCGTCTCTTCAGATACCACTTCGCGCCCGTTCATATCCAGATGCGCAATCTGCTGCCCGGCGAGGCCGCCCACGAAAAAGTCTCCCTGCCACTCAGGAAACGCCGCGCCCGTGTAAATCAGGAGGCCCGACGTGGCAATGGACGGCACCCAGTAATGGACGGGCTGCTCCATACCTTCCCGGTGCGTTTCATCATGCAGGTGGCTGCCTCCATAATTCACCCCGTACCCGATCACCGGCCACCCGTAGTTGCGACCGCCGACGACCAGGTTGAGTTCATCCCCGCCCTGCGGACCGTGCTCGTTCAGCCACAGATTGCCCGTTTCCGGGTCGAGCGCCATGCCCTGCGCATTACGGTGCCCGTACGTCCAGATCTCCGGCTGCGCGCCGGGCGTACCCACAAACGGATTGTCCTGGGGGATGCGCCCGTCGTCGTGGATTCGCACGACCGTGCCGTGATGGTTCGAAAGATCCTGCGCCGGATGCGCTTCAAGATCTCCGCGCGGTGGTGCCTGTCGGTCACCGATCGAAATGAACAGGTACCCGTTGCCATCGAACACGAGGCGCGATCCGTAGTGCCCGCGGCCACGCGACTCGGCCACAAAGATGTCCTCGACGCCCGTGAGCCGCACGCGTCCGATATCGCCCGCAGCGGCGTCATCGGCCGCGGCGCCAGCGAGCCCCTCGAGCACGCCCCGCGCGACCGCCGTCGTCGAATTGTCGCCGACCGGTTTCGAGTAGCTCAGATAGACCATCCGGTTGGTTTCGAAGTCCGGGTGCAGCGCGACGTCCAGAAGCCCCCCCTGTCCCTGGGCGTGGACGTCGGGGACGCCTTCGACCGGCGCATCTATCAATTTTCCGCGTCGGACGAGGCGCAGCCGGCCCGGACGCTCGGTGACAAGCAGGTCGCCGGACGGCAGAAAGGCCATGGACCAGACGTTCTCCAGGCCGCTCACGACCTCGACGACGCGGAAGTCCTGGGATGGGGACTGGGCCTCGGCGGTATCGGTCGTGACCAGCCCCGACAGGGCGGCCAGAGCGAAAGTGGTCAGGACGAGGACGGAGAGAGCACGATTGGCGCTGCGCAACATGGTGGGACGACGGAATGGGGGAAGGCAATGCGTGGTGGGCTCCGGCGGAGCCGTATGCATATTCTACAACGCGCGGGCGAAGGAAACCACATCATCGAACGGCATGTGATCGCCTTCATCCTGGCCATAGTGGGCGTACTGGACAACGCCGTCGGGCCGGACCAGGAAGTCGGCAGGCATGGTGATCATGCTGCCTTTGATTTTGAGCGGCACGTAGCCCTTGGCCATGCCCTTCATGAGCGTTGGAAAGCGGAAAATCATGCCCTTGAGTACGCCGAGAACAGATTTCTCGATGCCGAAGGCGCGGTAGTAGGTGTTTTCGGCATCGGCCAGGACCGGAAACGGGGCGTCGTGGCGCGACGTGTGCTCCTGCAGGTTGTCGAGCGGCGAATCGAACACGGCCACGAGCTCGAAGTCGTCGCCGAGTTCGCCGTACCGCTGAACGAGTTGGTGCATGCGCAGATTGCAGAATGGGCAGCCGGCAAAACGGTAGAACGAAAGCAGATAGGGGCGGCCTTCGAGCGATGCCGTAGAGAAAATAGAGCCGTCAAGCTGCGGCAGTTCAACAATGGGGGCCTGTGTGCCCGATTTTATGCGCATGGGATGTTCGGTTTTGGAAAGGTGATGCCGCTTTGCCCGTCGTTTTCGTCCTACGGGCGCGGCCCGTATGTACCCTGCGCGGCAAACCTGTTACAACAACTACCCTCGCCACAACCTGACCACTGCCCCGCGCGTACTACGAAAGCTGCTCGCCCGGATTGACGAACAGGTTCTCCTCCCACGCGTGCTGTTTGTCGTGCAGTTCGCGGTAGCGGCCACCGGCGGCCATGAGCTCGGCGTGCGTCCCCTGCTCGACGATGCGTCCAGCCTCGAGCACCAGAATCTGATCGGCGCTCCGGATGGTCGACAGCCGGTGGGCAATCACGAACGCCGTACGCCCGGCGCGCAGGCTGCGAAGCCCCGCCTGGATGAGCGCCTCGCTCTCGCTGTCCAGGCTCGAGGTGGCTTCGTCGAGCACCAGAATGCGCGGATCGGCCAGGATGGCGCGGGCAATGGCCATACGCTGGCGCTGCCCGCCCGAGAGCTTCACGCCGCGCTCGCCAACGATGGTGTTGTATCCGTCCGTGAACTCGGATATGAAATCGTGGCAGTGGGCCAGGCGCGCGACGCGCTCGACCTCCTCCTGCGGGGCATCGGGCCGCGCGAAACGGATATTTTCGGCTATCGTCCCATCGAACAGGAAATTTTCCTGCAGGACGACGCCCAGGTACGACCGGTAGCTCTCGAGCGGGATCGAATCCAGATCGCGTCCATCGACCCGGATATGCCCACTGTCCGGGCGGTTGAAGGCCATGACCAGGCTCACGAGCGTACTTTTCCCCGATCCGCTCGATCCCACG
This sequence comes from Bacteroidota bacterium, assembly GCA_029262835.1. Classification (GTDB taxonomy): domain Bacteria; phylum Bacteroidota; class Rhodothermia; order Rhodothermales; family UBA10348; genus 1-14-0-65-60-17. The sequence goes on from JAJCYQ010000098.1 coordinate 16,083, forward strand.
AGCGCCGTCGTCGTGCCAGCCCGCGCCGTGAAACTGATGCCGCGCAGCACGGGCTCGTCGGCTTCGTAGGCGAAGTGCACGTTCTCAAATTCGATCGTTCCTTCGAGCGCGCGGAGGGGCTCCTTGCCACTGTCCTCGGCGCTTTCGGTCGGCTCGGCGAGCAGTTCGCGAATGCGGTCCAGCCCCGCGAAGGCCTCCGACACCTGCGTCCCGATAGATGCCATCTGGATGATGGGGGCGGCCAGCAGCCCGATCAGAAAGATATAGAGCACGAAATCGCCGAGCGTCATGCGCCCGTCAATGATGGATCCGCCGCCGATCACGATCATCAGTATGCCAACGCCGCCGATCACAAATCCGGCGAACGTGGCCATGGCCGATACGCCGGTGATGGAGCGCCGCACGTTCTCGAACAGCCGCTCGACGCCGGTTTCGAACACCGACTGCTCGCGGGGCTCCGTGCCATAGGCTTTGACGATCCGGATGCCGCTGAGCGTCTCGCTCAGCCGCCCCGTAACATCGGCGTTGATTTCCCCCCGCTCGCGGAAAATGGGCCGCAGTTTCTTGAAGGCGACAGCCAGCCCGCCGCCAAACAGGACGAGGAAAAGGAGCGTAATGCTCGTCAGCTGCCAGTTGAGCCAGAACAGCGCGCCGAGCGCAATGGCCGCCGTAAAAACACCGCCCACGAGCTGCACAATACCCGTCCCGACCAGATTCCGGATGCCCTCGGCGTCCGTCATGATCCGCGAAATCAGCACGCCGGTCTTCGTGCCGTCAAAATACCTCACGGGAAGGCGCGTGACGTGCGCCTGCACGCGGCGCCTCATGTCCATGATGGCGCGCTGCGCCGTGACGCTGATGACCTGCGAGAGCGTGAACGTCGTCACGGCCTGCACCACGGTCGCCGCCCCCACGGCAAGCGCGAGAGCCAGGAGCAGGTCATGATTTCCGGCTCCCAGCACGTCATCGATGAGCATCTTCGAGCTCGCCGGCAGCACAAAACCGCTCAGCCGGTTGACGACCATGATCACGAATCCGATGGAGAGCGTGCGCCGGTGCTCCCACATGAGGGCGCGGGCTTCCTGCCAGGTGGCCGATGTATTCAATGTGTTCTCTGGTATTTTGGGTGTTGCCCGCGGCGCGCGGCCATCAGCTGGCGTTCGGGCCTGGGCTCGGGTTCGGGCCTGGGCCTGGGCCGGGCCACCTCGTGAACGTGGCATGCCGCGTTTGGTTGTGCCATCTGATTTTGACGTCCGGTCGTACCTTGGCACCCATGTATTTCATCACGCACCCGGACTGCCTGCTCCACGACGTCGGCGCCTGGCACCCCGAGCGCCCCGCCCGGCTCTCGCACCTCTCGGATTACCTCATCGCGAGCCAGCGCATGACGCTGTTGACCCGGGTAGATGCGCCCGCCGCGACGCGCGACCAGCTCCTGCGCGTGCACTCCGCCGCCTACCTGACCCGCCTCGAGCGCCTGGCCACCTCTGCCACGACCGATGCACCGGCTGTCATTGATTCCGATACCATGGTGACGCCGCATACATTGCAGGCGGCTCGACGTGCCGCAGGCGCCGTCCGGCTCGCGGTCGATCTTGTGTTTGGAGGCGGGGAGCCGCGGGGCGCCCCGCTGCGCCCGGACCGTGCCTTCTGCGCCGTGCGGCCGCCCGGACACCACGCCCTGCGAAGTGGCGCCATGGGCTTCTGCTTCTACAACAACGTCGCCGTCGGTGCGGCGCACGCGGCCGCCCATCACGACGCCCGTCGCATAGCCATCGTGGACTTCGACGTCCACCACGGCAACGGGACCGAGGACTTCGTGCGTGGTATTCCCGATTCTCCACTGCTCTTCATCAGTGCATTTCAGCACCCCTTCTACCCTGCCGTGCCCGAAGGCCCAACGCCGCCCGGAATTGTGCACGTGCCCCTGCCCGCAGGCACGGACGGCCCCACCTTCCGCTCGGCAGTCGCGGACCAGATCCTGCCGCCGCTCGCCGACTACCGGCCCGATCTGCTCTTCATATCCGCCGGCTTCGACGGCCACGCCGCCGACCCCTACGCCGACTGGCATCTCCACGAGGACGACTTCGCCTTCATCACGGAAGCGCTCGTCGCGGCCACCACCTGTCCCATCGTCTCCGTGCTCGAAGGCGGCTACGATCTCGCGGCCCTCGACCGCTCCTGCGCCGCCCACATCGACGCCCTGTTGTGAGCCCGCCCGGCCGTCGCCCCGAATGATGTACACTGGGACATAAGGCTGAAATGTCGCAGCCATTTTCTATATATCGTTATAACACATATACTAATGTACATTATAAAATTTACAGGATGGCGCGAGGGTGTTCGACATGGCGCGAGCACCTCCAGAATGTCGCAATCCGTTCATCGCGCCATCCTGGACACGGTTGCGACACCTCGAGGCCACTCGCGCCATGCTGACCTGGATCAAAGAACTTTAAGTATCAGAAAAACAATATCATGTGATTATTACTCGCGACATTTCAGCCTTATGCTCCAGCGCACGTACCGAAGAAGGCCAGTCGAAAACCGGTATGTACCAGGCTGCGAGCGACCCTCTCGGCGCGGCAAGAAGTTTGTCCTGGGATGGTCATGTCGCTCGGTTGGCGTTTTTTGGCACGCATAACTCCCCGACTGGCCAATGAAAGCTGAGCCTGTCGAATCCGAAACAGTAACACTTGCACTCACAAGCGGTGGACCAAAGAGACAAGCTCATCTTTCAGACTTTAAAACCTGAGCCTGCGTCTTTGGCGGATGGGGGCCGCACCGCATATGTCACCTGGTGGATTTTTGAAACCTGAGCTTGCTTCCGGGGCGAGCAGGGCCTTCTTCCTGGGCGGGCAGGGCCTTCTTCCGGGGCGAGCAGGGCCTGCGCCGCCGCAGAAGTCTTGAGGAGCGTGTCCGCGTCAGAGAGAGTCGGGAACCTTGTCCGGCATGAACGCGAGATCTGGAAACAGGCGAAGTAGCTGCCGGTCGTGGGTTGCAAGCGGCGCATTCAGCAGCCTGGCCAAGGCCACGTACTGGCCATCGTACGCCGTGCAACCCGAGGAACACGCTATCGGAAGCACCTCTTCGGGCTGGACGTCGAATGTCGTATCGCGCATGAGCCTCACCACGAAATCCATAATCTCCAGGGCCCCATGCACTGACATGTCCCCGCGGCGTTCGTATTTCCAGAGGACGTTCATCAGTTCGCTTTTCCAGAGCACGGGTGCCGCCCACTCGGGATGGCGTTTCCGCAGACGGACGACACCGTCGGTCTCAGCGCCATTCATTACGAATGCAGCGAGGACCGTAACGTCTACGACGATCACGCCCGGCCCTCGTCCCGGGCTGCGCGTATATCATCCTGGGTCACGCGGACATCCGAGCGCTCGCGAAGTGCTCGTGCGCGGGCCAGGACATCGACTTCACCGCCGCTTCGCCGTCCAAGAGCCCGCTCCAGAATGACGGTGGCCTGGGCTGCTATGCTGCGGCGGTTTTCTGCCGCCGAGCGCTTGAGGTCCGCGTACAGATCGTCTGGTAGCTCCTTGATGGTGAGATTCGCCATATTATTGACTGCATGCTATATGGGTGCTTTGCGCATGCTACAGGCATGCAACGCGTACGTTCCCATCAATCAAAATACATGACGAGCGAGTACACGTTGTCCGTAAGGGAGCTTTCTACGTTCTTGAATGCGCGGTGGAAGAGCGTCAACATGGCTTTGTTCTCGACCATCACGTCGGCCACGAAACCGGCAATGCCGTGCGACCTGGCGGCCGCGCTCAGCCCCTCGAGCATGCTCGTGCCCAGCCCGCGGCCCTGGAAGTCGTCGGCCACGAGGAGCGCCACTTCGGCCATGTTCGTCTGTGGATTCAGCACGTATCGGCCAATGCCCACCATGCGGCTTTCCTCCTGCCGCTCGCCGATGGTCGCCACCATGGCCATCTCCCGTTTGTAATCCACCCTCAGGAACTCCTGCAACCGCTCGTGCGGCATGGATTTCAGGGAGCTGAAGAAACGGTGGTAAATGGTGTCTTCCGAGAGCGAGTAGAACATTTCGCGGAGCGCTCCCTCGTCGGTCGGCTTGATGGGGCGCAGGACGGCCGTGCGCCCGCCCTCGATCTCAATATCCTGCTCCAGATCGACCGGATATTCGGGAGTTGAGAAGGGCATTTCGATCTGGTCGCGATAGACAATACGCCGCGCCTTGGCTTCCGCCATGAGCCATGGTCGGAATTTGGGGTGCGCAATCTGGATGAGCGCGAGCGCGCGTTCGCGGACCGTTTTCCCGTACAGATACGCCGTCCCGTACTCGGTCACGACATACTGCACGTCGGCGCGCGAGGTGACCACACCGGCGCCCGGTTTGAGCGTCGGCACAATGCGCGATACCGTCCCGCCGGCCGCCGTCGACGGCAGCGCAATAATGGCTTTGCCTTCGCTGGCCCGCCGCGCTCCGCGTACGAAGTCGACCTGGCCACCGAATCCACTGAAAAACATGTCCCCCAGGGAGTCCGCGCAGACCTGACCCGTCATGTCCACCTCGAGCGCCGAGTTGATGGCCACCATGCGGTCGTTGCGGGCAATCACGAACGGATCGTTCGTGTACTCGGACGGCCGGAATTCGATCATCGGGTTGTTGTCAATGAAGTCGTAAAGCTTCTTCGATCCGAGTACGAAGCTCGCCACGATCTTGCCTGCGTGGATGGTCTTGCGCGAGTTGGTGACGACCCCCTTTTCGATGAGCGGAATAATCCCATCCGAAAACATTTCCGTATGGATGCCGAGGTCGCGGTGTTCGGTCAGAAAGTGCAGGACGGCGTCGGGAATGGAGCCAATGCCGAGCTGCAGTGTGGCGCCGTTCGGGATGAGCCCCGTAATGTGGCGCGCAATAGCCTTTGACAGCTCGTCCGGCGCGCCCTGTGGCGCCTCGAGGAGCGGATCATCGCAGGGCACCAGCCGGTCAATCCGGTTGACATGGATGAAGCTGTCACCGAGTGCGCGCGGCGCGTTGCTGTTCACCTCGGCAATCACCATGCGGGCGCTCTCGGCGGCGGACTTTACGATGTCGGTCGCGACGCCGTAGCTGCAGTAGCCGTGTTCGTCGGGCGGGCTCACCTGGATGAGCGCCACATCGACCACAATGCGGCGGTTGCGAAGAAGCCGCGGGATTTCCGAGAGGAAGACGGGGGTGTAATCGGCATCGCCCCGGGCGACCGTTTTTCGCACGTTGGCGCCGATGAAAAAGGCATTGTGCCGGAAGCGCGATGCGGCCTCTCCTTCCACGTACGGTGCCGTGCCGAGCGTCATGATGTGGATGACCTCGATGTCGCTCACGGCCTTGTTGGCCACCATGGCCCGGACCAGCGACTGCGGCTCACCGGCTCCGCTGCCAATGAACACGCGGTTGCCGTTTTCCAGATCTTCGAGTGCCCGGTCTGCCGTGCACACTTTGGCGCTGAATCGTTTTTTCCAGTCGTTTTTCATTGTATTGGGTTCCCGCTCGGCGGGCAGTCAGGTTCTCAGGCGGCTGTTGGGTTGGGGACCAGACGTCAACTTACGGCAGCCCGACCCGCGCCGCGCACTCCTCGTCCCGACACGCGTGTAGGGGTTTTCCGGCACTGACCAGAAGCGCTTCCGGCGGCGCGTGGAACCACGTGAAATCATCCATCGTACTACAATGTAATACAATCGATACTGCTATGAACTCCATGATCTCCGTACGGCTCGATGCGTCGCTCCAGAAACGCCTGGAAGCCGTCTCCAGGACGACCGGTGCTTCGCGTTCCGACATCATACGCGATGCTCTCAAACGACAACTTGCCATTTTGACGTTTGAGAAGCACCGGGAGGCGGCCATGCCATTTGCCGAGGCGCGTGGATTTCTGACCGATGAGGACGTGTTCAAGGAGGTCTCTTGAAAGTTGCCTTCGACACGAATGTCCTGATCAGCGCCTACACCGCCCGGGGCCTCTCTTCCGACGTGTTCCGTTACGTTCTTGCTGAGCAGGACGTACTTCTGTCAGAGTACGTTCTTAGTGAGTTTGAGCGCGTGCTCATGGAGCGTTTCGGTATCCCCGCCCCCCTTGTAGCCGAGTTCGTTGAAGAACTTCGTCTCCACGAGGTCATGGGTGACGTATCCGTCCCCGCAGCACTCGAGGGAAGGGCTGACGTGCTGGTCACGGGAGACAAGGATATTCTGGACGTCCGTGATCAGATTTCGGGCCTGGATGCGATGACTCCTCGAGAGTTCTGGGAATCCGCCAGGGCGCGTTGAGACAAGGCCCCACCTGCGCGCCGCGAGCGGCCTACCGCCAGTCGTCCTTCAGGAAGCGCCCGACCGCGAGCAGGCTGCCGGCCCATCCGAGAAAAATGCCGACAAAGAGGAGCAGCACGCCGAACGTAATCCGCAGCCCGAAGGAAATACCGGTCAGCTGCGGGATGTAGAGCACAATGCCGGCGTATAGCGCGGCCAGGATGACAAGCGACAGGAGCGCCGAAATCACGCCCTGGGCAATGCCTTCGACGAGGAATGGCTTGCGGATGAACCCGTTCGTGGCGCCCACAAGCCGCATGGTCCGGATCATCAGGCGCCGGGCATAGATGGTCAGCCGGATGGTGTTGGCTACGAGCACGATAGATGCGAAGATGACAAGCACCCCGAGCGATATGCCAATCAGCGACAAGAGCCGGAGGTTGGCCTGCACCTTGACGAGCAGCGGCTGGTTGTAGACGACCTCATCTACATTGCGCCACGTGGAGACTTCGCCGACCAGGCGCTCCAGACTGTCGGGCCGCGCCCATTCGGGACGTACGCGCACGCGGATGGATGCGGGCAGGAACGCGGCATCCATATACACGCCGGCTTCGGCGCCGAATTCCCTGAGGAAAATCTGTTGGGCCTCTTCGGACGTGATATACTGGGCGTCTTCGACTCCGGGCAGCAATGCGGCGCGCGCGCGGAGCGCGCGCGCCGCCATG
>JAJCYQ010000099.1 GCA_029262835.1 Bacteroidota bacterium
TTTCCACGCGAACATCAATTCGTCGTCTCCTTCGGATTCCCGCGCCTTCAAATAGGCGAATACCACGATCGCGAAGCGGTTGGAACTGGCCAGTAGCTCGTCGTCTCGACCTCGAAAGTCTAGCAGCTTCGCGACCGGATAGTCCAGCCGAACGCGGCAGCCTCCGAACCGGAATTCGTATTCAGACGGGCGCCACTCCATGTCCGAGTCTGCCAGGACAGCAAGACTCACGACAGGCCTCATATGCTTGCCGAATATCCGGGCATGATATTCGAACATCCGGCGCGCGAAATCATCCTGCTTCTGCGCCTGGATTTCGACGTGGACCAACACGCGCATGTCTTTTCCATCCCGCCCGTACACGCTCAGCAGCTTGTCGACAATCAACGTCCCCTTGTTTCCGCCCCGACCAGAGCGCGCGCCTCCGCCCCTGCCGGAGCGCGAGCCGCCACCCAACCCTGCCAGCTCCTTGTCGAGTGACCTGAAACCACGGCTCCAATCCACCGCAGCGAACCATAGAGTATCTCCTTCCATGGGCTGTCGGTCTGCACGGCGTTCGGGTATCAAGTGCTCCAGGAATCTCGCTTCCACACGACATAGACCCGGCGCGCCTCGATGTATAACCCCCGAATTTGCCAGCAGAGGCGGGAAATACTCGTGGCCCTCGGCAGCAGACGGGCCCCGCCTCTGGGCATTTGACAGGATGAGCCTACCAGAACGATTGCGCTGCAACCCGGCTTCGCGCCGAAATAGGAGGGCACTGGCGTCTGACCGTCCTATCCGGACGATACTCCGCTTCGGCCGTGAACCTTCGTCAACAGATCCTGGCGACTGTGCAGTACAGCAATAATCTCGACCCGGTCCCGCACAAGGTCATGATCAACCTCTGGGACTTTCCGACCCATTCGAAGATGCGATTCCAGAACTACCACGGATTCGTATTACGTCAGCCACCGGCTTAACCGCTCCTTGGCTTCTTCATGAGAGACCACACGCCCGGCTTCTGCATCATTCATGCCCCGCTGAATTTTTTCGAGCACATAAAGCTCATAAATGATGTCCTCGAAGGAGACGTCATCGTCAAGACGATCGACAAGTCGGAGCGTTGCTTCTTTGGCTGACGACAGGACCGATGCAGATGCCATGATTGCTTTTTCTGGTGCTGAGGACTTGTAACGAATACCCACGAAAATGGGTCCACCCACTGTCCGAGACAGCAGATGGACCCATAAAGACCTGATTCATAACCTCCCTGTTTCTGGTAGATGCGCGCCTCTCTGGCCAGCCTCCCGACCCATGAATGATGAGTGGGCCAAAGACGCAAGCTCAGGTTGCAGACTTTGAAACCTCAGCCTGCTTCCTGGGCGGGCAGGTCTGCACCGCGTATGTCACCTGGTGGATTTTTGAAAGCTCACCTTGCGTCGCTGGCATGTGACTGACGCTGAGCGACATCCGCACAGACTACCCCGCGTTAAAAATCCCCACCGCCGAGCAGCATAATCTTCTCCCTATCGTGCGGCACGCCACCAAACGCGTTGCGGGTGTCCACAATGAGGCGGGCCTTGTCGGCAATCATAGAGTACGGAAACGCGCTGTGATCGGTGAGCAGCACGACAACGTCCGCTGCCGCTACAACCGCCGAGCTCAGCTCCACCCCCTCCAGCGTCACCTCGCCCGTGCGCGTCCCAAACGTAAACGACGCCACATGCGGATCGCTGTACGTCAGGTTCTCGAAGCCTGCCTCTGTCATCAAGGACAGGATTTTCTCGGCCGGCGAGTGGCGCGTGTCATCCACGTCGCGCTTGAACGCCACTCCGAGCACCAGCACCTTCGCATTCGATACCTTTACGCCCTGCGATGCAACAGCGCGCACCACGGCATCGACCACGTAGAACGGCATTTCTTCGTTCGTGCGGGCCGAGAGCGTAATGAAGCTTGTCTCGAAATCATACCGGCGTGCGAGCCAGGAGAGGTAATACGGATCGATCGGAATGCAGTGACCGCCGAGCCCCGGCCCGGGATAGAACGGCATGAAGCCAAAGGGCTTCGTAGCGGCCGCTTCCACAACTTCCCACATGGAAATACCGCCCATGCGGTCGCAGAGCCGGGCAAGCTCATTGACAAGCGCAATGTTGACCGATCGGAATATGTTCTCAAGCAGCTTCTCCATCTCGGCAACCTTTGGGCTCGATACCCGGTGCACGATGGATACCACCTGCTCCACCGCCAGGCACGCCACGTCGGTACAGGCGGGCGTCACGCCCCCGACGACGACCGGCGTATTGGCGGTCGTAAACTGCTTGTTGCCGGGATCAATGCGTTCGGGGCTGAACGCCAGAAACCAGTCCTTGCCGAGCACGAGCCCCTTTTTGCGCGCCGCGGCCTCAATAATTGGCTGCACAATGCCCTCGGTGGTATCCGGGTACGTCGTGCTCTTGAGTATTACGAGCTGCCCCTCCCGGATGTGCGCCGCAATAGATTCCGCCGCCGAGCGAATGTACGTCGTGTCTGGGTCCTTATGCTCCGTAACAGGCGTCGGTACGCAGATGTAGAACACGTCAATGTCACCCGCCCCCTCGTAGTCATCCTGCGCCGAAAACAGCCCACTCTGGTGCACCTCCTTAAAATGCTCCTCGGGCACGTCATCAATGTAGTTCTTTCCCGCATTCAGGCGCAGCACGCGCTCGGCGCTTACGTCGTAGCCCACCGTCTGAAAGCCCTGACGGGCATACTCCACCGCGAGCGGCAGCCCGACGTACCCAAGGCCGATAATGCCAATCTTTGCCGTCTTTGATTCTATTCTGGATGCAATGCTCTTCTGCGGGATGCCGCCGCGCGACATGGTCTCAGCCGTACTCATGAATAAATGGGTGTAATTGGGTGATGAATGGGTGCAAATGGGTGCCGAGCGCCCGGCGCTGCTCAGCGCGCCACCGGAAGCCGGTAAATACCAGATACAGTAAACGAAAAATAGCGCTCATCGAGGAGTGCGCCGGTCAGGCGCACCCACCGAACAGGCTGCACCCAGCCCGCCCAGTTCAGGCGGTGCGTGTCGTACTCGGCGCCGAGCCCCACGCGGTCAAACACGCTGACGCCAAGCGACCCGAACGCCGCGTCGTCAATCTCAAGCCGGTTGGCGTCAAAAAGGTCAAAGCCGTGCCCAAGGCTCGCCTCAACGGCTACGCTACCCGGCGCGCCCGACCAGACATCAACGCGCTTTGACGCGACAGCGAACAGCGCATGAAAGTTTCGCGTGCCGCCCACGTCCCGGACGCCAAAAGCCAGAGCGGGCAACACGCGCTTCTGCCGCAGCGCAACGAACGTTGCGCCAATAGACCGGTCAGCGCCCCGAAAGTCCACGACGTCAAAGCGCCGCACAAGCCGCACGTAGACCTCAAGGCGCGGCAGCGCAACCATCGAAGCCGCCAGAATCATCTCGTCGCAGCGGGGTAGGCCAGCCGGAGCGCCAACACCGCCAGCACCGCCCCCGTCCGGATTGCACAGCCGCGACCTGGGCGCCACCCGTTCATCCACGCGCCCATAGTGCAGCCGCGCCGTGCCGTCCTCCGCGAGCAGCGCTGTTGGCGCAAACGCCCAGCCAGACGTGCCATAAAGAGATTGGGCGGCTGTGTCCACAACACAGCCGCCCAATACCAGAAGTAAAACCGAGAGGCGAGTTTTCACTTCCCTGGAGTGTTAATGCATCAGCCTGGGCTCTGCGCCTGGTTCTGGATGGTCGGAAGCGATCCCGTAAGCGCTGCCAACGCGCCGGGGCTCAGGAAGGCGCTGGCCGACTTGCCGGAGGCCAGTCCCTGCTGCACGAGGTTGCGGAACGTCTGCGTAACGCCGTTCTGCGTCACACGGATGTCGTTGATCAGGCTGTTGTCGCGGTTGATTTCTTCGCGAATGGTCCCAAACCGACCTGCCGTCCAGAAACCGCCACTTCCACCGGCCTGCGTGCGGGCCATGTTCGAAAACGTACCGTTGGCGTTGAAGGTGAAGGTCACCTTGTTGCCAGCATTGTCCGTGTGGTTGATCTGGCGCGTTGCCGTCACAGGCTGCGAAATGATACTCGCATTCGTGTTGTTGTAGGTCGTGATAATGGCGTTTGTAGGGTTGCCATTGGCGTCTGCCAACACGGCCGATACCGACTGGTCCGTGGTCTGACCCTGCGAGTTCACGACAGGAACAATGATGGCAACAGCCGTCGGGCTCGTGTCAATCTGAAGGCCCAGCGCAGCCAAGTCGTTGGCGGCATCCGCGACAGATGCGTTACCAAGCGCTGTCTGCACGGTCGGGTTGCTGGCGGTCGTCTCCTCGACGGTGACTTCTGCCGGGCGCTGCAGATCGTCGTCCGGCTCGTCGTCCGAATCGCACGCCGAGAAGAGCAGTGCGGTCGCCAAAAGAAGAAGAATAGGAAAGCGGCTGAACTTGAATATCATGGGATGCCTCTCAATGAGGTAATTGTGGATGAAGGTCGATCTGCAATATAAGGCGCGCGAACCAGCCCTGCCGCGAAAGTACACCGTCGTCGCAAACAATAATGTACTCGTTACATGAACAAGTGCCTGCGGAAATTCCGCCGCTGGCGCGAGTGGATAAGATAAGGGTTTACGAACGAGTAATGCGACAGTGTCGCGCCAACGCGTATATTAGCCTAATGAAGTCCACCCTGTCCCACCTGCCCAGGCGCCAGAAGCAGGCGCTTGCCATCGCTGCAGATGGCCTGCTGCTGGCAACGAGTCTCTACGTGTCGTTGTGCCTTCGCCACGGCTCAGCGAGCCCCGGGCTCTCGCCCGGCGCCCAGGCGTTCATTCTCGCCGCGCCGCTCCTGGCCATCCCCATCTTTGCGCGGCTCGGGCTCTACCGTGCCGTGTTCCGGTATATCAGCGTGCAGATGGGCTGGGCCATTGTGAAGGCCATTGCCCTTTACACGGCGCTTCTCGGCCTCTCGCTCTTTCTGCTGAGCACCATTGCCATTCCGCGCTCCGTCATTCTCATCAACGCGTTCGTAGCGTTTTTTGCCATTTCTGGGAGCCGCGTCCTTGTGCGCTGGTGGTTTACGGGCGGGAGCCTCCGTGGACTCACGCCCAAACTCGGCGCCGAACGCGTCCTTATTTACGGAGCAGGCGCTGCCGGTATTCAGCTCGCGAGCGCACTCGACCACAGCGACGAGTTCACCGTAGCTGGATTTCTGGATGATGCGCATGACGCGCAGGGCCACGCGATCCGTGGTTTTCCAGTCTTTGACCCAGCGGAACTTGAAGGGCTCACGAAGTCGCTTAACATAAAGGAAGTCCTCCTCGCCATGCCGTCGGCCAGCAGGCGCCGCAAACGCGAAATCGTTTACCGGCTGGATGCGCTCGGTGTCGGCGTGCGCACGCTTCCCGGCCTCTCCGAACTCGCGCAGGGCCGAGTTCGCGTCTCAGACCTCAAGCAGGTTGAAATCTCGGACATTCTGGGGCGGGATGCCGTAGCCCCAAACGAAGCCCTCCTGCACCGAAACATTACCGGCAAGGTCGTCATGGTGACGGGCGCAGGCGGCTCCATTGGCTCGGAGCTCTGCCGGCAGATTGCACGCCTTACGCCCAAAGCGCTCATTCTGTTCGAGCGCAGCGAGTTTGCGCTCTACCAGATTGACCGCGAACTGGAGGGCTCAGGAATTCCCATCATGGGCTCCGTGCTGGACGAAGCGCTGCTGGAGAGCGTCATGCGCAACTACGGCGTAGAAACAGTCTACCACGCGGCGGCCTACAAGCATGTACCGCTTGTTGAAGCCAACCCCGCCCAGGGCGTTTACAACAATGTATTCGGCACATTGCGCGCCGCGCGCGCCGCTCGTTCAACCGGCGTCACTGCCTTTGTACTGATCTCCACCGACAAGGCAGTCCGGCCCACAAATGTCATGGGCGCCTCAAAGCGCCTCGCCGAAATGATTCTTCAGTGCATGGCGCCAACGACCAACATGCTGCTCACCATGGTGCGCTTTGGTAATGTTCTCGGCTCCTCAGGCTCCGTCGTGCCGCTTTTTCGCGAGCAGATTGCGCAAGGCGGCCCAGTCACGGTCACGCACCCGGACGTGACGCGCTACTTTATGACCATTCCCGAGGCGTCGCAGCTCGTCATCCAGGCTGGCGCCATGGGCAGTGGCGGCGACGTATTTGTTCTCGATATGGGCGAGCCTGTCAAAATTGTAGATCTCGCCCGCCGCATGGTCCGGCTTTCCGGCTTTGACATCAAGGACGAAAACAACCCGGACGGCGAAATTGAAATTATCGTGAGCGGTCTCCGACCAGGCGAAAAGCTGTACGAAGAGCTACTCATTGGCGACAATACATCTGCCACTTCCCACCCTCTCATCCTTCGCGCCGAAGAGCACCACGCCGACGAGACAACGATTGAGTGGATCCTGAAGCAACTTGAAGATGCCATAGCCGCCGACGACGCGGCGCGCATCCGCTCCCTCATGCTTGAGGCCGTGGATGAATACGTCCCGGCTAATCAGCCAGGTCTCGTGGGCTAATTCTTCGCGTCTAACAGATCTAAGATATGACCAATCACCTCGTCTTGCTGTTCGTTGGTCATGTCGCTTCCAGACGGCAGGCAAAGTCCCCGGTCGAATAGGCGCTCATCTAGTCCCTGACCGTGATAAGTCGTGCCAGAGAACAGAGGCTGCATGTGCATGGGTTTCCAGAGAGGACGCGCTTCGATCTTAAATTCGAGAAGCCGTAGCCGAATATCTTCTCGACTGACTCCCGTAATGGCCGGATCAATTATCAGCGCGGTCAGCCACCTCGATGAGCGGTAACCATCCGGTTCAGGCATGAAATCAATTCCATCCCTGTAGAAGGCCGTCTTATATCGCTCGAAGATCTCACGTCGTCTCGCGACTCTATCATCGAGAACCTCCATTTGCCCAAGACCGATGGCGGCACAGATATTGCTTAACCTGTAGTTATACCCATAGGTCGAGTGTTCATAGTGTGGAGCAGCGTCGCGCGCTTGTGTTGCAAGGAATCGAGCTTCATCGGCCCATTTCTTATGACGCGTTACAAGCATACCGCCACCAGACGTAGTTATGATCTTGTTTCCGTTGAATGAAAGGATGGACACGTCTCCCCCGGTTCCACACTTTCGTCCCTGTTTGAACGAGGCACCCAGGCTCTCTGCAGAGTCAACCACCAGCCGGGTACCGTACTCGGATGCCAATGCCTCCAGCCGATCCAACTCGACACTCTGTCCATAGAGATCGGTCGGTATGATGGCCTTGGGAATTCTGTTTACTCGGCGCGCCCGTTTCAACTCTTCTTCCAGTCGATCGATATGGAGCGTCCATGACGCAGGATCGAGGTCGAAGAAACGAGGCGTCCCCCCCTGATAAATGACGGGGAAGATTCCTCCAGCAAATGTCATGGATGAGATCCAGACTTCATCACCGCGTTCAATGCCTGCAATGCGAAGGGCAAGGTGCAATGCGGCAGAACCGGATGAGAGGCCTACGCAATGCAGGTCTCCTGCCAGATACTCCGAGATCCGCTCTTCAAATGCGTCAAGCTGTGGCCCAAGGGGTGCAACAAATTTGGATGCAAACGCATCGGCCACACGTGCTTCTTCGTGACCGGACATGTGAGGCCGGGATAAATAGATTCGCATACAATTATTTTGTCAGGGGACGGGCTGGGATTCCAACGACGGTAACACCATCCGGAACGTCTTTCGTCACTACGGCACCCATGCCCACAATGGCTCCCTTGCCTATGCGAAGAGGAGAGCCCGGCTTGCCTTGACGTATGGTAGCGCCCGCACCAATGTAGGCATGGTCTTTAATTAAGACGTTTCCGTTGCACCTGGCTCCAGGCGCAAACGTCACGTAGTCTCCAATCAGACAGTCATGCTCCACATAAGAATAGAGGTTTGCATGGAAATGCGATCCTATCCGGATGTTTGAGGTCAGTGTCACAAAAGGAGATAGGATCGCACCTGGGCCCAGGACAACATCGTCCATTTCGACCACGTTTCCTGCCCGGATTTCCACAAAGCCAACACCGTTTACCGCACACTTCTCCGAAAGCCTCTTTCGGATTCTGCTGTCCGAAATCGCTATGGCAACCTGCTTAGATTCAGCCGGTGTCGCGAGGAATTCGTCCCAGGAGTGGCACGGATGGCCATTTACCATGGAGGGGTGATCCCCGTCGTCAATGAAAACAAGGTAAGCATCGGATATCTGATGTCGTGCGAGTGGCATGACACCTCGTCCGCACCCACTCGCACCATATACACCAACAATCTTCATTTCTCTGTCCCCGTGAATCGCGGCATGGTTACGTCCCCCTCCGCCGAGATCCCCTCGCGGGCGAAGACCTTCCGAACGGTCCTGAGCAAGATATGCACGTCCAGAGCTAATCCGACATGATCAACATACCATTGGTCCAAAAGGAATTTTTCTTCCCAACTGAGGGCATTCCGGCCGTTTACCTGGGCCCAACCTGTAATTCCGGGCCGCACTTCGTGCCTGCGAGCCTGCTCTCGTGAGTACAGCGGGAGGTATTCCATGAGCAACGGTCGTGGTCCAACGAGACTCATGTTTCCCTTGAATACATTCCACAGTTCAGGCAGTTCATCCAGGCTTGTATTCCTCAGGAAGGAACCAATGGCGGTCATTCGCTCAGCGTCAGGAAGGTAATGTCCACGTCCATCGAGATCGTTCAACATCGTCCTGAACTTGATTATTTCGAATGGCAGCCCACTCTTACCGGGACGTTGCTGCCGGAACAGGACCGGCGAGCCTATCGATACGCGCAGGAGAACGGCGATTGCGATCAACACAGGAGCCAACAACACCAGTAATATCCCGGATGCAAGAATATCCAACGCTCTCTTTCCGAACCTTCTGTACGACCATATGGGTAGTGGTGTCACCACGTTACGATCCGAAAAGTCGTTCATACTTGTCGGCCAACTTGTCGAACGACCTGTTTTCCAGGATGTAGCGGCGAGCCCGGCGACCCATTTCTTTGCGCTCAGAACCTGCCAGCGACTTCAACTGAAGCACCTCCGTCGCCAATGCGTCCGGATCGTTGAATGGCACGAACCGACCCGCATCGGCCTCATTTATCATACTCCGGTAGCCATCGAACGAACAGATTATGGGTCTTTCAGCCATCATGTAATCAATCCACTTGTTCCGGGAAAGACCATATCGCCCCAGTGCCGAGGAAAACGAATCGTAACACACATCCACTTCCTGAAGAAACCGAGCCACCTGGGATTTGGGAATCGGGTCGAAGAAGTGGACGTTATCCAGGCCCTGCGCCATCAGTTCCAACTCTTCCCGTTTGGATCCCGATCCAAGGATGATGACGTGAACGTCATGGTCTCGCAATCGTCTCCCACACTCCACGAGAGCATCAAGCGGGTTGTTTGCATTGATCGTGCCAGCATATGCGATCCTGAAACTACCTGATTTCCGCACAGCATCCAGGATTTCTGATGGTGGGGACGCGCCCGAATTGTATCCCTCCGGGTCAATTCCCTGAGGAATGCAGACAACCTTGTCTCCGTTTCCGGGCGAAACCTGCGACACATGTTCCACCAGGTTTGGCATGGTACCTACTATGTGGTCGGCCTTCTCGTAACCCAATCGTTCTATCCAACCGAGTACCTGTATGAACGGATGATACCTGCTGTAGCCACCGAGCACGATGGCGGACAGGGGCCAGATATCTCGAATTTCAACGATGAATCGTGCCCGGTATCGGCGTGCCACAAGGAAACCCGTAAGCACGGAAAAGAGGGACAACGAGGAGGCAATGACAACGGTCGGCCGCTCCGCCAACGTTCTCATTGCCAAGAGTGAACGCCATTCAAACAGTGCCCAGTCCACTATTCGTTTCCAGCCATCCGAACGACCGTATCGAAGCCCCTGTATCCAAACAGCCGTTACTCCTCTGATCTGCTCGATCATGTATCGCCCGTTGAACTCCGGGAGTGCATCGGTCAGATGTGATGCATTGGACGCAAAGACGGCTACATGGTGGCCGCGTCTGCTCCATTCTGTTCCCAATTCAAAATGGCGCGTTCCGAAAAAATACTCGCGGGGTGACGCATACTTGGCCAGGTACCAGACAACATGTTTGGTTCTGACTTCCGGCGACACGTTCCGTCCATAATCGTCAGGCATGAAATTCCCTGATCACGTTGCACACGCGATCAACCTGTTCAAACCCGAGTTCCGGATACATGGGCAGCGACAGACCTGTAGCTGCAAGGTCATGGGCGACCGGGTACGTTCCCCTGTTACCCGGATGCTGCGCGTACAACGGCATGCCAGGCAATGCTGTTGGATATTGGATGAGGGTGCCGATTCCGGCATCTTCCAGATGAGCTCGAAGGGCATCCCTCTGAGACGAACGGACAACGAACAGATGATAGGTGTGCCTGCTGTCAGGCCGCTCTGTTGGAAGGGCCAAGCCATCTATCCCGGACAGACCAGCGCGATACCTCTCTGCAATTGAGCGACGACGCTCAATCCAGGACTCCAGATGGGGAAGTTTCGCACTCAGGATGGCGGCCTGGATTCCGTCGAGTCGACTGTTGATTCCTTCCATCACGTGATCATGCTTCACCGCTTGTCCATGGTTTGCAAATTTACGGATGCGATCTGCCAGTTCATGATCAGACGAAACGACGGCTCCAGCATCACCATACGCTCCGAGATTCTTGCTTGGATAAAAACTGAACGTGGCCGCTACGCCCCAGGAACCAACCGTCTTGCCGGCAATCCGAGAAAGGTGTGCTTGAGCGGTATCCTCAATGACATGGATGTCATGCCTTTCCGCCCACTCGGTAATTGCTGGCATATCTGCTGCCTGGCCATACAGGTGAACAGGAATCATTGCCCTTGTTCGGGATGTCCGCAATGTTTCGAGTTCGTCGGGATCCATCGTAAGAAACTCGGGATCAATGTCGACGAAGACCGGAGTAGCACCCGTTTGGGAGACCGCCTCTGACGTTGCTATCCACGTCATGGCCGGCACGAGAACCTCATCTCCCGGCCCGATTCCCAGCATCCGGAGCACGATATAGATTGCATCTGTACCGTTACCCACTCCAACGCAATGGGACCGTCCACAAGCGGCGGCAAATTCCCGCTCGAATGTCCGAACCGATTCCCCTCCGATAAACGCCGTATTTCTGATTACACGGGCAATTGCCGCATCGATTTCGTCTTTGATGGAGTCGTACTGGGCGCCAAGGTCCACAAATGGGATATTCATGATGTTTACTGGGATGGTTGGTGTCCCGGATTGGCCAGAGGCCTCAACATCCGGGCCGGATTACCGGCATAGACTCCGGACCGGACGATGTCCTTCGTTACGACGGACCCGGCTCCAATTACGACGTGATCGCATACTGAGACCGGAAGGATGGTGGCGTTGCTGCCAATCGACACATCGTTGCCGATGAATGTCCGGGCCCACTTGGATGGGTCTCGACCTGCTGGACGTCCTTCGGAAAAGAGGTCATTGATGAACATGACGCCGTGTCCGATGAAACAATCATTCCCGATCTCGACCAGGTCACAGATGAACGAATGGGACTGGATTTTGCATCGGGATCCAATCTGCGCACCGCGCTGGATTTCCACAAAAGGGCCAATGAAGCAGTTGTTTCCTATTGCACAGCCGTACAAGTTGACCGGCTCAACAATGGTGACGTCGTTTCCGAAGACGACATCTACGACACCGACGGACTTTCGTACCGTACTCACGATTGCCATCTCCGGGCAGCTGCATAGATCTTGTCAATGATCTCAACTGTTTTCAATCCTTCGAACGCACTGGTGGTGATGACTCCTTCGTTTCGAAGCACATCAACAACATTCTGATAGACTTCCCCGTGATTGGACATGGATCCCACATACGATCCATAGTTGTTCGGCGTGTTCCCAGCAGGAAGATCTCCGAACGAATAGTCCTTCACGTTCGCGTATTCCAATTCGTTCAAATATTGACCACCGATCTTGACGGTCCCCTTCTCTCCGAAAACGGTAAGGGAGCCCTCCATATTTTTCCCGAAGCTGTTCACCGTAAAATTGATTGTGCCAACGGCTCCATTGTGGAACGATATCGCAGCAACACCCGTGTCCTCAAACTCAATAACATCTTCATGCATGAAGTTGCCAGTTATCGCCGCGGCATCCCTGACATCTCCAATCAGCCAATACAACAAATCAACGAAATGACTGAACTGTGTAAAGAGTGATCCTCCATCCAACTCCTTTGTACCACGCCAAGCATCTTTGTAATAATCATTATCACGGTTCCAGAAGCAATTCAATTGAACCGACATTATCCGGCCGAGGGCTCCAGCTTCAATGGCATCCTTTACCGCTCGGACTGGCGGGTTGAATCGATTCTGCTTAACAACAAACAATCGGCGATTTGCCCGCTCAGCAGTCTTGATCATTTCCCCACAGTCCGCCACGGAAATGGCCATGGGCTTCTCACACAGAACATGACACCCAGCCTTCAATGCGCTGATCGTATGCTGTGCATGAAGACCGTTCGGGGTGCATATGCTCACGACGTCAATATCAGCCGCGTTTTCCAGCATTGCCTCAATCGACGAATATGAGACAGCCCCATGCGTGTCGCCGAGTGCCGATGCGCGGTGCGGGACAACATCACAAGTTGCGACGAGCGTTCCTGCGTTCACAATATGATTGGCGTGTCGATTTCCAATTCGACCACATCCAACCAATGCAAACCGCAATCTATTCTGTTCTTGGGCGTTGACAGGTACTTGAGCCAATGTGTAGGGACCTCTTGATGGTTGGGTTTTTCGTTAACTACCGTGAATCAGCGGGGGTAGAGCCCCATGCCTCGAAGCCGGTTGGCCATCTTCTTCAATCGTGAGACATGGTCGAATGAATTCCGATACTCCCGGAAACTTCTGATGGGCGTATCCATGATTTCCTGGAACTGATCCGACGTCAACTTCAGCTTGCTCGTCACATATTCCAAGTCGCGCATTTGTTCGTCCTCGGCATACGGTGGTTGCTTCATGAGCTCCAGCGCCTCTTCCCTCCTCAGCTGGCCCGCATTCACAAGATCGGAATAGTGTCCCCAACGTTTGTCGATCCCGAACTTCTTCGGTAATACGTATCCTTGGTAAAAGCGCGTATAGATGGATTCATGGTGCTTTCCGCCGTAATCGCGCCATCCCAGATCGTCTCGCAAGACACGCATGGCTTCGTCCTTGTCATAATCTGCATAGTTGAGGATGGAAACCGTGCGCACACCGCGAATCAAATTCACCCAGGCAAGATAGGACAGGCTGAACGACGGGTAATTATTGAGTTTTGTCTTTCCGAAGCGCTTGTGGACATCCTTGACATACCGCCAATCCGAGTGACCATACGACCAATCAGGTACGCTGATGGACTCTGTAGTGAAATTCATTCCCGAAATGATGTACGGTATCCTTCGACGTGCCGCCTCTCGCCACAGCAATCCGAAAATGGCATGATCCGTTGGTATCTCACCATCAGGTGTTGACGCCTTCAAGAATGCGACCTGAAGATCCCGGAATTCTTCCCAATCAAGAACGTGCGTATACAAGTCGATTCCCAATCCGGAAAGTACCCGCTCAATGTTCTTGACAGCCAGCTCAGAATTCCAACCGTTGTCAAGATGAACAGCGAGTGGACGCAAACCGAGTCGTTTTACCAGATAAGCGACATACGTGCTGTCCACTCCGCCGCTGACCCCGATGATGCAATCATAATCTCTGTTATTCCCTCGGTACTTGATCGTTTCCACGAGTGTCGCAAGACGCTGTTGACCTTCTTCACCTCGGACCACCCTGGATTCCAACAGTTCGTCATACCGTTGACAATGATTGCATAACCCGTCTGCGTTGAACGAAATGGATGGATCTGCGAGCGTGTTCATGATGCATCGTGTGCATATAGACTCATTGGGGCCTACTCGTCTCATAGAAGCATTCATTATCATTCTCTCTTATTGACTAATTGGTCACCACCGTCGTGTGTACTCAATGATTATTCTACGATGGAAGACAAATATTAATCAATAATACTCATCGTTTCGTTGGACGCTAATCCAAACTCGAATAAAGTACCCAAACGTCACTCTCCATATTGTTTCCTGCAACAACGTAAAGACTGTCGCCTTTAACGAACACGCTAGAAGCGTGCCATTCACGCCATGGACTTCCCTTTAGTTCATTCCATTCAATACCGTTTTCAGAAAACCAGACGTCGTTTCTGTTGCCGCTGTCTTCATTGTATCCTTCAATAACCCATATGCGGTTATCGAAGACAACGATATTGTGATACTGTCTTGGGTCCCAGGGTGCATTATTTAACACAAGCTCCCAATAGACCCCGTCCTTTGACCGCCATACATCGTTATAAAATGCTCGTTCCGGTTTAGACGGGGTATCATATGTCCCTCCTCCAATGATCCACATGTAACCATCATATACAACACTCCCTCCAATCATTCCACGAGGAGGGAATCCAGCTTCTGTGGATACTTGCACCCAATCTCTTCCATTGCTACTGCTCCATATGTCAGAATAGAGTGTATCGACTCCTGGTACTAACTGTGACAATGTCTGGCCGCCAATAACCCATATTTTATTATCATATACCATGGTGATATGGAGAGCCCTTGGTGCCCATGGAACATCAGAATCAATCATTTTCCATGTATCTCCGTCAGCTGAACACCAAACGTCGTTCTGATAATGCCCTTGATTCGGATCGCCTCCGACAATGCACATTTCATTCCGAAAAAGCACGTATCCAGCGGTATGTCGGCCTTCCCAATCAACAGTTGCATCAAACGAAGTCGACACAAAGGTATTCTCCTTAGTCCTTCGCCACCTGAGTCCGTTTAATGATGACCATACTTCATTGTTGGTTATTCTTGGAAAGTTATTCTTGTCATATGGGTTCCATCCTCCTATCAACCTCAACGAGTCGTCATACACTAATGCACCTGCTCCATCTCTCGGAGCGAATTCCGCCGCACAAGTAAACTTTTCCCAAGTATATCCATATTCAGTATTTACGATTAAGTCTGGCACTTTGTGGCAAGATTCCATTTCTGCACTAGACGTTACAACTTGGTCTAACAAGCGGTTTTTAATAGCCGTGTAAAAGTTCCCTTTGGCAAACAGTGCCAGACAGAGTATTGTGATACCCACGGCATAGACCAGTAAATAGACAACACGGACATTTTTGTAGGTATCCTTCACAAGTGACATCATTCTTCCTTTAGATATTGTTAATACGAGATATGATGATACCCACAACGTTCATTTGAATAACCGGACGAGTTCCCGATATTCGGGGTAGGTGATAAGAACCGCTCGATGTTTCCCATAGAACACGAACATGCTCCCTGCCGAGACAGCCGTCGCACCACTGTCTACGGCGTCACGGAAGTGGGAAAGAACGCCGGCTCCTCCTGCTGCAACGACCGGTACACTCACGGCAGAACTCACCGATTCTATCAACTTCAAGTCATATCCACCCATGACGCCATCCCTGTCAATACTGTTCAGGTAGACTTCACCCGCGCCTGCATCCTCCGCACGCTTCGCGTATTCCACAGGATCTGCCTTTATGTCCTTTGCTCCACTTTCGACCATGACAGTGTATCGACCATTCCACTTTCGTTTCACATCCATGGAAACCACAACAGACTGACTCCCTGCCTCATCTGCGGCTGAACGAATGAGTTCTGGCGAGTCTGCCGCCGATGTATTCAGGACGACCTTTTCGAAACCTATCGTCAACAGCTTCAGAATCTGGGACATACTCGACACACCACCACCATAGGCCAGCGGCATGAATGCTTGACTTGCAATACGGGTCAACAACTCAAAATTGGGTTCCTTTCCTGCGGGGGTAGCGCCAATGTCCAGGAAGCACAATTCATCGACCTCCTTCTCATTGAAGATCTTGACCGCGTTGATCGGGTCACCGACGTATTTCGGAGCTTTGAACTGGACCGTCTTGACAAGGCCGTCTCCTCGCAGCAGCAGTGTCGGGATTACGCGCGTACTAAGCATGAGCATGTCCGTTTGAGTGGCTGAAAGCCATCGCCTCCCGACCCGGCAAAAACGAGTAGATGACCTGCATGGTGTGCTCTTGTTGTTCCCAGGAATACTCACGACGACACATGTTGATCGCCTCGTCCATGCGTGATCGATCCATGGCCAACAAGCGCTCTACGGCTCGTTGAATTCCACTCCTGTCGAATGACTCAACACTTACGCCAACACCGTAGCGGGCCACGAACTCGGATTGCTCCTTGGTCAAGGATGTCAGTACTGCATTACCGGCCATCAAGTATTGGAACAGCTTGTTGGGAAGGGCGAATTCATGACTCAGACATGAAGGTTCCGTAAGCGAGATCCCGAAGTCAGCCGAGGCCGTCAATACAATCAGCTCTTGCTCTGACACGGCAGGGTGAACGTGAATATTCGGGTATCTGGACGCCATGTCTTTCAGCCATGCTTCCAATGGGCCAAATCCAATGAATATCAACGATGCCCTGTCATCTAGGTCCAGAAATGACGATACCAGGATTTCCAGGCCACGGCTCGGACCCAATACTCCCTGGTAAACAAAAACAGCGGATTGTGGCGCAATGGAGAAACGATCGCGCAATATGCTGCTTTTTCCCGGGTTGGAATAAGAAGGACAGTTGAAAACAACCGATGTGTTACCTAGCCGATAGGTCTCTTCGTACCACTCTCGAATGGATTCACTGACCAGGACGACGCGTTCCGCCTTTCCTATAAGCCTGCGCTCCACCCATCTGGAAAGTACTTTCCGGGGTCCATGTTGGCCGTGCGTCTCTGTTTCCAACTCGTGGGGTTCGTAGACAAGGTGGGCACCGTGAAACCATTTCAAACAGCAGGACAGCGGAAGGGATGCCAGCGAGTGGCAATTGACCAGCGATATCTGCTCTTTCCGCAAGCGAAAAAATACGCGTAGACTCCACTCCAGAAAACTGATTGTACGAATCACGAGACCTCGACCGTCGACGAGCGTGCGTACTCGTTGCAGCGAGCGTTGCTCCCCGATTGATTCAGTCGGCGGAAGACCCGGTGCCCATCGACCAATCATCAGGATCGAATCCGCTATTCCCAGTTTGATCAGGCTGGATGTCATCTTCATCGTTCGGGACTCGAAACGGAACGGAGACGAGTATACATGAACGTTGAGCACTAGGACACCTCAAATGATTTAGCCCACGCTGCGACCGAGTAGAGTCGCCATCGATCGTCTGTGCGCATCTGCTCGAAGTGTTTTTCCAAATACGCGCTGTGGGTCAACTCCTCCAACAACCTGCATTCCAGGACGAGTTTCTTCATCTCCGGTGTGAACAACGAAACCCATTGTTTGTCAGGGGCTTCGAAACCGAACTTGTTTCGACGCCATGCTATACTCTTCGGCAGGATTTTGTCGGTAATCCTACGAAGTGGATATTTAGTCCAACCATCCCGGATTTTCCAGCTCGAGTCCAATGAGAGTGCCTTCTGCAGAGTGCGATAGTCAAGAAACGGAAGACGTGTTTCTACGGCATGCCACATGGAGTTCTTGTCTTCAAACCTCAGAAGTGCAGGCAGGTTATGCCGTTGCAGTTCCTCCCGTTGCATCCCATGAACATCCCAGATCGGCTGTTCGAACTGTCTGATCCCAGAAGGGAATGGTGGGATACGTTTCAGGAAACGGGCCCGACTTCGGTATATGACGTATCTCGGCCAGAGAAACGTGAAGTAGAACAGGTAGGATGCCAGTTTGCCAACTGACAGGTTCGCGTTTTCCCTGCAACTCGCCACGTAAAACTTGACGGCAGCCGCTAAACCCTTGGTCTTCCATTCCCTCGCCACAAGCGCGGCATAATATCTCTCGTATCCAAGGAGCGTCTCATCCCCACCTTGCCCATCAAGCAGAACGGGGAGCCCGTGGGATCTAGCCGTCTGCATCACCAGGAACTGGAAAATGATCGAGCACGTCGGAAACGGCTCTTCCTGCGCTCGAATGACGTCGGGAAGCACGCTCCGGAAATCAGTATAGTCGGGTGTCACGGTGAACCACTCCAATCCGTGACGCTCAACAACGCTTGCCGCATAGGGTGACTCATCTCGTGAAGCATCTTCGCTGATCGCCGTGATAGCCGCAAACGAACCACCATTGCTCTGACTCCTGTACACGGGTGCGGCGATGGCAGCAATGGTCGAACTGTCCAGTCCGCCACTCAGGCATGTTCCAACACGAACGTCCGATCGTAGACGAAGTCGAACAGAATCACGCAGAAGCTGCTCATATTCGACAAGACTTGAATCATCGTCGTGGGATGAATCGGAAGAAGCAGGCTCCTCCAGGAAAAAGTATTGCCACGTACGAATCGTATTGGTATCGAGGTCTATCTCCAGATTGTGACCTCCCGGCAATTTCTTTACGCCCTCATAGAACGTGTCCTCGAACGGTTCCGATATTCCACCATACAAGAATTCCTGGACAACAGATCTGTTCGCCCGGACGGTCTCCATCAGCGGTAACAATTGCCTGATCTCAGATCCGAAATAGAACGCATCCGTTGACGAATGGTAATAGAACGGTTTGATACCGAATCTGTCTCGGGAGCAGAATATTTTGTTGGCTTTTCGATCAAATATGGTAAATGCCCACATTCCATTGAATCTGTCGACACAATCTGCCCCCCATGTTTCGTACGCGGCCAGGATGACCTCCGAATCCGTGTTGGAATGGAATATGAGTCCACTCGATTCCAGTTCGGAACGGATCTCAACATAATTATATACCTCCCCATTGTAGACCAGGACGTAGTCGCTATTACGGCCAAGCATGGGTTGACGCCCCTTCGGGGAGAGATCAAGAATAGATAGCCGACGATGCCCGAGCCCGACCGAACCCGACACGTAGACTCCTTCGTCATCCGGACCTCGGTGACGGACGGAGTCCGTCATACGCTGGATAACAGACCTGGAAACCTCCTGTCCATCCATTCGGACAATACCCGCAATACCGCACATACCTGGCTTGCCGCTATTTGGATTTGAACTGAATATCCAAGCGGTTCACAATTCGCTTCAACCGTATCCGGAAAAGCAGGAATGCGTACTGGGACGGATAGTCACGAAAGGTCTTGGTGGGGCTGGCCATGATGTCATCCATTTCCTTCCGGGAGAGCCCCAATTTATCACAGACGTATGCGGTCTCTCTCTCCAACTCCCCGGATTGGAATCCACTCCGCGATATCTCATCCAACGCCTCATCCCTTGTCATCTGCCCAGACAGAACGAGTGTCGCCAAGTACGCACGGCGCTCGTCGTATCCAAACCGTGTCGGCCGATAATGGAGTTGTTGCCACTTGGTAAACCTGGACTCGAAATGCTTTCCTCCGTAGTAACGGAAACCGAGTTCGTCTTCAAGTGTGCGGATGGCCTGCGCTTTGTTGTATTCGACATAATTCAGTAGCCGAACCACCTCCATCCTCTTCACATACGGGTAAACGAGGTAGTACATAATGGGATTTACCTGCGGATAGGACGACAACTTCCGCGCGCCAAAGCGCTTGTGAATGGCCCGCAGGTGAGTAAGATCCATCGCATCGTATGCCCACTCGAATGGCATGATAGCTTCTGTGACGAAGTTTCCCCCACTGATCACGAATCGAAGCTTTTGTCGGGTTGCCTCGCGATATAGCGCTGCAAAGAAGGCATGGTCTTGAGGGACGTCTTGATTTGCTACACCGGATTTCAGGAATGCAACCTGAAGATCCTTCATCTCTTCCCAGTCAATTACCTCGGTATACAGGTCTATCCCCAGTTTGGAAACAATATTCTCGATATTCTTCACGGCCAGTTCAGAGTTCCATCCACCGTCTACATGTACAGCAAGTGGCCTGAGCCCGAACTCCTTGACTGCTATATACGCAGCGTACGACGAGTCGACGCCTCCGCTCAACCCGATTGCACAATCATAATCCTTGCCCTCGCCTTCCTTTTTCATCAGGGCTACTATTCTTTCAACCTCTTTACGTCCGGAGGCATCCGTACGTAAAAATGTTGACACCCGATCATCATAGGCTGCACAATGATTACACACTCCGTCTGCATCGAACTGAATATCAGGATCCGACGTGTCCATGATGCATCGGCTACAAATACGATACTCCAACAATTGATTCATCTCAGATTTTATTTCAATAAAAGACAGGAACGAAGAGCCTCTATCAGTTTCGTTGCTTCATTGTCCCACTGGTACGTACTGGACGCAAGCCGCGCTTGTTTACGAAGATGTCCAAGTGGACCTGATTCTACTTGCTCCATTGCTGAAATAAGTCCTTCAGCTGAGTTCACGGAGGCAACAACGCCAGCACCGGTTTCGGAAACGACCCGGGACATTTCCGGAAGGTTGGAGACTATGACCGGAAGCCCGGCCATCCAGTACTCGAACAACTTGTTCGGCAGACAGAATCGGTGATTCAGGCACGTGTCGTACGTCAACGTTACTCCAACATCGGCAGAACTCGCTATACCGACAACGTCGTCCGGTTTGACAGGTGGAAGGAGGCGTATTGAAGGCGAATGCGCCGCAGCATCCTGAATCAGCCCCTCCAATTCCCCGAATCCGAGGAAAGCGACGACCCTTTCTTGCGCATCCGCATTCTTGAAGGCTTCTACAATTGTTTCTATTCCCCGACCGACACACAATCCTCCAAGGTGCAGGTACAACGTCGCTCCATCGGCGAGTTCCAGTTCAGATCGCAGGTCACGAAGCTCTCCCACTTGAGGGTCGGCCGTTCGAGGGCAATTCATGACGGTAACCGTGGGCAGGGAAGGATAGCGACCCTTGTAGTGCAGCTCTATCGGCGGGCTGACGAAAACGCCCAAATCCACGAACGGGATACACATGCCCTCAACAATCCGTGCCAGTATCTGACGGAATCCTGTCAATCCATCGATTTCCGTCTCCAATTCATGTGCATCGTATACCAATGTTGCCCCAGTCCAGATCTTGATTGCGACGCCTATGGGCAAGAGAGCGAGCGTGTGCACATTCACCATGTCTGTTCGTACGGCACTCGAGTACCGCACTGCCCTGACGGCCAACTCAATGAACGTAATGAGCTGCGTCATGAAATTCCGTGGCAGTTGACGCGTTCTCAATCGAAGTCTCCGAACATGTCGCCGTTCATCCAGCTGTTCTGACTCCGACAACCCGTTCTCATGAAGCGCAAGAATCCACACGCATTGCACGAGACCCGAATGAATGGATGCATGTGTTTCCTTCAGAATCCGTGATTCATGTCGGAAAGGCGTCAACGTCAGGTGAAGGTTGTTCGCGCTCATTGACGGCTCTTCAGGGGAAGCACGCGTCCCGTTGCTCCGGTAGCCTCAGCATGCACGGACTCGAATATGTCCAACATACGCTTCGCGTCGTGTGTCCAGGAAAAGGGTCCAAGAGCTGCCCGTCGGCCGCGTGCGCCATATTCCGGAAACGCTGACCGGCTCTCGTACATCTGTATCACAGTCCGTGCGAAATCCTCAGGGTCACTGGCGCGAAATACAAAACCGGCATCCGCGCTTTCCACTATTCGTTTGAGTGGACGACAATCACTTACCAGTACCGGCTTGGCACAGATCATGTATTGAAAGAGCTTGTGCGGGACCGTGGTCTGTGTATGTTCGAAGTCATTGTGCGGTACAAGACACACGTCGGATGCCTTAATATAGCTTTGTACTCTGCTGTACGGCTGCCAACCAAGTGCATCAATATGCGACTCCACCCCGTTTTCTGCTCTGAATTGATTGATCCAATCAAGCGTAGCAGGGTCTGCGCCGACAATTATCAGCTTGAAGGACGGTAGACGGGAAGCAATCCGGGGCACAGCCGAGACAACCGTGTCCAGACCGCGATGGATACCTCCCCCGCCAACATAGCTGACAGAATACCAGTCCTTGTAGCGGCTCATCAGTTCGGGATCTGCCGAGTCAGGATCGACATCGAAGGTGCGCTCGTTTTCCGTATTGGAAACGACGGAAATCCGATCCGACTCCAGGCCATACTCATGAAGACGCTCCGCCGCCTCCTCAACGACAACCATGGTGTGATGGCAGCGCTTCAACATCTGTGCCTCCTGCCATCGCATGAGACGATAATTCCACAGGATGGACGAAACCCAGCGGCGTGTCATCCCGGACTCGGCACGTGCCGCAACCATCGCTGCCGGCATGTTCTCATGGAGGTCGGCAACGACGGGAATACCCAACGGCTCCGCGACATGCAATGTAGTCTTCAGCAACCAGATATCATGGACGTGAAGTACATCCAATCGATTGTCTGATACGAATTGAGCAATCGGCGCAACCATGCGGTGATCAAACAGCGAGAGTGCGCGAATGGCATTGCGCACGTACGTCCCGCTCGAACCAGGTATGTCTACACGATGAACGGTCGCTTTTGCAGACTCAATAAATTCGGTTGCTGCCAACTCCTTATTGTAGCGAGGCGAAAGCACGTGTACTTCATGGCCAGCTTCATGAAAAACGTTGGATTGTTTTTCAGCTCGGATGCCCGGTGGCCAATCCCGGACATAATCGAGAATCATTCCTATTCGCATGCGTACAGGTACTTATGCATTTGTATCGAGAATTGACAAGAACAGTGATCGTTCATCCCGTTCTACCAGACGGGAATTGTGCCAGAGAAGAGAGAATACTCCTCCCACCTTTTCACATGTGCTCTTCAGTGTCTTCATGACATTGAATGCTGCCTCTCCCGATCCGAGGTTCATATAGCACGGATCAATTACAGTACATTCCATTACAATGAGAGGCCTGACCTCTATTCTGAGTGGACGTCGTTCAACCGTACTGAAAGCCTGGTATCGAAAGCACGTTCCACATCGGAATCCTGCGACGTCCGCATATCCCAGGGTTGCGTCATGAGTGATGCCCAATTGCTCCATCAGCACCCAGGTCTCCGGCCCGTTCCATCTCAGGTAGTGCATGCGACACCCGAGCGATTCCAGCACGGAAGCGTCTGCGTTGCTGCTTTCACGGAACGCCTGTACTTCCCTCTTGAACAGCGCATCATCGTCCAGGGCCCGGTAGGACGGATGGAGCCCAACCGCGTGTCCCCGCTCCTGGATTCGGGTCATCAAATTCCGAATGGGAGCTGAGTCAATTCGATAGTTGGAGTCAAACGCGGTTTCACCCAGTCCTGTCATGAAATAAAAATCACTCGACAATCCACGCCACTCCACCGCTTCCATCAGCCAGTCGAACGTGTTGTGAGGATCCAGATGTGAAATACTCCGCCGCGATTGCATTCTGGCTCGCAGACGTCTGGTTGCCAGTCGCGGGCTGTTCCGCTTGAACAGGTCGGCACCCATACTCTTGAATGTCGATGGGAGACTGCTGAACGCATACTGCCCCGGGCTATCGACATCATGGGATATCTCCATCCTGTCGTATTTCTGTCGGCGACCTATTTGAGGCCAAACGCGATGCATTGCTGACAGAAGCCATTCCGCATATTCATCCGCCAAAGGACGATGAAGGAACCCGCCAGCGTACGCAAGTGATCGATGGGCCATGAATCGGCCGTGCTCATCGCGGACGGTGCTTCGGGATTCTTCAATCCGACTGAGCAAGAGGTAACAGGATCCGAATATATCGACATCCAATCCGAATCGAGTTGGCCCCGATTGCTGCCAGGCGCCCGTACCCGACAGGACCGGGATCGATGGAGCGTGTAAACGCGCCTCCAAATCTGGCCAACCGGGAACAACGATTGGAAAAGGTGGCTGAGGCAGCCATCGGACACCCCCTTCGGCAGCGACCACCATTCGTGGAAGCAGGGTATTCGGCAATTCCAGGGAACGGGCCTCGTGCGACAGAACGATGCGATCCAGAGACCCATCGTCACAGACCTCCCACTCGAGATCCGGACATCGATTGAACAAGAAGCCCGCTATCCACTCGATCTCGGGCTTCCAGGGTGCAGGAGCATGAATCGTCACCATTCGCTCGTCATCAACTCAATCCGGCACGGTCAGATCGAAGAGCTCGCAAGCGACGCTCTGCCTTTTTCTGGATGGCAAGTGAACAATCTTTCCAATAATTCAGTGGACCGGAGTTTTCCAGAACAGGAGGCGAAATCCCGTTGGCAAGGAGGCGTACGACGTCGGCAAGCTCTTCGGCACAAACCATGCTTGAGCGCAAGGAAAGACTCGCCATCGTCTCATCCTCATGGATGGGAATCGGTGTCACACGATATATCGGGCCGGCATCGATATCTGCGGTTGCGATGTGGACAGACACGGCGGGGGTGAATCCTCCGGCGAGCGTAAACTGGATTGCACCCGCACCACGACACTCCGGAAGAGGTGCAGGATGCGCATTGATACAACCGGACGTGAACGTCGAGATGATTTCACCAGCCACAATGCCCACGCCCGCAAACACACCGAAGTCATATGCATGTTGGCTGAGATGCAAATAGGTCCTGACATGATTGACCGAAGGCGTATACCACGGTTCGTATTGGTCGAGCT
The DNA here is from genome assembly GCA_029262835.1 of Bacteroidota bacterium. Taxonomy (GTDB): domain Bacteria; phylum Bacteroidota; class Rhodothermia; order Rhodothermales; family UBA10348; genus 1-14-0-65-60-17. The sequence continues at coordinate 24,636 of JAJCYQ010000099.1, forward strand.
GGATATCCGAGTAGGAGGAGCGGAGTTGCCTGCCTTTCCGGGATCGTGTGAAGACGGCGTCCCGGATGACCATCTTCCACACAAACGGCGACCACTTGGATAGGGCCTTGTATTTGCCCTGATGCAATGCAGCCCACAATGCACAAACCTTCGAAGCCACTCCGCTTCCTGCTGCACTACGCTGTGATCCAACGAGAAGAAGGTCAAATTCAATGTCAGCATCACAGAGGTGATGAACGACCATTTTAGTATACAGGTCGTCCGCACTGCCCAGTACACAAATTCGTTTGTCCTGGGATCTGCTCATGGCGTGTTCGTCGGACGAACCGCCGTTCTCTCAGCCGATATTCCCGGATTCCGAATCGTCATAAGAACCCCTACGGCAAACCACAACGGCATCCAGTAGAATACCGAACTGATAACTGATACCGCTATGATAGGCGGAACGATGGCTTTCTGAGCCGTGTTGCCCGGTCCGGAATACAGACGCTTCAATTTGGCCAGGATGAAACCCCAGAAAAGGACTGAGCCCACGAATCCAAGATGGGTCTGCACCGAGATCAAGCTGGAGTGCATGTAGTCGACAATGGACAGATCTCCCAGAAAGGGAGACCGGTCCATTTGCGACAAGGCTTGCATTCGTATCTGTTCAATCCGGATCCCCAAACCGCTTCCTTCCACCACTCCGGTATCAACCGATCGCCCCAATCGGAAATTGATGAGGTTGATATCGGTCCAGAGAAACAGGAAAACAAGTGTACATGAAATTGCGAAAAGCAGGATCAAGCTTATCCCTCCCAGCGTCATTCGGGGACGTCCACGCGATGTGCGAGGCCAGACAAAGTAGATCGCCATGGCAGCCAAGCCTGCCATCCAGACAGCACCTTTGTTCGACCCCACGAATTGCACGCAGATGAGAGCGAGTCCCAATTGCAGCAGGAGGGCGATTGCCAAAACACTGTACGGCAGACCGTGGTCTCGCAAACGTTCGTGATAGTACAATTGGGCACCGACCAGGCAGGACATGGCGATCCCAAGGAAATCGCTGAAATCCTGGTAATACTCATTATTCACGAACAACCACTGGATGCGCCCCAACACGTTGGACCACAGCCCGATTTGAGAAGCCAACAGGACCAACCCAAGAATGGACATCGCGACAATGGCCCAGGCATGCCATTGGGACTGCCGAGTGCCGATGTAGGAGTACACGCGGGATATGGGGAACACCCGGGACTTCAACGGAACGAAAGCCAAGTACCCCACGACCAATCCAACGCCGATCTGCGTGACCAGATAGACAAAGTACTGGCCCTGGAAGGAGGCATCCAGCGACACCAACCTTGCCATGAAGTAGAGCAGGAATCCTATCATGAGCCACTCCGACCGCGGTCGTGACACAATCCTGACCAGGCGCATGCTCAGGTTGGTTCCGGCAAGGAGGGCCACGAATCCGAGTGCGAGGACGAACTCTGCCGACCGCAGTGAACCCTTGGATCCTTGCAGGATATTCAGGCTTTCCAGGTAACTCCCGTAAAACCCGTACGCCACGACAAGCAAGAGTCCGATAATATGGGACTCACGGAGGCGGTCCGAACCGACTGTGTTCCGGACGTATCTCATTTCTCCGTCAACCCGGCCACGGTTTCTACGATTACGCTTGCCTGTGTCGAAAACAACAACCGGGTTTGCACATATTCACGGGCCCGCTGACCGAGCCGTCGACGTTCTTCTGGCCGGTCCATGAGGTTCCTGACCGCCGAAACGGCATGCTCAAGGTAGTTGTCGGGCGGAACGAGCACCGTGGCGTCACTTGGCATGAACCACCGCTGGGTGCCCGATTCTCCGTCCACGCTCAGCGCAACACGCCCCGCCGCCATCGCTTCGCGTACGATGCTTCCCCCTTGTGGGTCGCTTTCAAGCAGGGGAACGACGTCCATGCAATTGATGAATCCGTTGACCTCGGCATATGGACGCCATCCTGTAATCAAGACGTGTGCTTCCAATCCGTACTGTGCTATTCGTCTCCGTAACTCGGCTACATCGTCACCTCCGCCAAGAACAAGGAATTTGACATTGGCACGGCCGGACGCATGCAGAATTCGGACCAACTCCAGCGTGTCCCACAATTGCATGTTCAATGCAATTCGACCAACCCAACCGATAACCAGGTCATCATCAGAAAACCCCATTTCTTTACGCTTGGCACGGCGGTCCCCGTCGTCGAGAGGAAAGAACCTGCGTGCATCAACGGCAAACGGGAGTTCTCGGAATTTATGTTCCGGCACATTCGCCGTACGCAATTCCTCGAACGTTAGGGGCCAGCCCAGATAGGCATGAACATTGCGATCCACGCCCAACTCCTCGTATCGCTCCAGGAAATGGGACTCTGTCTGCCGGAGGCTCCCGCCGACGAAGCGGAGATGGCAAATCCCCGTCCGTTCCACGACGCGATTGCAGGCAATTGAATCGGGTGTCGTCGCAGAAATAACGGCATCAATCTGTTCTGCTCGACAATACTGACCTATTTGCCGAGCTGCCATCTCGTAATACAACGCCCTGTTTGCGACCCGGCCGAAACCGGTTTTCCACTGGTTGTACCGAGGCAGCATCAATTTCCTGGTGCCGCCGAACAGGCGTGCCTGCGCAAGCAGTGCGTCCCCATGCTGGTACAACCAGTGTGCCTGATGACCTGCGTGCTGGAGCGCCTCCATGATCTGCAATGTGGCTGTTTGTTGACCACCCAGATCCATGCTCCGGTATAAGAACGCGATATTCACGTTGTCAACAACCACGTTCGGATGACTCCGGAATCCACCCTGAACAGGGCATCCATCATGGAGAGACCGGGAATGAAGGGACCAACCACACCTTGATCATATTCAGGGTGCTCAAAGGCATTGTAGACGACCCGGATTCCAGAGTCAGCCAACATGGCATCGTCCTGGTATCCACCGGCTCCTGTACCGCAGAGATAGGTATCCGCGCCCACCTTCAGCAGCAACTCGACAAGCAGTTCCGTGCCAGCATGGACCGGATCCAACGAGCTGGAAGAAACAACTTCCGTTTGCAAGTCCAAACGTTCCAGCACACGTCTGATGAATTGCATATTACGATCCATCAACAGTGTATTATCGGCATCGAAATACTCCTCAACGACCGGAAACCACTCATCGAAGAATGGCGTGTTGGCATAGGCAAGCTCTATGCTTCGTTTGGACTTCTCAAATGATCGAGCATCCGCGGTATTGAGTCGGATCTCGTTTACGGGCACGCCTCTTCCCGAATTGCTGTCCTTGACCAGTGGCAGGGAAACCCAGTGGGGCTTGCCCCCAATAAGGAAGCGAACCCGCCGTCCCCAAAAAGAGGCGTCTCGCGGGTTGTTCCGCGTGTGATCAAGCAGGATCCATGTCTGGGATCTAGCAATCTTACGGAAGAACCCGAACCATGGCATGAAGTCGGGTTGATGGATTGTGGCAATCATCAAATGCGATTTATCGAATCAAGTTGGATACTGCAAGGCATGGATGGTTTCAATGAAGTACCATACCGGCCTTCATGGTGCCTTCGCATGCGTACTCATCCAACCTGACAAGTTTGGAATCACCACAAACCACGAACAGTCCTTTGGATGTCTCGATGACTGTACCAGGAAGTTCATCGGATTCATCATCCACCGCTGTAACAGCCTTGACAACAATCTTCAGTCCGGCGTAGTACGTGTACGCATAGATAGGGTCACGCGAGAGTGCACGAACGAAAAGGAATATATTCCTTGAGGACAGCCTCCAGTTCAGAAGGCTGTCATTCAACGTCCGGACCCTCCAGTAGATAGAAGGTATTTCGGCGTGATGCGCAGCTGAATCCAAGCGCTCCTCGCACACCATCCTGACAACGCGATCTACAGCGGCCATCACATTCGAATAGATGGCCCTGTTGCTCATTGTATCATCGATATCCACGTACTCGATATGAAGTACGTCTCCGCCATCGAACTCGGGGCTCAGTTTGTGGACGGTTACACCCAAATGATTCTCACCATTCAACAACGCCCACACGTCCGAGTGCTTGCCTTTGTACTTGGGAAGTTCAGAAGCGTGGATATTCACGGCATATATCTTCGCAGAACTGAACTCAGAGTCGTCAATCTTATGTTGATATTGACTGCTGATCAATACATCTACATCATAGGAGGCAAGATCTATCGGTTCTCCCTTTCGCCTCACTATCAATGGGATTCCAGCCTTCTTGCATAGATTGGCAATCTCTACGTTGTCGTACCCGAATGGTACCACCACAAGAATTACGGAGGTCAACGCTATTGCAATATTCAGCGTTCTCAATCCTTGTTCACCTTCAATGAACAGAACGGTTCGCCTACTTGACTTATGAACAGGATTCACGATACTTATCTCCGGATCGAAAGCGTGTTTCTTACTTCAATATTTCCAGCATGGCCTGCTCAATCACGTCGACTTCATCCTCCCGTATGTCCGCGTGCAACGGCAACGAAAAGGATTGATCGACCCATTGGCGACCAACTGGATAATCACCTTGAGTGGTATCGTCGGCCAGCCAGAGATACTCCACCGCCGCAGCTATGCCGCGGCGGTTCAATTCTGCAACGAGGTCGTCCCTGAGTCCTTTTGAGCGACAGTTGGCGACAAATCGAGACGGGATATCGGCAACGCCTGGAACTGCTGAATGGAGATCAAGCGCTGAACACAACTTCGAAAGCCTGGCATGGGCGTTCACAACAGTCGACTTGATCTCCTCGCTGTGTGCCAGCGTTCCCAACAGGAATGCCGCATGGATGTTCGGCATTTTCAGATTCCAGCGGGATCGCCCATCAGGCTTGGACTGCGCGTCGTAGGACGTCAGGTCGGACAGGCTTTCGTAGATGTCAGGGTCATCGGTCAGGATCCCTCCTCCATCTATCCCGTTGGCCATCTTCGTCGGAAAAAAGGACAACGTAGTAATACGTGCCCCAAGCGAATTTTTGTTTATGCTGAAGAAGGACTGGGCTGCATCCTCTATGAACGTCCCGGATTCCGCTCCTGTACGACAGAAGCCTGGACGTATGCCGAAAAAGGATGGAACGATCGCGGACGCTATCCCTTCCGTGTTGAATACCGAGGCTGGAAGTGTCCCGGTCTCTACCTCGACATCCGCGTGACTCGGCACCATACCCGATGTTCTTACAGCCTGGTCTATTGCGAAGCACGTCCCTATGCAAGGAATGGCAATCCGGCTTTCCGGGCGGAACGTCGCCATCAAGGATGCAAATAGTGCACTGAATCCACTTGACGTCAAGACGACATATCGAGCACCCGTTGTGGCCTGTAGGTAGGCCGTCAACTCTTCGAGATGCGGTCCTGTGGAGAGGTGGCCGTGCTGAAACGCTTCATTGAGTCGCTCTTGTTGCGACGCAAACCGAGGAATCCGGATACGGTCAATCATCCCAACCAAGTCAAATGACATGTGCGAAATTTGACAGTAGTTTCATCCCGAATCGATGACTCTTTTCAGGGTGGAACTGCACGCCATATACATTCCGATCCACGATCCCAGCGTCAAACTCCACATCATGCTTTGCGGTCAATAGTCGATTCGATGCGTCCGCGACGGTGACGTAGTACGAGTGGACGAAGTAGAATCTGCTCTCATCCGGAAGTTTCTGCAAGAGAGCACTCTCCACGTATGGTGTGACAACATTCCATCCCATGTGCGGCACCCTGAGGCCGGGTTTCTTGGCAAATCGTTGTGCCTTTCCGCGTATCAATCCCAAACCCGGAAGTTGACCTTCCTCGGACCCGTCAACCAGGAGTTGCATCCCCAGGCATATTCCGAGTGTCGGAATCTTGTCTTCCAGCGCACGTTTCATGATAACGGCATCCATCCCGAACTCATTCAATCGACGCATGGCATTGTCGAATGCGCCGACTCCAGGAAGGATGATCTTTTCCGCACTCCCGATCTCTTCCAGGTCGGAAGAGATCCTCGCCGGGGCATCTATCCTCTTGCACATATTGAGGACAGAACCAAGGTTCCCCATTCCGTAGTCAACTATCGTTATCATTCTCGTGTGCTGTTGCTTGCATTGATGACACATTCACATGTGAACTCATTCCGCGTCATAGAAGTGGACATCGAAGTATGAATCCGGATGAATCAACAGGTAAATCAATACATGTCCATCGACCGCATGTTCGGCAGGAGACCTCCTGTCCCCTGCAATCAGCTTTCCGCAGTCGTAGCATTTCCACTGTGTCCATTCAGAGTCACTCACGTAGAAGGACCGATGGAACAAGTCGAAAAAAGGCTCCCTGTCATAGGCCTCGTAGAGAAGACCGAACTCTTCAGCTTTACGGTCCGTCCAGAAATCAAGATTGTTCAGGCCGGTCATCCCGCCATGACTGGCCACACCCCTCACTTTGACTCCGAACATTGACTCAAGAATATCAACATCACGGGTCAAGCATGACGAGGCATCCTCATTCCAAATTGCAGACTGATCCACGATTTCAGAATGAAGACCCAACTCATGTCCACTGCCAACGATTGATTTGATGACCCGGTAGTTCTCGAAGGAAAATGGATTGTACTCAGGCGCGTGCAATCGCAAGAAATACGTGGCCTTGATTCCCAGTTCATCCATGATAGCCCGCAAGCGCCCGGCTTTTACCACGGAATAATCGATATCTACCCGGTTGACGACTACCTTTGAAGGTATAGTTCCAGCTCTTCTTGCTGACCAATAGTCAGCACATGTCATTATTGTATAGCCGCTCTCAAGAAGTTGAGCATATTGCTTGCGAAGATTGTCGTACGAAAAGACAAATCGATCATTCATGACTCTGTCAGACTGTCAGGTGTCCACCGCGCCGAGGAGATGGCTTGCTCAATGCTTTCCGGATCCGGGTAGTTGACCAGTACCCCCATTCCCTTCTTCTGGTACACAACCATGCTTCCCAAGGCAACGGCAGAGGCGCCAACCGACAATGCCGACTTCACATCCTGCATGGAGCCTGCGCCCCCATGCGCCACAACGGGCACATTGACGGACGCACTCACCCGCTGAATGAGATCAAGGTCCAAGCCGGACCACGTTCCCTCGCGATCGATGGATGTCAACAGAATCTCGCCCGCCCCCCTGTCCTCCAGTTCAATAGCCCATTCAACCGGATCCCGCCCTGTTCGATGACGACCAGACAGCGTCCTGACTGTTTCTTTACCCGTCAAACCCGATTTGACATCCATGGATGCAATAACGGCCTGATTTCCGTAGTACGCTGCTATTTCGCTGATCAAGGCTGGACTATTGGACGCATGTGTATTAATGGACACCTTCTCGTATCCGATGTCAAAGATGGCCTTTGCCTCATCCAGACTGCGTAGTCCACCACCATATCCGAGCGGCATGAAGCACTCGTTGGCAATCTCTGACAGGACTTTGAGGTTGGGTCCACGCTGTTCCCGGGAAGCCATGATATCCAGAAACAGAAGCTCATCTACTTCCAACTCATTGAAGATCCGGACTGTGTTTGCCGGATCACCTACGTACGTGAATTTGCCAAACCGTATCGTCTTGACGAGGCTCTCATTGCGCAACAGCAATACCGGTATGATTCGGGATCGCAACATTAGTTTTCCGGATAGTGGATGATCAGCAATACTTCACGCTGGTGCTTTTGTGGGAAAACAATACTTGAGATAGAACGACATCGGTACCATATTTGCTTTCGCAAGGACATGGAAGAGAGGTCTGAAACGCTCGAATCTCTTTTTGTAAGTAGGAAACTCGGTCCAGTTCCTTCCGGGAGCACTCATGACTTGTTCATATAGTTCATCTGTCAACCCGAGCCGCTTCTTGAAATAATTCACCAATTCGTCCTCCATGAAAGGAGGGGTGTTATACTCCCTCCACGCGTCTTCGCGGGACATGGCTCCGTTTCGAACGCGGGCTGCCAACGTATTATTCCGCATATCACTGCCATACTTCTGGGGCAGATATACACTGTGTACGAATGCCGTCATTCGGTTTTCCAGGTGGTGGCCGCCATAATATTGCCAGTCATACCTTGAGGCAAGGAACTCCTTGGCTTCATCCTTCGCGTAATCTATGTACCATAGTGGGCGAATAAACTTCACACGATGGAACAGGGCTGACACAAGGAATCTGGTGAAAGTCATCAATGGATACGTACGCATGGCCATGCTTCCAAACTGGCGATGAATGGACCTGATATACTTTCCATCAAAATAATTGCGCCCAAGGGGAGTTATACCCTCCTCAATGAACGAATGACCTTCCAGAATGTACTCGATCGAATACTTCGCAGCAACACGTCGCAACAAGTAGGCATATCCGAGATCCGTGGAAGCTTCCAACTCAGCAACGCCGGACAGGAAGAAAGAACGGAATATATCATCTGCCTCCTTGTTAGCCACGACATGCGTATACAGATCAATGCCCAATCCGTCCAGGACTTTACGGATATTCATGGTGGCGATGGCAGAATTCCACGTATTGTCGTAATGAACCGCCAGCGGCCTCAAACCCCAAACTTCCTTCGCCAGATAGACAAGGTACGACGAGTCCGTCCCGCCACTTACGCCTATTACGCAATCATACTTCCTTCCCTTTCCAGACTGTTTTATTCGATCTATGATTTCCTTCAGGGATTGCTCACCTTTCGGCAACCCTGTTCCATATTGTGCCACCAGGGAGTCCACCTGATGACAATAATTGCAAACACCCTCTTCGTCGAATTCAATCGACGCGACACGCTCGTCGTATATGCACCTGCTGCAAACGGTCAGGCCCTTCCTATCCATTGATTCGCCAATGTTCATTGTCCAGTGGCGTCCATGTGAACGAACCGACCGGAATAGCATGCCTCTTCCGAATGGAAGGAAACCTCTCTCATTCCGCAGTCAGACACGAGATCCCTTACTTCCTGCTCACTGAAACGTCGTGCATTGCTGGGACTGTACCAATCGTAGTTCGTGGCAATCGAAGTCTCTGCTCCAAGCTCTGCATTCCAGAAACACTTCAGGAAATTCCAGTAGATGAACCGCTGAATGTCTACACGCCCCTCCTTGATACCAAGCGCCGGTATTTCCGGGCAATCTAATGATACATCCAGTTCACTCAATCGTTTTCCGAGTTCCGTTACCTGCTCGGACATCGCCCATAGTTCCTCAGCGCTCATGGTAATGCAGTGCGTCCGGAAATAGTCGTCAAGCAGTTCTCTGGGCAAGGCCTTCTTTGCGTAAAAATAGCAGGCTAGTTGACCCTCCTTCTGTGTAATCCGGGCCAACTCAGCAAACGTGGCTACAGGATCCTCCGTATGCATGATTACCTGGTCGCAACTCGTATAGTCCACCAGTCCGTCACGGAATCCCGTCCGAGCAATATCGCCACGAATGAAGAAGAGGTTTTCCACACTCTTGTATGATTCCGCTGCCTGCAACGCCGCTTCGGAAAAGTCCATTCCGACAACCAGGGAGTCAGGGGCCAGTTCAGCAAACCAGGCCGCTTTGTAGCCGAGGCCGCATCCTGCATCGAATATCACCTCCTTGGACTGCAGAAAGGTTGCCAACGCCTTCTCACTCTCAAACCCGTAGAGGCTCAAGTACCACGATCGCTGGAACTCATACAGCCGCTCTTTTTCGTCACTCCTGCCATATTTCTCCCACTTGTCAGAGAACGCATCATTGGTATGCTGTTGATTCGAGTGATTCGATTCACCCGATCCAAGGATATAGTTGTCTTGAATGATCGCATCCGGATCCGACAACAGTTCGAACAGCCGGTCCCGGTATCCTTTTCTGCTCATTGAGTTCATGGTCTATGGGGTAATAATTGACGTACCAAACTGCATTCATGCCTGCCCGCCAATCCTATTGTCTTAGTAATCAGCTGTCAGCGTCTACCGCTCGCCTGAACCACGCCCGTAGGTCGGACCCAGTCATGTCCAAGCCCGATACCGAAACGGATTCGAGTTTCATCCATCCATTCGCGCAGCGAATCAACACGTCCTCCTTGTCCGTGAACAGCGGCGTACCAGGAACGTCAACACGCCGCTTGGAACGGGCCCCGGAAATCGATAGTGCATCATCCGCAACAGGTGATGCTGTCCAGACGGTGACTTTACTCTCAACCAAATGAAAGAATGCCCCTGGATATGGCTTCGTCTGCGCTCTGATGAAGCGATCTACTTGATCCACCGTACATGACCAATCAATGGCTCCATCTTCGGGACCTCGTTGTGGAAATATTCGTCTCTTACTCTCGTCTTGGAAAATGAGGTCCGCCTCTCCAGATGCCAGCCGTGGAACATGCGTTCCAAGGAGTTCCAGACCGGCTTCCTCGATTCGGTCATACAGTGAGCGGATTGTGTCTGCTTCATGTATGGCCACCTCACTCTGACCGACCAAGGGACCAGAGTCAACACCGTCGTCCATCTGGAAAAACGAGATTCCGGTTCGGCTTTCTCCATTGATCATTGCCCATACCAACGGAGCACCGCCGGAATAGTCGGGTAGGAGAGACGCATGCAATCCGTAACACGGTGCCATTTGACGCCAAGCAGAAGGTATCATATGGTACCACCCCACGACGATAAAGATGTCGGGCATCCATTCCCGAACCCGGTCGAAGAGATTTTCATCCTTCATGGAAGTGGACAATTCTACGCAAGGAATCGATGCTTCCGAGCAATAGGAAGCCATATCCGCATGAAGTACGTTTGTAACCCCTTCTGGCCTGTAGGATATCTTGAATTTTTGCGGTGCCGTGACTACCCCGACTAATTCAATAGATTCCAAGGTCTTCAGCAGTCTGAGTGCTCGGAGACCAAACAAACTGGCACCGATGAAAACCGTCTTCACCTCAGCTACTACTCATGAAATCGTCCATAAAAGCCTCAGCGCTGAGCAATGACCATATCAACAAACGTCGATTCGTCTTACCCGAGAGATGATCCATGACCAGGCTTTCAACTGTAGTCCTATCGAACACGTCGTATATTGCGGCATTCCCATTGAACAATACTCTTTTTACGAAGTCAATGCTATCGCCCTTGAACCAGCTGGCATCCGGGGAGGAAAAACCTTGTTTCATTCGCTCCGTAACATTGTCAGGAATGTAGTTCCGCATCATGGAGCGCAGTATCTGTTTCCCATCGTTGGACCTCTGGAAGTACGCATTCACCTTGTCTGAAGTATTGTTTTCGTTAACTCGTACAACCTCCTTCAAGTTATTCAATTTCAGATCCACTGGACATGCCATAGCAAAGTCTACAAGATCATTGTCCATGAACGGAACCCGACTCTCAAGACTGTGTGCCATACTCAACTTGTCGTCCACTACAAACAAGCCGTGCAAGAACGTCTTGGCTTCGAAATAAAGTGAGTGATTGATAAAATCCTCGGGACGCTCCAATGCATTGTCATGTGTCTCATATACATCCCTGAAGATATCCCGCGTCCATACGTGGGAAACGTCTGACCAAATCGGAGCGAACATTTTCTTGATCTGCGTATTGTCGACCAAGCGTTGCCAGTAAAGATAGTAGTTATCTATATATTCCTCGAAATCCTGACTGTTGGCCCCCCGATAATACCGCCATGGATATCCCCCGAACAATTCGTCGCCACCCGTTCCAGACAACACGACCTTGACAAATTTGCTTGCGAGCTGAGCGGCATAATAATTGGGGTAACTCTGACCGACGCGTGGTTCCTCCAGGTGCCACGCCAACTTCGGAAGACAGCGTTCCATGTCACCCGCCTTTAGCACCATCTCATAGTGTTCCGTCCTAAACAAGGCGGACATGGCTTCGGCCTTCGTGCGCTCATCAAATGCCAATTCAATCCCTGAAGCCGAACTGAGATCAAATCCGCACGTGAATGTTTTCAGATAGGGGTTCGACCGGGCTGCAATGGCCGTGATGGAACCGGAGTCCATTCCTCCGCTGAGGAAGCTGCCAAGCTCGACATCACTGACCAGTTGCCTGTTCACCGCTTGGTTGAACAGCCTGTCCAATTCCTCGACATACTCCCTCTCATCTGCGGAATGAGAGGGTTCCTTGAAATGGTAGTCCCAGTACCGGTGTTGATTGACAGCCCCCGGCAATTCGCTGAGTTCGATCTTCACGAAGTGACCCGCAGGAATCAGGCGGATGTCCTTCAGAAGTGTCCGGTCCGTAAAGATATTCTGGAACGTGAAATACTCCAGAAGCGCTTCCTTATCCAATTCTATCCTGAGTCCAGGAATCGTCTGAATCGCTTTCTGCTCGGACGCAAATGCAAGTACGGTGCCTTGTTGACACATGTACAATGGCTTGATCCCATACCGGTCCCTGGCCAGCAGCATGGACTTTTCCTTCCGGTCCCAAAGTGCCAAGGCAAACATGCCATTGAATCGAAGAAGCGCATCCGTCCCCCACTCTGCCAGTGCATTGAGCACCACCTCACTGTCCGATTGTGAACGGAACCAGTATCCAAGCCCTTCCAACTCGGTACGGAGATCCATGAAATTGTAGATCTCGCCATTGAACGACAGTACGTACCTGTGCTCGATACTGATCATGGGCTGACGGGCAGCATCCGACAGGTCGATGATCGCCAGACGGCGATGCCCGACGCCTACATTATTCTCAACCCATTGTCCTTCACCGTCAGGACCACGGTGTGCAATGGCATCGGTCATCCGCTTGATCGTCTCTTTCACGACCGGACGACCATCAAGATGTAAGACGCCTGCTATTCCACACATATCAACGTATTGAATGAAGTGCGTCGACAATGTAGGCGTAGTCTTCCGCCGTCATCCTGTTGTGGAGAGGTATAGCCATTGAGCAATCGTTGGCAAGACGGGCTCCAGGAAAGTCATCCGGCTTCAGATCGTACTTGTCCCGGTAATACCCCAGCATATGTACTGCATGTGTTCCCGGGCGTGTGGATATGCCGACATCCTGGAGTTTTTGCATTATGGCATTCCTTGGCATGGGCGACCGTGATTCATCGACCTTGGTCACATAACTCTGCCATCCATGATCCTGGTACTCGGGATGCTCTGGGCAATTCAGCCACGACAGTCCGGACAGCGATTCCGTATAGTATGCGGCCCAACGCTTCCGTTCCTGGATAAACTCATCGAGCTTGCCCAGCTGTACGGTTCCGACAGCTCCTTGCAAATCCGTCATACGATAGTTGAAACCCATCATGTTGAACTCAGCCAACAGATACGGCTTCGGTCCGTGATGCCTCTGCTCCTCGGACACGCTGGCACCATGATTCCTCAGCATTTCCAAACGGGCTGCCAACTCCGGATCCCGGGTTGTCAGCATTCCCCCTTCGCCCGTGGTAACTGATTTCCTCGGGTGGAAGGAAAAGCAACCCATCGTGCCCAGTCCTCCGGCCGGCGTTCCCTTGTATGCCGCTCCGCTTGCGCATGCACCATCCTCAATCAACGGAGTATCGCCTGCAATCCGCTTTATAGCGTCCATTTCAGCACAAAGGCCAAACAGATGAACGGGAATTATGGCGCGGGTCCGTGCCGAGATTGCCTGGGATAATCGCGTCACATCCAGATTGAACGTAGTGGGATCGATGTCGACGAACACGGGCGTTGCACCACACATTTCCACGACATTTGCGGTAGATACCCACGTAAAGGCAGGCACCACGACCTCATCCCCAGGGCCAATGCCCAGACTGTGGACCGCCAAATGCAATGCCGTTGTCGCGCTGGTGACCGCGACAGCATGGGGTACCTCATGACGGCGGGCAAACATGGTTTCGAATTCCCTGACCTTCGGACCGGAGGTCAGCCAGCCCGTTGTCAACGATTCACGGACGGCATGCCATTCCGCGTCGCCCGTTACCGGCTCCGAAATCTGGATCCGTCTCAGCGGGTTACTCATGATTTATCTACTCCGGTGGCAATCCGCCAGTCAATTAGTTTCTGAAGTCCTTCACGAACGGAATACGAATGTGAAAATCCGATTTCTGCCGTCGCTTTTTCCGTCGAGCCGATTCTGTTCTGCACGAATTGCCTTGCATCATCGGCCGCGTACGGTTTGTAGGTCACGGAAAGGTCGGACTTCTTGAGATCCAGAATTGTATCACACAATTCACGGATGGTCGTCTGGATGCCTGTACCAACGTTGTAGTAGCCAAGGTGCTGATTGGAAATCATGGCCTGGATATTGGATCGCGCAACGTCCTCAACATAGATGAAGTCATATGCCTGGGACCCGTCTCCGTTGATGGTCGGTGCCTCGCCGGCTGCAATCTTGTTCAACATGATCGGCACAACGCCTGAATAAACGGCATGTTGATCCTGTCCCGGTCCGTAGACATTCATATATCGGAGACCTATCACGGGCAAGTCGTACCGGTCATTGAACGCCGTACACATGGCCTCTCCCGCAATCTTTGTCGAACCGTAGAAGTTCCTGTTGTTGAACGGATGATCTTCCGTCATCGGTACCTGCACCGCATCGCCATAGACGGAGGCAGAACTGGAATAGACCAGTTTCTTCACACGATTCCGAGCACAGGCCTCCAGTACATTGAATGTGCCTGCAATATTGACATCAAAGGCTGTACGAGGAAACTCCTTGCAATGCAGGAGCCACATGGCGGCAAGTTGAAACACACCGTCGACGCCCTTCATGGCGGCGTCAAGTACATCCGTGTCGCGGATATCACCACCGAGTGGAAACACGGAACAGCGTTCATCCTTCAGTGCGTCCTCGATATTGCCCATTTTACCACGCGCGAAGTTGTCATAAATGACAACCTCTCGAACCGGGTGCTTCAGCAGTTCTGACACGACAAAGCCGCCGATGAACCCGGCGCCTCCTATGACCAGTATTTTCGAATCTTTGAGATCCATTTGTGTCGGGAAATTTGTTATGAGTTACCAACGGTACCAACGACCGTTTCGAATGGACCCTGCGCCACCAACCGGCCTGTTTCGAGACGAAACAGCCAGTCACAATTCCGGACCGTACTGAGTCGATGGGCAATTACAAGGATGGTCTTCGAGCCATGGAGTCGATCAATAGCCTTCATGACCTCCGCTTCCGTGGCCTCATCCAATGCACTCGTTGCTTCATCGAGAACGAGGACAGCAGGATCGTGATACAGGGCACGGGCGATTCCAATACGTTGTCGCTGCCCCCCGGACAGCCTGACGCCACGCTCACCCACTTCCGTGTCCAGACCACTGGGAAGGCTGGCGAACAATTCCTTCAATTGAGCTGACTCCACGGCCTTCTGAATCCGCTCCTCATCGATCTCGTCATCTGCCAAACCAAACGCAATATTCCGGCGCATTGAATCATCGGTCAGGTAGATGGTCTGGGGTACATAGCCAACCTGTCGCTGCCAGCCTCCCATGTCCGTTCGGACAGGTATGTCGTCGCAGCGCACTTCACCATCCTGCGGAGCAAGAAGACCGAGAATGACGTCGACCAATGTGCTTTTCCCTGACCCGCTCGGCCCGACGATACCAACCGTACTGCCGGCCTCTATCCTCAATGTGATCCCATTCAGTGCCTTCTCAACGGTGTCGTCGTATGAAAAGCCGACCGAATCCACGACGATGGAGTGCATTCCGTCCGAGATCAATCCAGTCGTTTCCGCCTCGGATGCCTTGGTCAATTGCTTGAACTCATCGTACAATAAATCCACGACCGGAGCAGAGTAGCGGATGACCTGGGCCGACGCAACCATGCGATTCAATGACGGGATCATGCGGAATGCTGCTGCCACGAAAACACCCAGTGTGGGAAGAAGAGCATTCAGATCCGATCCCCTTCCCACCATGACCACTACCAGAATGGCCAAACCCATGACGGCCACGACTTCCAGGAACAGCCGAGGTGCCTGTTGAAGTGTCTGATAGCGGATGCCGACCTCGAACGACGCGCGGTTATGGACGGAATACTGGGCAGCGAAATGGCGAACACGTCCACCGAGAAGTATGTCCTTCACGCCACCCAGGCCCTGCAGAAGATGCTGTGACCGGAATCCATCATGATACTGTCGCTTCTGTCCCCAGACAGCCAGTCGGCTCCGCAACGATCGCTGGAAAAGCATGGCGGTCGATCCAAGGAAAACTATCACGGAAAGCGCGCCTATCGGTTCAAGCCACAGCAGGATTATTCCGATTCCGAAAAGAGTTGACCCTTCCGTCATGAGAGCAAGCAGATTGGTCGTCGCACCGGTCAACATGCTGACCTCTCCCGTAACATTCCGGATGAGTTCGGACGAATTCCTTTGCAGATGGAACGTGTACGGCTGCAACAGATACTGCCGAAACAACTCAGAGGAGATGTTTTCAGACAGATTGTAAGAGAACTTGGCCTGTCTCCACGCAAGGAACATCAGGAATACACCTTTGACCACATAGGTGGATACCAGAAGGCCAAGTGCGCCATAGACCAGCGTGAGGGTGTCAGGATTGCCGAGATAGGCTATCCAAGGGGCTACACGTGGATTATCTACGACGAGGTCTGCTTGGGTAATCAACGTAAGGAGCGGCATGACCAACCCCAGGCCCAACGTCTCGAGGATCGCTCCAAGAAGAAGCAATACCCCCAGAACTCCCGCCTCCTTCTTGAAAGAAGCGGGAATGATGAATAAAACCTTCTTCAGCAGGGAGGGTCCGTTGGTCACGTCAATCCGTGAACCTGAATCCGTATTGGTGTCCAGAGGATCGCTCAGTTCGTTGAAACCCTGTCCAATAGAATGGCCAGGGTCGCAGCAGCGGAAATGATCGGAAACAGGTCTCGAATACTAAACGTTTGGCGAACTACAGATTCAGCACTGAGCACATCGCCAGCTTGGAGAACGGGGTCTGCAGACGAGACGATAATCTGGTTCTCCATCTCAAGGTCCATGACGACTTCTCGAGATGACTCTGTCAACCTATATAATTGCAATTGAAAATTCCGGATCGAGCGTCGGGCCCGCTCCGGTACTTGCGGGCCTCCAGCTAATGAAATTAATTCGCTGAGACGTGTATCTCGAGGTACCTCATACAATCCAGGAAATCGCATTGCCCCCCATACATGGACTTGGATCGTTACGTCACCCGATTCAGAATAATTATAATATGCTGCCGTATTTAGTCGCGACCGGTCAAGATCTGTGTCCTGTCCTTTTGCCAAAAAAGGTGCAGACGTGAATGCGGCGAGCACTACCAGGGCTTTTATTGTCATGAATCTACTTCTTGAAGGGTTGATAGACGATTTCTTCCATCTCCTTGTCAGCATACGTACCGTATCCATAGCCGTACCCATAGCCATATCCGTACCCGTTTCCGTACCCTGCGCCATAGCCACCATAAGCACGCTTGGCATCAAATCGGTTGAGAATAATGCCGCTCGGCTTGACGCCGGCGTCCCGCATCATGTCGGTCGCGGCATCAAGTGCTTTCCAGTGGGTTTCGCCGCTCGATGCGACCATGATGATCATGTCAATGGCGGAGCCAATAATAAGCGCGTCCGACACGCTGAGTAGTGGCGGCGTATCGAGAATAATGAGATCATAATGATCCTTCAGCTCGATGAGCAGATCATGCATGCGCCGGGATCCCAATATTTCACTTGGATTGGGAACGGTCTTTCCGACGGGAAGGAGGGACAAGTCTTCGACGTGCGTCTGTAGCAGCTTCGGGTTGCGAATTGTGGGGTCGAAGAGCCAGTCCACGAGTCCTGGTTCGCGCTTGAGGCCCAGGTAGCGATGACTGCGAGGCCTTCTCATATCGGCATCAATGAAGAGCGTCCTGCGACCAAGCTGCGCGTTGGTAATGGCAAGGTTCAGCGACGTGGAGGTCTTTCCCTCTCCCGCCTCAGGGCTGGTAAAGGCAATAACCTTTTCCGTGCCGTCTGGTCGCGCAAAATCCACATTCGTACGGAAGCGCCTGTAAGCTTCTGCCACCGGCGACATGGGGCTTAGGAGGGTAGCAAGAGACGTATTCAGTTCGCGTCCGTCAATGTCTACTAGTTCATCCCCCCCGAACTCGCTTTCAATCGTACGCTGCATGTCGGGGATGATGCCCAGGACGGCATAGCCTCGGTGGCGCAAATCTTCTGGCCGCGCCACCTTGTTGTCCATAGCATCACGAACGAAAGCGCCCAAAACACCCAATATTCCGCCTAAAATCGCACCTAGCAATAGGTTGAGAGATATCCGTGGTCCTACAGGGTCATTGGGCACTACCGCCTTATCGATAATATCCACATAACCGAGTTCCGATTCTTCGGCAATCCGCGCTTCCTGCAGATTTTGGAATATGGTCGTGTAGAGCTGCGCACTCGTATCCATGTCGCGCTGGAAACGCGCCAGAAGCACTGACTTGTTAGGGATTTTGTTGATTTCCTGTCGATATACGGCGAGCTGGTGATCAAGAACATCCATCCGGGCCTGGGAGCCCGTCAGTTCAATTCGCTTTTCAATCAGCGTCGTCTGCAAGTCGCCAATGCGCTCGAAGGCCGTCTCAGCATCGCGCCCCAGGACGACGGTGCCGCTGTCTACGAGCTGATCCGTGTACGCGAGGCTCAGCTCTGCCAGCTGCGCTTTAAAATCCTCAAGCTTCGTCAGATTGTCCGCATATGTCTTATCTATTGCCGCATTCTGAACGAGATCAGGATTGAGCGATACCTTCTCCGCGTTTTCAAGCTGAAGCTGCGTAATCCGCTGGCGGATGGCCACAAGTTGTTCGTCCTCATTCGACCCCATCATGCGAGAGAGCCCGGGCAGGATTTTATTCAGTTCGGCTTCCAGCGTTTGAAGCTCGGATTCAGATGCACGAATAGAAAATTCAGTACGATATCGCTCTGCCTCTAGCTCCATAACCTGCGTAAGTAGCGCCTGCGCTTCAATCTGCGGGTCCACCACGCCCTGTTCTTCGGCGTATCCGAGTATATTTGTTTCTGCCGAGGCAAGCACACTGTCAAACCGTGTCGCTTGTTCTTCCAAGAAGCTGACACCGGCCGAGGCTCTTCGTCTACTCTGTTGCCGGTTGTAGCTTGTGAACTCATCAGCATACATATCCGCTATCAGTGCCGCCTCGCGAGGAATCGTGCTGCGGCTCGTGATACGTATTAAGTCAACTTCACGGCTAACGGGTTCAACGATTACATAGCGGGACTGAATACGTTGGGCGACGTCCAAGTGAGTAGGCAACTCACCGGCAGAGTTTTCACCAAGAACTGTCAACGACTCATTTGTCCCGGGAATCGTGCGCCAATCCATGAGGGCATCGGCGACACGCAGCGCAATCGTTCGTGACTTGATGATTTCAATCTCATTTGCCACATTTTTATTGCCCATTTGCACACCAATGAGTTCCCCAAGCTGCGGTGATGATGATTCATCATTTATCAGCAATAGACTAGATGCTTGGTAAGTGGGAGGCTGAAGATACGTGTACCACGTAACAGCAATTAGGACAATACTGTATCCTACGAGCACATACCACTTGCGAGGGAGTATCCGACCGAATACCTCTGAGATGGAAACCTCATCCTCTGGGTATCGGACCTCAGAGCCAGATACGGACGGCGATGCCGGCTGGTTGTTCAGTGTCATAACTCGGGAAAGAGGGGGCTTCGCCCCGTGGATCACAATGAAAGTGAAGCCTGAAAGTTAATACATTCTCCGTCGGCGTTCTACCTGGTAATGCAGGATTAATCGTCTCCGGCTACGTAACTTGCTGACAGCATTTACGAGCCTCTCACCATGAAAAAAGCCCTCATTACCGGCGTAACCGGCCAGGATGGCGCCTATTTGGCCGAGTTCCTCCTTGATAAGGGCTATGAGGTCCACGGCATCAAGCGCCGCTCAAGTTCCTTCAACACGGGACGTATTGACCACCTGTATCAGGACCCGCACCACCCGGACCCGCAGTTCATTCTGCATTATGGGGACCTGACGGACGCCACCAACCTCATCCGGATTGTGCAGGAAGTGCGACCAGATGAAATCTACAACCTCGGCGCGCAGAGCCACGTGCAGGTAAGCTTTGAGACGCCGGAGTACACGGCGAACTCGGACGCATTGGGTGTTCTGAGGCTTTTGGAAGCTGTTCGGATTCTGGGGCTCGAGGGTTCGACGCGCTTCTACCAGGCATCTACCTCCGAGCTCTTTGGTCTCGTGCAGGAAGTGCCGCAGCGCGAAACGACCCCCTTCTACCCGCGCAGCCCTTACGGCGTCGCCAAGCTCTACGGCTACTGGATTACGGTCAACTACCGCGAGGCCTACGGCATGTATGCCTGCAATGGCATTCTATTCAACCATGAGAGCCCCATTCGCGGGGAGACATTCGTGACGCGCAAGATCACGCGGGCGGCCGCGAGCATAGCGAGCGGCCGCCAGGAAAAGCTCTACCTCGGCAATCTTGACGCCAAGCGCGACTGGGGGCACGCCCGCGACTACGTACGCGGCATGTGGCTCATGCTGCAGCAGGACGCGCCGAAAGACTATGTTTTGGCGACGGGCGACACCCACACCGTGCGGCATTTCTGCGAGTTGGCGTTCGCGGCGGCCGGCATTAGACTCGCGTGGGAGGGTTCAGGGACGGAAGAAATCGGCGTAGACACCGAGTCAGGAGCCGTCCGCGTGGCCGTCGACCCCCGCTATTTCCGCCCAACGGAAGTCGATCTCCTTGTGGGCGATGCTTCGCTCGCCGAGCGCGACCTCGGCTGGAGTCCGGAGTACACGTTCGCTGCTATGATAGAGGAAATGGTGGCAGCAGACATCAAGGACTTTTCCAAGTAAATATTTCTCACCCACATTTAAGAAAAAATGAAAGTAGGAGTCGTTGGCACAGGCTACGTAGGCCTCGTAACCGGAACGTGTTTTGCCGAAATGGGCTACGATGTCACGTGTGTGGACATTGATGAGGCGAAGGTCGAAAAGCTCTCGCGGGGCGAAGCGACAATCTTTGAAACGGGCCTTGAGCTGCTCCTGGAGCGGAATATCAAGGAGGGGCGGCTGTCTTTTACGACGAAGCTGGAGGATGCCGCGACCACCTGCCGCGTCCTTTTCTTTGCGCTTCCAACGCCGCCGGGCGGGGATGGCGAAGCCGACCTTTCGTTCGTCGAGGGAGCGGCGCGGGACTTGGCCCGCATCTGGACGGAATCCGGCCGCACGGACTACTGCGTGGTGGTCAATAAATCTACCGTCCCCGTTGGCACGGCCGACCGCGTCCGCGGAATCATTGAAGCCGAGGGCCACAAGGCGGGCGTGCTGTTTGATGTCGTATCAAACCCCGAGTTTTTGCGCGAGGGCGTCGCTGTAAGCGACTTCATGAAGCCCGAGCGCATTGTGGTGGGCACATCGAGCGCGCAGGCGGAAGACATCATGCGCTCTATTTATGAGCCCTTTGTGCGGCAGGGTAACCCGATTCTCATCATGGATGAGCGCTCCTCTGAAATGACGAAGTACGCCGCGAACTCGTTTCTGGCGACCAAGATCTCGTTCATCAATGAGGTCGCGAACCTCTGCGAGCGTGTTGGGGCAAACGTCGACCACGTGCGGCAGGGCATGGGGACCGACAGCCGCATAGGTAATCTTTTTCTTTACCCCGGCGTCGGTTTTGGTGGCTCCTGCTTCCCGAAGGACGTGCAGGCGCTGCTCCGTGCGTCCCATGAGAACGACTACGATTTCAAAATACTGGATGCCGTTTTGACGGTCAACGACCGGCAACGTCACAGCCTCGGAAAGAAAATCGTGGACCACTTTGGCGGCTCGCTCGCGGGCAAGACCATTGCCGTCTGGGGCCTGGCCTTCAAGGCGAGAACGGACGACGTGCGCGAGTCGCCCGCGCATTTTGTGGTGCGGGATTTGCTCGGTGCGGGCGCGCGGGTACAGGCGTTCGACCCTGAAGCCATGGCCACCACGCGCGCCGTATTCGGCGACGAAATCACCTACGGCAAGCAGCCCTACGAAGTGCTCGAAGGAGCCGATGCCCTCGCCATCTGCACCGAGTGGCACGAATTTCGTCGCCCCGAATACGAGAAGGTCAAAAGCCTGCTTCGCCAGCCCCTCGTCTTCGACGGCCGCAACCTCTACAAGCCCGAGCGCATGCGGGACATGGGCTTTGAGTACTACTCCATCGGGCGGCCCTAACGCAGACTCTCGGCCAGTTCGATCGCCGGGCGGGTGTCAGCAAGTCCAAAGCCGCCTCCCGCCAGAATGTCTTCGTATACGCGCGTGTGCAGATCAGTGAACCCACCGCTGAACTCAAAGGTCTCGCCATCAAATTCCAGGCAGCGCCACGTCGGTTGCCCGGCTGTCATAGCCTCGTCAGGCAGATCATGGGCGTCGACTGAGAGAAACCACTCGACATCAGCATGCTCGAGCTCAAGTACGCCTCCCATGTGACGATCGCTCCGCCTGGTGATCCGGCTGCCCGAAACAGCTCCGAATATCCAGATGAGCATGTCAAAAAAGTGGATACCAATGTTGGTGGCCACTCCTCCAGACTTGTGGATATCACCTTTCCACGAATGGTGGTACCAGGTGCCACGGGAGGTGATATAGGTAAGCTTTACATGGTGCCTCCCGCCGTTCGTCTTCCGCTCCGCCTGCATGCGCTCGCGGAGTGAAATAATGGCAGGGTGCAATCGTAGCTGCAGCACATTGTAGATTTTCTGACCTGTCTCCTCTTCCAATTCCATGAGAGCGTCGACATTCCAGGGGTTCAGTACCAGAGGCTTCTCGCAGATGGCATCTGCACCTACCCGAAGCGCGAAGCGCATGTGGGCGTCATGCAGGTAATTGGGCGAAGCAATACTCACGTAGTGTAAGCGCTCGTCGGACCCTGCATGCCGCAGCTTTTCGATGTGCCTGTCAAACCTCTCGAACTCTGTAAAAAAGGCCACATCCCGGCTGTAGGAGTCGAGTATACCCACGGAATCGTGAGGGTCAAGAGCTGCCACCAGGCGGTTGCCAGTGTCCTTGACGGCTTTCATGTGGCGCGGAGCAATATAGCCAGCTGCGCCAATCAGGGCGAAGTTTTTCACGGAGAAGGGTTTACTTTTGGGTGAACGGTGGGCGTAGCCCACTAAGGTACGACAGAACAATCCTCGCGCCCTGAGCCCTCAGCGTAAAATAAGCTCCAGCACCCTCTCGGCCGCCTCCTCGGGCGTCATTGCGGCGCCGTCTATTCTAAGCTCAGGGCCTTCAGGCGCCTCGTAGGGCGAGTCAATGCCGGTGAAGTTGGGGAGCTCGCCCGCTCGGGCGCGGCGGTAGAGGCCCTTTGGGTCGCGGGCCTCGCAGACGGAAAGCGGCGTATCGACAAAGACCTCCAGGAACTCGCCGTCTTCCATCAGGCTTCGAGCCAGCTTGCGCTCGGCGCGGAAAGGCGAAATAAACGAGCAGATGACAATCAGTCCGGCATCTACCATGAGGCGGGCGGCCTCCGCAATCCGGCGGATGTTCTCCACCCGGTCGGCATCCGTAAACCCAAGGTCCCTGCAGAGCCCGTGCCGCACGTTGTCGCCGTCCAGGAGGTAGGTCTTTCGGCCCATGGCATGCAGCCGCTTCTCCACAATGTCGGCAATCGTCGACTTGCCGGACCCCGAAAGCCCCGTAAACCACACGCAGCGCGGACGCTGCGCCATGTTCTGGGCGCGGGCCGCCTTGTTGACGGTCACCGCCTGCCAGTGGATGTTTGTCGCGCGCCGCAGCGCGTGCTGGATCATGCCGGCCGCGACGGTGGCGTTCGTTTCGCGGTCAATCAGGATGAAATTCCCGGTCGCGGCGTTTTCTGAAAACGGATCGAACGCAATGTCCTTGCCGAGCGCAAGGTTCGCAAGGCCCACCTCGTTCATTTCGAGCGTCTTTGCGGCCTCCTCGGCGAGCGTGTTGATGTTGACGCGCGCCTTGAGCTCCGTCACCTGCGCGGGCGCCGTGTCCGTGCCAGATTTCAGCGGGTACATGCGGCCGGGAAGAAGCGGCTCGGCGTGCAGCCAGACGAGGTGCGCCTTGAACTGGTCGGCGATCGATGGGCGCGCCTGGGGCGCCGCGAGCACGTCCCCGCGGCTCACGTCGATTTCGCGGCTGAGCGTAAGCGTTACGGCGTCGCCCGCAACGGCGACGTCGAGGTCGCCACTCATGGTCACAATCCGGTCAATGTTGGCCTTCTCGCCGCTTGCCGCGACCGCGACCTCATCGCCCGGGCGGACCGCGCCGCTTGCAACGGTCCCCGCGAAGCCGCGAAACGCGCTGTCGGGGCGCTGAACGAGCTGCACCGGAAAGCGGAAGGGTAGCTGCGCGCGGGCGTCTTCCACGTCGACGGTCTCGAGGTAGTCAAGGAGCGTAGGCCCCTTGTACCAGGGCATGTTGGCGCTCCGCTCCATGACGTTGTCGCCGCGAAGCGCAGACACGGGAATGGCCCGGATGTCCGGAAAGCCGAGCGGGGCGCTGAACGCGCGGTAGGCATCTGTTATTTCGCGAAAGAGGGCTTCGTCGTAGCCCACAAGGTCCATCTTGTTGACGGCGAGCACGACGTGCCGAATACCGACGAGGCTCACGAGGTAGCTGTGCCGCTTGGTCTGCGCGAGCAGGCCGCCCTCGCGGCTGACGGCCGCCGCATCTACCAGAATAACCGCGGCCTCGGCGTTCGATGCGCCGGTTACCATGTTCCGCGTATACTGCTCGTGGCCGGGCGTATCGGCGACAATGAACTTGCGCCGGTCGGTGGAAAAAAAGCGGTAGGCGACATCGATCGTAATCCCCTGCTCGCGCTCGGCCTCGAGGCCATCGAGCAGCAGCGCGTAGTCAATGCCCCCCTGCTGGGTGCCGACGCGCTTCGAGTCCGCCGTAAGCGCCGCCAGCTGATCCTCATAGATCAGCTTCGAGTCCCAGAGCAGGCGGCCAATCAGCGTCGACTTGCCGTCGTCCACGCTTCCGCACGTTATGAAGCGAAGCAGGCCCGTCTCGTGCTGGTGCCTGAGGTACGCTGCGATGTCCGTGTTACCGCTCTCCGCCGGGTCGTTTGGTGTGCTCATCCTAGAAATACCCCTCCTGCTTCTTTTTTTCCATCGATCCCGACTGGTCAAAGTCTATAATGCGGCCTTCGCGCTCGCTGGTTTTGGCAAGGAGCATTTCCTGCACGATTTCGGGGAGCGTCGTCGCGGTCGATTCGACGGCCGCCGTGAGCGGGTAGCACCCGAGCGTGCGGAAGCGCACCATTTTCATTTCGGGCTCTTCGCCGGGCCGGAGCGGAATGCGGTCGTCGTCCACCAGAATCCACTGGTCGAAGCGCCTCACGACGGGGCGACGGGCGGCGAAGTAAAGCGGCACGATTTCGATCTCTTCCTGGTAGAGATACTGCCAGATGTCAAGCTCCGTCCAGTTCGAAATCGGAAAGACGCGGATGCTCTCGCCCGGGCGCACGCGCGTATTGTAGAGGTTCCAGAGCTCCGGGCGCTGGTTCTTGGGGTCCCAGCGGTGCTGCGCGGTGCGGAAGCTGAAGACGCGCTCCTTGGCGCGGGACTTCTCCTCATCGCGCCGCGCGCCCCCGAACGCCGCGTCAAACTTGTACTTGTCGAGCGCCTGCTTGAGCGCTGCCGTCTTCATGACGTCCGTGTGGTAGGCCGATCCGTGGTCGAACGGGTTTACGTTTTGCCTCACGCCCTCCTCGTTCGTGTGCACCAGCAGGTCCAGATCGTACTCCTTCGCCACCCGGTCCCGAAACGCAATCATCTCGCGAAATTTCCAGGTCGTATCTACGTGCAGCAGCGGAAAAGGAATGCGCCCTGGGTAGAACGCCTTCCGCGCCAAATGCAGCATGACGCTCGAATCCTTACCAATCGAGTACATCATGACCGGGTTCTCAAAGCTCGCCGCCACTTCGCGCATGATGTGGATGGCCTCCGCTTCCAGGCGCTCGAGGTGGGTGCGGCTGGGGAGAGCGGGCTGCCCGGCGTCCGTTCTACTTGATTCCGAAGGAGACATGCGTCCAGATGCGTTCGTGGATGTAATAGAGCAGGAACTTGGCGACGACCTCGATGCCGCCAACCGCGGCCGCCGTCTATAGATTGCCCGTCATGGCGTATACAATGACCGCGGTTGCGAGCGTTGCCAACACCCGCCACGAGATGGCCTTGACGAGGCTTCGCGCTTTCGTTTCGTGGATCATTTTGGAGCGATAGGTGGTGCAGAACACGCAAAATACGGCCTCCGGCTGTCTGAGCCTACGCCTCACGCCGCCATCCCTTCCCTTGCTACCTCAGTAGCACGTCTCCAGCCCCGGAGTGGCGCGATTCCCTCCCCCTGCCTTCCACAAACAGCCTTTTCAGCCCGTTTGGGCTACTTTTACGGCTTACAGGCCGTGCCGCATTCCATTTTTCCGGCGCAGTACCTCCCCTTTTTGGCGCCATTCCGCCCTGATTTGGCGCCATCTCATCTCCGTGTGGCGCACATCCACAGGACTCCGGCGCGCGCCACCCCAAGTATGGCGCGCGCCGAGCAGGCGCTTCCACCACCTGGAGGCACGATTGTCGTGTTATGCGTCGTCACTCATATTTTTCCAGCTCACGCGTTCAGCTCTGTCTCAATGTTTTCCTTGGTATCTACCAGTATCGAGAAGCCGTAGCGCGGCAACATCTCCTCGAATGTGCGGCGCGTCATCCCTAATATTTCCCGGGCTTCGCGCCCAGAGACCTTTCCGTTGCTGTAGAGGGTAGCAACCAAGGCCTCCCGAGCGTACCGCTCGTCAACGTGGAGATCAGAGCGATCTGGAAGAGTGATGGTGACTTTCATAACCTTACTACCCGCTGAATTGAGCGATCCTACCGGCCTTCTAACGCCCCCTGTGTTTCTGAGTTCAGTGCCATGGGTGCCCGAGAGTGGACAGAAGAGTATCCCCCCGCTATGCACGCACTCCTCCCTCCGGCGCGCGCCGAAAACACTGACATGTCATGACGTACTCCGGGGTGAACCCCGCATATCAGGGACGCGTATCCCGGTGAGCTTGATTTTAGGGTATCTTTCGGCTGGTCTATCAGCCGACGAAGTCACTACGGAGTTCCCAGACATCACCCGACTGCACATCGCGGCCACTCTCAACTACGCGCGGGATCTGGCCGAATCTGAAGTCGCCGCCTGATGGCCTTGCAATAATGAAGCTCTAATTCGACTTCGGCATCTTTCAGAGACTCAGGGAGCCCCATGAATTCAGGCGTGGATCTCGCCGATGCAACCACTTCGCGTTTCATCGGTTCACCAAATACACGAGCATATACTCGCACGTATTTAGCCTCATGCCTACAAAAACCCTCAATCAGCATATCGAATCCCGACCTGATGTGCTGGGTGGTAAGCCCTGTGTCGCGGGGCGACGGATCGCGGTCGAACACATTGTCGTCTGGCATGAACGACTTGGACTCAGTGCGGACGAGATCGCGAGCCAATACGATCTGGAGCTTGCGGAAGTATATGCGGCGCTGGCCTACTATTTCGCCCATCGAGCGGAAATCAATCAGTCAATGCACGAAGGAGAAGCCTTCGTTCACAGCCAACGGGAACAGACCCCCTCCTTGCTGAATGAGAATTTCAGGCGTCGAACTGGGGCCTGATGAGCACCGCGATTCGTTATTTCACAGACGAGCAAGTCGCAAAAGCGGTAGCCGATGGACTCCGCAAACGGGGCATAGATGTCCTTACCGTCGCACAGGCCAAATTGCTCGGAGCAACAGACGAAGAGTTACTGTCGTTCGTTCGTTCGGAACAACGAGTGCTCATTACTCAGGACCAGGATTTTTTGCGGTTGGCAGCCAATGCGTCCAATCACCCAGGCATTGTTTATGCACCGCAGGGATCCTCCATCGGCGAACTCGTAAGAATGTTGGATCTATTATATCAGATAAGCAACATGGAGCAATTGAGTGGGCGCGTCGAGTCTATTTGAGAATCGGAGGCTGCAGCAGTCGAGCGTATCTGGCGGAATCAAACCGGAGCAGAGACATGGAAATCAAAGAACTTGACACGGTCGTTCTGAACAGGGCGATACCAGCGCACAACCTGAAGCAAGGAGACATGGGAGCGGTCGTCGCCACCTATCCCCCCGATGGTATTGAGGTTGAATTCGTTGCCGGCGCGGGGCTCACGCAGGCTCTGGTGACGTTAAACATCCATGATGTGCGCCCCGTCGCGCCCCGAGATCCAGAATCCGGTCCAGTCTGACGGCCGGAAAAAACTGCGCTGCTGCGGTTATGTTGAGCCGAACATGATTTCAGTCGAATCCTTGGAGGAGGTCGCAGCCGCGCGGCTGGCAGACGGAAGAGTGTTGTCCCGTGAAGGCCGGTACGTGGCAGCGTTGTACCTGAGCGGCTACGCCATCGAGATCAAGCTGAAGGCCCAGATTTGCAAAAACCTTGGGTGGACCGGGTTTCCAGAAACGGCGAAGGAGTTCGAGAATTACCGAAGCTTCCGAACCCACAACCTGGACGTCCTCCTGTCCATGACCGGTATGGCGGCGCACATTCTTGCTGAACACTGGGTGGAGTGGTCGGAGGTCGAAGCCTGGAACCCGGCGCAGCGGTACCAATTAGACGCAACTGTAAGCCGCGAGCACGTACATCGCACACTGGAGGCAGCAACGACACTGCTGAATGCCCTATGAACAAGGAAATTCTCAACAAGTGGATCGAAATCGAAAAGAAATTGGCCTCTGAACGCGGCCGGTTCCGCCTATTTGGTCTCTTCATGAAGGAAGAGGTCTGGGATAAGTGGTTCATCCTGGCTTCAGCTCCCTGGATTGACGAACTTGGGCTGGATGGCCGCTTGGTAATTGGGCAGGAGTATGCCAATAATTTCTCCGGCCATGACCTGCTGCATTTTTCCGGCATTCAGTTGTTCGACGAAGATCACCCGTCGGTGCAGGAGGTGCTCGAGGAAGTCAACGTTGAGCACGGAAAGGTGCTGCTCAAGGACTTCGAGTTCGACGGATACACCATTGGGCGCGCATATATCATTACGGCGCAGGTACTGGAGCCGAAAGCGGAGGCTGCGAGGTGAGTTTCGCCCCCGGCGTCAGGGAATAACGAGTTTGAGCGAACGCGCTCCGTGCTTCCGGTAGATTCGAAAATCAGCATCCAGCGTGAAAATGGTCCCGTCTGTCTGCTCTGCCATACAGACAAGACAGGCGTCGGCGAAAGCCATCGGGACATTTGAGTACGTGTGCATCAGCTTACCGACCCGATCCAGATTTTCCAGGACGAGGGTGGTCAATTCAATTTTCCCCGTGGCAAGCATATCTGTCAATCGGGCGCGCCCATTTGGCGCGCGACCGAGCAGGAAATGAGCCTCGGTCAGAACGGCTTCGCACGTATAGAATGGCGGTGGCATTTCACCAGCCCTATTGACGCTCCATTCATGATGGAAATCACGCTGGTTCAGAAGAGCGACCAATGGGCCCGTAGCGAGTAACGTCCTCATATCCGGCCTACTCTCCGAAGCCTTCCATGTACCTGGAATTCGTCGACAGGTCCGCCGGTCCCTTCACAGATCCGATCAGATCTTCGATGCCAGACAGGAAGGACTCGCCTGGGTCGCCACTACTCGACGACATCAGGGCCTCCTCGACGAGACGAAGCACGGCCTCCTTGGCCGATGTACCTTCCCGCTCTGCCAAGGTTCTTATTTTCCGCCTCTGTTCGGGCGTCACCTTCATCCCGAACCAGACGGGTTTGGTCTTTCCCATGGTCGTCACCAATTGGTTTACCTGGTCCCAAACGTTGAACCAATCCGAAGGTTGCAACATGTGACATGGTGTTGCAACCGGAAAAAACTGCGCTGCTGCGGTTATGTAGCGCTGGCCGGTGGGTCTATGAGGTAGACGCATCACCAATATCAGCTGAACATGATTTCAGTCGAAACACTCGAGGAGGTCGCAGCTGCGCGGCTGGCAGACGGAACAGTCTTATGCCGTGAAGACCGCTACGTGGCAGCATTGTACTTGAGCGGGTATGCCATCGAGATCAAGCTGAAGGCACAGATTTGCAAAAACCTCGGGTGGACCGGGTTTCCAGAAACGGCGAAGGAATTCGAAAACTACCGAAGCTTCCGGACGCACAATCTGGACGTGCTCCTGTCCATGACCGGGATCGCGGCACACATTCTGGCTGAATATTGGGTGGAATGGTCACGAGTCGAGCCCTGGAACCCGGCGCAGCGGTATCAATTAGACGCAACTGTAAGCCGCGAGCACGTACATCGCACTCTGGAGGCAGCAACGACACTGCTGAATGCCCTATGAACAAGGAGATTCTCAACAAGTGGATCGAAATTGAAAAGAAATTGGCCTCTGAACACGGCCGGTTCCGCCTATTTGGTCTCTTCATGAAGGAAGAGGTCTGGGACAAGTGGTTTGTCCTGGCTTCGGCTCCGTGGATTGATGAACTGGGTCTGGATTCCCGCGAGGTTATTGGGCAGGAGTATGCCGATAATTTCTCTGGCCACGATCTGCTGCATTTTTCCGGCATTCAGTTGTTCGATGAAGACCATCCGTCGGTCCAGGAGGTGCTCGAGGAAGTCCATATTGAGCACGGAAAGGTGCTGCTGAAGGACTTCGAGTTCGACGGATACACCATTGGGCGCGCGTATATCATTTCGGCGCAGGTGCTGGAGCCGAACGCGGAGGCAGCGAGGTGACCGTCGCCTCCGGCGTCAGGGAATAACGATCCGGCCTATTCTCCGAAGCCTTCCATGGTCTGGTGTTGCAACGGTCACGCCCCTGCATCCAGAATCCGGTTCATCCCGAGGGCGCTGATCGTCGCACTGAGCGGGAATACGTCATCTCCCGGGTACACGATGTGGGCGTTGTCCAGTTTCAGGTCCTTGCAGGCGGTCCGGAGTGATGGCGTAATGTGCGGCGAATCTGTGTGTTTGATCTCAAATCCGATGCGCCGTCCCCCCGCTATCAACATCAGGTCGAGTTCGGCGCGGCCGTAGACGGACCAGAAATAGCAGTCGCCCGGATCGGCCCGGTACTGCCGGATGATGCTCTCCAGCGCGAAACCTTCCCATGACGGGCCGAGTTTCGGGTGGAACTGTAGGGCATCCTGACTGTCCAGGCCGAGAAGCGTGTGCAGGATGCCAGAATCGCGAATGTAGATCTTCGGCGATTTTACCTGCCGCTTTTTGATGTTTTCGTGCCACGGAGCGAGCTGCCGGACCATGAATGTGGACGACAACAGGTCAAGATAGCGCCTGATCGTGTTGTCAGACGCGCCGAACGATCGGCCCATCTCGGAATAGTTCATGGTCTGCCCGTGATAATGGGCGAGCATCATCCAGAATCGGCGTAGCGCCTCAGGTGCGATATTGATTCCCAGCGCGGGAATATCGCGCTCCAGGAACGTGGCAACGTACGCTTTTCGCCAGGCCGCCCCGGCCCGCTCGGATGCCGCCAGAAATGACGGAGGGTATCCGCCAGCATGCCACAGGTGACGCATGTGCCCGGGACCAACTTCGGCCAGCGACAGCGGGGTCAATTCGATATGGCCAATTCGACCGGCCAGCGATTCGGATGACTGAGGGATCAGGTCGCGGGAGGCGCTCCCCAGAATCAGGAATCGGACGGGGCTGTAGGGTCGGTCCACGAGCACCCGCAGCACCTCGAAGAGGTCAGGCGCCCGCTGCACCTCATCGATCACCACGAGTCCCCGCAGATCCTGGAGCGCAAGTTTGGGCGATTCGAGACGCGCCCGATGAAGCGGATCCTCCAGGTCGAAACGCGTTACGCTTCCCGTAGCGTACCTGTCCGCGTACATGCGGGCCAGCGTCGTCTTGCCGCATTGCCGCGGCCCAAGGATGGCCACCACCGGATGCACGTCAAACTGAAACCGTATTTCCTCAAGGTATGCGGGGCGTTCGATCATGAGTACACGTCAGTAGCTGGCGGCGTTGTGGGCGTCAACGGGCGTGAAGAAGTGTGAAGGGTCGTGAATATTCGACACGTGATGTCGAGATTTCACAAGATACTGAATTTCTGGACGTCAGGGTTTCCCCTCATCCCGAACCACACGAATTTGGCCCAAATGGCATAATGTGGCACTAAGTGGCGCATTCTCGCCGGAACGAGGCTTTCAAAGGCTGACAGGCGGTTCCGCGGAGTCCGTAATGGTTACGTCCACGGACTTGTTGGCCAGGCGGAGGAGCGTGAGGAGCTGTCCAAGTGACTTCGAAGGGCTGTTCCGGTCGAAGAGGCGGTAGATCTGGGCGGGCGAGGTGCCGAGTATTCGGGCCACCTGTCGTTTTCCGAGCCCGCTCTCCGCAAGTCCCCTTTCGGCTGCCGTCGCCAGTCGGTGCAGGAGCAGCTCCTCCAGATACTCTGGATCCAGGTTCACTTCCCTCACCGCATCCATATGGATGGTATCCTCCTCTCCCGACGCCAACGCATACGTGAACGCCTCGCACCCCAATTCCGGATCAGGGTACACCCGAGCCACCGGATTCTCCTGCGTCGGCTGCAGCCTCAGCTTGACGTATGGAAACAGATACGTTCGGCCACCGGCACGGACACTGAACTCCCGGCTGCGGCGATTCGGTTTGACGTCAGATATTTTCATATTGCACCGTTTTCTCGAAGCTCATCAATAAGCTTCCGAACCTTTGCCGTTGCACATCCTTTCATGGCAATGTTGTTTTCAAGATCCCACTTCACAATGAGCCGCCCATCTTTGTAGACATGAACATGGTACGGATCGTGATCGCCCACCCACGTCAAGAATACGTAGCCACCCCGCCTTATCTTCCCCATCGGAGTTAATGTTATCAGTTTTGGTAACGTCTTATTCCAGAATGCGTTCCGGTCCTGACTGGATAGACCCGATGCCAGTCATAACGTAACTGCACAGACTCAGTCTGACCGCTAATAACGCCTTCCAGGGTCTGCCCGAGTGCATCCCGAACGCTATTGGATTCTGGATATGTCCAGGATCCCGCTTCAGTCCGGCTTCTTCAAGACGCGCTGCCGCCTCATTTCCACAAAATATCGCGATCCGCTCAGCGGGTTGTACCTCTCGGCGGACCGCACCGGCCAGTGTTTGAAAGCTGAGCTTGTCGAAATCGAAAGAGTAACATGTTGCGATGGCGAGGGTAGACCGAAGACGCAGGCTCAGCCTTCAGACTTTGAAACATGAGCCTGCTTCCTGGGCTGGCAGGTCTGCACCGCGTATGTCACTTGGTGGATTTTTGAAAGATGAGCCTGCTTCTTTAGCGGGGCGTGTCTACACCGCATATGTCACCTGCGGACTGGCCGGTTTCCCGGCCCATGAAGACTCGGCCTGCGCCCTCGCAGACAGGTGATTGCTCGTGAGTCGCGCGCCATGTTGAATGTGGCGCGCGACACGAACGGCCGTGAGCCCGCCACTGGCAGTGGGATGTGGGCCGTCTTGGCCTTCTACCGCGCCATTTGAGGTGCCTCTCACGCCATGAAATCAGACGGGCAAGGTCCAAATACCTCGTTTTCAGCATTATTTGAGGGGTTTTTCCGGTTTTGGCCGCGATTCGCGCCATTGGAGGGCCCAGAGCACCACAAGCGCGGGCAGGGCCGGAGCCGCGACCGCAGCCCCCCAAACCCTACAACCGGTACGCGTCCTGGAAGCCGCGGACGGCGGCAACGAGGTCGGCTTCGGCCTGGTCGGGGCCGCCCGCGAGGTTGCTCACCAGGCTGCCGTAGTTCAAATCGCGCGAGACGTGGATCCGGTCGAGCGGGCGGCCCAGTGCCTGCTCCACGACGTCGACCACTTCGCGGACAGAGAGTTCGTGTTGGAAGAGGTTGAGGGGGGCGGCGGACACGTCCAACGGCCGCAGCGCCGCCTCCACAATACGTTCCACCACAAAGGGAAGCGCCACAAAGAGTTTGCGCTGCCCGCCCTGGCCGTAGATGTGCACCTGACCCGACTGCAGCGCGCTCACGATCAGCGAGTTCACGACCGTATCGGTGCGCACGCACGCATTGTATCCAAACACCTGTCCAAGCCGCAGAATGACCGGCTCCACCGCACCAGGCTCGCTGGCCGCGCCCTGCGATCCGCCGAGGGCCGCCACGTAGCGCTCCCCTTCGAACTTGCTGATGGCATACGGATCGGACGGCGCCGGAACCGAGCCCTCCTCGATCACGGCATCCTTTCCGTACACCGATGTCGTGCTGAGGTAGACGACGCGCCGCACCGTCGCATCCGGCGTGCGCAGCAGATTGCAGAGCGATGCCGTTCCCCAGCGGTTGACCTGCTCGTAGACCACATCCTCGTAGTAGAACTGCGTGTGGCGCGTCACGCCCGCCGCGTGCACGACCACATCAATGCCGCGCAGCAGGCTCGCCATTTCGTGCGCATCCAGAATATTCGCCTCCCGGAACCGCGTTTTCGTAAGGCGCCCTGCCCCGAAGAGGAACTGTGTCCGACTCCCGGCGAGATTGTCGACCACGACGACGGACGATACGCGCGCGTCGGCATCGAGCCGTTCCACAACCGCCGAGCCGATGTACCCCGCCCCGCCCGTTACAAGAATGTTCATGTGTGCAGCCCGCATTCCGATTTCTGCATGCCCGCCCAGCGCGCCCCCCGCGCCGCCGATCCCGAACCCGCCGCCACCTCCGGCCGCGCCGTACACGGCGCGCATCCAATGCTCGTGTAGCCCTTCTCGCCGAGCGGATGCGCGGGCAGTTCGAACGCCGCCGCATACGCCGCCACATCGCCAGCCGTCCACGCCAGCATGGGCCGCACGTGCCGCACCCCCTGGCCGTCGACCATAACCGGATCCATCGCCGAGCGGTGGCTCGTCTGGTCGCGCCGAACCCCCGTCACCCACATATCGCCCGGCCGCAGCACTTCGCGCAGCGGCATCACCTTGTTGCGGCGGCAGCACGCATCGGGCGAGCGGTAGTACTCGGGCAGCGCCCGCGCACCCCCATCCGGCAGCGCCGCGTGCTGCGCCGAGCTGCCAATCCAGCGGACATCGATCCCGAACCGGCGCGAAAGCGCATCGACAAATCCGTACGTCTCCGCAAAATGATACCCGGTGTCGATGAAAAGCACCTCCACATCAAGTCCGTTCGATGCCACGACATGCAGCAGCGGCACGCTCTGCGTCTGGAACGACGACGTCATATAGACCTGCCCGCCGGCCGCCCGCGTCGCCTCCGCCTCGCGCCGAATGAGACGCACCGCCTCTGCCGCTTTGTTCTGAAATGTCATTGCCACAGGCAGGAAAGAGGAACAATGGAAAGCTTGTCCGATCGGGGGATGATCCGATCGCCGTCGTAAAGTACCGCGCCATAGGCAAACCGGTCGCCTGTGGCATCGGCCAATTTCTGCAGACCCTTGACATCCGACAGGCCCACCGTCGCCGAGGCCTTCGTTTCAATTCCAACGAGCATTCCGTCGGCCCGCTCAAGCACGATATCTACCTCACTCTTCGCGTAATCACGAAAATGATTGATGCTCGCCTCGAGGTCATTCGCCGCAATCTGCTTTCTGACTTCGCCGTAGACAAAGCTCTCCAGCATGGGGCCGAATGCCGTCCGATCCGTACGCACCTTGTCCGCCGTCAATCCTTTGGCCGCAGCCAGCAGGGCGGAATCTACAAAATGCAATTTTGGCGTCTTGACCATCTGTTTCAGCACGTTTGAATGCCATGGTGCGGCCACAGAAACAAGAAATATCTGCTCAAGCAGGCCGATATACCTCCGCGCTGTCTTGTGATCAATGCCTATTTTCCCGCCGATTTCCGAGTAGTTGATGAGCTCGGCGGAGTAGTGCGCCAGGAGCCGCACGAAGCGGGGCAGCTCGGTAAGCCGCTCGATCTGCGCGATGTCCTGGAGATCCTTAAGTAAAATGGAATCCAGGTAGGACCGCGCCCAGGCCTGCCGCCTCGCTTCCGACTGGCGGGCAATGACCTCCGGAAATCCACCCCGCAGAACGAGATCGACCAGGTCATCTCCCAGTACTGGATGATCGGGGGCCGCTACGCGTCCCTCAAAGAGCCCCTCCAGGAACGTGGACCGCCGCCCGAACTGCTCACTGGCAGAGAGTGGATACATCCGGATTGTTTCCATGCGCCCCGCCAGACT
The DNA here is from genome assembly GCA_029262835.1 of Bacteroidota bacterium. Taxonomy (GTDB): domain Bacteria; phylum Bacteroidota; class Rhodothermia; order Rhodothermales; family UBA10348; genus 1-14-0-65-60-17. Next base: position 60,751 of record JAJCYQ010000099.1, read on the forward strand.
GTCTGCAACACGCGGCAGCGTGAGTATGTTTGCCGATCCGGTCAGCAGAAAGCGTCCAGGCCCATTCGTCTCATCAACCTCCTTCTTGATGGCCAGCAGCAGCTCGGGTACACGCTGGATTTCGTCGATGACGGCGCACCCGAGGCCCCGGATGAACCCGACCGGATCGGCCTTCGCGGCATCGAGCGTCGTCTGGTCATCCAGTGTCACATACGTGCGCTCGTTCGTCTCCATGCTTCGCACCAGCGTCGTCTTTCCAGACCGCCTCGGTCCTATGACGAGCACAACCGGAGTGTCTCCGAGCGCATCCAGTACGCGAGATTCGATGTGTCGATCAATCATGTGCACGCCACCCCTATTCTTGAAGATTGGGAATCAAGTATACGAAATTTGGGAATCAACTCCCTGAAATTTGGGAACTGACCTCCCTAAATTTGGGAACCATCCTTCCGAAATCTGGGAATCCAATCACCGGAGCCGCGCATCCACATCGAGCGGAAACGGTCCGCGGATGGCGATTCTGTTCATATCTGGATGTGACGGATTGAGCAGATAATTGTGGTGCCCCGGCACGACGACGCTCGGCACGCGAAGAACCGCACTCTGCGCAGCCGCCACCCACATATCGCCAATATGCTGGGTAGACGTGGGCGCCGGGACATCGCGACAATCGCCCGGCAGATGCTCGCCTGGCAGTTCGTCGATCATATCGCAGTCTATGTCCGCTTCAAAGACCACGCGATCCCTGAGACCCCGAAAAGAAACCATATGTACGCGCAGTTCGAGAACCGCCAGCGCATACGAGTCCGACGTGTAGACGAGTGCCGTGCCGTGGCTGTTAAGCCGACCGCCGAGCCGCGCCTGCCGCGCCCCGTCTCCACTGAAGGCCGAGCCCGCGTGCTTACTTCGTACGATGCGCCAGACGGTAACCATAGAGCTTCCCGTCAGGCCAGAACGCCATAATCCATCCGGTCGAGCAGCGCATCGACCTCGATCGTTCCTGTTTCGGTCTGCAGATAGGATAGCGGCGTTTCGCCGCCAAGTGCCCATAGCGGCGTGTGAATCCACTGGCGGGCCTCGTCCGCCGCGAGCCGATCACCGCCAAAGACATCGACGGCGCGTTCGAATACGCGGGCCACACGGTACAACCGATCGGATTCCTCCTGGTCGAGGCGCCCCGCCTTGCGGCGCCTTGCCAACGTCCGGGTAGACGTGCCCATGATGAGAGCCAACTCCTCCTCGTCGAGGTCCGCATTCGCGCCGAGCCTTTCGAGCGCCGCAGGCGAGAACCCATCCTTGACGCGCCCAAGTATGTCGGCCGTGGAACGCGCGCGCAGGCCAAGCGACCAGCCGAGTACGCCGCGTGCCGGATTCGGTGTCTGTCGTAATGGGATGGTCATGGTGTGAATGTTTTTGCCATTTGGCTGTTTATTACAGCCACGTGGCAAACGCCGGTTGGTTCCCCGTCGCGGAGCACCTCGCTCCACGGGTGGCCGCTGGGCACTTGAAGGCTCAGCGTGCACTGGCCGCCTCGCGGTAGATTTCGAGGAGGCGCGCCGCCACGACGTCGTCGCTGAAACGCGCCCGGCAGCCGGCGCGCAGGGCGTGCGCGTCGTACCGCGCCGCCTCCCGGCGCATGGCCACGAGCGCCGTCGCCATCGCTTCGGCGTCGCCCACCGGCACGAGCACGCCCTCCTCCGGCCGTAATATCCACTCCGGCCCGCCGCATGCCGTAGCCACGACCGGCCTGCCCAGCGCCAGCGCCTCCACCACCACCATCCCGAACGTCTCGTACCGGCTCGGCAGCACATACGCCTGGCACGCCGCCATGGCCCGCGCCACCTCCTCGCGCGAGAGCCGCCCCACGAAACGGATTCGCTCGCCCGCCCCGCTCGCCGCCGCCTGCCGCTCGAGCCGCGCCCGCAGCGGCCCATCGCCCGCAATCGTGAGCACTGGCGCTTCTCCGCCCGGCCCGTCTTCGCCCGGAAACGCCCGCGCAAACGCCTCCACCAGCACCTCCACCCCTTTGTTTTCCTGTAGATGCGACACACTCAGGAATTCGAACGCGCCCGCGCCCGGCTCTTCTTCCTCAAGCGGATACTCCAGGAACCGGGCCGATACGCTGTTCGCTATCGGCGCCCAGCCGCCCCCCGTGCGCTCCCCCATGCTTTCCCCCGCGCCTCCAAACAGCGCCTCCAGTCGGGCGCAGAGCGCTGGGCTCACCGCAAGACGCGCCGCCGCGCCTGCCGCCACGCGCCCGTAGGCGCGCCGATCTGCCGCGCCCAGTCGCCCCAGCGCATACATGCTGTGATGCTCCGTAATCACGTACGGCACGCCGTAGCGCCGCTTTATGGCACGCGCCAGGTGCCCGGCGCGGTACATGGCCTGCACGTGGAGGACGTCGGGCATGCCGTGCGCATCCACATATATTTTGAACAAATGCAGGCCTCGTTGCACCAGAATCCACCGGTTCAGCCTCGGAAACATGGGCAGCCACGACATCCCCTCCGAGCGCACGGTCGGGATGGGCGCTGCGGCCCCGCCTTCGGCCGCCGATCCTGTGCGGCGCCGGCTACCGCGCCACAGGCGCGCCACCCGGCGCCGCCACGCCGTCAGCTTATACACATGCGCATATACGATGCCCACGCAAACGCCCCGCTCCGCGAGCGCCTCGGCCTGCTCTCGGAACAGCACGCCCTCTACACTGCCAGCACCACCCGTGGCGCCCGCATCCCCATCATCCAGCGGATACCAGGAAGGCAGTATGAGCACATGCGGCATCAAAACGTGTAGCCAAACGCCCGCACGTCCTCCCGGTAGATCTCCGCCACGATATCCACCGCCGCCGGATCCTGGTACGCCGCGCGATACGCGGGCTCCGACGTCGCCGCCCGGTCCGCCCCCGAGCCTGGCTCCGCCGCGCCGTCCGTCCGCCCGGCATCTCCCACATTCTCGCGCGGAAGCTCCGCCAGCAGCCCCAGCCGCGCCGCCACCTCGGCAAAATCCTGATCAATCTGCTCGAATCGCCCCACAAAATCCACGGCCGGCTCGCCATTCGCGCCAAGCACAAAAAACGACTGCGGCAAAAACATCAAATGGCTGCGGAAGTGCCCCTCCGCCAAGCCGCGCCGCACAAAATCCGTAAAGGAAGTATAGGACCGCACGTCCGCCGCGATGGTCTCCGGCTGCTCATCCGCCGCGCCGCCCCCAGCCTGACCATCCACTCGGCCGCCCCCGGGCACCTTCCCCGCGCCTTCCGTCTCGCGCAGCACATGCCGGTAGGCCGACAGCGCCCGGTCCCACGGATTTCGCACGAACGCGAACGAGAAGGCCCGCGCGTAATACTCCGGATTGGCCGTCTGGTAGACAAACCACGGCAGATGATCGCGCCCCGATGTGCGCGCCGCCTGCCCCGGAAGCCTCCCTGTGCGCCCATGCCCGAGCGCGCGGAGCACCGACGTGCCCGCCGTCTTCGGCACGTGGATAAACACGCAGCCGTGCCGCTTGTGATAGTCACGAAACGGAAAATGCCGCTCCCGCCGCACGTGCACAAGGCGCTCTACGAGGCTGGATGCGGGTTTCATGGCAATGCGCCCGTCATACAATCACCTCGCGCACCCAGTCCATGGGCAAATTCACCTTCACGGCCTGCCCAATCGAATGGATGCGGATAATCAGGTAGTCCTTGCCGCGCTGATGCAGCACCTGCCCGCGCAGCCCCTTCATCACGCCATATTCCACCTCCACCTCGGCACCAATCCCGGGCGGCGGAAGCTCCACAAGACCAACCACGCCATCAATTTCGACCTGGTCGGCATCGCCCGCCGCCCCGTCGCCGGATGCGCCGGCACCGGCTCCCCCAGCACCGCGCCGGCCCCGCATCTGGATGGTCTCGGTCGTCTGTGTTTTCTGCAGGAGAAGAAGCGAATCCACCTCGCGCTGCGGCATCTCCACGAGCTCGCGCCCAATGCGGACGCTGCCCACGATCCCCGGATCCTCCAGGGTATCGAGCCTGCCGCGCTCGTCCACATTGGCAAAAATGTACCCGGAAAAAAGCGGCTCGATCACCTTCTTTTTTCGGTCCGACCATTGGCGGATGACCCGCCGCTTGGGCAGAAATATATGGATTCCGGCCGCCCTCAGCCGCTCTTCACACTGCTTCTCGGCTCTCGACTTTGTATAAAAAACGCGCCAACATTCCATACTCTCTCAGGGGTGGGTTCAGTTTGCGAATGAAACTGCAGGGTGAACCTGCAAATATACAGCGATGCGTATTCAGTCGCACCCCGCCGGTCATCTCAGTCGGCAGTAGGTTCTTTTCGGTCGGGACTTACCCGGGGCCACATCGTCCCACGGGTGCCGAGCGTACTTCGACCGCCGCACACCCCGCTTCCTGGCTTCAATCGCCGCCGACTTCGCCGCACCTTCCAGTTCGCGGGCCCGCGCCCGGATTCCTCCGCGCAGCATGTGCACGATCGCTCTTTCATACTCTGGATGCAGTGGTCCGCGCGCATCCCACGCCAGGTTCCATTCTGAAAACCTCCGGAGATCCGACCCCGCGGCTCTTGTTGCCGCGTCCAGCACCTCCCGCGCCGCATCGGAAAGTTCATAAGTCGACGTGCGACCCGCGCCGTTGCGTTTCACAATGCCGAGATCCATCAGCTCCGACACCCAGCGCTGAAACGTACGTCTCGGAACGAACGCCAAACCGCCGTCGCTCCCTTTGCACCATCCCTTATCGTCACATACCCACCACCTTATACTCCGCAGAGAACCCGGAATGCGAAAAGACATGAACAAGCGGACCATCCAATAGAGGCGATATTTTCGTTGTATTCCCCGCATGCCCACCTGACACATCCTGTTGCCCCGCGTAACCTCGGCGCTCGCTCCGGCATGCGCTCAGCTTCGGCACAAGCCCACCACCGTGCACGCAGCGATCTCCGCTCACCAGTCTCCGCTCACCGGTCTCCATATGCCCCGAGTGGCACGATTCAGCCCGAATTCCTTCCATAAACAGCCCATACGCCGCGTGAGGACCGTTTTACCACCCGAAAGCGACCCTGAACCGCTGATTTTGCGGCGCGTTGCCACCTGTTTTTGGCGCGCATGCCCCGACATCTGGCGCGCACCCACCTCTCCGTGACATGCATTCAACCACCGATGGCGCGGGTCGACGCGTTTTTGGCGATGAGCCTCACTCCAGGAGAGCAGCCGTCGTTCTGCTCAAACCATCCAACAGCACGCACCTACCGTCAGACGAGGGCCCGCTTCCAGCCCACAAGAGCCCGCAGCTCGAGCTCTTGACCAGTTCGAGCTGCAGGCGTGTGAGATGACGTCAGCCGTATCAGCACGCGTAGGCCGTTAAACACGTAATTTGTCGAAAATATGGTGCCATCACCCTGAGCTACACTGCCAGACTCGACACGGTGGGCGCCATCAGCACGCGGCGGCTCGCCATTCCTCATGCTGAACGCGCCATTTGCAGCCTCTATCCCGCCATGTTTCCCGGGCATAATCTGCCGAAATAGCCCATTTTTGTACGAATAAGCTGGTTTCTCATCTAATCGCACCAGTCTTCATTCGTCGAGACCCTTTCTTTCTGCCCCAACCAAGCCCCATCGACGCCCCAGCCCTAACAGCCCGCTCCCGCCCCAGGTCCCCGCCACCGAGCGTTGTGTACCACGAGGCTGGACTGGCGCGGCGTAGCCCGAGCTCCTTCCATAAACAGCCCATATGCCGCATATAGGCCGTTTTTGTACCAGAACCGGGCACTGGGCCGCTAATTCCGTGGCGCGTTGCTATATCTTTTTGGCGCGCATGCCCCGAGATCTGGTGCGCACCCACTCCTTCCTGGCGCATATTTACCCGCCAGTGGCGCAAATCAACACGCACCTGGCGCTCTACATCACGCCGATTCCAATATTTTCGCGTCGCTTGGACCATTACAGAGACCAAGGCAGCCTGGAGGACAAGCCAGCCTGCAGCTCGAGCTGGTTAAGGGCTCGAGCTGCAGGCGCGCGAGATGACGTCAGCAGTGTCAGCAAGCGTATGCCGCTGAGCGCATGGATCGTCAATACAAGGTGCCATTACCCCGAGCTACGCCGCCAAACACGACATGGTGGGCGCCATGAGCACCCGGCAGCGCGCCAACCCTCCTGCTGAACGCGCCATTTACAGCCCCAATCCCGCCACGTTTTCTGGGCACAACCTGCCATAATAGCCCATTTATGCACGTATAAGCCGGTTTCTTATCTAATCGCGCCAGTCTTCATTCGTCGAGACCCTTTCTATCTGCCCCAACCAAGCCTCAACCCTACAGCCCGCTCCAGCCCCAACCCCACGCTACCACCCCTCCGGCTTTCTAATCTCCACCGGACCCTCCGATTCGGCGCCACCCAAAACCACATCCGGAAGCTGTGCTGCGCGCAGGTGTTTGTGGCGGATTGGGCGCACGAAGCGGGCGTGCCGCTCGAGATCATCGGCCGCGTGGAGGTGCGGGCAGAGCACGCCGACCTCCAGATCAAGTTCGTGCCGCACAATCGAGAGCGGCTCGGCCAGGTCCGAGTCATTCGACACCAGGACCGCTGCATCGAACCGCCCGAGGTGCGCATCGTGCACCATGTGCACCGCCAGATTCACATCGGTCAGCTTTTCCTCTGTCTTCAGGACCTCGGCGGTGGTCGGGCCGCCCGGCTCGGGCTCGGCGAGCGGCAACCGCGTCGTATGCGTACGAAAGCGTCCGTACTGTATGACCAGCGGCGCCCGCGCCTCCTGAGACCGCGCCCCCTGAGACCGCGCCCCCTCCGACCGCGCCTCCAGCGCCCGCAAGTACGTCCGCTGCCGCTCCACCTTGTATTCCTGGCCCGGACGCGGATCCAGAATGGCGGAATAATAGCGGATGCACCGCACGTCATATTCCGGCAACATCTGCTCGGCGAGCAGCGCCACATCGAGCCATTTGAAGGGCGTTTTGCTCAGCGCGCCGTAGAACAGGTTCCAGGCATCGACATACACAAAGGCGCGAGGTTGTCGCATAATGTCGTATAAAGTCGTAGAAAGTCGGAAACCCGGACGGCAGATTTACCGAATGATCGCTCCGTTTTCGCCGGTCGATGTAAGCGGGTGCAGACTGCCGTCGCGGTCTTCGGCCATGAGCACCATGCCCTGCGATTCGAGGCCCATCATCTGTCGCGGCGCGAGGTTGGCCACCACCGCCACGCGGCGGCCCACCATTTCCTCGGGCGTGTAGTGCTTGCGCACGCCCGCCAGGATTTGCCGCTTCTCGAAGCCGAGATCGATCACCATGCGGAGCAGCTTGTTGGATTTCGGGACGGGCTCGGCCTCGAGGACCGTTCCCATGCGGAAATCCAGCTTCATGAAGTCATCGAACGAGGCCTCGTCCGCGACCGGTGGGTGTGGGGCGTCAGGGGCGCCAGTAGCGTCGGAACCCGCGCTGGCCGCGTCCTCGCCGCCCGCCGAGCCCGCGCCGGCTGCATGCAATTTTTCAGTCTGTGCTTGAATCACGTCGTCGTCTATCTTGGTGAACAGGATCTCAGGCTCGCCAAGGGGCGCGCCCGTTTCGAGAAGCGGGGCCGCCGCATCGCCCCAGAAAATTTGGGGAGATGCGCCGCTCTCCGCTGGAGTAGCCGCCGAGCTGGCAAACGCGCCCATCCGCGGCGTGCTCGGCGCAATACCACCGAGCTGGAGCATGTTGCGAAGCCGGGCCGCCGTGAACGGCAGCACCGGATCCATGAGGACCGCGAGGGCGCCGCAGATCTGGAGCGATACGTGGATGGTGTTGGCACACGCTTCCATATCGGTGCGGCGCGTGTGCCAGGGCTCCGTATCGTTGAAATACTTGTTGCCGAGGCGGGCGAGGGCCATGGTCTGAAAGACGGCCTCGCGCATCTTATACGTATTATATGCCGTGCCAATCCGCTCCGGGAAGTCGGCAATGGCGGCGAGCGTGGCGCGGTCCATGTCCGATGCGTTCTCGAGCGGCGGCACGCGGCCCTCGAAGTAGCGCGTAGCGAACGTCATGGTGCGGTTCACGAAGTTGCCGAGCACATCGGCGAGCTCCGAGTTGACGCGCGTCTGGAACTCGGCCCAGTTGAAATCCGCATCTTTCGTTTCCGGGAGCGTCGTCGCGAGCGCGTAGCGGAGCAGATCCGGCTCGAAATCTTCCAGGTACTCGTGCAGCCACACGGCCCAGCCGCGGGAGGTCGAGAGTTTTTCGCCCTCGATGTTCAGAAACTCGTTGGCGGGCACGTTGTCCGGTAGCACGAAGTCGCCGTGCGCCATGAGCATGGCCGGAAACATGAGGCAGTGAAAGACGATGTTGTCCTTGCCAATGAAATGCACGAGCCGCGTCGTGTCCTGTTGCCAGTAATCGCGCCAGGCATCGGGCGTTCCACGCCCCGCGGCCCACTCGCGGGTGGCCGAAATGTAGCCGATCGGCGCATCGAACCAGACATAGATGACCTTGCCTTCGGCGTCGAGCCCCATGTCGCGGGCCACGTCCTCGGGGACGGGGACGCCCCACGGCACGTCGCGCGTAATGGCGCGCTCGCGCAGGCCATCGCTCAGCCACGAGCGGATTTGCCCGAGGACGTTCGGCTTCCACTCGGGGTGCGTATCGATCCATGCACTGAGCCGGTCCTGGAAATCGGCGAGCGGAAGGTAGAAATGGGCGGTTTCGCGCAGCTCGGGCGTGGCATCGCTGAGCGTGGAGCGGGGATTTACAAGCTCAAGCGGGCTGAGCGCCGTGCCGCACTTCTCGCACTGATCGCCGTACGCGTTTTCATTGCCGCACTTCGGGCAGGTCCCGACAACAAACCGGTCGGCCAGGAAAATCCCCGCCTCCGGATCGAAAAGCTGCTTCTCGGTTTTTGTCGTGAACACGCCCTGGCGCGCCAGCGTGCGGAAAAAATCCTGGCTCGTTTCGCGGTGCGTTTCGCTCGTCGTGCGCCCGTAGTGGTCGAAACTCATGCCGAACGCCTTGAAGGCGTTCTCGATCTGCGGGTGGATACGATCGACCAGCTCCTGCGGCGAAATCCCTTCCTTGCGCGCGCGGACCATGATGGCGACGCCCATTTCGTCGCTGCCGCAGATGAAGGCCACGTCATTGCCCCTCAGGCGCTGATAGCGGCAAAACAGGTCACTTGGCAGATATGCTCCCGCCAAATGGCCTAAATGCAGCGGCCCATTGGCGTACGGGAGGGCGGCGGTGACGAGTATGCGTTCGCCGGTCGGGCCGGCGGGTGATGGGTCGGGCATGGGCGCGAGTGCGGAGTTTGGGACGGCAAATTTCCAGATCCACACAATAAACGACAAACGGGCGACTCGCGGCGCGGCCACCGCGTGGAATCCGGATCAATTCGGGGCGGCGCCGGCCGTATGGCGCCTGTGGCATGGCGCCGGCCGCTACTCGCCATACGAAATCGCCGAGGCAATCCGTTCTGTGAGCACACTCACCAATCAACGTACAGTATGCCGCAACGCATAGACAACGTGGTTTTTGACCCGAGAGCCCATCTGATTTCAGGCCCCACGCGCCGCGTTCACCTCGAACACCGCCTTGTGAACCTGCTCAGCGTGCTGGTGGCACAGCCCGGACGCGCCGTGCATCGACACGCCCTGATAGCAGATGTCTGGGCAGATGTGGTCGTCTCCGACGATTCCTTGACAAAAGCCGTCAGTGAACTTCGAAAAGCACTTCGCACGGCAGGGTATGCCGGGGGTGGTATTGTCACCATTCCCAAGCAGGGATATCTTCTGGATGCTAACGTGCACGAGGTTCACTCCCAACCCGAGAATGTCCAACCCGAGCATGTCCAACCCGAGAATGTCCAACTACGGAACGCCCAACCACGGAACGCCCGCCCGCCGCGGTTCACCGTATTGGCCGCCGGAACCGTCATCGTCGCGCTTCTACTCTCCGGCCACATGCCAACGACTGTAACGAAGACACTGCCGGGCGACGTACCCGAGGGCACGTTGTTACGCGTCACGGAATATGAATCGACCTCTGGCGCGCGCATCAAGCTGAAAGGGGTTACCTGCGACGAGCGACCGAGGCTCACCGAAGACGAGCTCCGGCAGGCCATGGCGAACGACCGCCTCCCGGAGGGCTGTCGTCTGGACTACTAGAAGCGTTTTGAAAACCCATCGCACAGCCTACTGCGTCATAATGCTCTCAAGGCGCCGGAATGTCCTCATACTCTCCCGGCCTCCGAAGTTGCTGAATACAACGGTAGTCATGCCTGAGTCGGGATAAATTCGCAGGTCCGCCGAAATGCCTGGACCGCCACCATTGTGACCGTAGCTCGTGTGGCCATTCGTTTCGTGAACGCCTACTCCGAAACCATACGATACACCTGGACCCATGGAACGTCTCGGCATGAAGAGCTGCTGGCGCGTAGCCTCTGAGATCAGCCGACCATCGAGAAGCGCGGCACCGAAAGCCAGCATGTCGCCCACCGTAGCGTAGGCGCCACCAGCTGGAGAACCGATGGGTTCGAGCATCTCACCAGCCGAGACGCGAACGCCGTCTCGCTCCCGTAACATATAGGGCACCGCGCGGCCGTCCACGTCGCCCGTGCTGGGAAGAAAATCTGCAGTTTCCATGCCGGCTCTGGCGAACACATTGCGGCGCATGTAATCGTAGTAGTCCATACCGCTAACCACTTCGATGATGCGTCCCACCAGGACAAATGCGGCATTGCTGTACGTACTCGACGTTCCTGGTTCGAATGCGGGGGCTGTAGCGGAGAATTCCGAGACGATGTCGCTCACCGTCGTATGTCCGTGGGTGAACGGATATGCCCCCAGACCCGATGTATGGTTCAGCAGCTGGGCTACGGTAGCATGGTCTCGAATTGTCGGGTCTGGATAGTCCGGCAGATACGTGCCGACGGTCGCATCAAACGACACCCGCCCGGCATCTACCAGTTGGCCGATAGCGACAGCCGTCATCATCTTGGTGATGGATCCCATGTTGAAGCGCGTATCCAGACTGTTGTCGATACGGTCCTGCTGGTTCTCGAAACCATAACTCCGATGCCACAGGAGGTCGTTTTCGCCGCCTATAGCCACGATGCCCGAGAATGAACCAGCTGCGGCCAGCGGATCAAACAGGCCGCCGACGGATGCGACGCGCTCATGAAGCCAGGCTTCCGAGGGCTGCGCCAGAAGAGGAACAGCAAAGGATATGGAGATAAAGGAGAGGAGAAGAAGTCGACGCATGGATTCCCTTGGTTGAATGGAAGATCCACCAATTTCCGACGGAACCGGGGCAGCGTCCTGAAGAAGACCGGAAGGAATTCGGAATCTCAGATATCCTGGACGCGGGAAACTCCCGCGAAATGCCTCCGTTGGAGCGGCCATGCTACTCATTATCCCAGCCATTGATCTGCGCGGCGGCGCCTGCGTGCGCCTCTACCAGGGATCCTACGAAAAGGAGAAGATCTATTTCGAGGACCCCGTCAAAATGGCGCAGCTCTGGCGCATCCAGAATGCCAAGGTCCTCCACGTGGTCGATCTCGATGCGGCGCGCGGCGACGGCAAGGCCAACAACCGCGCCGTCATTGCCGATATCTGCGCGGCGCTCGATATTCCCGTGCAGACGGGCGGGGGGATACGCACGATCGAGGACATGGAGCGGGCCTTCGAGGCGGGCGTGTACCGCGTCATTCTTGGCACAGCCGCCGTGCGGGAGCCCGAGCTGGTCCGCGAAGCTATTCAGCGCTGGGGATCGAGCCGGATAGTCGTCGGGATCGATGCCCGCGACGGCGAGGTCCGAGTCGATGGATGGCTCGAGGGCAGTGGCGTCGACGCCGTCGAGTTCGCCCTCCAGATGGAAGCCGCCGGATGCTGCCGCATTGTATATACGGACATTTCGCGCGATGGCACGCTTGAGGGGCCCAATCTGGATGCGTACCGCGAGCTGGGGACGCGCCTGAAGCGGACCCGGATTACCGCCAGTGGCGGCGTCGGCGACTTCAAGGACCTGATGGCCATTGCATCGCTCACGCCGCACGGCGTGGACTCGGTGATCGTCGGCCGCGCGCTCTATGAAAACCGCTTCCCCTGCCAGCAGTTCTGGTGCTGGAACGACAAGGAACTGGTGGATCTCGAGAAATATTCGACGGCCCAGAAGCGGGGCGCGCCGGGCGGCCTGGACATGGGGAGCAGCCAGGACGTGGGGAGTGGCCCTCATACGAAGAGGAAAGACGATGAATGCTGATGCCTTCCAGCTGCCGCCGGATATCCACTATCTGAACTGCGCCTACATGTCGCCGACGCCGCGCGCGGTCGAAGAGGCGGGCATGAAGGCGATTGTGGCGTCCCGGAATCCGACGCTCCTGGATGGGCGGGACTTTTTTGAGCCCGCTGACCGGGTGCGGGCGCTCTTTGCGGCGCTTGTCGGCTCGGCGCATCCGGAGCGGGTGTCGATTGCGCCCGCGGTATCGTACGCGACTTCAACGGCGGCGCGCAACGTGCCCGTTGGCCGCGGCGATCAGATTGTCGTGCTCGAAGAGCAGTTTCCAAGCAATATGTACGCCTGGCGGCGCCTTGCGGCCGACAGGCAGGCACAGCTCGTGGTGGTGACGCGGGGAGATGCGGGGCTCGGCGCGGCGGGCGGCTCGGGTGGCGCTCGGTCCTGGACCGATGCCGTGCTCGGCGCGATTACTCCCGGCACGCGGGTCGTGGCTGTGCCGCAGGTGCACTGGACGGACGGGTCGCTGCTGGATCTGGAGGCAATCGGGCGCCGGGCGCGGGAGGTTGGCGCGTGGCTCATCGTCGATGGAACGCAGTCGGTTGGCGCGCTCCCGATCGATGTGGAGGCGGTCCAGCCGGACCTGATTGTGGCGGCTGGATACAAATGGCTGCTCGGACCCTACTCGACGGCGCTCGCGCTCTGGAGCGAGCGCATGCTCGGCGGCGTTCCGCTTGAAGAGAACTGGATCAACCGGCGGGGCAGCGAGAATTTTGCGGCGCTCGTGGATTACGAGGATGCCTACGCGGAGGGCGCCATCCGCTACGATGTGGGCGAGCGGTCGAATTTCCTGCTGCTGCCCATGCTGGAGGCGGCGCTCGAACTCGTTACGGCCTGGACGCCGGAGGCCATTCAGGCGCACTGCGCGGGCCTCGTGGCGGCGCCGCTTGAGGCGCTTGTGGCGCGCGGCTTCCGGGTCAGTGCCCCGACGGGGCGCGCAAGTCATCTGTTTGGCATCCGCCTTCCGGCGGGGCTCGAGCCGGAAGCCGCGCGCGAGGCCCTGGCCAGTGCGAGCGTCTACGTTTCGGTGCGCGGATCGGCCATTCGCGTCGCCCCGCACGTCTACAATACGGAGCGGGACCTGGATGCGCTGGTGGACGTTCTTGTGGGACTTGTTCGATCCTGACCACGTGTTCGATCCTGACTGCTTGTTCGATCCTGACTGCTCGTTCGCCGCGCTGCGGCGGCCCGCACACCCTGCTTCGTAAATTGCCGCCCGTGATCTCTTTTTTCCGCATATCCTTCACGCCGACCCGCTCGGCCCCGCCCGCATCCGCGCGGATGGTACTGCTGGTCTGGCTTGTGATGGGGCTCTTTCTGGCGGCGCCGGGCGCGGCCCAGATCGAAGACACCACGTCGCCCGGCGCCGCCCTCCCCCCGAGCCCCGAAGCCGCGGCCCTCGCCTCCCAGATCCGGGCCCGCTACGGCGAGACCACCACCTTCAAGGCGCACTTCAATCAGCACACCTCCTCCGCCTTTCTCGATTCCGATGAGCGCTACGCCGGGCAGCTCGTCCTCGAAGGTGACAAATACCGCGTCGAAACCGGCGGCCAGACCATCGTATCGGACGGCGAAAGCCTCTGGATCCACAATATCGCCGAGCGCCAGGTCCTGCTCTCAAGCGCCGAGGACGAGAGCGACGACTTCTCGCTGACCTCCTTCCTGAACGAATTCGACTCGGCCTACGCATCGACCCTGCTGCCCGACACCACCATCCAGGGCCAGCGCCTCCGCGCGCTCCGCCTCACGCCGACCGATCCCTTTGCCACCTTCCAGACCGTCACCATGTGGACCCGCCCGGAGGATGCCGCCATTGTGCAGCTGCGAGTCATTGACCAGAGCGATGTCGTCATGCGTTTCGTGTTGTCGGACATTGACTTTCCGGTAAACCTCTCCGACTCCATCTTCCGTTTCGAGGTCCCTGAAGGGGTTGAACTGGTCGATCTGCGATGACCCGTTCCGGCGCTCGAATCCCCTCGCCACAGAGCCCCGCACGGCTCACGGCCCGCACCTGGCTTATCCGGATCGGCAGCTTTGCGCTTGCTGGTTTGCTGCTCTGGCTCGCCCTCCGAGGCGCCGACTGGGCCGCCGTCGGCAGCGCACTCCGGAGCGCCAATTACTGGTGGGTACCCCCCGTCATCGTCGTCACCATCGGTGCCCACTGGCTGCGCGCCGTCCGCTGGTGCCTCATGATGGATGTGTTGCGAGGGCCGCCCCCCACCTCGAGAACCGTCGCCTTCGCATCGCTCCTCGTCGGTTACATGGCCAACTACGCCGGGCCGCGCATTGGTGAGCTCATCCGCGCCGGAAATGTAGCAGCCCACGAGCGCCTCTCCTTCTCCTCCCTCATGGGAACGGTCGTCGCTGAACGTGTCCTGGACGTGCTGACACTCGCCCTCGGCCTGGCAACACTCCCTCTCATCTACGGCCCCGAGCTGTCGGGCGTCGTTGACCGGCTTGCCCAGTCGACTGACACCGTATCGGCCGGGACATGGTGGATCATCGGCGGCGCGGCGCTCATAGCCAGCGTCGCTGGCCTCTACATCCTGTTCCGGCGCCCAAGCGACGGATCGAGCCGCCTCGGCGGCATTCTCGATACCTTCCGCGACGGCCTCGTCGCCGTCACGCGCACGGGCCGCAGCGGCGCCATTGTAGGCCTTACCGCCGCCATCTGGCTCTGCTACGCGTTCATGGCCTGGGTCCCCTTCGCCATGCTCGGCTACACCGCGGCCTACGGTATCTCCCCATTTGAAGCGTGGGGCCTCATGATCATCGGCTCTTTCGGCGTCGTCCTCCCCGCGCCCGGCGGCATTGGCACCTACCACGTCATCACAGTCGAATCGCTCGGCCTTCTGCACGCCATGCCCGCGAGCGATGCCGCCACCTACGCGCTCCTCACGCACACCGGCCAGATGATCATCTACGTCGTCGCCGGTTTCGCCGCCCTCACCTGGCTCGCCCCCCGGCTTGCGCGGCGCGGCACGATTTCCGAAGTTTCCGCGTCATGAGACACTCGTGTTTTTTCCTGTGGATGCGCCCGCCGAGCCGTCGCTCTCGACGTGCCCATCGCCAGCCTCTCTGCGAAGTAGCCATAGCCAGGCCGGCGCTGGTATTGGTGCCGCTACAGGCAAGCGTGCTGCTGTTCGCGGCCTTCCTTATCGGAAGCAGCTTCTCTGCCCACACGGCCCAGGCGCAGGATGCTCCATCGCCTGATTCCAGCGCTACAGTAGCCGCCGCCCATGTGCTCCAGGCGCCGCTGCAGGCCGATCTGCTGCCGGGCCTTGATATCACGTACGTCCGGGCGGCGATCGTGCTGCTCCCGGCCGAACGCCGCATTCGCGGCTCTGTCTCCTACCACGTATCGCGCCGCGCGGGCGCCGCGGCCGACAGCCTCATCCTGCGCGCGGGCGCCGTGGGCGTAGAGCGCGTCCAGATTCGCCCGCCGCATCTTGACTCCGCCACCGCTGCCGATTCGGCTGCCCTTGACTCCGCCGCCGCCGACTCGTCGCTCGCCCCGCCGCCTGCGGCCTGGACCCACCGCGCCGACACCCTCCGAATTGGGCTGCCCGCTGCCGCGCATCCATCCGAAACTGGCGCTGGCCGGGAGGAGGACGTCTTCGTCGTCGTGGTCGATTACGAAACCGCCCGCGTCGGCTACGACGTGCGCGATCGCGGCGGCTGGAAAGCGGTCTGGACACCGTCCCGCCCCGATGCCGCGCACTGGTTTCCGCATCCACTCGCCTGGTCCGACCCGTTTTCGGCCGATGTGCGCGTCAAGACGCCGCCCGGCTGGCGCGTCCACTTCCCCGCTGGCCACGCCATTCAGCTCCCCGGACCCGACCACGCCGTCCACGTCTGGCAGCCCGACGGCGAGCACCTCGCCCACGGCCTCGGCTTCCTGGCGATGGATGTGGATTCCGTACTGGAGCGTGAGGAGGAACTGGCAGCGGAGGCGGCAACGTCAGAAACGGCGGAGGCGAACACAGTGGCGGCGAACACGGTGGCGCAGCAGGACATCGAAATCCCCACAACAATCTTCCGCCTCCCGGCCGGGCACCCTTCCCACTACTGGCCGAGCCTCGTGCTCATATCAGATGACATGACGCTCGAAACGGACCCGCTCATGGGGCGCTTCCAGGCGCTCGCCGACGAGGAGCGCGTCTGGGCGGCGCCGCTTGCGACGGCCACCTACTGGACCGATTCCTGGCTCCACGAAGCGGCCATTCTGTGGCGGGCGCTCGAGACGCTCGGCGCACGGGAAGGCGCCGCGGCCCGGCAACGCGTACTCGAAACGGCCCGGCGGCGCTACCTCGCCGAATCGTATCGCCGGCCCCTCGTCTGGGACCGCTGGCAGAGCCCGTTCGATCTGGAAGATGCGCACGCCCGCTGGAAAGGACTCTGGGTGCTCGAAATGCTGGCCAGCCGCACGTCCGCCGCCGCCGTGCACGAGGCCCTTCGCACGCTGCGCGCCGAAGCGCTTCTCGCGCCCGTCGATACCGAGGATTTCCGCCTCGCGCTGGAGTCGGCCATTTCAAGCACAATGTCCAGAGATCTCGCCTCGTTTCTCGATACGTGGATATACAGCGCGGGACACCCCCGGCTGTCGGTCATCCACTCGCACGATGCCGCCGCCGAGCGGCTGACCGTGATTGTGGAGCAGACGCAGGAAGGACCGTTCATTCCGCCCGCGTTCGAACTCGAGGGGCAGCTTGTCATTTCCTCCATCGGTGGATCGGTGGCATTTCCTTTCCAGACGGCGGAGCGCTCAGCCCGGTCGGCACGCGACATGCCCGTCCGGCCGCGCTACGTCCAATTCCGGAGCAGCCGGCCGCTACTCATGGAGTTCGATCCGCCGCCCGATGAAGTGGATGTGACGGCCTGGATCCGGGACAGCGAACGGGACGCCGAGCGCGTGGCGTTCCTGGCAACGCTCGCCGATGGCGAGCCCAACGCCTCCCTGTTGATCGGCCTGCGTCCCCTGCTCGAAGCCGCGCCGGACCACGTGCGCGTCGCCGCCCTGCCGGTGCTTGCCGCCATGGCGCCCTCCGAATCGGCCCTCCGCCTCGTGGAATCGCTCTCGCTTACAGCTGGCCGTGACCGAAACACTCCAGATGCTTCCGGTCAAAGCGCCACCGCTACCCCGTTCCCGGATCTCCTTTTTGAGCGGATGAGCGCGCTCGAAGCGTTCAGTACGGACCGGGCGGCCGAACTCGCGCTCGAAACGGCCAACACGAGCCAGGACGGCTTTCTGCTCGAGCGCGCCGTACGCCTTCTGGTCGATTACCGGGAAGACATGGCCTGGCAGGTGCTCCAGTCGGCGCTCGTCACCGACAGCGAACGGGACCGCATTCGGCGCCTGGCCATCCGGCTCATCGAGGCCTCCGGCCGGGGGGCGCGGGAGCGCCTCGCCGCGCTGTTGCCGCTCACCGAGAATCCGCACCACCCCACGACGCGCGGCGAGGCGCTGCTGGCGGCCGCGCGCATTGACCCCGAGAGCGCCACCGTCCGCCGCCGCACCGCCGCCTGGCTCCCCGACGAACGCCCCGCCCTGCGCGCGGCCGCCATCGAAGCGCTGGATGTGCTGCCCGAAGGCGCCGTACCCGCGGCCGCCATAATCGATGCCCTCGAGCGCGAAACCCGCCCAGCGCTTCGCCGCGCCCTCCTCAGCGTCCTGTTGAACCGCGACGCGTAACGGGTCGCCCCCCACGCTTGACCGTTCACGGCATTTCACTTTGTGGACACCAAATCCTGTGGTACCCTCAAATTGGAAACGGAACCTATGGACCTCGCCACAGGAAAACGCCATGCAAGCCACAAACCAGGGAAATGGAAACCCGCTGCAGGGACTCATAAGCAGCGATGCCTACGAGACGCTGGCCGAGCACAACCTGCTCAACGAGAAAGGCGTCCGCGACTACCATATTCGCAAAGTGTACATTCGCCTCCGCAAGCAGAATATGTCCTCATTTGAAGCCATTGAGACGCTGCGCGAGGAGCATCCCTACCTGCAGTTCGACACCATCCGCAAAATCGTATACAGAATGGGAGCACCCGTCTAGGCCAGTTTTGGCCCGGACAATTCCGGATCTCCAACAGAACCTCTGGGGAATTTCAGGTGACGATTGTGCCCAATAGGGTATGGTCTTGCTTGAAAGGTGGGCACCCCGATCCGCCAACCGGCGGGTCGGGGTGATTTGTTATGGATGCGCACGCCGCGCCCCAGCTACCGCACCGCGCCGCGCCGCGGCTACCCGTTGCCAGGTACTATTGTGATCTGACACTACGTTCTCCAGTACAGACCCCGAGCCCAACCGCCCCGGCACCCGAATTGCCCAGGCTCAAAGCCGGCAGCGCGTAGCCTGGAAGAACAGGAGGGCGGCGGCGACCGATGCGTTCAGCGATTCGGCGGGCCCGGGCATGGGAATGGAGACTTCGTAGTCGCAGAGCGCGCGCACGGTCGGCATCATGCCCTTCTCTTCGGACCCGATCACGATCCCGAGCGGGCGGTCCCAGTCCATGTCCCACATCGACGTCGCGCCCGATCCCTCGGCCCCGGCAATCCAGTAGCCGCGCTCCTTCATGCCCTCGATGACGAGCTTCAGATTGTGCGTCCGCGCCACCGGCAGCTCGGTCAGCATCCCGGCGCTCGTCTTCATGGACGCTGCGGTTACCGGCGCCGCTCCGCGATCGGGGATCACAAGCCCCGCGGCTCCCGCCGCGACCGCCGAGCGAGCAATGGCCCCCAGATTATGCGGATCCTGGATGTGATCGAGCAGCACGACGATCGGCCGCCGCGCCACCACGTCGTCTCTCGTCGGCGCAATCGCCGTCAGCATATCGTCCGCATCCAGATATTTTATGGGAGATACGACGGCCACGACGCCCTGGTGATTTACGCCCGGGACGAGGCTCGTCAGCTTGCCATGGGGCACGTACTGCACCGTTGCGCCCCGCTCCGCTGCGAGCGCCCTGATAACACCGAGCGATCCTCCGCTCTCCTTCTGCTGCGCGAAAAGCACCTTGTCAATGCGCGCAACATCCCCCGTATCCAGCAGCTCGCGTACCGCATTGCGGCCCGCGATGTATGGGGCAGGATCCGAACCGGAGGCGTCGCCCTGTGAATGTGACGGAGAGCGGCGCATCTACCCGGAAATTCCCATAGAGGAAGAACCCTTCGAGGAAGAACCCTTCGACGAAGACCCGGCAGCAGACGACCCGGCTGCCTCCTGCGCAGCTGGCACGCGGAAGCGCCAGGCGCCGACGATCCCGATCGTGATCAGGACGACCGATATCACTTCGGCCTGCGTAACGTCCATGCCGAAGAGCGGGAACGTGTTGTTCACGCGGATCTGCTCAATCAGCAGGCGCTCGGTGCCGCTCATGATCAGGTAGACGAAAAACAGCCAGCCCGCCCGAAAGCGGTGGTCGCGCATGATCCAGAGCACGCCGAAAATGAGCGACGATGCCACGAACTCGTAAATCGGCGTCGGGTAGACGGGCGCGGCCGAGAGGTCGCGGCCCAGGATGTTGTTGGCGTAGTCTTCCGCCCAGAGCCACATCGGAAACCAGTCCGGC
Source organism: Bacteroidota bacterium (assembly GCA_029262835.1). Lineage (GTDB taxonomy): Bacteria > Bacteroidota > Rhodothermia > Rhodothermales > UBA10348 > 1-14-0-65-60-17. Next base: position 80,606 of record JAJCYQ010000099.1, read on the forward strand.
CGGGCTGCCATATCGGCCGCAATGCCCCAGTCGCCATCGCCCGAAAGGTGGCAGCCAATGCGCCCAATGCCGTAGGCAATCATGAGGCCGGGCGCGACGGCATCCGCGACGCGGCCCACCGAGAGCCCCTTTTTGCGCGTGTAGTGCACGACCGCCCAGGCCGCAACCACAAGACCGCCGTAGAAAGTGAAGCCGCCGGACGAGAAGAGCATGTCGCCGGGCGCCATCATGAAATCGTTCAGATTCTCCAGAATGTGGAAGAATTTGGCGCCCACGAAGCCCACGAAAATGGCCAGCATGATGTACGTGCCGACCAGATATGACGGACTCGCCGTAATGAGCCGCTTCTTGTTCTTGCCCTTGGGCGCGTTTGGATCCTCAATGCGCACGCCGCTCAGCATGCCCTGGCCGTAGAGCCGGTCGAATTCCTTCTGCAGCACCCAGGCGGCCGTCATGGCGCCGAGTGCGACCATGAACCCGAACGAATAAATGGGCAGCGGAAGCGAAAATCCAAAAACGTCCTGGAAAATGTCGCTCAGGCGGGGATACATGGGCAGTACGGGAAGTTCATGTGGCGGCGGAAAGCAGACCAGGCAACCCGCTGAGCGGAACGCTCTGCTGCTCGCCCGTGTCCATCTGTTTCAGTTGGGCCATGCCAGCGTCGAGCTCCGCATCTCCCAGAATAACTACGCGCCGCGCCTGCTGCCGGTTCGCTTCGCGCATTTGCGCCTTCATGGAGCGCCCTTTGAGGTCGTAGACGACGGAGAGGCCCGACTGCCGCCACGCGCGAATGAGCGGGAAGGCATGGTCGGTCGCGCGATCGCCGAGCGTGACCACGAACACGTCTGGCGCCGCTGCTTCCGGCAGCACGATGCCTGCCGCCTCGAGCGCCAGAAAGAGTCGCTCCATGCCCGCCGCGAAGCCGACGGCCGGGACCTCCTGTTTCGATCCGATTTCGCTCGCCAGCAGGTCGTAACGCCCGCCGCCGGCGAGCGTCGACTGCGCGCCGAGCACCGGGGAATCGATCTCAAACGCCGTGCGCGTATAATAATCGAGCCCCCGGACCAGGAACGGATCCTCTTCGAACGACAGGCCGGCCGCCTCGAGGTGTTTTTTCACGTCCTTGTAGTGCGCTCGGCTCTCCTCATCAATGAAGTCGAGCATGACGGGCGCCGCCTCGAGCAGCTTTCGCTCGGCCTCACTCTTGGTATCCAGGATGCGCAGCGGATTCGATTCCAGTCGCTCGCGGCTCGTTTCCGACAGCTGACCCGCGAGCGGCCGCAGGTATGCCGTAAGCGCCGCCTTGTAGGCCGGACGCGTGGCCGCCGTGCCGAGCGAGTTGAGCCGCACGGTAAAGTCTGTCAGCCCCAGTTCGCGGTAGATGTCAACCGCCAGCAGGATGGTTTCGGCGTCGGCCCGGGCATCGTCCGCACCGATGTACTCGGTCCCGAACTGGTGGAACTGGCGGTATCGGCCCTTCTGGGGCCGCTCGGCCCGAAAACACGGCCCGACGTAAAACAGCCGCTGCACGCCCCCGAGCTGCGCCAGGTGATGCTGCAGGTAAGCCCGCATGACGGGCGCTGTGACTTCCGGGCGGAGCACATAGTGCGCATCTCCCCGCTCGAAAGCGAACATTTCTTTCGATACGATGTCGGTCAGCTGGCCAATACCCCGCGCAATGAGGGCCGTCGGCTCCAGGATGGGCGTCCGGATTTCACGGACGCCGTGCCGCTGCATGACGCGCCGGATGGTGCCTTCCACGTGCTGCCAGGCGTGACTGGGCGCTACCGTACCCGCCGAGCTCGACTGCGCATCGGGCAGGATGTCGAACGTTCCGGGAATGGTCTGGAAGGAATCACTCATCGAGCAGGTGGTTTTCTGCGTCTTCGATGGCGGCAAAGAGCTCGTCGTCGCTTTTGGCAGCCAGCATGCGGCGGCGCACCGCCTCCTGGTTCATGAGGCGCGAAATCCGGCTCAGGATCTTGACGTGCTGGCTCTTGGCTTCCGGAATCCCGAGTACCAAAAACACGATCTGCACGGGGAGATCATCGACAGCATCGAACGGAACAGGCTCGGACAGCACGGCGAGCGCCGCTACGGTTTCCGTCACGCCCTTGGTCTTGGCATGCGGCAGCGCCAGCCCCTTGCCGACGCCTGTCGACATGGAACGCTCGCGCGCCTCCACGTCATGGCGCACGCTCGCCATGTCGGTAATCTGCGGCCGGCCAGAGACCAGATCGAGCATGGCGGCCATAAGCTCCTCTTTGTCACGGACCGTGAGCCCTACTGTGACCGATTCGGGAGCGAGAAATTGACTAACGCTCATGACGTATTATTTTTTCGAGGACGGTAGACATGTCATGCGGAGGTTCAGCCTCGAAATATACTTCGCTCCCGGTCCCCGGATGAACAAATCCTATTGAAACCGCATGCAGGGCCTGGCGCGGGCAGACGGCCATGATCTCCTTGTAGAAGGACCGCTCCGTGCCCCCCGGGATGTTATCGGGAATGCGATCTCCTCCGTATACCGAATCTCCAAAAATGGGCCGACCCAGGTGGCGGGCGTGCACACGAATCTGGTGCGTACGGCCGGTTTCGAGCCGAAACTCAACGAGCGACGTGTACTCGAAATGCTCCAGCACGCGGTAGTGCGTCACGGCGTGCTTGCCCGTACCCTCGGACGTGACCGTCATGCGGCGGCGGTCGCGCGGATCGCGCCCGAGCCAGGTGTCGAGCGTCCCCTCGGCTTCTTCTGGATGCCCCCACAGGAGCGCCCTGTACCGCCTTTTGATGGTGTGACGGGCGAACTGGTCGGCCAGTCTGGCGTGGACATGATCGCTCTTGGCGACCACAAGCAGCCCACTGGTATCTTTGTCAATACGGTGCACAATGCCAGGCCTGAGCACCACATCCCCATCGAACCGGGGCGCCGCATTGACGGTCGAGAGCGGGAGGTTCGCGGGGGCGTCGTCTCCGTCGTCGAGCTCCGGGTCGGGATTGTCCGGGTCGGGGCCGGTGGCGTCGGCGTCATCGTGGTCGGCGGCGTCGGCGTCTTCGTGGTCGGTGGCCGCGCCCTCTCCCTCCTCCAGCGAAAACGAATGCCCGCCCAGGTGGTGCAGCAGCCCGTGCAGGAGCGTGCCCGTGCGGTGTCCATGAGCCGGATGCACGACAAGACCCGCGGGCTTGTTGACAACGAGCAGATCGCTGTCCTCATACACGATGTCAAGCGCCATGGGCTCGGGCGCGATTTCAAGGCGCGGCGGGCGCGGGAGTGTACATATAATGGTATCGCCTGCCATGACGGGCTGCGAGACCTTGCTTGCAACCTGGCCGCTTACCACAACGCGCCCCTGCCTTATGCCCCGCTGCACCTTCGTCCGCGTGGCATTCTGTATGAACCCGGTCAGATACACATCCAGCCGTTCGTTTTCCCGATAGCCCGGCGGGACCTCGAAAATGAGCGTGGCCTCTTCCGGCGGCGATCCTTCGCCCGTCGCGTTTCCGCTGATCGCAGTGTCCTTCTTTTTCGCTCCCATCACATTTTTCCAGGTACAATTTTTTTGCCACAGAAGTGCGGCAGCGGCGCAACTTTCAGCTGCGGGTCCCGTCATGCATTATTACAAGACGGAGCGCCCGGTGGCAACCCGGGTTTCTCCCTCCTCATGCAAGCCGGTCGCCTGGTGGGGTCGACCGGCTTGCTATTTTTTTGCGCGTTTCCCGCGCGGCGCCAGTGCGCCCGTAGCGCCCGCCTGGCAGGATCCGCACCAGCCCCAGTCCCTCCAGACGGGTCAATCCCGACCAGAACGCCGAGGGCAAGATACGCGCCTCGTCCATTATGGCTTCCGGCGTGCGCTCCGATCGAGCGAGCGCCGCAAGAATACCTCGCTCCGCAGTAGTCAAATCTTCCGGCAGCGGCGCCTCTGTGCGCCCGGCCGCTCCTCGATCTTCGGCCCCACTGGATTCGCTCCGGCCCGTTGTCCCGCCGGACGAGCCAGTTCGATTGACGCCGCTGCCTGCGCCCGTGCTCGCGCCGCCCGCATTCTCGCCGCCCGCGTTCTCGCCAGCTCCGCCTTCGCCCTCCCCCACGATCTTCGGCAGACAGCCCGCAAAGCGGAGCCGCTCCACCAGATCCATCGGCGAAACGACGACGCCGGCACCGTCGGCAATGAGGCGGTTTGTACCCCGCGCCATGGGCATCTCAATACTGCCCGGGACAGCGAATACCTCCCTGTCCTGCTCCCTGGCGCGCGCCGCCGTGACAAGCGCACCGCCACTGTCATAGGCTTCCACGACGACGGTCGCCTTGCAGAGCCCACTGATAATCCGGTTGCGGCGAGGAAAGTGCCACGGCGCAGGCTTCGCGCCCGGCAAAAATTCCGACACGAGCACGCCCTCGTCCCCAATGCGCTTCTGCAGCGAGCGGTTGCCACCTGGATAGGCGCGCCCCGGACCACAACCCATGACGGCCACCGTGCTGCCACCTTCCACAAGCGCTCCTTTGTGGGCAGCGGCGTCAATACCATAGGCCAGCCCGCTGACCACGCACGCTCCAGCCGCGACCAGGGCGCCGGACAGCATGTAGGCTGTCCGGCGCCCGGATTCCGAACATTTCCGCGTACCCACGACGGCCACGCAGAACTGATGGAGCAT
>JAJCYQ010000100.1 GCA_029262835.1 Bacteroidota bacterium
CGCGGATGCGGGGCGTTGGGGGGGGGCGCCCGGGCGCGGGGCGCCGCGCCGCACCGGGGGGCGGGCGCCGGGGGCGCGCGCGCCCACGACAAGCGGCTGGCCGCGTTTGGCAATGCCGGCTTTTTCGGTCGCGATGGCAGCGAGCGTGTGGCCAAGGATTTCCGTGTGGTCGAGGCCGATGTGGGTGATCACGCTGACGGCGGCCGGGAACGCGTTCGTGGCATCGAGCCGGCCGCCAAGGCCGACTTCAACGATCGCAACGTCGACTTCCTGCTCGGCGAAGTAAAGCGCACTGAGGGCGAGCGTCGCCTCAAAGAAGCTGGCGCCGGTTTTTTCGATGGCCGCCCAGTGGCGCGTTGCGGCGCGGGCGAGCCAGGCATCTGTCGCTTCGCGGCCATTGACCCGCATGCGCTCTGTGACGCGCACGAGATGGGGCGAGGTGTGGAGCCCGACGCGCATGCCCGTGGCGCCGAGAACGGATGCGATCATGGCGGCGGTCGTGCCCTTGCCGTTCGTGCCGGCCACGAGCACCGTATCGAACGCGCGTTCAGGGCTGCCCATCGCGGCAAGCAGCGCCTGGATGCGGCCGAGGCCGGGTTTCATGGCGGCGTTTCCGCTCGTGGCGTAGCGCGGGAGGGCGAGGAGTTGGTCAATCACGCACGATCACCCCCGCGAAATGGTGCGGCGGCCGCCGGCCGCGTGGGCGAAGACGAGCACATCGGTGCCCGGCGGCATGAGACCCGCGACGCGCTCGGGCCACTCGACGAGGCACACGCCATCCATGCGCTCGAAATACTCCACGAGGCCCGCCGCGCGGGCTTCAGCGAGCGATGCCAGGCGGTAGAGGTCCATGTGGTAGACGGGAATACGGGCCGCGTACTCGTGGGCAATCGTGAAGGTGGGGCTGGATACGTCCGCCGGATTGCCCCCGAGCCCCTCAACGACGCCCTGAACGAAGCAGGTTTTGCCCGCGCCGAGCTCGCCGCTCAGCGCAAGCGCATCGCCTGGCGCGAGGAATTCCGCCAGGCGGCGGCCCACGGCGCGCGTTTCATCGGGCGAAGCGGTCGTGGCGGGCAGAAGTGGCGCATCCATCGAAATAACCGGCCTACCCCCGACCCTTCGGCCGGAGCGTGAGGACGGGAAGAATGACCTCTTCCATTGAGGCGCCGCCGTGCTGCATGGTGTCGCGGTACTTGTTCACGTAGTGGTTGTAGTTGGTCGGGTAGACGAAATAGTAGTCTTCCTTGGCCAGGATGAAGTTCGTGTTCGGGCCGTCGGACGGCAGGCCCCACTCCTCGGGGTGGCGCACGAAAATCGCGTGCCGGTCATCGCACTTCAGGTTGCGGCCGTACTTGTAGCGCAGCGCGGTCGATGTCTGGCGATCGCCAATGACTTTCGTTGGATGCAGACTCCGCACGGCGCCGTGGTCGGAGGTGACGACAATGGTGCAGTCGGTTTCGGCAAGCTGCTGGAAGGCCGAGTACAGCCAGGAGTGCTCAAACCACGTGCGCGTCAGCGCACGGTAGGCGCGCTCGTCAGGGGCCAGCTCCTTGAGCACCGCCGAGTCCGAGCGGCTGTGCGCCAGGATGTCGACGAAGTTCACGACGACGGCGCTCAGATCTGCCTGCAGCACGTCGTGCACCGACTGCTGGAAATCGCGCCCATCCTGCGAGCGGACCAGTTTCTGGTAGGAAATGCGGTCCTTTCTGTGGTGCCGCGTCATGAGATCCTGCAGGAACTCGTCCTCGTTGCGGTTTCGGCTGTGCTCGTCGTCCTCGCCCGATGCCCAGATGCGCGGGTAGCGCTTTGCCAGATCCACCGGCAGCAGCCCCGAGAAAATGGCGTTCCGCGAGTAGGGGGTCGATGTCGGCAGCAGGCTGTAGTGGAACTTGCGATCCACGCTGAAAAGCGGCGTCAGAAGGCGCTCAAACTCCAGCCACTGGTCGTAGCGCATGCAGTCAATCACGAAAAACACGACCGGGCGCTTGCCGGTCATTTCCGGCATCACGAACTCGGGAATGACTTCGTGCGAGAGCACGGGCCGGTCTTCATCCGGCGCCGAGCCCTTCCGCCCCGTGCCCGGCCCGCCACCGGCCTCCGCAATCCAGTCCGGGTAGGACTCCTCGACGAAGCGCGAAAACGCCCGATTGGCCTCCGCATACTGGTCGGAGAGCACCTGCCGCACGCCCTCCTCATCGCTCAGCTCCAGGTCGTACTCGAGCAGCTTCTGGTAAAGCGCCGTCCATTCGCCCGGCGACATCGGGCTCATGAGCGCCGACGTGATCTCGCCAAACGAGCTCAGATACGACTGCGAGGCCCGCTCGTGCTGCAGCCGCGAGCGCTCCAGCAGCCGCTTGCACGTCAAAAGCACCTGCGACGGGTTGACGGGCTTCGTGAGGTAATCGGCAATCTTGCCGCCGAGCGCCTCCTCCATGATCCGCTCCTCCTCGCTCTTGGTCACCATCACGACCTGGCTGTCGGGCGAAATCCGCTTGATATCGTCGAGCGCATCGAGCCCGCCGCGCCCCGGCATCTGCTCATCCAGCAGAATCACGTCGAAGGCGACGTCGCGCGCGGCATCGATCGCGTCGGAGCCATTCGTGACCGTCGTGACCTCATACCCCTTCGACTCCAGGAAAAGGATGTGGGGCTTGAGGATATCGATTTCGTCGTCGGCCCAGAGAATGCGGGAAGTGCGTGCCATGATTGACTGATTTGTTGAGCAGTACGGGTACGGTAGCAGTCGGGCAGGTAGGCAGGCAGGACGATTTGTTATGATGGATGCGACGCACAGCGCCTGGTCGTCGCAGCGCTCGCGGCGGCGCTCGCGCAGGCCAGAGGGCGGTGTACCCGCTGGATGCGCAAAATGTTCATGCCCGGCCGGCGGATGCGCGGGTGATGTCGCGGCCGCGGCAAAACATGCGCGCCGCTGACGGGTAAAAAGGCGGAAACGACCACTTCACCACCCAGCTACGCATCCACCATGAAAAACGCCATCCTGAAAGCCGTCAACAAGCAGATCCAGGCCGAATTCCAGTCGGCCTACGACTACCTGGCCATGTCCTCGCGGTTCGAGGACCTCAAATATCCGGGGGCGGCCAGCTGGATGCGCGCGCAGTGGCAGGAGGAAACGGCGCACGCCATGAAGTTCTACGATCATCTCGTGCGGCGCGGCGAGTGCCCGACGCTTCTTGATGTCAAGGCGCCGAAGGTCACGTTCAATACGGCGCTCGAAGCCTTCGAACAGGTCCTTGAGCAGGAGCGCCGCGTCACGAAGCTCATCCACGAGCTCTACGAACTGGCCGTGGGCCAGAACGACTACCCGCTGCAGACGCTCCTCCACTGGTTCATTGACGAACAGGTCGAGGAGGAAGAAGCGGCCGAGGCCATTATTGACAGCCTCCGCATGGCCGGCGATTCCGGCCAGGGCCTACTCATGATTGACCGCGAACTCGGCGCCCGCCAGGCCGGCGACGAGTAGGTCACTGGGCCGTCCGCGCCATCGCCCGTCGCTCCTTGGGCCCCTGGGCCTTGCCGCAGAAGGTAAAGGATGTCTTCTGGCGCATATGGCTGGAATGGCGCGACTCAATAAGACATGGTAAACATAACCCGATGCCGGACTGGTAGTTAGAAGAATGCATGAGTCCAGTGCATCACATCCAGGATGGCGCGACACCCGCCAGAATGTCGCGAGCGCGTCCAGGCTGGCGCAAGCGGCGGCTCGCGCCAGCTCAAGGGGGCTCGCGCCAGCTCGAAGGTGCTCGCGCCAGCTCGAAGGAGCGCGCGCCATCCTGGGGATTTCGCCCTGAGCGTAAAAAACCTATAAATCGTTGGTTGGCAACAGGATGCAGATGTGGTCTGTATCGCACTCGCGACATTTCGTCCTTATGTCTCCGAAGTGGTAATTCAATCCCCGCCACCACCAGGTCTTTCGCCACCACCGCGACCGGCGCCCTACCGCGACCCCCGCCACCTCCACGCCCCCGCTTCACCGCGACCGGCGCATCTCCCCGAATACGCTGCCGGCCCCTGGCCCGAAGTTGGCCGAAAAACGGTTTCGCGTGAAGCTTGAACGAATCCTAACCAAACGGTTGAAACATATGGTTAGCCGCCCGGGTATGGGGCCGCATGCTCACGGACCATCCGTCATATACCTGCCTCTCGGACACGGAAAAGGCCATTCTGGATGCCGCGCTGACCGAATTTGGCCGCGCGGGCCATTCGGGCGCGCGCATGCAGGACATTGCCGACCGGGCCGGCATCAACAAGGCCATGCTCCACTACTATTTCCGCTCGAAGGACCGCCTCTATGAGGAGGTCCTGACGCGCGTTGTGGAGTCATTCATGGTCTCGATTGCGGAGGCCATTGACAGCGAGGAGACGTTTCCCGCGCAGCTGCGGGCCCTTCTGGATGCGTACCTGCGCGCTCATTTGTCGCGCCCTGAGGTGGTGGGGCTGTGGGTGAACGAAAATCTGAATGGCGCGCCGGTGGCGCGGCGGCTGCTCGATCCCGAGCACGGTGCCCGTGGTCCGCGCCGCCTCCTCTGCTGGATTGACGATGCCGTCCGTGACGGGCACATCCGCCCGGTCGATTCCGTGCAGTTTCTGATCACGTTCCTTGGATCGGTCGTGATCTACCTGATTGGCATGCCCATGTTTTCGACCTTCCGCCCAGAGTTGGCCGCGGGCGGAGAGGACGAGATCCGGGCCCGCGTAGACCATCTCTATTCCCTCTTTTACCATGGACTCAAACCATAATACTGTGGCGGGCCGCTTCAGGCGGCCAGCGCTCGGGCTCCTGGCGCTGGCACTGCCAGCCGTGCTGGCCAGCTGCTCGCTGACGCCGGCGCAGCGGAGTGCGCCCGAACTGCCCGACCGTATCGAGGTGGCCGGGGCGGCCGGTGTTTCTGTGGATGCGCCGCGCGCCGCTGGTCCCGATGCGCCGCACGCGGCCGATTCGCTGGCCGTGGCCGCGCTGCAGCAGCCCGCGTGGTGGCTGGGACTCGGAAACGAGGCGCTGAGCGCCCTGATGGATTCGGTGGCGGTGAACAACCTCGATATGGCGATTGCGGCCGAGCGCGTCCTGGAGCTTCACAACCAGTACCGGATCCAGTGGGCGCCGCGCGCGCCGAGCGTCCAGTTCTCGGGCGATGGCACGCGGCAGGTGACGCCAACGAATAGTGGCACGTCCGGCAGCTTTTCGGCCAACATTCCGGGATTTCCCGATCGATTTGACATTACGAGCTACTCGGCGAGCCTCGGGCTGGGCTGGGAAATCGATATCTGGGGCAAGCTGCGCGCGGCCTCGAGGGCCGCGCGCGAGCAGTATGTAGCCCAGCTCGCAGGCGAGCAGGCGGTGCGCCTGGCCGTGGAAGCCGAGGCGCTCGGCGCCTGGGCGGCGCTCATGCAGGTCGACAGGCAGCGCGAGCTCACGGCCGAGCAGGTGGATCTGCTGGCGGAGAGGACCGAACTGGCGAGCGATCGCTACGAGCGCGGCATTACGTCATCGTTCGAGCTCTACCAGCTCCAGCAGGCGCGGGACGATGCCCGCGCCGCGGCGCCGCTTCTCGGTCGCGCCCGCTACGAATCACTCTCGCGGCTTGGCCTCGTCATGGGCGGCACGGCGGCGACGGCCGAAGCGCTCCTGGCGCCCGGTGGTGGGGGCAGGGTTGTAGAGGTGGACGGAGGTTCGCAGGACGGGACGGGTGGAGAGGCTGGCCGAGTGCAGGACGGGACGGGTGCAGACTTGGCCGCGCACGACCTGCTTGCTGCTGTTCCGGACGCGCTGCCATCCGAGATCGTGCTCGGCCGCCCGGACGTTCTGGAGGCGCGCGCGCTGATGGAGTCTGCCCGAAATGCAGTGGGTGCCGCGCGCGCCGAACAATTCCCCTCCTTCTCCCTCACCGGCACCTTCGGCACGCAGGCGAACGATATTTCGTCGCTCGTGGATATCGATCAGCGCTTCTGGCTGTTTGGTGGCTCGCTCACGGCTCCCATCTTTTCAAGTGGCGGGCGCCCCGCCCCGGCGCCCCCCCCCAGGTAACCCGACCAACACGCCCCCCACCCCAAACACAAGACCG
>JAJCYQ010000101.1 GCA_029262835.1 Bacteroidota bacterium
AACCTTCAAACCGTTTGTCTACGGCGCCGCCCTTCGTTCGGGGTTCTCCCCGTACTACCTCGTGCAGGACCGCATCCGCACCTTCCGCTCCCCCGGCCGCGACAGGACATGGACCCCCACGAACTCGGGCGGCGCCTCGAACGGCCGTATTTACTCGCTCGAAGAAGGCATTGTGTGGTCCAAGAACACGGTCGCAGCGCACCTCATGTCGCGCCTCGGACCCGGCCGCGTGGTACGCCTTGCCGAAGAAATGGGCATTGAATCGAACCTCCTGCCGGTGCCCTCGCTTGCGCTCGGGACGAGCGAGGTAACGCTGCTTGAGCTTGCGGGCGCGTATGCGACCATGGCCGCCGGAGGGGTGCACCGACCGCCGAGCGTCGTATCGCACATCACAGACAGGAACGGCGAGGTCGTGGCCCGCTTTTTCCCCGAAGCTCGCCAGGGGCTTGATGCGCACACGAACTATACGCTCGTCGATATGATGCGGGGCGTCGTGGACCGTGGCACGGGATCGCGCCTGCGGACGGAGTTCGGCGTGCGGGGCGACCTTGCGGGCAAAACAGGCACCACGCAGCACAACGCCGACGGCTGGTTCATGCTCATGCACCCGGACCTCGTGGTCGGCGCCTGGGTTGGCTTCAATGACCAGCGCATCCGCTTCAAATCCAACTACTGGGGGCAGGGCGGCAACAATGCGCTGCTGGTGGTGGGAGATTTCATGCGGCAGGCCACGACCGGCCGTGGTGCGCCAAGCAGGCAGCGGCGCGATGCCAGCGCTCTCGCAGGCACGGGCTCAGCCACCCCCCTCCTCTCCACCCGCTCCCGATTTCGCCCGCCCGACGGCTACCGCGCTCCCGCCCGGCCGGTGTACAGCGAGCCGGCGCTGACTACCTCGACGAAGGCGCCGGACAAAGAGGACGTGGGACTTACGCCCACGGGTTCGGGACCCGATCGGGCAGGTGCCGCGCACCAGAATAAATGAGGTCGCCAATATCAGGCCGTGTTAACGCTAACCCAGTGGATCCAACATCTCCAACTCTTCGATCCAACTGAAATCGGAGGTATTGTGCGTGACCAGTGCTTTTTCATGAACCAAGGCTGTCGCCGCGATCAAGGAATCGCCAAGTGACATTCGGTTTATCTGACGCAGAAAGATTGCACGATCAGCAATAGCATGCGTGACATCCAGCACAATCGCGACATCGAAAAACGCTTCCAGTTGAGCACGTTCAGCAGGAGCCAACAAGTGGTATCCCAGTGTCTCAACCTTGGTTATGATGGACACAGACGGGACATTTTCCCGAATGAACTCACGAATTTCCGGGTGCTCGTCCGAGCAGGCATAAATGAGAATGTTGCTATCCAGAATCACGGCGAAATAGAATCTTCGCGGCCAGGCAATGGACGCTCTCGTCGGACTTCACGTTGCCACTGCACGGGGTCATCTATATCGCTGAATGCACCAAACTCTGCTATTTTTGAGAGTACGGCAGCCATGCGAATGCCGCGACTGGAGTCGGTTTCATCCTCCATGACCGTTGCCTGTACTCGCATGGGACGATTTTTCGGCGGCGTCTTGCCCTGCCACTCGATATGATCACCCTTGAGTATTCCATCATACGTTTGCGACATGGCTTCACTCCTGCATGTTCTTCCGACGTTCTGCGATCCTTGCCGCAGTCGCTTTATGAATTCCGCACATGGTGACACGTCATTTCATTCCGGATACAGATTGGACCCTCAACACGTCATTTCGTTTCCCGCCGCCGCCCCTGTCAAGGAAACCTCCACGCATTCACGTGCGGCGCAAAGGTCGAGTCATAGTCAATGCTGTAGAGAACGTCACCACCGACCAGGATTTGGGGGAAACGAGGATATGACTGAACGTTGTTGGGGCCCTCGGAGGGAAAACGCTCCAATATCCGGGTCTTGACAACACGCATAGCGTCCAGATCCACATGCTGCACGGCCGCGACGTAGTGATTGAACTCCGTCGTCTCGGGATAAACAAGATAGATCAGTAGTTCGCCGGAATCGGAAAGCCACGCTCCCCGCGATTCACGACGATATATCATGCCTCGGCCACGCGACCAAATGTTCGCGTACCCCCTTTCCATTGGACCATCCATGACCACTTCAAAGGGCTCACCGTCAGCCCCAGGATACCCCACGGGGTGCCTCGAAACAGACCACCCATCTACCATTTTCTCCGCCAGAAACACATCGCCCCAGAATAATTTTGGGACGAAAACAAAGCGCTCTGAGCGTTCTGATGAGAGTGGAACAAGGTGACCGGGATCGATCGACACAGCAACTTTTTCAAAGTCTCCGTCAAGTCCGAGCACCTCCGATACGTCGCCAAAGGCCTCACCGTAGCGAACCGAATCGGCCGACAGGTCGATTTCATGGAACAGCTTTTCTGGATTGACGCCGGACGGCGATGGCACCATGGCCATGATCAACTGCTCACCGACGGCCCGGATATTCCGGTGATGCGTGTGACCGGGGCCGTAGAGCGACCGAATGAATTCTCCCTTCTCATTGAACAACGATATGCTCCGCGTCCTCCATTCAGACGTCATAAAGCCTCCGTCAGGAAGCGCCGCAAGCCCCGTTATTTCAATGAACTCTCCCGGCCCGCGGCCCCGAGAACCGGTCGAAAACATGTGACTTCCGTCAAGAGCATAGGCCCTGACGGCCGCCGACGCCGGATCTGCAATGAAAAACATCGAGTCTGCAAGTGCGAAACCATTCCGGGGCCGCGCCAGCAGGGGGTTTTCATCGTCCAACTTCGTTGGAGCGGGCGCGAGCGGCTCACGCCACGTCATCGCAGATTCGGTCGCAGAGCCGGCGCCAGAATCTCCAGATTTGGACGCGCACCCCGCGAGGCTGGTCATTAGAACAAGGAATACAAATCGTGTCAGCATCAGGTTACACTTCATGCTCGGTCGTGTCGATTCGTCGTTATGCTACGGATGAAACATACGGCGAAAGAGAGGCTACCGATTGTATACCTTGACAATTGTGCCATCCAGCGTCCACTTGACGTTCGGAACCAACTCCGAATCGCCGCTGAGGCCGACGCCATAATCACTGTATTGGAATCCGTTCTGTCGAGAAAAATTGAACTGGTTACGTCTGCGACGCTTCGTGCCGAGTCTGCCCTCGCTCGTTTTCCACATCGAAAAAGGTTTGCGCAATATGTGCTGAATCTCGCAACAAAAGAGGGTCCGAGTCAGGTGGATATGCGGTTGCATGTCCGCGACTACATTCACCAAGGAATCAAAATGTTTGATGCCCTTCACCTGGCGTCTGCGGTAGTAGTGCAGGCAGATTACTTTTGCACGACCGACGATAAGTTGCTACGACGGGCACGCAAGGTGAACACAGAAGCTACTCACGTCGTTACACCTGCTGAATTGGTCCAGTATCTCCATTTATGAATACCGAAGCAACATCCCCCCGTCAACGTCGCACGGCATCCGAAGTCAATTCAACCGGTCTGAGCGCCCTTGTCAACGCGCTCGGCGTTACCGACGCTGCGCGTTTTCTCCAGCAGCTTGGTTCTGGCATGGGCGATTACGCTGCCGATAGGAAGGAAGTACTGGACCACATGAGCGAAGAGGAAATCGTCGCTCTCGTCGAAAGGCACGAGCGATCAAGGAAGTAGAACGCAACCCAAGCCCGTGCTTTCATCTTCAGGAAATCGTACGTTTAGGGAGTACTGTACTGGCGCCAGTCCCGGCGCCGACCAACGTAATCCCCCGCCACCATGCGCACTTCCTTTCTGCCGCCGGCGTCCACTGCCACGGTCGCATCCATAATTCTCCTCTTCTCGCTCGCCGCCTGCTCATCCGCGCCCGACCGCCTGACAGACGCCGATTACGCCCAGGCCGAGAAATTCCTCTCCGCCAGCACCTCGCCGCTCGTCTACGGCGACAACGTGAGCCCGAACTGGCTCGCGGATGGCCGCTTCTGGTATAACGTCACGACGCGCGAGGGCCACGAATTCATCCTGGCAAGCCCGTCCGAAGCGCGGCGCGAGGCCGCATTTGACCACGCGCGCCTGGCTGCATCGATCTCTGAAATGGTCGATACGACGTACAGTGCCGAGGATCTTCCGTTCCGCTCGGTGGACTTTGACAATGACGCCCGCGCCATCACGTTCACCGTCCGCCCGCACACGTACACCTGCCAGCTTGACACATACGCGTGCGAGCAGAGCGAGGCCGAGCGCGGCAATGGACCGGGCGCCAACATTCCGGCCCGCTTCCGGCGCTTTGCATCGAACGATATCACATCGCCCGACGGCACGAAGGAAGCCTTTGTGCGGGACTTCAACCTGTGGGTGCGCGACGTGGCAACGGGCCGCGAAACGCAGCTCACGCGCGATGGCACGGAGGACTACGGCTACGCGACGAACAACGCCGGCTGGACGAAAAGCGACCGCCCTATTCTCGAGTGGTCGCCCGATTCGCGGCGCATTGCAACATTCCGGCACGATGGGCGGGGCGTGGGCATGATGTACCTCGTGCGCACCGCGGCCGGGCACCCCGAACTCGAGGCGTGGAAGTATCCGCTGCCAGAAGATGAGGAGATTTTCCGCATTGAACGCATTGTGGCAGACGTCGTGACGGGCCGCGTGGTTCGCCTGAACATGCCGCCCGACCAGCATCGATCGACCATTACGGACCACATCGCCTACCGCGGCGGCTGGGCCGACATTGACTGGTCGGAGGATGGCCGCCAGCTCGCGTTCGTGTCAAGCTCGCGCGACCACAAGGACGCCTGGCTGCGCGTGGCCAACCCTGTGACGGGCGCCGTGACAGACATCATGCACGAGCGCCAGAATACATTCTTCGAGTCGGGGCTCGGCGACATCAACTGGCGCTTCCTCGATGCATCGGGCGAATTTCTGTGGTGGAGCCAGCGCTCCAACTGGGGCCACCTCTACCTTGTTGACCAGGCGTCGGGCGCCATCAAGAACCAGATCACGGAGGGCGAGTGGAATGTGAACCGCATTGTGCGCATCGATGAAGAGGCGCGCCAGATCTGGTTCATGGGCCAGGGACGCGAAGCGGGCGATCCCTACTTCCAGTACCTCTACCGCGTGGATTTTGACGGCACGGGCCTGACGCTGCTCACGCCCGAAGCCGGCACGCACAGCGTCTCCTTCTCGCCGGCCTTCGATTATTTTGTCGATACGTACTCCCAGCCCGATGTGCCGCCCGTATCGGAAGTCCGAACCGCCGAAGGCGAGCTCGTCATGACGCTCGAAACGGCCGATATCTCGGACCTACTGGCCGCCGGATGGCAGGCGCCGACGCCGTTCACCGTGAAGGGCCGCGACGGCGCGACGGACCTCTATGGGCTCATGTACACGCCGACAAACCTCGATGAAGGCGGCTCCTACCCCGTCCTCAACTACGTCTACCCCGGCCCGCAGACGGGCAGCGTGGGCTCGCGGGCCTTCCGGGCATCGCGCAGTGACAAACAGGCTGTCGCCGAGCTTGGTTTCGTCGTCGTGGAGCTTGACGGCATGGGCACGCCCGGCCGCTCGAAGTCCTTCCACGACACGTACTACGGCAACATGGGCGACAATACGCTACCAGATCAGATCACCGGTATTGAGCAGCTCGCCGAGCGGCATCCGTACATGGACGTGGAGCGCGTCGGCATCTGGGGACACTCGGGCGGCGGATTTGCGACGGCTGCTGCGCTTTTCCGGCACCCGGACTTCTACAAAGTGGGCGTGAGCGGCGCCGGCAACCACGACAACCGCGTCTACGAGGACGACTGGGGCGAAAAGTGGCAGGGCCTTTTGACGGTCAACGAGGACGGCACCACGAACTACGACAACCAGGCCAACCAGCTCGTGGCGCACCAGCTTGAGGGCAAGCTCCTCATTGCCCACGGCATGATGGATTCAAACGTCCCGCCCTACAACACGCTCCTCGTCGTCGAGGCGCTCATGGATGCCAACAAGGACTTCGACCTTCTGGTTTTCCCAAGCTCACGCCACGGCTTCCGGCAGGGCGACTACTGGATGCGTCGCCGCTGGGACTACTTCGTCCGCCACCTCCTCGGCGCCGAACCCCCGCACGAGTATCAGATTGGGGGGGATTGACAGCTACGGACTGCAATCAATCGTTTCGAGAAAGGCATCTACAATCTCCTCGGGTGTCTCTTTTCCATCCCGTGATATGCGAGCCCAAAAAAGATGTCCGGTACGCACCATGACAATCGTGCGTTCAATTACTGTAAACAACTTCGTGGTCACGGATGCTGCAGGACTGTCGCAGATAACCATATTCGTACTTGAAGTGCTAACCCCATCCGTCGGAGACACGAGAGCATGTTCAAGGGCCTCCTCGAAAGTCTGATCCGTCGAAACAACCCGGAGGTGCACGTCATACTCTCCTGCCGAGTAATGAACAGCGTACCCCGATGTTGAAACATTGGAACGTGCGGCATTAGGGCCTACGGCCACGGTCATCCCAAGCTCCGGTAAAAACATCGGATACGACGCTGGAAATTCGGGCGAAGGTGCGTAACAGCCTGATAGAAGACTGACAAGCATGGCGATCAGGGTGCGGAAGGTGCGGGACACGTCACAAGAAATGGATGAGGCTGCCCGTTCACCACGATGCAACGAAGTTCGCCGTTTTGGGCAGCTTGGATTACGAGTGATTCGACCGTTGAATACGGAAGTCCATAAGGATACTGCATGGCGATTCCCAGACCAACGTCGTTGTTGTGCAGATCCATGTCAGCATCAAGTTGTCCGTTTATCAACTCGCTCTCATGCGCAGCGCCAAGAGCCGCAACGCCAGCAATATCTTGACTGTAGGCTCCAGCATATGCCATCCATGCCGCATGTCGCATGGCATCAAAAACATTCTGGAATGCACCGGCTTCACCTGCTAAACCATTGGCCCAACCCACAAAGTGTTGTGCAGACAAGGCCATCGCGGCACATGCGGACGGGTGTGCGATACATTGTATTTTCTCGGCTCTATTCAGCGAATCATAGTAATCCTGTGGCACGCCGTCCGGAGCATTTGCCGGGGGCTCCGTTACAGCACCTCCTCCGCCACCACCGCCACCTCCTCCGCTACCTCCACTTCCACCGCCGCCTGAATCTCCGTCTCCATCACCAATCTCTTCACAGGTATAGGTGATATACTCCGTGCATGACTCCGGCTCGTCGCCAAGGGGACCTGCACAGATCTCCCACATGTCAGAAACGTAACAATCATACGTCTCTGCTGCCGACTTCGATGCACCACCCGACAGTTCCGCTTCTGAACACTTCTTCAGTCGGATACTCAGTGGAATCGGTTCAAAGTCCGGTGAATAGTGAACGGCACCGATTGGCTGATACAGGGCGTCGTATCGAGCCACAGTTATGTTTTCGTTCTTGAAATCCTCTTCAATCATGCTTCGCACGAGTTGACGTACGCTGCCTGTTGCTCCCGGTTCGTGGCCGACGAACTCAACTATTTCTCCAAACGCCACGGAGCCGTCGTTGTTCATGGTGACGACCAGTGTCCGGACGATGTCGTTGGTCCTTCCGAAGGACTTCCTTGCATTTCGTCCGAGCAAGACCACGACCACGTCCTTGTGCTGCGGAACCTTTATGACATCGGACATCGCCCAGTCCGGGGGAAACTGTGCCAACAACTTTGCTGGATTGATCCCAACACCGTTGTATTTTGCAATGATCTCAGACTGACTTGTTTCACTTTCGAACCAATTCCTGGCTGCAATCACGGGGTCGTTGTCTGTATTGAATACAGTTGTCGTGTCACAGGACGTAAAGAGTAACGCACTGAGGATTGTCAGAAATAAATATGAGTGTCTGGTCATGATTTTGGCGGGGGAAGTGTTGATTAGAATTGATGCCCCCATAATATCCTTCCACCCCGCACCTGTAAATAGTCATTATGACTAATTCCTCTGCCTTTTTTTCACTCCATGTCCGTGTTTCGGTCGCTTTTACGTATGTAGTCGTGCATGCTCGCTTCACAAACGGAAACCAAGAACCCACGGACCATGGTACCCCCCCCCCACACACACTCACGATGATAGGAAACGAGACGACAAGGCAATCTTCGAGATGCTGCTGGAACTCTCCTTCACCCCGCACCTCCTACGCATATTGCTGCTGAAATGTAAAGGCATTTCCGATCAAAACTGCGCTGATCGCCTGCACATCAGTCCCCACACGGTGCGCAACCACGTATCCCGGATGCTGCGATTTACGGGTCATAGGGAGCGCGACATCATGTTCGTGTGGGCGCGTAACGCCGGAATCTGTCGTGTCGACGTGACCTGCTACGAAGAATGGTTCAGTCGGAATAGAGCGTGATCAGGCGCAGCTCATTGTGCTACGCGGCTCTCTACACCTCCGTCCTATAACTCCCCGGCTTCCGCCAGCCGGTAGCTGGTACTCCGGCCTCCGCCTGGATTCCGGATGAGCACACCGCCTGCCAGAAGCTCCTGGATGTCGCGCAGGGCCGTATCCTGTGATGTTTTGGCAAGCCTGGCGTATTTGGAGGTCGTCATATAACCTTCCCATTCGTCGTCGAGCATCCGGCCAAGAACCTTCCGCTGCCGCTCGTTCACCCCGTTACGGTTCGCTTTATCCCAGATTCTGGCTTTGTACAAGACCGCTTCCAGCACGCCCTCTGCCGTGTCAAAGGCGCGCCCGAGGCAACCCAGGAACCACCGAAGCCAAGGCGTAATATTGAGCCCGTTCCGCTGCTGCGCTTCGAGCTGCTCGTAGTAAGCTCTTCGCTCAGCCTCTATTTGACTCGACATGCTGTAGAAGCGCTCTTTGTTGGTATCGGCCCGCGCAAGCATCATATCTGCGATGGCACGTGCAATGCGTCCGTTGCCGTCTTCGAATGGATGAATGGTTACGAACCAGAAGTGGGCAATACCGGCCTTGATGATCGGATCCAGCTCTGGGGACGCATTGAACCACTCCAGAAAGCGCGTCATTTCGGCAGCAAGCCTGCTCGCTGCGGGTGCCTCAAAATGAACAATTTCCTTGCCGATTGGGCCTGAAACGACCTGCATTGCGCCGGTTCTATCCGAGCGCCACGTTCCAACAGCAATTTTTCGAAGTCCACTGCGACCAGTCGGGAACAGCGCTGCATGCCATCCGAAGAGGCGCTCGGCGGTCAACGGCTTGTCGAAATGCTGCGTGGCATCGAGCAGCATTTCAACGACTCCGTCGACGTCCCGTGTCGAGGTTTTTAGGCCTCCGACGTCCATTCCCAACTGCCGGGCAATCGATGAGCGAACTTCCAGCGCGTCCAGGTTTTCGCCTTCGATCGCGGACGACCCGACCACGTCGCGGGTCAGCGACCTGAGACTTGCCTCCTGACGGAGACCCATGCCCAGTCCCTGCATGCGACCGACAAGATGCCCTTCGCGGAAGCGAAGTGCAGCAAGCATTGCGGAGAGAACCCCACCGTCCCACACCCAGTGCGGCCAATCTGACCTTTCGTGTATATACTGCATAATCGGAGCACGTTATGCGGAGATTATACGGAGCAATCTCCGTATTTGCAAGAATCGCCGCATTATATGCTGTGATTAGAGTCTGTATTCACCGCATTGGTGCTCCTGCCGTACTGGCATCGTCGGCTCGGCACCTGCTGTTTTTCGATAGATACGTTCGATGCGCTTGTCGATACGTCGTGCGTCACGGCTTCCGGCAGGGCGACTACTGGATGCGCCGCCGCTGGGACTACTTCGTCCGCCACCTCCTCGGCGCCGAACCCCCGCACGAGTATCAGATTGGGGGGGATGGGTGAGCTACGGACTGCAGTCAATCGTTTCCAGAAAGGCATCTACTATCTCCTCGGGTGTCTCTTTCCCATCCCGCGATATGCGAGCCCGGAGCAGATATCCGCGATGGACCAACATGACCGTGCGAGAATAGGCACGTCTAATTGTCTTTTCAGCCACCGATACAGCCGGAATATGACAAAATATCATGTCCCTGCTGGATATGGTAACGTCCTCCGTGGGGGGCACAAGGGCCGCATCGACGGCTTCACGAAGACTTGCCGTTGTCGTGTCGAGGCGTAGGATGACATCATAGTCCCCGGCTGTGTACTGCACAGTATAGCCCAATTCTGAAGCGTGAGAGCGAGTGGCATTAGGGCCAACTGCCACTCTCATCCCAAGCTCCGGTAAAAACATCGGATTGGATGCTGGAAACTCGGGCGTAGGTGCGGAACAGCCTGACAGGAGGCTGACAAGCAGGATGATCAGGGTGCGGGACACGTTACAAGAAATGGATGGGGCTGTCCGTTCACTACAATGCAACGAAGTTCGCCGTTCTGGGCAGCTTGGATTACGAGTGATTCGACTGTTGAATACGGGAGTCCATAAGGATATTGCATGGCGATTCCCAGGCCAACATCGTTGTTGTGCAGATCCATGTCAGCATCAAGTTGTCCGTTTATCAACTCGCTCTCGTGCGCAGCGCCAAGAGCCGCGACGCCAGCAATATCTTGACTGTAGGCTCCAGCATATGCCATCCATGCGGCATGTCGCATGGCATCATAGACGTTCTGAAAAGCACTGCCTGCCCCCGCAGCAACTGCAAGGTTTCCAGCCCAGGACTCGAAGTGGCCATGGGATAGTCCCATCGCGACGCACGCGGATGGATGCGTAATACATTGCAGCTTCTCGGCTCTATTCAGCGAATCATAGTAATCCTGTGGCACGCCGTCCGGGGCATTTGTCGGAGGCTCTGTCACAGCGCCGCCACCGCCTCCTCCCCCGCCAGTGCTGCCCCCGCCGCCGCCTGAATCTCCGTCGCCATCACCAATCTCTTCACAGGTATAGGTGATATACTCCGTACATGACTCTGGTTCGTCGCCAAGGGGACCTGCACAGACCTCCCACATGTCAGAAACGTAACAATCGTACGTCTCTGCAGCCGACTTCGATGCACCACCCGACAGTTCCGCTTCGGTACACCTCTTCAGTCGAATACTCAGTGGAATCGGTTCATAATCCGGTGAATAGTGCATGGCGCCTATAGGCTGATACAGAGCGTCGTATCGACCCACAGTTATGTTTTCGTTCTTGAAATCCTCTTCAATTATGCTTCGCACGAGTTGACGTACGTTGTCTGTTGCGCCGGGTTTGTGTCCGGCGAACTCAACTATTTCCCCAAACGCTACGGAGCCGTCGTTGTTCATGGTGACGATCAGTGTCCGGACGATGTTGTTGGTCCTACCGAAGGACTTCCTTGCATTTCGTCCGAGCAAGACCACGACGACGTCCTTGTGCTGCGGAACCTTTATGACATCGGACGTCGCCCAGTCCGGGGGAAACTGTGCCAACAACTTATCTGGATTGATTCCACCGCCGTTGTACTTGGCAATGATCTCAGATTGACTTGTGTTGCTTTCGAACCAATTCCTGGCTGCAATCACGGGGTCGTTGTCTGTATTTGCCAGATTTGTCGTGTCACAGGACGTAAAGAGTAACGCACTGAGGATTGGCAGAAATAAATACGAGTGTCTGGTCATGGTTTCGGATGGAACGGGTTGGTTAGAATTAACGCCCCATAATATCCTTCTACCACGCATCTGCAAATAGTCATTCTGACTAATTTCTCGATCTTTTTCCCGTCCTGTGTCCGTGTTTCGGTCTCTTTTACGTATGTGCTTGTGCATGCTCGCTTCACAAACGGAAATCAAGAACCCATGGACAATGGTACCCCCCCCCTACACACACACTGATGGCGATCGAGATGACGAGGCCATGTTCAAGTTGCTGCTTGAACTCTCCTTTACCCCGCATCTCCTGCGCATACTGCAGATGAAGTGTGCTGGCGTATCCGACCGCAGTTGCGCAGATCAGCTCTATATCTCCCACAACACGGTTCGCAACCATGTCTCCAGAATGCTGCGTTCAACCGGTCACAGGGAGCGAGACATCATGTTCGTGTGGGCGCGTAACGCCGGATTCTGTCGTGTCGACGTGACCTGCTACGAAGAATGGTTTAGTCGGAATAGAGCGTGATCAGGCGCAGTTCAGTGTGCTACGCGGCCATCTACCCCTCCGCCCAATAACTCCCCCGCTTCCGCCAGCCTGTGCCTGGTACTCCGGCCTCCGCCTGGATTCCGAATGAGCACACCGCCCGCAAGAAGCTCCTGGATATCGCGCAGGGCCGTATCTTCTGACCAGCTTGAGGACAATCTCCTCATTGCCCATGGCATGATGGATTCAAACGTCCCGCCCTACAACACGCTCCTCGTCGTCGAAGCGCTCATGGATGCCAACAAGTACTTCGACCTTCTGGTCTTCCCAAGCTCACGCCACGGCTTCCGCCAGGGCGACTACTGGATGCGCCGCCGCTGGGACTACTTCGTCCGCCACCTCCTCGGCGCCGAACCCCCGCACGAGTATCAGATTGGGGGGGATTGAAGGTTTGTGTCACTTGACATTGGCTCTTACATCACGACAATACTCCGTGTAAATACCTTGCCGACAATGGAGAACCGCACATAATAAACGCCTGGGGGCAGACCTGTTGCATTGAACGACCTCGAGTAAGAACCGGTGTCGAAGAAGCCGTCAGCAACAGTCCCTACGCGGCGACCCAAGAGGTCATAAACGCCAATTTCCAGGTTTGCCGCCATTGGTGTAGAAAATGAAATGCTGGTCGAGCCGGAAAATGGATTGGGAGCAATCTGACTGAGTGCCAACGTCGGCGCATCGGGAGAAGGCTTCGCTTGCGGTGACACTGTGGGTGAAAGAAGTACATCACGCTGCTGAAGGATAACGTCGGCATATTCGAAAAGAATGCGGACAGACTCCAGTCTGTCTGTTCCCTGAGCCCATGTCAGTGCGAACGTATACGATAGAATACCACCTGGTGGCGTCTCGGCCTCATGCGTAGTCATGGACATGAATGCAACCTGGGACTGCCGCGAACCATCAGATCGATATGTCACACAGCCGTCTCCATTCGGCATCAACTGTTCCATGCTCCAGAATGCACCATGAAGCGGGTTGCCCGGAAACATGACCGTTACGGGGCGCATGAAGTCCGAATGACAATCCGCAAGTCGCGTGTTACCGAATGCTCCCTCATACACAGAGAATCCGGAAAATGGATTCCTTCCGCTCATCGCGTTCAGGAACTCCGGAGCTTGTGTCGGCTCACTCGCTATGAACGAATATATATTTGATGTCGCGATCCGGCGGGTAGAGGGCTTATTGTCTTCGGCTGGGTCTCGTATAAGCAGGACCCCGGCAGCAGGAGGCCCCACACCCACACCTGCGGTCTCCAATTCATTTGCATTGTATGCGAAGACCATCCCTCGCGTTGTATCTGTTCCCGCAAGCCCATCTGGAAAGTTGGGAGTGATATGCGCTGCTATCCGAGCATTCAGAATGGGAAACATACTTTTGTTTTCAACTTCATATGACAGAAATAATGTATTCGCAAGCATCCCAGCTCCATTGAAATAAAAAGCACTGACGGCTACTTCAAGATCCATGGCAAGTCCCATAGAGAATTGGGACCGACCGCTCCAATCGCTCATCAACCACCAATAGGAGACGTCACCATTGAAAAGCGGTACGTCACCGCCCTGAATATTGTAATTACCGCGAATTCCATCCCCATCAAGGACGGGTGCACCAAGATGAACGGGCCATGATGCCATTTCATCGGAAATCACACCTGTCCGTCGAAATATATCGATCGCATTGCGACTGATTCGATAGACCAACGTGCTTGAACAATCAGACGGGCGTTCACCGCCTGAAAACATACCTGGCCGGAACGCGCTCACACTGGCGTTATTGGCGGTGATGCGCTGTTCCCCATCGACATTCCCGGCGAACCATAGGGAGAAGCTCGTTATCGGTGCTGTCCAGCCAGCGGCGGTCGTATTGTACCGATTATCCCGAAACGTACCCAGAAGGACATTGTCGTTTTGAAGTTCAGCGGTGAATCCGGTGGCATTCACGCGGAACATTGTCGGTTCGACGGAGCAGGTGTCCATGGTGCCGCCAGCCTGACCAACAGCATCGCCGAGTGTTCGGTAAAGCATTAGTAGGCCAACCACACACGTCGTACAAACAAATCGAATCAAGCTCAAGACAGGTTGACTTGTTAGATGCACGGTACCCATTTGTTCTGACTGCATTTCCCTTCGTTCATGTTCAAAACCAGTAGAATTAGCAATGAGACTACGTCTGTGACAGGTAGCACCTCAACTTCTATGGTGAGACCAAGAAACTCACGGCTTGTGAGAAAGATCCTCCTGATACTCGCAGAATATACGCCCCATTTGCAAGCTGACCGACATTCACAAGTGAACTCAGGTTAATCTGACTTCTACCAGACTTTACTTCGATCTGTACTGGTTGTCCTATACGGCGACCCTGCATATCGTATACTGAGAATGCCAGACGATCGTCCAAGTCTACTTTAACGACCACATACATTGAGCTATTGACAGGATTTGGAAACACCGCTATTCTGCCTTCTGCGGCAACTGAGGATACTTCATTCAATAACTCAGGTGCAGAGGTACTATAGCTATACCTATTATCAATCACCTGAGTTTTGGAAAGAGGTGTCCCACCCCCTACAACGGCCTTAAAACTGCTGCCAGCCGTAATCTTGAAGCCGCCATTAAGAACAATTGAGGCACTGCCGCCTACGATAAAGTCAACATTGGAATTAGACGTCACGATGAAACTGGAGCCTGTCGACAAGTCATGCTCGCCGATATAGGTTGTTGACTCAGATATTGTCGAATTGGGGACGACTCCAGTATCTGCATCAATTATTGTAAATCTGACGTATGGTATTTGACTCTGAAATGCTGATATCGCTCTCCCCTCTGGACCGAATATTCCTCTAGGATGAGATTCGATATAGGCGACGAATTCGTAGTTACCTGTTACAAGCCCACACAATGTTATAGTGGAACCGGTACAATTAGACGGAGACGTATCCCAGAAACCTGTTCCGGGCAACGGGGCGGCGAATCCAGAAAAGGCAGGGTGCGATTCATAAGCGGAGAGATTAGCTGATCCTGACCTGAGCGATTCTGGCTCTTGAACATAAAAAAACCCGTTGGGTTAAGTTGCATATAATTGGTACCTTGAAGGCGATGAAAAACAAGTCCCATGCAACACCCAACGGGTTATGTCCAATATCCGAAATTCCTCGGAC
>JAJCYQ010000102.1 GCA_029262835.1 Bacteroidota bacterium
TGTAACCGGCCTCGTGCGTTTTTATGTTTGGTGTGGTTGGGGGGGGGGGGCCCCTCGCGCTTGGGCTGGGCCCCGCCACCCGCAAAGACGTCGGTAAGGCGCAGGTGGGCGGAGAGCGCCGCGGCACGGCTTACCCCGGCACTGTTCGCCCCGCCATTGTCCGTCCCGCGACTGTTCGCCCCGGCATTGTTCGCCCCGGCGGAGGAGACTGCCGTCAACTGGGCCGTGAGCCGACCTGTCGCGTGCGCCGAATCGGCGAGGACCAGGAGCCGGTGAAGCGGGGCGGGGAAGAGGTCCGCCTGGAGCGACCAGGTGGGGGCAGACAGGGAAGTCCCGGCGGCCGTGGCACCCGGATTTCTGCTCGGTTGCTGGTCAACGCGCGCCGAGAACAGCGGCTCACCGCAGGCCGATGCGGCGAGCGTAAGGCGGGACGCGCCGGCCTGGAAGCGGCCGCTGCCGCGCGAGAGCGCGACAGCGCAGTCGCCAACGGTTGAATCCAGGAGGCGCAGCGCGAGCGCGAGCGAATCGGTGCGGCCACTCGCATCGGCGCGGAGCGTGATATCGAAAGGCAGCCGGGTGCTGTCCGGCGCGCTGGATGTGCGGCCTGCCGTGCCCATGGCCGCCAGTACCTGCGGCGTTACGTGGGCGAGTGTAAGGCGCCCTTCCACATGACGGGCGGCATCGGCGCCGGGTTGGACCGAAGTGGATGGACGCGAGGCGCGCATCATCCCCTCGGACGTGAGCTCCGCGCCGAGCGCGACGAAACGTACGTTCCAGGAAGTGGAGTCGTGGCCCGCTTCCATGTCGGCGCGGCCACCGTCTATGGGCCACCCGGCAACGGTGCTCGCACCCAGGTCAATCGCGGCGGTCGCCGAGTAGGAAAGCGTCGTGTCCCGCTCAAACCATCCGTCGGCATCCACGGTGAAGCCGATATCTGTATTTCCATCTGGAAACATCGTAAGCAGGGCCGCCGGAGACAGGTCCCTGGCCTCGGCCCGGGCCGTGAATGCGGTTCGTCCCGTCTGAGACGCAGCCGCGGGTTCGGCTGTGATATCGATGGAGGCCGATCCGCCGGCAGAGGTCGTGAAAAGACTGGTCAGGCTCGCCGAAGCGGTGTCGGCGCGGGCGGCCAGGTCCACCTGGACCTGGGTCCCCGACCGGACATCGGGAAGGAACGGCTCGACGTCGGCAAGCCCGACGTGCCCCTTCGCCGAGGCATTGAGCATGCGCAGTCCGGTCGGGGACGCGGCGTGCGGCGCGCCATCGGCCGAGATGGCGAGGCGGCTGTTCGGAGCTTCAAACAGGAAATGTAGCGCACTCGGGGCGTCGCCCGCCCCCCGCCAGGCGCCCCGCGCCGCCAGCCGCCCGCCCCGCGCCGCGGCAGAATCTGCTGTCTCGGCGTAGTCGAATGCCGCGTGGAGCGTATCGACCCGAACAGAAAACCGGCCATCGGGCGCTGCGGGGCCGAGCGCGAAGTCCGAGACGAAGAGACCCGCCTCGCGAAGCATCCAGAGCGTATTCGTATTGTACATTTCGCCATGTCCTCCGCTTTGTGCGCCATTTGGACTTCCATGCACGCCACCGTCACCACTCTGCGTGCCACCTGGACGCCTTTTCGCGCCACTTGCGCGACCCTCCGCGCCACCCATCGCGCTGCCACTACCCGCTGTATCGGCCAAAACCTGCGTAATTTGCCCCGAGAGGCCCGATACCTCCAGTAGACCAAGTGCAATGCCCGGCATTTCGCTGTTCGGATTACTCTGCCAGGCGGGGAGAATGAATGCCCCTCCCTGCGACCGGGAACGGCGAGCGACGGAAAACGAGGTACCCCGCAGACGGAAGAAAGGCACCTCCACGCGGCCCAGGAAAAGTGGTCCCAGCCGGTACGACACGTCGAGCTGCTCGACGCGCATCCACGTCGAGTCGCCCGGTGTAGAGAGGTGCAGGTCTGAAATGCGAACACTCGACAGCGGCGACCCTGAGATCCGCGAGGCCGTCACCATCACATCTGTCCGCTCCGAGAGCCCCGCCCGCAGCGCGCCGAGCAACACCGGTCGCAGTATGCCGGGCACATGGAGCAGCGCCACGGCCACGACGACAAGCACCGCCAGGCCACCCATCACCCACACTATGACCTTTTTCCACGTCATATCAAAATGCCCGGTCAATGCTCAGATGCAGGTTGAGCCGCCGGATCTGCTTCTCGCCCGGCAGCGATTCCAGCAGCCCTGCTTCCCAGAGCACGATGTCTTCCGGATTGCGCAGGTCCGTCCGGCTCGGGTTCAGTTTCCACGCCAGATCCAGGCGCAGCATGCCCACCGGCGTACGGTAACGAATGCCCGCACCCGAGCCAAACCTGAAATCCGAGCCCCGTGGCACGTTCCGATCCCGGAAGAGCGCAATCCGTTCATCGGAAAACTGCGTCGCACCCGCGTCCGTGCGGCGTACATCTGTGGGAATGGCGCCGCCATCGAGGAAAACCGCCACCCGCCACGCACTTCCAAGCCCCGGAACGCGCGAGCGAAGTTCAGATCGAAACGAGGCCTTCGCCAGGCCACCGATAGCCTCAAACCGGGCATTATCCGCTACGGCGCGTCCGTCGGCGTTCACGAAAACCGAATCGGCAACCGCCACCTGCGGACCGAGCGCATTCAGCCCCCAGCCGCGCACGTCGTTCGATCCGCCCGCATAGAAGCGTATGGCATCGAAGCGGAACTCGTTCTGCGCATTGGTTTGTTCGCGCGATGCGCCGCGCGGCGACAGGCGCCCCACCGATACGCTTCCGAGCAGGTCGAAGCGGCCGGAAAGAGGGAGGAAGAAAAGCGCATCGATCTGCCCCTTCACAAATTCGACGGCGCCCCCCAGCAGACCGCCCATACTACCGGATGGGCGCACAATCCAGCCGCGTCCCGGCGTCAGGTAGTCGTCCAGGTTGCCGACGGCGAGGCCGGCCGAGAACACGCTCCGGTTGTAGACATCAATACGCTCGCCGAATCCCCGGTCTTCAAGCGGGACGGCGCGGCTCAGGGTATGCTGCGCCGACAGGTTCCGAAACGGAAGCAGCTCCCACACGAGCGCCGTCGTGAGTCCGAACTCAAAAAACCGGGTATCCTGGTTGGGCTCGTCGAGCCAGCTGTAAAATGGCGACAGGCTTCCCGAGAGGCGGGTCGATCCGAGGTAGGGTTGCCGGAGCGAAAGGTTCGTGCTTACCGAACGGACGGGTTTGCGGCCCGATGCGGGCGAAGAGAACAATCCCGTCCGGGTGTCGGTGGCGAGCGTCAACTCGCGCGCGCCGCCGAGGAAATTTCGGTGCCGGATTTCACCGTCGAGCGAGAGCCCGGTTTCGCGCGAAAACCCACCTTGGATGGCCAAAAAACGAATATTGGCTTCCCGCAGTCGATAGCGCACCACCACGCTCGAATCCGACTCCTGCTCGGGAAGATCCGCCAGCGCGAGGCGGAATAGATTCAAGCCGAAGAGCTGCTGCTGCCCTTCGATGAGGCGCCGCCGCGCGTAGATGTCGCCCACGCCAAAGGGCAGTTCGCGCAGTACAACCTGGTCCGATACGCTGTCGTTGCCCTCGATCTCGATGGCCTCGATCCGCGCCCGCGGGCCCGGGCGGACGGTTACTTCGACGTCGACGACTGGCTCATCTGCCCGCCGAACCATACGCGATTCCACCGACGCGAAGGCGTGGCCGCGGTCCTGCAGGAGCGACAGGACCGTGTTTTCAATGGTCAGGCGCTCAAAATCCGTAAAACGTTCGCCCGCAAAGGCGTCGAGCTGCATGCGCTCGCGCTCCCAGGCCTCATTGACGTCGGGCGCGAGGCGATCGGTGAAGACGACTTCAAGGGTACCGAGCGCCGTCGGCGGGCCTTCGTGGATGGTCACGATAACCCGGATCTGATTTTTTTCGGCATTGAACTGCGAGGCCGGATAGTCCACGCGGGCATCGGGAAAACCGTTTCGGGCGTAAAACCGGCGAAGACGCGCCATGTCCCGTTGCAGTTCAACGGGATCGAACGGAAAAACGCCGCCCGAGAGGAGCGGGAGCGCATTCCGGATCCGGTCGGTAAGCCCCGGGGCGCGGGTCACCATCAGGGCGATAAGGCGCTCGTCCTCAAATGTGCGCGTCTGCGGGAAGCGGAAAGAAACCCCCGAGACCTGCGTGTCCCGGTTCGTGAGCACAAGGGCATCCTGCGCCGAGGCGGAGGGCGCGAGCAACGCGCCGACGCCCATAACGAGACCCACGAGCGCGGCGACTGTCCACACCGATATACGCCGCATCCACCAGTCACTCATGGATGGCGGCCTGGCGACGGCGACGGCGTTCGTGGATGACACAGGTAATGGCTCCAATACAGAATACGAGACCTGAAAAATAAGCCCAGAAGACGAGTATGATGATGAGAACAAAGGTGTCGCCGAGCGCCGTGAGCCCCTGGTTGTCGAAGCCCCCAATGCGCGATGCGTAGAAGGAGAACAGGATTTTTGCCGCATCCCACAGGATGGCGGAGACGGCCGCACCTACGGCCGCGCTGCGCCACGGCGGATGCGGTACCGGCGTGAAGTAGAACAGTTGCACGAACATGGTGAAGCTGAGCGCGAGGGGAACCAGATACCCGGCTGCCTGCAGAACCAGTCGCCAGCCAGATTCGAGCAGTGTGGCCCCGACGCCAAGCTCCGTCAGTCCCCAGAGGACACCCGCCTGCATTTGCTGGACCAGCACGGTCATAACGACGCTCAGCGTGAAAACCACGCCCACCTGGAGCGCCATGCGCAGATCGAACGCGTACCCACCGAGCAGGGAGCGCTCTTCGTGCCAGGATTCCTGGAAAATACCCGCCAGAATGGTCCGGAGCGTCGTGAAGAGCGTAACTGCCGTCAGCGCGAGTCCAATGGCGCCGACCAGCGTGAGCCGCCCGGCTACGCCCTGGAGCTGTCCGATCAGTTCGAGGATTTCCGCAGACTGGTACTCCGGCAGCACGTCGCGCAAGGTAGACTGCACGAGTCCGAGTGGCCGCTCGCGTCGAAGGATCTGACCCAGGATGCCCGTTGCCAGCACCACCACCGGCACAAGGGCCACAAGCACCTTGAACCCCACGGCCTGTGACCAGAGGAACACGGGGCGCGCACGCAGTTCACGAAGGATGGAGCGGACGAAGGACATGTGGGGGCGACGAGTGGGTGCCACCCTTCATACGACCGTCAGCTCGGCGCGTTCACGCCGTCGCCTTTCGGGGCTCCAGGATGGGTTCGGCCTTGTGCTCCACCGTTTCGCGCGTAATCCGCACCACGGCCACATCGGACTTGGTGTGGATGTCGAACATCAGGTCGAGCATGGTTTCCTCGAGCACCGCGCGCAGGCCACGAGCCCCCGTTCCGAGCTTCTGGGCCTTCCCGACAACCGCTTCGATCGCGCTTTCCTCGAACACCAGGTCCACGCCGTCCATGGAGAAGAGCTTCTGGTACTGCTTCAGGAGCGCGTTGCGGGGTTCGAGCAGAATGCTCTTCATGGCGTCGGGCGTGAGCGCATTGAGCGCCGCCATTACGGGCAGGCGGCCTACGAGCTCCGGGATAAGCCCAAAGCGCAGCAGGTCGTCCGGCTCGACATGTGAGAAAATAGCCGGATCGAACTTGTCCATGCGCTTCGCCTGTCCGGCGGTGAACCCGATGGAACTGGTCGATACGCGCTGCGCAATGATGTCCGCCAAACCGTCAAACGCGCCGCCGACAATGAACAGAATGTTCGATGTGTTGATATTGATCAGGCTCTGTTCGGGATGCTTGCGGCCTCCCTTTGGGGGAACCCCTGCCACTGTGCCTTCGAGGATCTTGAGCAGCGCCTGCTGCACGCCCTCGCCCGACACGTCACGCGTGATCGATGCATTGTCCGCCTTGCGGGCCACCTTGTCGACCTCATCGATGTAAATGATGCCGCGCTCGGCGCGCTCCACATTGAAATCTGCCGCGTGCAGCAGATTGGCCAGAATACTCTCCACGTCCTCGCCCACATATCCCGCCTCGGTCAGCGCCGTGGCATCCGAAATCGAAAAGGGGACATCGAGCACCCGCGCGAGCGTCCGCGCCAGGAGCGTCTTGCCCGTGCCGGTCGGCCCAATCAGCATGATATTCGACTTCTCGAGCTCCACGTCGGCGTAGTCGCCGTAGTGCCCGGCCGAATCAATCCGCTTGTAATGGTTGTAGACGGCCACCGAGAGCGCCTTTTTGGCCTGGTCCTGGCCAATCACATACTCATCGAGCGATGCCTTGATTTCGAGTGGACTTAGCCGGTGACCGGCCTCGCTGCGCCTCGCGGGTGGGCGGGGTGTGTCCGTTGCCTTGCGGGGCCGCGTTTCGTGACCCACAATGCCCGCCGCATCGGTAATGCACCGGTCACAGATGTACACTTCCGGTCCGGCAACCATACTGCTGACTTCATGCGCCGTACGGCCACAGAACGAACACCGGATCACATCTTCTTTCTGACTCATATCAAGCTGACTCTTGGGTTCAGGTCGGGCCCACACCGCCGCAGGCCCCGTACCCTGTCAAGTATCGCACATAACGTGCAATTCTTTAGGAGGATTCGCGATATTCCGTCATGAATATACCCAGTACATTCCTGGAGCGCTTGGAGCGCTTCATGTCGCCTGAACAGGTCCGTGCGCTCATTGAGGGCATATCGACGCGCCGCGTCACCGGTTTCCGGATGAACAGGCTGCTTTCGGGAGATGCGACGGAGCGCGATTTCATGGAGCGCCTCGGCCGGGATACGGGCCTTGACATCTCCGTCGCGCCCTGGGACGACCACGCCGCATGGGTAGATGCGGCCAGCCGGCGTGCGCTGCTCGCAAGCGCCGCGCGCCAGGCGGGGCAGGTCTACGTACAGAGCCTGGCCTCCCAGCTTCCGGTCCGCATCCTCGATCCCCAGCCCGGCGAACGCATTCTGGACCTCGCCGCTGCGCCCGGCAGCAAAACGCTGCAGATTGCGGCGTGTGTGGGCAAAAGGGGCGGAGACGGACGTTCCGAGGCCGGGGAATCAGGAGAAAAAGCAGGAGAAGTGGCCGCCGTTGAAATCGCAAAGAAGCGGATGTACAAGCTGCGCGACAACCTCGCGCAGCACGGAGCCCGTGATCTCGTGCGAATCTACCTGCAGGACGGCACCCGCGTCTGGCGGTACCGCCCCGACTACTTCGACCGGGTCCTGGTCGATGCGCCGTGCTCCAGCGAAGGGCGCTTCCAGGCGCACGATCCGGACACCATGGCCTACTGGTCGCCCGGCAAGGTCAAGGAAATGGTCCGCAAGCAGCGCCGACTCCTCTACAGCGCCTGCCGCGCGGTGCGTCCAGGCGGCACCATTGTCTATTCAACCTGCGCCGTCAGCGTCGAGGAAAACGAGCTCGCCATCCACACGCTGCTCGAACAGTCAGGCGGCCAGCTGACCGTTGAGCCCATTCTGCCACCGGGCACGCCGGGCACTTCGGGTACATCGGGCTTCGACGCGCAACGCGTGCCCTCCCGCATGGCCCCCGTGCTCCACTACCGGGGACAGGATCTCAATCCGGCCATCGCCGGCGCCCTGCGCATTGTCCCGTCGAGGCTCATGGAGGGTTTTTTCGTCTGCCGCCTGCGCCGGGAACTGTAAAGGGACGAATTTTTACCTTGCATTTCTGAGGGGGGGGGGGATATGTTGCCCCCAATCAACCTTTATCACGAAACAACTCATGAGGTACAACATGCCCAAGAATTTGTTTTTTGCGACTTTTATCGTGATGACGGTGTTTTCAGTCGCCGTTCTTGGATGCGACCCAGGACCAGCACAAGTCGATAACGAATCCGATAGCGATCCTGTTCGAACTGTAGTCGAAGAACGAGAAGAAATCCCACTGGGTAAAAAATCCGAGTATCTGCAGCTACTTCAGACGGAGCTCGACGATTTACGGAAGCAGACCGGTTTACAGCCAGCGGTTCTGGATGACGTGTTCATTATACCGGGAGAGAAGAAGAGCTACCTGGCCGCCAAAGGGAAAGATGGTGATGGTCAATGTGCCAACATAGCTGTTGAACTGGAAGCCGTAGAAAGCGGAGAAATTCTGAGCAAATTCAGTCTTCGGCCTGAGATAGACACTTGTACTGGTAATCCGTGTGAGTCATGTACATTCCTACGGGATGAAAACGACGATATCACCGGCTGTGATTGCCAGCAGTGTCCTCTTGGATGTAATCCATCTGGAGGACTCTGTAACCATACGGTGTCCAGTGGTTGAAAATATGTAACAATAAAAGTTACATATTTATTGAGTCGTATTTCCTGCGCAGAAACCGCTCCCGGTAGTGGTGACGCGCGGTCGTGCAGACATTTCGTGTGTAGAGGTAATTGAGGCCGCCGCCCACGATGGCGCCCGCAAGCGGGAGGAACTGCGCGAGCTTTTTTTCCGTCAGTTTGAGCCCAATCTGCTCAAGTAGCTGCGTTGACTGCTGCCGGGCCAGGCGTGAGGCTGTACGCGTGGCCGGGGTAACGACGATCTGCTTCCGGGCGTCACCGCTCGATGCCACGCTGTCAAGCACGCGGAGTACTTCGAGACGTTCTTCGGGCCGCGTGATGTCGAATCCGCAGTACGTGGCCGTCTCGCCCGCGGCCCGGAGCGTAATGGCCACAAGGCTCAGTATGTCCGGAACCATTCCCGCGGCACCCGCCAGTCCGGTCGCCGCGCCCTCGGCGGTTGCGAGGGCAATGTACGTGTCAGGAAGCGACTGCATGGCGCGGTCCACGTCCTCGAGGTCGAGCGCGTGGATGTCGCTGAGTGACGCCGTCGCCACCCCCAGCTTCCCATATTCGGCATGCACTGGCGCGTTGAACACGCTGTCCTGCGTGATTTCATTGACCAGGTCGAGCAGTCCTGCCACCACATGTTCCAGCGTCCAGTCGAAACCGGGTACGCGGTGCACCAGATCAGTGACATCCTTCCACGTTCGGCCAATGGGCTCCGTGTAATCGGCGTGCCATGCCCGCGGCGGATTGCGCCACCGGCGGATTTCTTCAATCGCCTGTATTTCGTAGGGGGACATATGGGTATGAAATAGGGCGTTCCTGGGTATTTTCAGCGCGCAACGGCCATGTGCAGGGTCCCTACGCAAAAAGCGGCGCGAGGTGACAGTATCTGAAAGCCTCTAGTTTTTGATCGGCCACAGCACGCCGAAGCGGATCTGCTGCTCGGGAAGTGGATAATCGGGCACAAGCAGGTTTCCCCTGATCACATTCGTGCCGGAGAGGGCATTCTCGTAGGCCAGGAAGAGCGTCGCGCCACGGACGCCCCCCTCGGCCACGAAGTCCAGTATGGTCGATGACGGCACGTCGCGTTCGGCGCCCGTGCGGGGCAGGAGGAGCCCTGTCGCTGTGTGCAGCGTTCGCCCCCCGAATGCTTCCCAGGAGCGCACGCGAACGAACGCATCGAGGTCCAGATCGCCGAGGAACAGCAGGGTCCGAAGGCCCGCGCGGCCAGAGAGGCTGAGGCGGGGCAGGGCCCGTTCCCACGCGCGGGCCGCAGCGCGTTCTGGCGAGCCGGATTCCATGCCACTGGCTGGCGCATGTACTTCCTGCCAGGCCGGTCCCAACCAGGCGTATGCGCCCCGCTCTGCATGCATCCGGAACCCGAGAACAAGGGCTATTCCTGTAGATACGCCGCCCTCCGGCAGCACAACCCCTTCCGCCCGCCGGGGGTCATCGTTGGCGGGCATGCGCAGCCAGAGCCTGTCGGAATGCGTGAGCCAGGGGACGGCGGTGACCGACCATGCGCCACGATGCTCCGTCCAGGTGCCACGCACGGTGGCGACGCGGGGCGGGCGGCCGGACAGGGCTTCGAGCGGTGACAGAAAGCCGGAGACATCGATGGGCGCGACCGCTACAGGCTGCCACTCGAGCTCGGCAGTCCGCCCGCCCGCTCCAATCAGAACGCCTCCTGCCGGATGCCACGCTGAGCGCACGGCTCCACCGCTTCCGGTGCGGACAAGACCCGCTTCCACGCGGAGCAGCAGGCCGCGGACGCGGAGCGCTGCCGCGCCGCCGAGCTCCACGTGACCGATATCGCCCGTTCGCCAGGCCTGCACGCGTGCAGACACGCTGTCAACTCGGGACAGCAGACGGGCCGCGCTGCCGGGCTCGCCACGTGCGGCACCCGTCACGCGCGCCGTGAAACCTGTGCGCGACTCCCGGTCCCGCCTCGTGTCGGGATCAGTTTGGGGCTGCCCGAGACGGCCAAACGTGAAGGTCTGCCACGTCCGGAACGCGGTCACGTCGAGCGCATGCCGGTTTCGCTCGGCGCGGCCCTCCAGCATAAGGTCATTGCGGAGCGTCTGCCGCTCATCGTCCTCGTTCGTGACGGTCGCGCCGAGCCGCTGGAAAATCGATTCATATTCCGAGGTGAAAGGCTCGACGCCGCCGTGGGCGCCCACCCGGTGCCGCGTATTGATGTCCGTCAGGCGCAGCGAAAGCTGCGGCCGCGTGACGCCGACGCGGAAAATGACCTGGCGCGCGCGGCGAAGTCGACTGCCGTCGA
>JAJCYQ010000103.1 GCA_029262835.1 Bacteroidota bacterium
GATCCGGTAGTCCTCGGCCTCGGATACCTTGCGGAAGAAATAGAACTCCGTGCCATCCGGCGAGAACGTACCGCGAAACAGCGTCCCTTCATCGCGAACAACGACATCGTCAAGGAATGGCGCCGCAGACGTCGATTCCGCGGGAGTCGCAGCCCCGCAGGCCGTCATCAGAGACACAGACAACGCAAGGCTAACTCGCAAAGCCTCCGCTCCTTTCATCCCCCCCTCCCGGCCAAAAGGCATTCTAGCTAGTGTTCGATTGCGTGTGTGGGGCCGAATGGTCGCCGAATTCTGCAGTCAACACAATAGGACCGCGTGACGATCTGATCGGACCGTCCGGAACTTCTGGGTTCTCTGCTCCTACGGCATGCTGACTTTGTCTCCGCGCATGCCGCACATGACTGACAACGGGATCCCGAGCGAACGGCGCACAAGGAGCAAGCTTGCCGCGACCCCTACGGCAAATCCAACTGCGAACCCGGCCGCGAGTCCTTCCAACCCCCAGTAACGGTGTAGGACCAGAGCCGCGGCGATCGTCGCCACCGAGCCGATTACGAACGAAAGGGTGGACAGCCAGGGATTACCCACCAGCTTCAACAGGGCACTGGAGACCACTCGAAACGGCAGCACGAGCCGGCCGGCGAGCATGATCAGCAGAAGCGGCATCGCGATAGCCGCGTGGTGTTCGCCGTACAGCAGCAACAACCAAGGGCCCAGCAGCGCCACCACCAGCACGACGACGGTGTTGGCGAGAGTCAGTGCCCTCGCCATCTGCACGACATCGGTCCTGAACCCGACACCGGTCCCCTGATCCACCGCGGCCGCCAGACGTGGCCTGCATACGGTGCCGATGGCGTTCACGGGGATCATGGTCAGCCCCGCGATCACCGCCGGCGGCAGATATAGAGCCACGGCCGCCTCGTTCTCGATGATCCGCGCGAACAGAATGTCGAGACGGACGATCAGTGCAGTACCGGACGCACTCAACATGAGTGGCAGCGCCGCGGTGAGCCACTCACGGGTTCGATAGGCCGGTGCAATCCCCCGCAGTTCACCGCGCAACCTCGACCACTGGTAGAGCAGCGTGAACGAAAAGCCGAGGATGACCGCCCACAGCGCCTCATGCACAGTGACCGTGTCCACGGAGAGCAGGATCACGAGGGCGGCGACGATGGTGAACCACTGCGCCAGCACCTGCCGGGTAAGCAGGAAGTCCTGTTTTCGCTTGGTGGCCAGCAGATAGGAGGCCTGCACCTGCACTAGCGCCGCGAGTGGCACCGCGATCAGCAGATAGCGCAGACCCTCGTGGGTAGCCGTGCCGCTGACCAGGGGCGCCGAGATCAGTACCAACAGCAGCGTGATCCCACTGCCCGCCGTCACCACGGCGAACCACGCGAATCGATGCAACCCTCTGAGCAAGGCCTGTTCAGCCTGCTTGAAATAGCCGGCCCCGTAGCGAACGACGCCCTGTCCCAGACCAAGGGTGGCAGGCTGACTCAGTACCTCGATCAGCACAGAGAGGGTAGCGAAGGCGCCGAAGTTCTCAGCCCCCATCCAGCGAGCCAGCAGCACGGTCACGATGAGGCGACCGAATGGCTGCATGGCCGAAAGCGGCAGCAAGGGTAGCGAACGTCTGAGTGTTTCCCACATGGGACTGCCTCGATCGAGATGTACCGCCAGCTAGCCTAATGGTTGTGGCTCGGCCCGTCGCCTGACCAGCAAGGCGCTACAACGACCGTGACAGGAGCGATGCTTCAGCTACTGGCTCACGACAGCCCGTAGACCACCGAATTCGTCCTACTTCAGCAAGGTCTCGAGCCGATATCGAGCGACGAAGTACTCCTCCGTCACCGGATCGCGCTCCACACGGAAGACATGATCGCCGAGCGAGGCGTCCCAGCCGTCGATTTCGCTCCAGCCGGAGAAGATGCGGTCGCCTTCGGATGTATAGACGTCCACCGGAACCGGTCTGTAGATGTCCTCCAGCTCTTCCGGTGACCGATCGGCATAAGGAAACACGTAGAGGTTGCCCCGTCCGTCGACCTCGAGGTTCTCGATCGTGGCGAAATGGTCAGGCCACACGTAGCTGCGAGGATCGGCCGGCGTCCGGCCTAGTTCACGAGGAAGCGAGCTTCCGAAATGGACGAGTGCTTGTTTGAACTCATCGTTCGGCCCTGGTGCTGAATAGGCCACGCGGAGAGCCCAGACGGGGTCGCCGTCGAGCCGCAGTGCAAGTACCTGATACTCGCTACCGTCGGTCACGTACACGACCTCGTCGGAGAATGCCGCGCGCGGGAGCGCTTCTCTGACCGGAACCTCACCCGCGCCTCGTTCGCTCGTCCAGTAGGCTTGCGGCGTTTGCGCGAACTCGATGATCCTGTCGACCAACTG
The DNA here is from genome assembly GCA_029262835.1 of Bacteroidota bacterium. GTDB lineage: Bacteria > Bacteroidota > Rhodothermia > Rhodothermales > UBA10348 > 1-14-0-65-60-17. Next base: position 2,392 of record JAJCYQ010000103.1, read on the forward strand.
CCCTTCGGAGGAGTATCGGCCGACGATCCACGGCGCCGAACGCGGCTCTCCACCACCATAGACGATCATGGGTTCCTGGGCGTCCACCGCAAACAGGTGGCCATCGAAGCCCACGATCTGCCGCGGAACGAAACGTCCCGGCACCGAATGATCGGCGACGTGATTGCCCTCGAGGTCGAAGACGCTCAGCCGCGCGAGCCTCGGGCTGTGCAGGACGACCCGGGTGCC